>NZ_JAIFKB010000002.1:0-541295 GCF_019641445.1 Rhodococcus sp. DMU2021
GAAGTGCCCGGTGGCCACGGCCACGCCTACACGACCGAGGCCGGGTTCTTCTGGGCGGACATTCTCGGCATCGAGGACGAGGTGCGCGTGAAGGCGGTCTTCGACGCACTGTCGTCGGATGAGTGACGAGGAGAATTCACCCTCCCGCTTAGTCCGGCGAATCGAGTTTTCTCCAGGTTTCTCGCACCACCCCGTGATACAACCTCGATATCGCTTGTGAATCGACACAGGAATGCGAACCGGAGTACGTCGATTCACGGGGATCGATAATTCGTCGACGCGGATCTACCGCGGGAAGGTGTCGCATATGTGCACACGAGTTGTGTGGAACGGCCCGTCCGGTCAAGTGCTCGTGGGACGCAACATGGATTACCACCGCGAAACCGCCACCAATCTGTGGGCGCTCCCCCGGGGTATCACTCGCGACGACGGTGTCGGTGGACAACTCTCGTGGACGTCGAAGTACGGCAGTGTGGTCGCGGGTGCCTACGATATGATGACCGTCGACGGACTCAACGAGGCCGGCCTCGGTGGGCACATCCTGTGGCTCACCGAATCGGACTACGGCACCCACGACAAGAGCCGACCCGCGCTCAGCGTTGCGGTGTGGATGCAGTACTTCCTCGACAACTTCGCGACCGTCGCCGAGGCCGTCGACTGGATCGAGAAGACCGGCGTGCAGGTCGTTCCGCTGGGCGACCCGGCGACCGGTGAGGTACCCGCCGTGCATCTCGCACTCGACGACGCGACCGGCGACTCCGCGATCATCGAATACCTCGACGGCACACCGACGGTCTGGCACAGCCGCGACTACGCCGTCATGACGAACTCCCCCGCCTACGGCGAACAGCTGGAACTGCTGAAGAAGGTGAAGGGATTCGGCGGTGAGGCACCACTCCCCGGCACCGGTAATGCGTCCGACAGGTTCGCTCGCGCAGCGCATTACGTCGGCAGCCTTCCGGAACCGCAGAGCCAAGTGCAGGCGATCGCGGGCGTTCTCAGCGTGATCCGCAATGCCGCGCAGCCGTTCCGCGTACCCGAACCCGGAAAACCGTATGCTTCGCAGACGATCTGGCAGACGGTGGCCGACCTCGCCGAGAAGCGTTACGTGTTCGAATCGACGACGCGCCCCAACATCGTGTGGGTCGACCTGAGCGATCTCGACCTCTCGGAGGGCGTACCGGCGGGCAAGCTCGATCTCCTGGGCGACACGGCACTCGAAGGTGGCCTCGCGGGCAATGTCAGCGGCCGATTCGAGAAGTCGGATCCGCTGACGTTCATCGCGATGCCGTCATAGATCTGCACACGAAAGATCCCCGGATGCCTTCCCTTCGGGGATCTTTCTCCATCCGATGGCCACCGCGAACGCTGGGGCGGCCGAGTCGTCTCAGTAGTCGTCGATCCCCGTCATCGTTCGTGTACCCGCATCCACGGTGTCGTCGACGACCGTTGCATCCACCCGGCCCGGCGCGATCCCGCGACGCTCCAACTCCTCCCACAGCCCGGCCATGGCCGCGACCGGGTCGAGGTAGTACTCCGATTCCCGGACCCGCCAGAACTTCCAGCCGCTGCGGTGCAGTTCACGCTCCCGCTCCAGATCGGCGCTCTGCCGGTCGGGGCTCGTGTGCCACTGCTCGTCGTCGCAGGCGACGGCCAGCTTGCCTGCCGCCCCGGTCACGACGAGATCGATGAAGTGGCCGTTCACCTCGACCCGCGGGTTCACGTGATAGCCGCGAGTGGCAATGTCCAGGAAGACGTCCTGCTGGAAGAGGCTGTCGAATGCCTCGTGCCGCTCGTCACGCGTCACGCCGGCGGGCATCGGCTCGGCCGGCCGCGGGGACGTCGTCCGCATGTGGGTGAGCAGCGAGTACCGCAGGTCGGTGCGGCGCAGCGTGTCGATGGTCCTCGAATGGAACAACCACAGCTGGTCCTGGGCACGCGACGCCGCCACGTTGAACCGTCGCTGGTATTCGGTTCGCGTCAATGCCGCGATGTTCTGTTCGGGCGCGACGACCATCGACAGGAACACCACGTTCCGTTCGTCGCCCTGGAAGTCCGGGGGCGTGCCGACGCGGAGCCTGCGTTCCTCCCACTGCTCCGGGGTGAGCCGCTCGAGCAGTTCGTTCTGGATGATGTCGACCTGCAGCTGCCCCTGCAGCACCACCACACCGAAGGTCTTGCCGTCGTAGGCAGGATCCTCGACGCACTTCACGAGCGTATCGACGAGGGCATGCGCCTCGGCATAGTTCGTCAGCGTCGAGTTCTGGCCGGTGACGGCACCGTCCTCGACAAGGGTGGTGCGCAACGGCTGCAGCCGATCGGAGCCGTACTGCCGCATGGGGACCAGCGGGTCGTCCGCGTAGAACTGGTCGCTCGACCACGCGATGATCTCCGGCATCGACCGGAAGTGCTCCCGCAACCGGACGATGCTGCCGAACCTCGACCGCAGCAACGAGAACAGACTCGATCGCGGAGTGAAGCTGTCGCGCAGATAGTTCGGGATGTCGGGCAGATACGAATCGAGACGGCTGAACACCCCGTCGAGCGCACCCAGCGACACCGCGCTCGGTGCACACTGCTTGTCATCGCCGACGACGATCACGCGCGGCGCCAGCCACAGCAGGAACAGGCTGCTGATGTCGGTCTGGCTCGCTTCGTCGACGATGACGACATCGAACGAATTCTGTTCGGGCGGAATCGAAGCCAGCACCTGCTGCAGCGGCATCACCCAGGCGGGCACTGCCCCCTGTGCGACCTGCATGGCCTCGCGTGCCGCCGCCCGATAACGCTCCGCATAACGGCCGGTGCCCTTACCGATGCTCGCGATGTGATCGCGGTACGAATGGAGCGCCTGGACCTGCTCGGCCGTGGTGCGGTCGAGACATGCGCTCCACGCCTTCTCCTCGACGAGCTCGGTCGTGAGTCGCGCGATGTCCTTCTCGAGTGCGTCGAGGTCGCGTTCGAACTGCCCGTCGTCGGTGCGCTCGTGGAAGCGTCGCACCCATTCGTCCGCGCGTCGCCACGCCCACGCCTCGTCGATGTCGGCGAGACGAACCGGCCAGGCGAGGCTCAACGGATTCTCCGCGAGGGCCTGAGCGAGTGCGGGTGCCGCGGAGGTCAGGCGTGCGTGGAGGGAGACGAGTTCCAGCTCCTCACGCTGCTCCCCCGCCGCCCGGTCCCACGCGTCCAGGGCCGCATTGATGGCGTCGAAGTCGGCGTCGTGGAAGGCACGGGCCAGCGCGCGTCCTTCGGGCGATGCTCCCCCGGAGATCTGTCCCCGCACGTACATGCCGATGGATTCGAGCCAGTTCTTGCTCGCTTCCGCGGTGCCCGCGGCGGCGATGGTCCGTGCCGACTCGGCGGTGGACCGCGCCTGCTCGATGCTCGTGATCCGCGGCGCCCCCGGATGGACTTCGCGCAGTGCGGATTCGACGTCGTGCACCCGGGCCACGAGATTGTCGACGATGGCGCGATCCCGGTCGAGGAATGCGAGGGTGCCGACGGCGCGGCTGCGTGACTCGTCGAGCTCGATGTCGATTCCGAGGTCGCGAAGGACCACCCGCGCGACCCGGATCGCCTCGAGCGCACGGAGGTGCTCGGCGACGATGCGCGCCGTCTGGGCGGTAGTGGCGGCGACGCCGTCGACGGTCGCGATCTCCCCGAGCGCTTCGACGGCGGATTGCTCGTCGCTGCGCCGGAACCGGGTGAAGCCACTGCGCCACGTGTCGCCTGCTTCGAGCTTGCGGGCGAGCGCGTCGTACGCCTCGAAGGCCTGTCGTCCCGTCACCGCGATGTCCACCGAGCTGGCACCGACGATCCGGTCGGCCTCCTGCGCGGCCTGCACGAGCCGGGCGAGCTCGGCGGTCTTCCCCCACAGGTGCTGGGCCCGGCCCGACAGGACGTCGTCGGCGACGCGCTGGATCCGGGCGTCGAGCCGGTCCGCGTCCTCGAGGGCACCCTGCAGCTGCTCGCACAGATCGCGGATACGGCCGAGTGCTTCGAGCGATGCACCCTTGAGGATCCGCAGCAGCCCCTGCGTCTCGCCGTTGGTCGTGCCGCTCGACGCCTGGGAGACGGCGGCGCACGCGTACTGCAGTTCCCTCTGGGTGGGCAGTGACAGTTCAGGGAAACGCTGCTGGCGACGGCGCGCGCGCTCGACGCTCGACCGCTGGTGCAACGAGTGGAGGGTGACGAGTTCGTCGACCGTCAGCGGTGGGGTGTCGGTGAGCAGAGGCGCGGGCAACCACGCGTACTTGGCTTCGTGTGCGCGGACCCGTCGGACGATCGACGCGGCCGTCCCCTCGTAACCGGCGGCGACGTCGGCGTGGACCTCGGTCTCCTCCGCGCGCGCCTGCCGGATCTGTTCCATCAGCGTCGCGCGACGGTCGAGAGCGTCGTTGCGTTGCGAGGTGAGCTCGTCGATGCGTTCCTGCGCGCGTCGAACGTTGAATTGCGCCTTGCGGATGGCGATTTCGCTGACACTGCGAGTGAGTTCGACCGTGCCGCCGTGCACCGGGTCGGTCACGGCCACGCACAGTTCCTGCAGCTCGGACGGGAGCTTCTCCCGGAGCACGCGCAGCGCCTGCGCCTTCTCACTGGTGACCAGCACCCGCTGCCCGCGCGCGAGCAGCGCCGCGACGATGTTGGCGATGGTGTGGGTCTTACCCGTACCCGGAGGTCCCTCGACCACGACACCGCTGTCGCCGGCGAGCCGGTCGATGATGTCGCGCTGTTCCTCGTTCGCGGGCAGCGGCAACAGCTGCTCGCCGGTGAACTCGGTCGACGGCGTGCCGATGCGGTCGAGCCATGCGACCCGGTCGGCCGGTTCGATCGCTTCGACGAGCTGCGCCAGCCCGAGCGGCACCGGGTTCGACTCGTCGGCGGCCGCCTCGGTCATGCGGCTGTAGTACTCGATGAGCGCGTGCGCGCCGCGCTTGCGCAGCACGAGCACCGGCGACGGCGTCACGAAGGCATCCGACGACGACGCTTCGTCCGCACGATCGACGACGTCGACCGGCACGGTGAGCGCACGCTCGGCCCAACTCTTCAGGAACGCGCGAGCCGCGGGGTCGAGAGGCGACGCGACCTGGGTGACGAGGGCGTCGTGCAGCTCACGGACGCTCGTCGGGTCGAAGACCTCCAGACCGGTGAGGAGCTGGACGTCCTCGAGCGACGGCCCCGCGCTGGGACTCAGCCGGACCACCAGGTCGCCGGAATCGCCCTGTCGCTCGATGAGCGCGGCTTGGGTGATCAGGTGCGTGTGGACCCGCGCGCCCGCCACACCCTCGGAGAGGTGCAGCAGACCCGACGCGACGACGAGTTCCAGCGATTCGGGCTGGTCCTCGAGGTCGAGCATCGCTCGCTGCAGGAAGGAATACAGATGCGAGGCGGCCTGCCGTTCGCGGTCGACGACCGCCCACGTGCGCCATTCCGTCAGCCACGCGTCGAGACCGTCGATGCCGATGGCCTGGGGGTCGAGTTCGGGCTCGACGGCGGAATCCGCGATGTCCCCGTGCATGTAGTTCGCGAGCTCGGCGGGCGGGCGCGGGGGCTCTTCGAGCTGAGCGCGACGCGCGCGCAGGACGATGTCGCCCGACGCGGCATGGGCACGCAGGCCGGCCCTGATATTTCCCTCCTCGAGGGACATCACGGCGCGGTGTTTGTCGACGACGCGGACGGGCGCGCTGCGGGCCTTGACGAGCTCGGCCAGGAAGGCAAGCAGGCGCTGCACGCGATCCCTCAATTCGGGTTCGCTCTCGCCTGACTCCACTCGCACTCCACTCACCCCTGCGGACGTCCTTCCGCCCGTCGACGGATACGGGCATGTCCACCTTAGAAGTACCGATCGACATGCCCGTTTCCGGTCCCACGTGACGCTCGCGACACTTCGACGCGCCGTCGCCGCCGATGCGCTGAGCTGCATCGACGGCGACGGTGCTGTGTGGAGGCGTCAGGGGATGGTGACCGTGCGCGATGTCGTCACGCCGTGATTGGTCGCGCCGAGTTCCCGTGCCGTCTGTCGCGGCGGCACCCGATCGAGCGCCCACCGCTCGACCAGCAGCGTGATTTTGGTGAGCATCTCGGTGCGCAGGCGCTGGAACGAATCCTCCGGATCGGTCCCCACCCACCCGAGGAGCACCCACCACGCCCACGCGACCGCGCCGGCGTTGGCGACGAAATCCGGGATCACCGGGATACCGCGTCCGGTGAGCACGGCTTCGGCGTCCGGCGTCGTCGCGGAGTTCGCGGCCTCGATGACGACCCGTCCGGCGACCCGGCCGACGTTCTCCGCCGTGATGGCGTAGGAGATGGCGGCGGGGACGAAGATGTCAACGGGAATGCCGATCACCGCGTCGCGCGGCAGTTGTTCGAGGTGCGACGGGAGGCGGGACCGGTCGATCTCCCCGTACTCGTCCCGAAGGTCGAGCAGTGCCGGGATATCCAATCCGTCAGCGCAATACAGTGTTCCGGCGGCATCGGCGACGGCGGTCACGCGCATGCCCGCTTCGTGCAGGTACCAGGCGGCGCCGCCGCCCATCGTGCCGATTCCCTGGATCGCCACGGTGGTCTCGGCCGGCGCCCAGCGGTATGCGTTCGCGGTGGCGATGCAGGCCTGCGCGACGCCGTAACCACCGATCACGTCGCCCAGCAGGAAACCGCCGTCGACCGGCGCATTCAGGGAGGTGCGCACCCGGTCCAGGGTGATCGCCGGGTCCGCCGCACGGCTGATCGCGGCGTGGAAGGACTGATGCAATCCCAGCCGCTCGAAGACCTCGTCGAGGAGATGCTGGGGAACGCCCAGGTCCTCGGCGGTCACCCAGTGCGCGTTCAACCAAGGACGCATCGCCTGGCAGAAGCGCTGCAGCACGTCGACGGCACGGGGATCCTTCGGGTCGAAGTCGATCCCGCCCTTCGCGCCGCCCACCGGCAGGTCGAACACCGCGGTCTTCGCGGCCATGCCGCGCGCCAGGTCCTCGACCTCCGACATCGTGCACCCGGCCCGCATGCGGGTGCCGCCGGTCGCCAGATCGCCCACCAGGGTGTGGACGACGAGATAACCGTGCGCACCTGTCACCGGATCCGTCCAGGTGAGACGCATGAAAGGTTCGTCCCTGCGGGTGTCCACCGCGTCGACGCGTGCTGCCATGGTGGTCATATGCGGTCCCCCGTTCGTCAGAGCCGTCGTTACGTCGATTCGGCCGGTGACGCCAGCGTGCCCGGGGGTAGCGCGGGGCGTCCAGTTACGAAACTCGAAGGTGAGAGTTCACGATTTCTACACAACGCGAGCTCACAGCGGTTGCAGGTCCCCGGGCGCGCCCTACGCTGACGGCATGGAGTTGTCCCTGCGCCGGTTACGGATGCTTCGAGAACTGCATCGTCGAGGTACCGTCACGGCCGCCGCGCTCGCCCTGCACTACACCACCTCGGCGGTCTCGCAGCAGCTCACCCAGCTCGAACGGGACGTCGGCGCAAAGCTTTTCGAGCGCCGGGGACGTCGGGTCCAGTTGACGGAGGCGGGCGTGCTGCTCGCCGAACATGCCGAGGAGATCCTGCAGTCGGTGGAGCGGGCGACGACCGCGCTCGAACAGTCCCGCGACGGGGTCAGCGCGCGCCTGACCGCCGGTGTGTGGGCCTCCGTCGCATCCACTCTGATCCCCAGCGCGCTGGCGTTGTTGGCTGCCGAGCACCCCGGCATCGAGGTCCGCACGAGAGAGCTCGCCCCCGAGGAGACCGCCGGAGCCGTCCGTGACGGATCGCTGGACTTCTCGTTCGTCATCGAATACTCCGGCTACCCGATGTTGTGGGATCCGGAGCTGACCAAGGTGGTGATCGCGGTCGAGCGACTGCACGCCGCGGTGCCGCCCGGGACGGTGCCGGCGGGCACCATCGCACTCGCCGACCTCGCCGAGCATCCGTGGGTATTGGCCGGCCCGAACTCGCACTTCGGCCGCGCGGTGAGCCTCGCGTGTCAACGTGCGGGGTTCGAGCCGAGGATCAACCACGAGGTCGGTGAGCAGGCGACGGCGCTGGCGATGGTCGCCGCGGGGCTGGGTGTCACGCTCGTCTCCGATCTCGGGCTGACGTTGAGCTCACCCGGGATCGAGGTGGTGGCGCTGACCGAACCGCTCGTGCGCACGATCTCCATCGCGCATCGCGGGGTCGCGTCGGAACGGCCGCCGCTGCGCCTCGTGATCGACGCGGTGCGCACCGCCGCAGCGGAACGGGGGCTCGCGGCGCAGTAGCCACGAGCCCCCGTCTGTCGCTGCCTACTGCGCGAGCTGCTTACGCAGCACGTACTTCAGGATTCCGCCGTGCTGGAAGTACTCGGCCTCGGCGGGGGTGTCGATGCGCACCGTCGCGTCGAACTCCGTGTCCCCCGCCTTCACGTGCACGGTCTCGGGGATCTCGTCGCTGTCCGCCAGACCGGTGATGGTGAATTCCTCCTCCCCCGTCAGGCCGAGGCTCTGCGCCGACTCGCCCTCCGGGAACTGCAACGGCAGCACGCCCATACCGATGAGGTTGGAGCGGTGGATGCGCTCGTACGACTGCGCGATCACCGCGCGCACCCCCAACAGCAACGTGCCCTTGGCCGCCCAGTCACGCGACGAGCCCGACCCGTACTCCGCGCCCGCGAGCACGACCAGCGGTGTGCCGTCCTCCGCGTACTTCTGCGCGGCGTCGTAGATGCTCATCTGCTCGTCGGTCGGCAGATAGCGGGTGACGCCACCCTCGACGTCCGGCACCAGTTGGTTGCGCAGTCGGATGTTGGCGAAGGTGCCGCGGATCATCACCTCGTGGTTGCCGCGTCGCGACCCGTAGGAGTTGAAGTCGGCCTGCTCGACGCCGTGCTCCTGCAGGTAGCGACCGGCGGGGCTGTCGCGTCGGATCGCACCGGCCGGCGAGATGTGGTCGGTGGTCACGGAGTCGCCGAGCAGCGCGAGTACCCGCGCGCCCTCGATGTCGCGCAGCGGCTCGGGTTCCGACGACATGTCCTCGAAGTAGGGAGGACGTCGCACGTAGGTCGACTCGTCCTTCCATTCGAACACCTCGCTGTCGGGCACGTCGAGGTTCCGCCACGTCTCGTCACCGGTGTAGACGTCCTGGTAACCGGTCTCGAACATCTCCGCGCGCACCGCGTCGTCGATGACCTCCTGGATCTCCTGCGTCGTGGGCCAGATGTCGCGCAGGTAGACCTCGTTGCCCTCGCTGTCGGTGCCGAGTGGGTCACTGAAGAGGTCGACGAGCATCGACCCGGCCAGCGCATACGCGATCACCAGCGGCGGCGACGCGAGGAAATTCATCTTCGTCTGCGGATGGATGCGTCCCTCGAAGTTGCGGTTGCCCGACAGCACGGCCGAGACGTTGACGTCGTGCTCGTCGATCGCGGCCGCGATCTCGTCGGGAAGCGGGCCGGAATTGCCGATGCAGGTCGTGCAGCCGTAACCGACGAGGTTGAAGCCGAGCTTGTCGAGATAGGGCGTCAGACCCGAACGTTCGTAGTAGTCGGTGACGATCCGCGACCCCGGAGCCAGCGTGGTCTTCACCCACGGCTTGCTCCGCAGCCCCTTCTCCACGGCCTTCTTGGCGAGCAGCGCCGCACCGATCATCACCGACGGGTTCGACGTGTTCGTGCACGATGTGATCGCCGCGATCACCACATGTCCGTTGTCGAGTTCGAACTCGTCGCCGTCCCCGACCCGCACCGGGACCTTCTTCGACGGCGGCGCCGAGGTGTCGGCGTCGTCGGGCACCGGGTCGCGCGGCTCGTCGCGGGAGTCCTCGCTGCGCACCGACACCGGGTCGCTGGCAGGGAATGATTCGAGCACGCCCTCGTCGACACCCGAGTCCTGGACGCGGGAGACGACGTCGGGCACTTCCTCACCGTTGAGCAGCGAGGTCACGGCCTTCGGCGCGAGGGCGACGGGGATGCGGTCCTGCGGTCGCTTCGGGCCGGCGACGGACGGTCGCACCTTCGACAGATCCAGTTCGACGACCTCGCTGTAGTCGGGTTCGCGATCGGGGTCGTGCCACAGACCCTGTTCTTTCGCATACGCCTCGACGAGGCGGATCTGCCCCTCGTCGCGACCGGTGAGACGCAGGTAGTCGAGGGTCGCGTCGTCGATCGGGAAGATCGAGATCGTCGAGCCGTACTCGGGGCTCATGTTGCCGATGGTCGCGCGGTTGGCGAGCGGCACGTTGGCGACACCGGGACCGAAGAACTCGACGAACTTGCCGACCACGCCTGTCTTGCGGAGCATCTCGGCGACGGTGAGCACGAGGTCGGTCGCCGTGGTGCCCTCCTGCAGTTCGCCGGTGAGCTTGAAGCCGACGACCTGCGGGATCAACATCGACGCCGGCTGGCCCAGCATCGCCGCCTCGGCTTCGATGCCGCCGACACCCCAGCCGACGACACCGAGGCCGTTGATCATGGGGGTGTGCGAGTCGGTGCCGACAAGCGAGTCGGGATAGGCGACGAGCCCGCCGTCCTCGTCCTCCCGCGTGAAGACGACGCGGGCCAGGTACTCGAGGTTCACCTGATGGCAGATGCCGGTGCCGGGCGGGACCACCTTGAAGTCGTCGAACGCCCCCTGCGCCCAGCGCAGTAGCTCATAACGTTCGCGGTTGCGCTGGAACTCGAGGTCGGTGTTGATCCGAAAGGCGTCCTCGGTGCCGAAGACGTCGGCGATCACCGAGTGGTCGATGACCAGCTCGGTGGGGATCAGAGGGTTGATGCGCTTGGGGTCGCCGCCCTGCTGGGTCATGGCGTCGCGCATCGCGACGAGGTCCACGACGCACGGCACGCCGGTGAAGTCCTGCATGAGGACGCGTGCCGGGGAGAACTGGATCTCCGGGTTGTGCGTCGACTTCGGATCCCAACCCGCCACGGCCTCGATCTGCTCCCGGGTGACGAGTCGCCCGTCCTCGGTGCGCAGCAGGTTCTCCAGCAGGACCTTGAGGCTGTAGGGCAGCCGCTCCGAGCCCGGGACCTTGTCGATGCGATAGATCCGATAGTCGGTGTCGTCGACCTTCAGGGTGTCGCGTGTGCCGAAACTGTCGTCACTCATGAACGTGCCTCCCGACTGCGATGTTTCCGGTGGTTACCCGAATGGGTAGCCCGTTCCGCTGCCCGGCAATCACGGGGGGTTCAGGTGGTCGTGCGGGCGATCTCGTCAGTAATGAGAGCGATGCCGTCAGGTGGTTCCATGACGCCGACCAGCACGGCTTGGGTGACGCCGTTACTCACTGCGACGAGGCGTAGGGCTTCCGTTCGTGCTCTGTCGGGTGGCATGCCCAACTCTTCGAGGAGTCGTCGAGTTTCCTCTGTTGTGCCTTGTGTCGACTCTTCCAGGAACGCGCGGATCCAGGGGTCGCTCGCGGATTTGGCGAGGTAGGCGTACCAGACGGACACGCCGAGGCGTCCGGCCTCGTCCGTCGGGACGGGTTGAGCGAGTAGAGCGACGAGGGCCGCCCGTGGATCGGATTCTGCTCGTTCATAGCGTTTTTCGGCTTCGGCGACCATGTATTCGGCGCCCGTGCGGATCAGGTGTTCCTTGGAATCGAAGTAGTGCTGGATCCGGCCGATCGACACTCCCCCGGCGGCGGCCACCGCCTGAAAGGTCACGCCGTCGATTCCTCGCTCGTGGATGACCGCCCACAGCGCGTACACGATTTCCCTACGGCGTTGCGCATGGTCGACGACTCTCGGCATGATCACACGATACAATATGAACATATTGCAACGTCGACAATCGGGGGTCCCGATGACCCAGCACATTCGATCGAGCAGATTTCTTCGGCGCACCGGTCTCGGAGTGGTGGCGACACTCGCAGCCGTCGGCCTGGTCGCCGCCTATCAGTTCTTCTTCGGCGCGCCGGGCGTCGGCCACTTCCGCAGTGATTCCGGTCGGGCCGGTTACGTCGCTGCCTACGAGAGAGCGATGTCTGCGCTGCCGCCACCTTCTGCAGTTCATGACGTTCCTACTCGGTTCGGCACGGTCCGCGTCTACGAATGGACGTCGCCTCGGACGGCCGACTCGGTGCCCGTCGTTCTCGTCCCGGGCCGCGCGTCGGGTGTGCCGATGTGGGGCGAGAACCTTCCGGGCTTCCTCCCCGAGCACCGCGTTCTCGCGTTCGATGCTCTCGGCGACGCAGGCTTGTCCGTCCAGGCGGCGCCTCTGACCTCCACGGACGACCAGGCGCTGTGGATCGATGACACGCTCTCAGGTCTCGGAGTGGAGACCGCTCATGTCGTCGGACATTCCTTCGGCGGGGCGAGCGCAGCGTCCTACGCGAAGCAGTTCCCCGAGAAAGTCCGGTCGCTGACGCTGCTCGAGCCTGTGTTCACCTTCGGCTATCCCCCTGCCCGAATGTTGTTCTGGGCGTCGGTGTCGACACTGCCGGGCCTTCCGACCGATTGGCGGGACACGGCACTCGCGAAGGTCGGGGGTGTCGACGACTACGACTCCGATGACGCCACGGCGACGATGATCTCGGAGGGTTCGGAGCATTTCTCCGCCGCACTACCGACCCCGTCGCCCCTGAGCGACGACGAGCTTGCGGCTTTGGTTATGCCCACCTATGTCGCTATCGCGGAGCGTGATTCACTCGTCGGAAGCGAGAAAGCAGCCGATCGAGCACGGCAACTCGCTGATGCCGAGGTTCTGGTCTTTCCCGACACGACGCACTCGCTCCCCATGCAGGCAAAAGATCGACTGAACTCGGAACTACCCGAGTTCTGGCGCGGGGTCGAGCAGGGCTGACGCGGTAGCGGAGCGGTTGTGTTAGCGTCTGCCCGACAATCGATCGGGGGGTCGCATGGGCAGGTGGGGAATCGTCACGCTCGCAGCAGTCGCGGCAGTCGCGACGGCCTGCAGTCCGAGCGCCGCGGACGATGCCACAGGAGACGAGACGACGACGTCGACCACCCGCACCCCGCGCATCACCGACGACTCCGGTCGACCGCCCGTCACCTTCGACCCCTGCTACGACATCCCCGACGACGTCATGAACGCAGCCGGGTACGACGCGGCAAAGAAGGAACTCGCGGACATGCCGATGGGGACGCATACCTTCCTCGGTTGCACATACAAGAAGGAAGATCTTGTCCCCGGAGTCAGGCGGGGGTACAGCCTGAACATCTTGTCGGGAAACGTCAGCCTCGACGAGGAGTTGAAGAAGAACGGGCATGTAGCAACCAGCGCGACCATCAACGGCCGATCCGCGCTACTCGAGGTGGATCCCGAAAACCGGGATGCATGCACTTATGTACTCCAAACGGACTTCGGCGTGGTCTTCGTCACAAGGCTGTACAACACAGACCATCCAGGGCCCGCGCCCCAGAGCGAATGGTGCGCGGGCATGGAGGAGTTCGTCGGCTCGATCGAACCGCACATCGCGAACTGAAGAGGGTGGTCATGTCGAGTTCCACCAGGCTCGAACCCAGCGTCATCGACGAACTCGTGAGGATATGCAACACAATGCTCACGGAGTTCGAAGACGCGCGAACGACCGCAGAATGGCTCACCAGAACCGAAGGTTTCGGCGACTTCGACTCAGCACAGCAGCTCGCGGCGGGATACCGACGGAAGGCTGCGGGCACTCCGGAATCGGCGAAGGAGCGCGTCGAGCAGTTCATCGATGCCCTCACCCAACTCCGCGACGCATTCGCCACCGGCGGAGAAGCCTTCCTCGACACCGAATCCGACTGGGCCCGCCAACTCGCCATCACCGACCCCGACAGCGGAGCGGGAAACGGTCATCAGGGCGCGCAATAACGCGCACCTCTGACCATTTCGCGCTCCGGAGCAGTGCCCGGGACGGTTGTGTTAGCGTCTGCCCGACAATCGATCGGGGGGTCGCATGGGCAGGTGGGGCATCGTTGCGCTCGCAGCACTGGCTGTCATGGGGACGGCGTGCAGTCCGGGTTCAGCTGATGATGTCGCTGTAGGTGACGAAACTGCCACCACGACAACCCGAACCCCGCGCATCACCGACGACTCCGGCCGCCCGCCAGTCACCTTCGACCCCTGCTACGACATACCCGACGACGTCATGAACGCAGCGGGGTACGACGCGGCCAAGAAGGAAATCGCGGACATGCCGATGGGGACGTACACCTTCCTCGGCTGCGCCTACGAAGGAACCATCAGCATCCCAGGTGTACTGGCTCGTTACGACCTGCTTGTGCTGGCTGGGAACGTCACACTCGACGAGGAACTGAAAAGGAACGGGCATGTCGCCGAGTCAGTGCAGATAGATGGGCGGCCCGCACTCGTCGAAGTCAACCCGAACGCGCGAGACACGTGCCGATACGTCTTACAGACGACCTTCGGAATCGTGGGCCTGAGTCGCATCTATCACAAGGATCACCCCGGTGCAGTCCCCCAAGATGAATGGTGCGCGGGCGTTCTGGATCTGGCAACGACATTGGAACCATTCATCCAAGACTGAATACTGCGGGGAGTAGGCATGTCCGAGGCAGTGAGGCTGGAACCAGAAGTCATCACCGAGATCGTGCGTATACGCGACGTTATGCTCGAAGAGTTCCGAAGCTCTGCAAGAGTCACCGAAAAACTGGCATTCACGGCCGGTTTCGGCGATTTCGACTCTGCACAGCAGCTCGCCGCCGGGTATCGCCGCAAGGCGGCTGGAACCCCGGAATCCGCAAAGGAACGCGTCGAGCAGTTCATAGAAGTACTCACCCAACTTCGCGACGCCTTTGCGGCAGGCGGAGAAGCCTTCCTCAACACCGAATCCGACTGGACACGCCAACTCACCATCACCGACCCCGACAGCGGAGCGGGAAACGGTCATCAGAGCGCGCAATAACGCGCGCCTCTGACCACTTCGCGCGCTCGAGCGGTTGTGTCGGCGTCCGGCTGGCATTCGATCGGGGTCGAATGGGCAAGGGGAACAACCGATGCGACTTCCATCCGCTCGCCCGTTGGCTATTCGGAACGGTGCAGACAGTATCTGCGATTGCGATCACAATCAATCCGATCCTGCGAATCAGGCCACCTTGCAGATACCTATGGGCGCGCGGAGCAGGAAACGGTCATCGGAGCGCGCTACAACGCGCTCTTGTGACTAGTTCGCGCTCCGGAGTGCTGGGCCGAGCCGTTGTGTTAGCGTCTGCCGACAAATCGATCAGGGGGTCGCATGGGCAGGTGGGGAACAGCCGCGCTCGCAGCACTGGCGGTAGTGGCGACGGCGTGCAGTCCGGGTTCGGCGGAGCCGGCCACGAGCGACGAGGCTTCCACGTCGGCCACCCGGACCCCGCGCATCACCGACGACTCCGGCAGACCCCCCGTCACCTTCGACCCCTGCTACGACATCCCCGACGACGTCATGAACGCGGCCGGGTACGACGCGGCCAAGAAGGAAATCGCGGACATGCCGATGGGGACGTACACCTTCCTTGGATGCACGTACCGAGACCGCAACCAAGTCCCCGGTGTACGACGCGGTTATAGTCTCAACATTCTTGCTGGAAACGTCTCCCTCACGGAAGAACTCGACAACAACAGGCACATCGCAACAACGTTGACTATCAACGATCGTCGCGCGTTGCTCGAAATCGACACGAACCGGAGCGACACGTGCAAGTACGTTCTCGAAACCGAGTTCGGAATCGTCATGTTCACGCGAATCCTCCATACCGAGCGACCCGGCAACGCCCTTGTAGAGGAATGGTGCGCTGACTTCGAGGAACTGGTAGCCGCAGTCGAACGGCAAATCCTTAGCTGATTCGCCTGCCAAGTCGAGAGGTTACAATGCCCGAATTCACCAGGCTGGAACCACATGTAGTTGACGAGATCCTGCGGATCTGCGAGGTGATGCTCGCAGAGTTCGACGGTACACAGGCGACGGCAGCGAAGCTCACCGACGTTCGCGGATTCGGTGACTTCGAATCCGCCCAACAGCTCGCAGCCGGCTACAAGCGTAAAGCCATGGGCACTCCGGAGTCAGCTCACGAACGCGTCAAACAATTCATTCAAGCATTGAGGAAACTCCGTGACGCCTTCGCTACCGGCGGCGAAGCCTTCCTCGACACCGAAGCCGACTGGGCCCGACAACTCGCCGCCACCGACCCCGACAACGGAGCGGGAAACGGCCATCAGAGCGCGCGATAGCGCGAACCGACGACCGTTTCGTGCTCCGCCACGCTCAGCTGATCTCCGCCCGAACGACGAAGCAGAAATCAGTCGTCGACCTCCACCCCGTACCGGCGGGCGAGGGCTGCGAGGTCGTCGTCGTATCCTTGCCCCACCGCGCGCAGCCGCCACTTGTCGGCTCGGCGGTAGATCTCGGTGAGCACCATGGTGCGTTCGGTGGTCCCGGCGTCGAGCACGAAGGTCGCGGCGGTGCCGGTCTCACTGTCGACCGCGACCGATACCGCGCCGAGTTCGCCGAAGGTGCGGTTGCCGTCGATGGCCGCTGCGATGGCGATGCGTTCGCATTCGGCGGGAAGTTCCGCGAGGTCGACGCGGATGCAGTGCTCACTCGAACCGTCGATGGTCAGTTCGATGACGCCGTCGTCGTAGAGCGGGTTGTTGTAGAAGACGAAGTCGTCGTCGGTGTCGACCTTCTCGTCGGCGCCGAGCAGGAAGGCCACAATGTCGAGATCGAATTCGTCGCCGACGGCTTCGGCTTTCCAGGCGACGTTCACGGCCCAGCGGTGACTGTCGGACGGCAGGTCGGTCACCTCACCGCGGGACAGCACCGGCGCCGTGAGCCGCGACTCCGCCCGCATGTGCGGGGGCACCACTCCGTTCTCCACCGCGGCATCGACGTCGTCGGGTCGCAGGACGGGCAGCTCGCGCGCCGCGACCCGCGCCATCCGCTTGTCGGCCTCTCCCCCTTCGAGGACCAGCACGTCGGTGACGGCGGCCGTGAAGTTGAGGGCCGGCCGGGCACCGAGCTGAGTGAGGCGCGAGCGCATCATGACGGCCTGCAGGTGCGTGCCGCCGAGCAGCAGTACCTTACGTCCGGTCCACAGCTTGGGCTTCTGTCCGGTCGGCGGCCGGACCGGGGGCACCACCGCGACCTGTGGTTCCGGTGGCGGGATGATGTCGACGACGGTCGCAACCTTCGATTCGCCCGGACTCACCCGCGCCAACAGCTCCTCGAGCTGCTGTTCGCTGATCACGGGAATGCCTTCGGCCATCGCCTTGCGGACCTTGGCGGTCTGCACGGTCGGGTCGTTGCACACCACGACGCTGGTCTGTTTGCTCGCGTTGTTCATCACGTCGAGTCCGGCGTCGGTCAGCCGGTTCGCGAGTGCGACCCGCGGAGTGACGGTGGAGCCGCTGATCACGACCTTCATGCCCTGGACGAGGCCGTCGTCGCCGAGACGACCCGGGTTCTTCCACTGGCACGCGACCCGCGGAACGGATGCGGGATACACCGACTTGCGGCTGCGGCAGTTCACGACGGGTAGCGGCAACTGCAGGTTGTCGGCCATGGCGGCGCTGCGCAGGAATATCTCCGACAGGACGCGCGCGTCGTCGTAGGCGTCGTGCTCCTGCAACTGCTGGACCTGCCAGTGCTGCGCGAGGGTGGCCAACCGGTAGTTGGGGACGTCGAGTTCGAGCCGGCGCGACAACGCGAGCGTGCACAGACGGTGCTCCGCCGGCATCGAGGTGCCGGCCCGACGGAACTCGGCGTCGAGGAATCCGTAGTCGAACGACGCGTTGTGGGCGACGAGTGTGGCGCCGTCGAGAATCCCGGCGAGTTCGCCGGCGATGTCCTCGAAGCGCGGCGACCCGGTGAGGCGCTCCCGCGTGAGGTTGTGGATGTGCACCGGTCCCGGGTCGCAGCCGGGGTCGACGAGAGTCGAGAACTCTCGCTCGGCGGACCCGTCCTCGCGCAACACGAGGGCGGCCACGCTCAGGACCCTGTGGGCGTTGGGACGCACACCCGAGGTCTCGACGTCGACCACCACCCATCGATGGTCGCGGGGCAACGTCACGGACCCCTCCGCCGGTGCATGCACTTCGATCACGTCATCCTCCGATCGCTTTCATCCCCCGACGAAAACCGACACGGTCGGACATTGTGGCCCTTGTTACCGACACTGTCGTCACCGCCCCGACATCGAGCCGATCCCGTAGGAGACGGTTGTCGTAGGCGTGTGCCACCATGGGCGCGATCGAAGCGAGAGGGAAGCTGTGTCGACTGCCGACCTGTACCGCCTGACGCGGCTGCGCGATCAGCACGCCGCGTGGACGCTGCTGCGCGCCGACCACGCCCCCGCAATCCTCGGGATGCTGGGACGACACTTCGATCGGGGAACCCGGCGACTTCCCGCCCCCGAACTGTTCGCCCGCCTCGACGCAGACCTGCAGGACCTCCGCGACCAGGGATTCGACCTTCCACGCACCGCCCAGGCCTACTGCGCAGATTGGGTGCGCGCCGGATTTCTGCTCCGACGTGCCGATACGGGCTCGCGCGAAGAGACGCTGGAGCCGACCGAGTCCGCATTCGTCGCACTGAATTTCGTTGCGCAACTGACGACCGACACCAGTTCGATCACGGAATCACGACTGACAACCCTGTCGAGCCAGTTGCAGGCGCTGGCTCGCGATTCGGACCCACGGAGCGAAACCCGTCTGGCAACGCTGCGGGCCGAGCGCGACGCACTCGACCGGCAGATCGCAGCGGTGGAATCCGGCGACTTCCCTGTCCTCGATGGCCCACGGGCCGCGGAACGCGTGTCGGAGATCCTCGCGCTTGCCGGCGAGATCCCCGGGGATTTCGCACGAGTACGGGCCGAACTCGAAGGGCTCAATCGCGAGTTGCGCGCACGGATCCTCGACGACGAAGGCGACCGCGGCGACACTCTGGGCGAGGTCTTCCGAGGTGTCGACCTCATCGGCAGTTCCGATGCAGGACGCAGCTTCACCGGGTTCTACGACATGATCATCGATCGTGAACGGTCTGCACAGCTCGACGACTGGATCGAGGCGGTACTGACTCGTCCGTTCGCCCGAAGCCTGTCTCCCGAGCAACGTCATCGGTTCCGATCCTTGCTCACCGAGATGGAGGACGCAGGTGGCGAAGTGCATGCGACGATGACGTCGCTGTCACGCTCACTGCGGCATTTCGTGCAGTCCCGCCATTACGAGGAACATCGCCGATTGCAACGTCTGTTGCGCTCGGCGCAACAGCACGCTCTGCAGGTGGCACCCCACCGCAAGCCTTATGAACCGCTCGACCTCGACCTGGTGCGGATCGGCATGAGTATCGAATCGGTCGCGGCATTACAGTTGCACAATCCCGCAGACGATCTGGTGTCCGAACCGGTGGTGTCGCAGACGCCAGGTGAGGTCGACCTCGACGATCTGCGGCGGATCGTCCGCGAATCGGAAATCGACATGGAAGAGCTGGTCGGTAGCATAGCGGCCACACTGCGCGTGCGCGGTAGCGCGACGATCGGCGAGGTCCTGCGCGAACATCCCGCAACCCAAGGGTTGGCAAGCGCCATCGGGCTTCTGGTTCTCGCCGTCGAGCACGGACACCGCGTGGAGGGCGATGAGGAGATTTGCTGGAGCTCCCCATCCGGCGTCGAACGGGTGGCCACGGTACGCCGGCATCTGTTCGATCCCACCGATCCTGCCTTCACCACCTTGGAACAGGACAGCCTATGACCGACACCACGACCGGGCTGTATCCCGGCGACACCGGCGAACTCGAACTCGACACCCGGCGCGCATTGGTCCAGCTCCTCAAGGGTCCGCTCATTACCGCCGGCAAGCATCCCGAGGTGTGGCGGACGGTGATCCGCGACGAGCGCGTGCTGCGTTCTCGGTTGGCCGATGTGTTTCTCGATCTCGTCGTCGACGAGGACGAACAGCTCGCATTCACCCGTCCCGCCGAAACCGGCGATCACAAGGCCCCCGCAGTGTTGCGCACCGAGCGATTGACATTCATGGACACCGTGATGCTGTTGTCGCTGCGGCAGCTGCTCCTCCGCGCACAACCCGGTGATCGGGTCATCGTCGATTTCGACGAAATGGCCGGGCAGCTCGAGATGTACCGTGCGGCCACGAGTACCGACCCGGCCGGTTTCCGGCGCAGGGTCAACGCTTCGTGGGAGAAGTTGAAGAAGTACAGCCTTCTCGCGTCGACGTCGACGGAGGGTCGGATGGAAGTCTCTCCGGTGTTGCGGCAGTTGTTCGATGCCGATCAGGTTGCTGCTGTGGAAGCGGAGTTCCGGCACATCGTCGCGGAGAGTCAGCCGTGACGGCCACCCCTCCCCACCCGTCCCAGTTCCGGCTTGCCCGCGTGCAGGTGGTGAATTGGGGAACCTTACACGGTCACCACGACATTCCGATTGCGCGCAAGGGTTTCCTGATCACCGGCGCGTCGGGATCCGGAAAATCCACTCTCATCGATGCGATCTCCACGGTGCTCATGCCGGGCGGCAGTGTCCGATTCAACGCGGCCGCGCAGGAATCCGCGGCCGGTTCCGGGCGCAACTTCGTCAGTTACATCCGCGGTGCGTGGCGGCGCGAAGCCGACGTCGATACCGACTCCCTGACCGCTTCCTATCTACGTACGGGCGCCACCTGGAGTGCCGTCGCGCTCACCTACCGCACCGGCGACGGTGCCGCGCCCGTGACGCTCGTCAAGCTCATGCACCTGCGGCGTGGAGCCAACGCGAACAACGATGTCTCTCACCTGCATCTGATCTTCGATTTTGATTTCGACCTGATCGATCTCGAGCCGTTCGCCGGCCGCGGTATCGACACCCGGGGCATCCGAAAGCGTTGGCCCGGGGCTACTGTCAATCCCAGTTACACGGCGTTCGCTCGCGCCTTCCGCGCGAAGCTGGGCATTTCGTCGGAGGCGGCCCAACGGTTGTTGCACCGAACACTGTCGGCCAAGAGTCTGAACAGTCTCGATCAGTTGCTGCGCGACTACATGCTCGACGAACCCGACACCTTCGCGATGGCCGATCGCGCGACGTCCCAGTTCCGCGACCTGCGCGAGGCGCACCGTGTCGTCGTCGACGCGCGTCGGCAAGTCGAGGCACTCGATCCCCTTGTCGGTCTCGCGGAGGTTCGCCGCCGAGGCCTCCAGCAACAACGCGAACTACAGGAAGAGAACGACCACCTCGACGCCGTGCATGCCCGGATGACGGTGGATCTGCTACGAGAGAAGCTCGACGAGGCCTACGCACAGATCGGACTGTTGCAGACTACCGTCGACAAGACCTCGGTCGAAGCCGAGCGCGCGGCCGAGCGCACCCTCGATCTGCGGGTGCGGCTCGAAACCACCGACGGTGGACGGTTGTCCACTCTCAGGCTGCAACGCGACGCGGCGGAAGCCGACCTGACTCGGACCGTACAGTCACGGAGCAGGTTCGACACCGCCGTCGGATCGTGGGAAGCAGAGGCACCGACCACCGCTGAGGAGTTCGCGCATCTGCGAGCCCAGCTCGAAACGGAGTTGCGTGAGCTCGACGCGACAGTCGGTACACGCAGAAACGATGTGTACGAGGTGGTGCGAGCACTCGGCACACTGCGTTCCGAACACCGACAACTCATCGCCGACCGAGAGCTGCTCGCCCGGCGACGCTCCAATCTCGATCCCGCTCTACTGCGGATACGCGAACTGGTCTGCACCGCAGCTGGTCTCAGCGAAGACATGTTGCACTTCGCGGGCGAACTCCTCGAAGTGCGCTCCGAGCATGCCGAGTGGACCGGCCCCATCGAGCGCGTACTCGGCGGGCTTGCTCGCACGATGCTCGTACCCGACGAATATTATTCACGCGTTGCAGCAGTGGTCGACGCGCAGCATCTCGGCACCCGGTTGGTGTACCGCCGGGTGCGTACTCGTTCTGGCCGACCTGCCACCCCGGCGAGCGGTGACGAATCGCTGGTTCGAAAACTGGACGTGCGGCCGGGACCGCTGGCAGCGTGGCTGCAGCACCACCTCGCCGAGCGTTTCGACTATGCGTGCGTGGCGACCGTCGACGACCTGAGAGGTGTGCCGCGCGGCGTGACCCGGGCCGGTCAGGTCAAGCACGGCGGCGAGCGGCACGAGAAGGACGACAGGTACCGCGTCGACGACCGCAGCCGATGGGTGCTCGGGTTCGACAACGAAACCAAGCTCTCCGATCTGCGTCGCCGCATCGGCGAGGTCGAATCCGAGATCGCCCGCCTGCAACGTCGGCAGGAGTTGCTCGAGCACGCAGAGTGCACGGTACAGCAGCGTCGACACGCGGCGGAGATCATCCTCGACACGACCTGGGCCGACATCGACGTCGAAGCGGCCGAGGCAGCGGTTGGCGCGATCGAGCATCGACTCGAGGGATGGTTGCAGGGCAATGCCGAGTACGCCTCGCTCACGCTCGATCTTGCCCGTGCGGAAACCGAGGAGAAGGAGGCCCGCGCAGCGTATACCGCAGCCGGATCCGGTCTCGAACGCCACCGTGGCGATGTGGAGCACACTCGGCAGCGGCTTGCAGAAGTGGAAGCACACGCCGATTCGGCGGTTCCCGACGGGATCGACAAGCGCATCCGCGCACGCTTCGATGCTGCCGCACGTCGACCGACGAGCGAGAACATCGACCGGTTACTGCATACCGTCGGACGAACCATCACGGACGAGCACCGTGCGGCGCTCACGAGAACCACGGACGCCGAGCGGCGCATCACCGCGATCCTCACCGCCTATCTCGCCGAATGGGAGTCACGACGCGCCGAGATGCGCTCCGACGCAGAGTACGTAGACGATGCTCTCGCGGTGCTCACTCGACTGCGCAACGACGGATTACCCGCATACGAGGACGAGTTCTTCCGGCTACTCAACGACCAATCGAGCCGCAACATCGGAGAGCTGGCCCGCGCGATCCGCAGGGCACCGGGCGAGATCCGTTCCCGTATCGAGCCGGTGAACGAATCGCTCCGGCGTTCTCCGTTCGACACCGACCGGACTCTGCGGATCGATGTGAAGGATCGGCGTTCGCCTGCCGCGGCCGATTTCCTCGCGGAACTGCAGCGCATTGTCAGCGGCTCGTTCAAGGAAGAGGACCGGGTCGCCGCCGAGCAACGGTTCGAACAGATGGAGCGGATCCTCGAACGCCTCGACTCGGGCGAACCCGCCGACCGGCGCTGGCGGCAGTTGGTACTGGACACCCGCCTGCACGTCGGCTTCATCGGAGTCGAGGTCGACGGGGAGGGCGTGGACGTCAATTTCCACGACTCCAGCTCCGGCCTGTCGGGTGGGCAGGCCCAGAAACTGGTGTTCTTCTGTCTCGCCGCCGCCCTGCGCTATCAGCTGGCGGCATCGGGGGAAGAGTTGCCGCGCTACGGCACAGTGATCCTCGACGAGGCATTCGACCGTGCAGATCCTGCGTACACGCGGCGAGCACTCGACGTGTTCACCCGATTCGGTTTCCATATGGTGCTCGCGACGCCGCTGAAGTTGCTGCAAACCCTCGACGATTACATTGATGGGGTGGCCGCGGTGAGCATCAGGGACAAGAAGTACTCGCAGCTGGCCTTGTTGCCGATCCGCAGCGCGGAGGAGCCCCGCGAGTGAGTACAGTGTGCGTGCCGCCGTCAGCCGTAAGTACCAGGGCAGAGACGGCCTACCGGAATCGTCGCAGCAAGTGGGTGGCCGATCCAATTGCAGCCGAATCCGATTCACTGTCGATTGCGTTGCACCCACCCTCGGAACGGCAGGTCGCGGAGGATCCCGACGCCGTGGTCGCATGGGTGCGCGCCTGGCAGATGCACCGCGGAATCGGTCGCGTGCACTGGGAGACGCGGCGCTGGCCGAGCTTCGGCACGCAGGATGTGCCGGTGCGGGTCGTGTTTGCAGGTCCCGGTGAGATTGCCGCCGCGGCAGGCCGGATGTCCGAATGGCACAGGCTCACCGCCCGGCGGGTGCAGTTGGTGGAGATTCTGGCACCCGGTACCCCCGCGCTTGCCGACGCGATCGGCTCGACGCTTTCACGGTGGCTCGAACTCGGCGAAGCCGACTTCGTGCGCCTTGTCGGCGTGGTCCGGTGGCTGGCCGACCATCCGGCTTCGGACGTTTTCATTCGGCAGCTTCCGGTGCCCGGTGTGGATACCAAGTGGATTTCGCGGCATCGCGGACTGGTCGAGGTACTTCTCGAAGGCGCTGTGGGGAATCGTGACCTCGGTGTGCGTTCGGTGCCTCGATTGTGCGAAATTGCGGTTTGTGACCGCACCTTGCTACCCACGGCACCGCGACATTGTGCAGCGCCGCTGGACGAGCTCGCCGAGTTGCCGCTCCACCCGGAGCGCATACTGGTCCTCGAGAACAAAGAGGGCCTCCATGCGCTGCCTGATCTGCCGGGCACCGTGGCCGTACACGGCAGTGGTTACGCAGTGCACGAACTGGCCGCACTATCCTGGCTCGCCGACTCGGATGTCGTTTACTGGGGTGATCTCGACACGCACGGCTTCGTGATTCTCGACCGTTTCCGCGCTTACCTGCCTGACGTGCGCAGTTTCCTCATGGACCTCCACACCCTGGAAGCGTGGAGTGCTCTCGCGGTAGAGGAACCGTCCCCCAGCTCGCACGTGCCGATGCGACTGACGCCCGCGGAAAATGAGGTCTTCACGCGGTTGCGCGTGGAACGACTCCGCCTCGAGCAGGAGCGGATTCCGTGGCCGCACGTGATGGAGGAACTTGCCCGCGCCTTCACCGGCGCGATCGGACATGATCGAGACTCGACCAGGATGGATCCGACCGCGCTTGGAGAAGGAGTCTCATGACCGAACCGGCCCTCCGCTCACCCCTCAAGATCGTGGCGCGACTGACCGTCGAGGAGAGGGCGTCGCTCACCAGCGGCCTCGACTTCTGGCACACCGAACCGGTTGCGCGCGAGAACATCCCCTCGATCATGCTTACCGACGGGCCGCACGGTGTGCGGAAGCAGACCGCCGAGGGCGACCATCTCGGTCTGCACTCGTCCGTGCCCGCGACCTGCTTCCCGCCTGCCGTCGCCCTGGGATGTTCTTTCGACCCGGAGTTGCTCGAGCGCGTCGGCGCGGCGTTGGGCGCGGAGGCCCGTGCACTGCAGGTCGGTGTCCTGCTCGGGCCCGGTATCAACATCAAGCGCTCCCCGCTGTGCGGGCGGAACTTCGAATACCTGTCTGAGGACCCGCTGCTCTCCGGTGTTCTGGGCGCCGCGCTCGTGCGCGGCCTGCAGTCGCAGGGTGTCGGCGCGTCGCTCAAGCATTTCGCGGCGAACAACCAGGAGACCGACCGCATGCGGGTCTCCGCCGACATCGACCCGCGTCCACTGCGGGAGATCTATCTGCGTGCCTTCGAGCGGGTCGTGCGCGACGCGCAGCCGTGGACGGTGATGTGCTCGTACAACCGGATCAACGGGGTGTACTCGTCCCGTAACCCGTGGCTGCTCACCGACGTCCTGCGCGGCGAGTGGGGTTTCGAGGGTCTGGTGGTGAGCGACTGGGGTGCTGTCGACGACCGCGTCGCGTCCCTCGCGGCAGGTCTGGATCTCGAGATGCCGTCCACAGGAGGTCGTACGGACGCCGAGATCGTCGCGGCGGTACGGGCGGGCACGGTCGACGAATCGGTCCTCGACACGGCAGCCGCGCGGGTGATCGAACTGGTGCAGAAGGCCGTCGCTGCGTCCGATCCCGGCGCGACCTTCGACGCCGATGCCCATCACGCCCTCGCACGCGAGGTGGCCGCGCAGAGCATCGTGCTGCTCCGCAACGAGAACGACCTGCTCCCCCTCGCCACCGACGCGAACATTGCGGTGATCGGCGAACTGGCCCGCACGCCGCGCTACCAGGGCGCTGGATCGTCCCGGATCGAACCGACGCGCCTCGACAACGCGCTCGACGAGATCCGGTCGCTGTCCGGCCGGGACGTTCCCTTCGCCGCCGGTTACGCGCTCGACGGATCGGACTCGGCCGAACTCGTCGATGAGGCAGTGAAGCGTGCCGCAGACGCCGATATCGCGGTCGTGTTCCTCGGTGTACCCGCCGAACTCGAATCCGAAGGTTTCGACCGCGACGACCTTGAACTCCCGCAGCGTCAAACCGCGCTGCTCGATGCTGTGCTGACGGCGAACCCGAACGTCGTCGTCGTGTTGTCGAACGGCGGTGTCGTGCGGCTCAGCGGCTTCGCCGACCGTGTTCCTGCGATCGTGGAAGGGTGGCTGCTCGGGCAGGCCGGTGGGGGCGCCGTCGCCGACGTGCTCTACGGGCACGCGAATCCGAGCGGCCGCCTCGCGGAGACCGTCCCGATCCGGCTCGAGGACACCCCGGCGCACACGAACTTCCCGGGCGAACACGGCCACGTGCGGTACGGAGAAGGATTGTTCGTCGGATACCGCTCGTACGACGCGCGTCGCCTCGACGTGTCCTTCCCCTTCGGTCACGGCTTGTCGTACACGACGTTCGAATATTCCGATGCCGCTGTGGAATCCGACGGCGATCTCACGGTGCACGTCACCGTCACCAACACGGGTGGGCGTGCGGGCGCCGAGGTCGTGCAGGTGTACGCCGGTGCACCCGGTTCGTCCGTTGCTCGGGCGCCGCGAGAGTTGAAGGGCTTCACCAAGGTCCGTCTGGATTCCGGCGAATCGCAACGTGTGGCCGTGAGTATCCGACGCGACGACCTCGCCTACTGGGACACCCGCGTCGATTCCTGGGTGGTCGAAGGTGGCACGTACAGCATCGACATCGGTGCGTCGAGCCGCGACATCCGGCAGACGTTCACCGTCGACATGACGGGCGACGCGGTGCGAATTCCGCTGACGATGGAGTCGTCTCTCGGAGAACTGTTCCAGAACCCCGCGGCCGCCGAGATCGTCCTGCAGGCGTTCGGTTCGCTCGGCGGCGAGGTCGGGGTCGACGAGAGTGTTCTGAAGATGGCAGCGTCGATGCCGCTCGGTCGCCTCGCCGGATTCGCTCCAGGGGTCGAGTCGGAACAGATCCAGCAACTTCTCGATGTGGTCAACCAGCAGGAGTGAAGGCAGAGCCGGTCACGAACCGGCGGTGAGGAGCACCTTTAACGCACCGGTTTCGCCGGCGCGAGAGAACACGTCGTAGGCCTGTTCGAACTCGTCGAGCGCGAACCGGTGCGTGATCATCGGCGACGTGTCGAGCTGACCAGTGCTCACGAGACCGATCAGTGTGGGCGTCGAGTAGGTGTCGACCAGGCCGGTGGTGATCGTCAGGTTCTTGATCCAGATGTCCTCGAGGTGCAGGGTCGCAGGTTTGCCGTGCACGCCGATGTTCGCGACGTGTCCGCACGGCCGAGCGAGCGCGACCGCCTGTTCGAACGTCTCCGGATAGCCGACGGCCTCCATCGTGACGTCTGCGCCGAGACCTCCAGTGAGATCGCGAACGACCGTCGCGACGTCGTCGCGACCGCTGTTGACCACGATGTTCGCCCCGAATGCCTTCGCCGCGTCGAGCCGGCTGTCGGCGAGGTCGACGGCGACGATGCGGCTCGGACTGAACAGTCGTGCGGCGAGGATCGCAGCGAGCCCGATGGGGCCGGCTCCGATGATGACGACGACGTCCGCCGGCCGGAGACGGCCGTTGAGGACGCCGACCTCGTAGGAGGTGGGCAGAATGTCGGCG
The DNA here is from genome assembly GCF_019641445.1 of Rhodococcus sp. DMU2021. NCBI lineage: Bacteria > Bacillati > Actinomycetota > Actinomycetes > Mycobacteriales > Nocardiaceae > Rhodococcus > Rhodococcus sp. DMU2021. Next base: position 27,606 of record NZ_JAIFKB010000002.1, read on the forward strand.
AGCATGAGCATCTGCTCGTCGCTCACGCCGTCGGGAATGCGGTGGGTCGAATTGTCGGCGTACGGAACTCGGACCAGTTCGGCCTGGGTGCCGTCGATCAGGTGCCCGAGGATCCAGCCGCCGCCTCCGAGGCACTGCCCGTATCGGCTCTCGCGACAGAAGCGGCACGTACCGCACGCGGTGATACACGAGACGAGCACTCGGTCGCCGGGAGCGAGTGTCTGCACTCCGTCCCCCACCTCGACCACGGTGCCGACGGCCTCGTGGCCGAGGATCCGGCCGTCGGTCACCTCGGGCACATCCCCTCCGAGGATGTGCAGGTCGGTGCCGCAGATGGTGACCGCGTCGACCCGCACTATCGCGTCCGTACTGTCCTGGATGGTTGCGTCGGGAACGTCCTCCCAGGATCGCTTCCCCGGCCCGTGGAACACCAGTGCCTTCATGATCTGACCTCCGTACACGGATTCGGCCCTGTTCCAAGGATGACATGAGGGACACTGCGATCGGAATCGTTCGGAGGGGGTGAAAAATTCACCTCGACAGTGGGACATGTCCGGATTCGTGACACCACCACAGAGTCCCCTGCTCTTTGGGGGACCACCGATCCCGAAAGCAGACGATCGATGAAGACACTCGCAACCTCACTCGTGGCTGTGGTCGTACTGGCCGCTTCGGCGTGCAGTTCCGATACCACCGAGCCCGAATCCACACCGTCGCCGACCTCCTCCGATCAAGCTCAGCCCGAGTACGTGGCCGAGCTGGAATCGACCGTCGAGCAGTTGATGCGCGACAACGCCATTCCCGGCGCGGTGGTCCAGATCAGCTCCCCCGACCGCGGCGACTGGACCGGCACGTTCGGCACGTCCGCCCTCGACACCGACGATCCGATCTCCGCCGACGATCATTTCCGGATCGGGAGCAACACGAAGACGATGACGGTCACCGCCATCCTGCAGCTGGTGCAGGAAGGTCGCCTGTCGCTCGACGACCCGATATCTAAGTACATCGACGGTGTCCCGAACGGCGACACCATCACCCTCGCGCAGCTCGCCGAGATGCGGAGCGGCCTGTACAGCTACACCTTCGATCCGGATTTCAACGCGACACTGGACCGCGAACCCGAGAAGGTGTGGACGCAGGAGGAACTGCTGCAGATCGCGTTCGCCCAGCCGGTGAACTTCTCGCCCGGCGAACAGTTCGAATACAGCAACACCAACACGGTGCTCCTCGGACTCGTCGTGGAGGAACTGACCGGCATGCCGGTCGCTGAGGCGTTCGACGAGCGGATCTTCGCTCCGCTCGGATTGGCGAACACCTCGTTCCCGGCGATCGAGGACGCCTCGATCCCGGATCCGCATCCGCGGGGCTACATGTTCGGCACCAACGTCTCCACCATCGATACCTTCGAATTGCCGGACGACCAGCAGGCCGCAGCGGTCGCCGGAACACTGAAGCCGAATGACGTGACCGACGACAATCCCTCCTGGGCGTGGACCGCGGGCGCCGCAATCTCCACCGTCGACGACATGACCACTTATGTGAAGGCACTGGTCGGCGGCGGTCTGCTCGATGAGCAGATGCAGAATACCCGGCTCGACAGCGTGCAGTCGGTGGGCGGGGGAACCGCCGGATACGGACTCGGCATGGCGCAGTTCGGTCCCCTGCTCGGGCACGACGGTCAGCTTCCCGGCTTCATGACCTTCATGGGACACGACCCCGACACCGACCTGACGATCGTCATCGCCACGAATCTGTCGACGGTGCCGTCGGGTGAAGGTTCGGCGCTGACCCTCGTCAAGGGCATCCTGCCGATCTTCTACGGCTCCGATTATCAGGCGCCGAGCGATCCGGCACGCGCTCCCGGAGCGGAGGAAAGCACTCCCGTGCCGACGCCGGGAGGCTGATCGTACCGGCGTCCGGTGGGCGAGCACGGACGCGTCACGTGGTTGTCCACAGGCATTCGTGTTCTCCACAGACCGAGGCGATCGGAGTGCGACGGCCCCGGATCGGGTCCGGCCGTGCCCGAAGATCGGGTCCATGACCCGACAGGTGTGGACGAGGGCGATGCTCGCCGAGGCCGGCATATCGGATCGTGCGGTGCGCACACGGCTCCGGCACGGCGGGCTCGTCAGGATCGCTCGCGGCACGTACATGACACGAGAGGACGTCGACGCCCTCGGCCCCGTGGGAGTTCATCTCGCCCGGGCACGCCTCGTCGGCTCCCGCTTCGACGCCGACGAGGCGCTCAGTCATGTGACGGCCGCGGTCGTCCACGGCCTCGACGTGTGGGACGCGCCGCTGAGACGGATCCACGTCACGCGCCCACCGACGCGCAGCTGCCGGGTGAGCGACGACCTGCACATCCACACCTCCGACCTGGACGGCGACGTCGTCGACGTGGACGGTCTGCGCGTCACGTCGCTCGCTCGTACCGTCGTCGACGTCGCGCGCACGCTGTCGCGTCCACGTGCTCTCGTCATCGGCGACGCCGCGTTGCGCGCGGAACCGACGGCGCATCTCGACCTGCCCCGGATCCTTGCTGCATGTCGAGGTAGGACCGGGATCGTCGCGGCGGAGTCGGTCGCGCGCCTCGTCGACGGCCGGAGCGAGAGTGTCGGGGAGTCGCTGTCGCGGCTGCACATGATCGAGGCGGGTCTACCGATGCCCGACCTGCAGCACGAGATCGTCGTTCGTGACGGACGCCGGTACCGCGTGGACTTCTTGTGGCGCGAACTCGGCATCGTCGGCGAGTTCGACGGTGCCGGAAAGTACACCGAGCGCCACGATCTGCTTGCTGAGAAGGAGCGCGAGGATGCGCTACGGGATCTCGGGCTGGAGGTGATCCGCTGGAACTGGGCGGAACTGTCGCGATTCCACGTCGTCGTCGATCGGTTCGAGCGCGCACGTCGTCGGCAGCAGGCACGTCGGGCTGCTCTGGAGCGCGAAACGGTCATCGGCGCGCGCTACAACCCGCTCCGATGACCGCTTCGCGCTCCGCTATACCGTCTTCAGACCGAGAGAGTCGCGCAGGGTCGAGCCGGGATACTCGGTCCGGAACAGGCCGCGACGCTGCAGTTCCGGGACGACGAGGTCGACGAAGTCGTCGAGGGAATCCGGATAGGCGGGGCACATGAGGTTGAAGCCGTCGCAGGCACCCGCGGCGAACCATTCCTCGATGCTGTCGGCGACGGTCTCGGGAGTACCGATCATCGTCGCGTGACCACCACCCGCGGCGAGGTAGCCGAGCAGTTCGCGCAGGGTGGGACGGCGGGTCTCGATGATGCGCTGCACCGTCGCGTAGCGCCCCTGCGGCCCGGTGAACTCCTCAATGGGTGGCAGGTCGTCGACGGGAGCGTCGAGGTCGTGGCCGGTGTAGTCCTGACCCGTGAACACGCCGAGCTGGGTGATGGCAGCATCTACGTCGAGGAGCGCATCGAGTTCCGTCTTCTTCGCCCACGCCTCCTCCTCGCTGCGACCGACGTAGGTGACGAGCCCGGGCAGGATGGCGACCGTACCGGGATCCCTGCCGGCCGCGGCGATCCGCGCGCGCAGGTCGGTGGCGTACTCGAGCGCCGCAGTGATGTCCCACGCGACGGAGTAGACGGCCTCGGCGTGGCGGGCCGCCAGGTTGCGCCCGGTCTCCGACGCCCCCGCCTGGAACAGCACGGGTCGGCCTTGCGGGCACCGCGGCACGGTCAGGGGACCGTCGACGCGGAAGTGCTTGCCCCGGTGATGGATCGGACGGATCGCGGAGGAGTCCAGGAACCTGCCGCCGGCCCGGTCGACGAGGACACCGCCGTCGTCCCACGAATCCCACAGTGCGCAGAGCACTTCGATGAACTCTTCCGCCCGGGCATATCGCTCCGTGTGCGGCGGGAGCGCGTCGAATCCGTGGTTGCGCGCTTCCTCGTCGAACATCGAGGTGACGATGTTGGCTCCTACGCGGCCACCACTGATGTGGTCGAGTGAGGCCAGCATCCGTGCCGCGTGGAACGGCGTGAAGAAGCTTGCAGAAACGGTGGTGACCAGACCGATGCGCTCGGTCGCGCGGGCCATCGCCGACAGTGTGGTGAGCGGTTCGAGGAACCAGGTGGTGCCCGCTGTGTACTTCGGGTTGACGCTGTGACCGTCGGCGAAGAACACCGCGTCGAGACATCCGCGTTCGGCGGTGCGTGCGAGTTCCTCGAAATACGTGATGTCGCCGATGCGTTCGGCCGCGGAGTCGGGATGCCGCCATGCCGACGAGTGGTGCCCGACGCCGTAGAGGAAGGCGTTGAGGTGGAGGGTGCGTGGTCCGGGCATCAGTTCATCACCAGTCCTCCGTCGACCACCAGGTTCTGCCCGGTGACGGCCCGCGACCAGTCGGATGCGAAGAACAGCACCGCGGCCGCGAAATCCTCGGGGGTGGTGACCTTCCGGAGCGGCGTCGACGACGCGATGAGGTCGAACACCGCTTCGGGGGTCGCCGACGATGCGTCGGTCGTGCGCAGCAGACCGCCGGAGACCATGTTGACGCGGATCCCGTCGGGGCCGAGGTCGGCGGCGAAGGTGCGGGTCAGCGACAACAGCGCGGCCTTGGCGGCGGTGTAGTCGTGGTACGGGACGACGGGATGCTGGAACAGATTGGTGCCGATGTTGACGACGCTGCCGCCGCCGGCTTCCCGCATGCCCGGCAGCGCGGCCTGGATGACGTTGACGGCACCACCGACGACCCCGTCGAACTGGGCACCGAATTCGGCGTATCCGATCTCGTCCGCCTTGGCGCGGGCGTCGCCGTTGAACGAGAAGTCGGGCAGGGCGTTGTTGACGACCGTGGTGACGGGTCGCCCGAAGTGCTCGCGGGCCCGCGCGAACAGCGACTCGACGTCGGCGCGGTCGGTGACATCGGCCTTCAGAGCGACGGCCCGCTCGGGTCCGATCTTGTCGGCCAGTTCGTGCGCGCTCTCGCCGCTGCGCCGGTAGTCGAGAACGACGGCGGCTCCTTCGTCGGCGAACGCCTGCGCGATGCTGTGGCCGAGGCCGCGACCGGCACCGGTGACGAGGACGACCTGGTTCTGCAATGACATCTTCTGTGCCTTCCCTGTGTCGGGAAGGGTGCGTGAGGGCGACAGACCTCAGGCCTGTCGCCGGCTCGGCATCCCTTCGCTCGCATAATCGAGATCAGGTTCGACGGGTGTTCTCTCAGCCGTGTCCGGCACCCCGTGTCGAGTCCTGCGCACAGGTTACACCTCGGGATCTCGACCCCGTCGAGACTGTCGGCGTCGGCATTCATCGGATCGTCACATCACCGACCCGGGAACTTAGCTCAGATCGGCGTTAAAATGAGCCTTTCCTGCCCCGACCCGTGAAAGGAGATTCCGACGCACACGCCGGCCCCCTACAACGCTCCCTACGTCTCCCTTTCCCAGCAGGTCGGAGACGCCCCGCCGTTCGACCGTGCCCCGGTCCGCGGACCCGCGCGCCACGAGGACGTCGTATGGTTCGAGGATCGCTACGCGATCCCCATCACCACCACGACGCCCGACGAAGCGCAGATCGAGGACGTACTGCTCCTGCGCCGCGCCCTCGACCGGGCGCACATCGACTACCTGCTCGTCCGCGACGACAGCGACCGCCCGATCCTGGCGATCGACCGTGCCGATCGGAAGAGATTGCGTGCCGCGCTCGCCGAGGGATGCGCCGACGAGCCGTTCTACTCGAAGGCTGTCGGCTCCAAGCGACGCCCGGTTCCGGTGGCGGACGGTCGGCTCTCGCGCGACAGGAAGGACCGGGTGTTCCGGCTGTTCCGCCCGCGCGTCGAGCTGACCAGCGGGTTGCGGTACGGCGCGTCGAACGGTGTGGACATCGAGCTGTGGACCTACACCGACGACGAGGTGATCATGCCTCGTCCGAACGCCCTCACCCGCACGGTCGCCCTGCGCGACGAGATGCGCCGGACGACGGTCGAGCGGTACGGACAGCTGTGGCCCACGATCGAGGGCATGTTCGACCGCCACCCCGGCGACATCCCATTCGAGATCGACCTCGTGTTCTCGTGGGTGGACGGGTCGTCGAAGTCGTTCCAGGCCAAGCGCGCAAAGCTGATGCAGAACTACGTCGTCGGCGAAGGTGACGACACGCCGGCGCGCTACCGGCAGATCAACGAACTCAAGTACGCCCTGCGTTCGGTCCACATGTACGCGCCGTGGGTGCGGCGGATCTTCGTCGCCACCGACTCGCCGCGACCGGCGTGGCTCGCCGACGACCCGCGTGTGACGTTCGTGCGGAGCGAGGAGTTCTTCGCCGACCCGTCAGCGCTGCCCACCTACAACTCGATGGCGGTCGAGTCGCAACTGCACCACATCCCGGGGCTGTCCGAGCACTTCCTGTACTCGAACGACGACATGTTCTTCGGTCGCCGGGTGAGCCCGAGCCTGTTCTTCTCCGGCGGGGGTGTCAGCAAGTTCATCGAGTGCGACGTGCGGATCGGGCTGGGTCGGAACGACCCGTCGCGCAGCGGATTCGAGAACTCCGCCCGCATGAACCGCAAGCTCCTGCAGGATCGCTTCGGGGTCACCATCACTCGGCACCTCGAACACACCCCGGTCCCGTTGCGCAGGTCGATCATGGCGGAGATGGAACGCGAGTTCGGGGACGAGTTCGCTGCGACGGCGGCGAGCCCGTTCCGGGCGGCCGACAACATCTCGGTGACGAACTCCTTCTACCACTACTACACGCTGCTGACCGGCCGCGCGGTGCAGCAGACCACGGCGAAGGTGGAGTACGTCGACACCACTGTGAAGTCCGGTCTGCGACATCTGGACACGATCCTGGCGCGCCGCAATCTCGACCTGTTCTGCCTCAACGACGGCAGCACGCCCGAGGTCGACCTGGAGCTGCGCACCGCGAAGGTCACGCAGTTCCTGGAGCGGTACTACCCGATCCCGGCACCGTGGGAGACCGGCCACCCGGGCCGACCGGACGTCGGTTAGATCCGAACGGTGAGGTCGGGGTTCTCGGGGATGCGGATGCCGGCTTCGGCCAGACGCCGCGCCGCGTCCTCGGCCGTGTGGGGCTGCCCGGCGGTGGCGTAACTTCCGCTGGGCACCACGGAGTGCACGATCGTGTCGGGATAGACGTGCACGAGGTTGAAACCCTGCGCGCCGTCGTGCCCGCGCTGCGAACCGACCGGGACGTTCAGGTCCTGCGTGTAGCAGGTCGACGAGGCGACGGACACCGGGATGCCCGCGAACGTGGCCGAGGTCGAGTAGTGCAGGTGACCGCCGAGGATGGCGCGGACATCGGTGCCGCGCAGCACTTCGGCGAGACCGGCCTGGTCGCGCAGTTCGACGAGGACAGCCATGTCGAACACGCTCGGCACGGGCGGATGATGCAGTGCGAGAACGGTACCGAACGGGACGGGTGTCGAGAGTTCGTCGGCGAGCCAGGCGAGCTGGTCGTCGGTCACCTCACCGTGGTGATGGCCCGGGACCGAGGTGTCGAGGCTGACGATCCGAAGTCCGCCCACGGTGTGGACGGCGTCGATCGGTGCGCCGAGAGGCGCTTCGTCGAGCAGCTCTTCACGGAAGGTCGCGCGGTCGTCGTGGTTACCCATCGCCCACACGATCGCGGCGTCGAGCGCTGCGGCCAGTGGTTCGACGAGTCCGCGGAGCTTGCGGTAGGCGTCGGGCTGGCCGCGATCGGCGAGGTCGCCGGTGAACACCAGGGCGTCGGGTCGGACCCGGGAGGCACGGATGTCGTCGAGGATCAGGCCGAGGCGGGTGTCGGCGTCGACGGTGCCGTAGAGGAGTTCGTCTCCACCGACGAGGTGGGTGTCGGTGAGGTGGAGCAGCGTGTGCGAAGGTCTGGGGTATTCGGCAATTCGTTCAGGGGCCGGAGAACTGCCCATGATTTCTCACTTCCATTCGCCCGTTTCGGGGCACTTCATCGCTTTCAACGGTAGCGAGTGTATTTCTACGGCTCCACGACTTCCGGCTCACATAGAGACCCCGAACCTGCGGCGAACAGTCCGTTACTACGTGGTGACCTGCGGAAACGAACAATCCGACCTTCATCGGTGATCTGGATCATAATTCTGATCGACAGGAGCACCGGTACCCAGCGCATCCCGCAGCACGGTGTCGATCTCGTCGCTCGGGTACATCGGCAGGGTGTGAGGGGTACCGGCGGTGAGGGTGCCATCCGAGCAGATCGTCGAGCAGGGAATCCACGAAGAGCTGGTGCGTCGCAGCGGCCGCTATGCGCGGTTCTGGGAGACGTCGGTCGGGGTGGCTTCATCGATCCGCGCATAGTGAGCGAACACGGATACTCGGCAGAACCTCGCCCGCCGAACCGCACTTCACCCCGCCTATAGCACGGGCGAAGTACGGTTCGGCGGGCGAACTGCTGTAGGGCACGGGTTCTCCACAGCGGAAGTATTCATCCACAGAATGCGCCTGCGGCCTTTCTGCGGCGCTTCGGCACCCGCACGGGCTGCGACGATCGACTCATGGGCGATCCACCTATACTCACGACCGCGACACTGACGGAATCCGGCATGTCCGACAACGACATCCGCAGAGCAACCAGGGCCGGAGACCTCGTCCGCCTCGGACGCGGTATGTTCTTGCACCGATCGGACGTCGAGGCGCTCGGCGAGGTCGGGGTGCACCGGGCCCGGGCACGGCATCTCGGTCGGCAACTCTCCGCAGGAACGGTCCTGAGCCACGTCTCTGCGGCGTCCCTTCATGGGCTGGATCTGTGGAAGGCCTCGCTCGAACACGTACACGTCTCCAGGCCACCGCACCGGCACGGGCGGATGACGTCGCAGATCCATGTGCACCCGACCGAAGTCGGTGACGACGTCGTTCTCCTCGACGGCCTGCCGGTGACATCGGTCGCCCGGACGGTCGTCGACCTCGCCCGGACGTTGCCGAGAGATCAGGCCGTCGTCGTGGGTGACTCGGCTCTGCGACTGTATCCGGACGCCGCGGCGGACTTGCTCCGGGTGCTCGCCGGATCCGGACACAGGCACGGTCTCGCGAAGGCCCGCGCCGTCGTTCCGTTCCTGGACGGTCGGAGCGAGAGTGCAGGAGAGTCGCTGTCGCGTCTACGTATTGCGGAGGCGGGCCTCCCGCGGCCGATCCTCCAGTACGAGATCGTGGGTGGAAACGGTCGACGCTATCGCGTCGACTTCTTCTGGGAGAACGGCATCGTCGGAGAGTTCGACGGACGGATCAAGTATTCCGCTCCGCGCGACGTGTTCGACGAGAAGCTCCGGCAGGACGCGATCCGCGACGCTGGCTACGAGGTGGTGCGCTGGACCTGGGCGGAACTCGAGCGGTTCGACGTCGTGGCGGAGAGACTGCGGCAAGCTGCGCGTCGTGCTGCGAAGCTGACGCGGTGAACCGGGGTTCGCCCCGCGTGTTGCGGTAGCGAACCCCGGTTCGGCGCGCGAACTACACCGCGGCCGGCTGCTTCACGGGGACGACGACGGGCTCCGGAGCCGTGATCGCGGGGACCGGGCTGCGCACCAGCGCCACGGTCACGTACGCGACCAGCGAGACGAGGAAGCCGATGAAGGTCGTCCAGCCGTCGACGCTCGAGGTGACCAGAGAGTTCGGGATGTACAGCAGGGTGTTGTCGACGCCGTAGATCGTCGGGGTGAGGACGAAGAAGCCGGCGCGCACCGTGATACCGGCGATCGCTGCGGCAGCCACAGCGCGACCGTCACCGCGCGACCAGAACAGTCCGAGGATGAACGGCACTACCAGCGAGGCGAGCAGCAGGTCGAAGGTGAGGGTGAGCAGGATGCCGGTCTGCGGGACCCGCAGCGCGACGAGGGCACCGAAGGCAGCCATCGGCAGCATGAGCAGGCGGGTGGCCTTCATGACGTCCGACGACATCGCGGCGTTCTCGCCGCCTACGCGGAAGACGTTGCGCACCAGAACCGTCGCGGTGGACAGCAGCACACCACTGATCGTGGTCAGCGAAGCCGTCACCAGACCGGAGAGCACAAGGATCGACAACCACTGCGGCGTGTACTCGCCCAGCAGAACGTAGAGGATCGGGGCGTCGGCTGCGCTGTCACCGACGATCGACACGGCAGCAAGGGCCACGAAGGACAGCGGCACACACAGGACGAGAATGCCGGTCGCCGCAGAGAAGCAGGCGCGCTGCGCAGCGATCGGGGACTTGGCGGAGAACACGCGCTGCATCAGGTCGATCGCGACGAGGTTGCCGAGACCGAGAGCGACGATGGTGGCCCAGTTGACCGCGGCCCCCTGCGCCGGATCGGTGAGCTGTCCGAGATCGCCGATGCCGAGGCCGTCCCCGTGGGTGAAGCCGGGTCCGAAGGCCGTCCACACGAGGAGCGAGACGATGCCGACGGCCATGATCGCGAACTGGACCATGCCGGTGTAGACGCTGGCGAACATGCCGCCGGCCACCGTGTAGGCGAGCACGAACGGGATGATCACCAGCACCGCCGCCGTGTAGTTCAGGCCGAGGAAGTACTGGAGCAGGTAGCCCAGGGCGACGAGGTTGCCGGCGAGGAGGATGCCGAAGCTGCCGACCGTGAGCACGGACGCGGTGATCTCGGTGCCGCGGCCGAAGCGGCGGGCGAAGAACTCGGGCAGGGTCACGACGCCCGTCGCGCGTAGGCGCTTCGCGAAGAACAGTCCGACGAGCAGCACGCTCGATGCGACACCCAGCGGCATCGCCGCACCCGCCCAGAATCCGAATCCGGCCGCGAGGTCGGCGGAACCGAGGGTCGCGTTGGAATCGATGACCTGCGACATGAGCAGGACGGCAAGGACAGGGGCACCGAGCGAGCGACCTGCGAGAAGAAAGTTCCCGGCCTGTCCGCGGACCTTGCGGGTGGAGTAGAAGCCGGCCCCGAGGAGAACGACGAGGCACACGGCGACACCGGTGATGATCATGGCTGCTCCGTATGGAGAGGGTCAGACGGCAGGAGCGCTGCGTTGGGCTTCGCGTCCGAGCGAGTAGAGGGGGCGTGCATTGTCGGGAAGGGTGATCTCGCCCGCGGCGAGCCGCTTGCGGAGATAGGTGAAGCTCTGGGCCGTCTGGGCGAACAGGTGCTCGCCGGCAGTGACTCCGCCGTAGCGCGGTCCGTCGGCGTCGACGAACCTCTCCAGCGGGTCGACCCGGGTGTCGTGATCGACGTTGAAGAACAAGGGGAACGAGTAACGTTCCTCGGCAACCTTACGCACCCGATGTGACGTCGCTGTAAATACTCCGTTGGTCCAGATCTCCAGCAGGTCACCGATATTCAGGACGAAGGCATCCTCGCGGTAGGGCACGTCGATCCAGTCGCCGTCGGCGTTGAGGACCTCGAGTCCCGGTGCCGTGGGGAGCAGAAGAGTGAACACCTCGTAGTCGGTGTGGGCACCGATGCCGGGACGGTCCGAGGCGTCGGGATCGTAGGGATAGTGGATCATTCGAAGCTGAGCAGGCGGCGTGGTCACATAGCGGTCGAACCGATCCGCCGCCTCGCCGAGTGCTTCGGCAAAGGCACGCAACAACACACGTCCCAGAGCGAAGACGGATTCGTAGTACGCATTCACGGGCTCGTCGAAGTCCGGCAGGTCGGGCCACTGGTTCGGGCCGAGCAGCGGGTTGCCGGCGAGATATTCGGGATGATCGGACGGAAGGTCGATCGACAGGTCGAATGCTTCCTTGTGGTCCGGTGTGGCTCCGGCGAACACTTCCTCACCGGGCGGCACGTAGCCGCGGTGGTTGGTGGAATTGCCGATGTACACATCCATTTTCGCGTCGTCGGGAAGAGCGAAGAAGCGTTCGGCCGCGTCCTTCAATCCGCCGACGAGGATGGGGTCGACTCCGTGTCCGACGATCTGCGCGAAGCCGACTTCTCGCGCGGCGCGCCCGAGTTCGGCGACGACGGCGTCGCGTCCGGTTTCGTCGCCGGACACCAGCGCATGCACATCGACGATGGGAATACTCGTGAACGTCATGTGTCACTCCTCGGGGTCGGGTGGACGGAACGCCACCGACGGGTGATGGACGTTCCGTCGAATGTTGTGTCTCGGGTGCGGATCTCGTGACCGAAGACGGGGTGGAGATTGCGCCCGCTTCGGTACGGGAGGGTCGATGCGGAGATGGTCCACCGGCTGTCTTCGATGCGACCCACCGCGATCTCGCAGTCCAGCAACGCTCGGGCATCCGACACCGTCGCTGCGCCGAGGATCTGTTCGACGAGGGGTTCGGATCCGAGCGCGTGATCGCGACTCCGCCCGAATGTGAAGCACTCTCCGACCCGCACGAGCACTGCGGTCGCTCCGGTCTCGACGTCCTCGAGTAGGTACTCCTCGATGTCGGGCGAGACATCCGTGATGCGCCAGTGCTCGGTGTACTCCTCGAACACACCGTGTTCGACGAGGGTGTCGGTGTCGAGGGTCTCCAGGGTGCCGGCGTCGGGTGTCGGTCCGAGCGGATGGAACGACACGGCCCGTTCCCATTCGACATGGTTGCTGCTGTCGAGCAGTCGGCCGGCGAATCCGTCCTGGCTCGCGAGAGCGACGAGGTCGTCGATCTCCATCTCGGCGAGAGTAGAGGCCGTCACCGTCGGCAGTGTCGCCGGTCGTCGCAGGTCGCAGTACAACCGCTCACCCTGCAGCCACGTGACGCGGGTGGTGGTGTCCGGGATTGCTCCCGGCCGAGCCAACAGTGTTCGCTCGAACCGGGTTCCCACCGGACGGATCCGTTCGGCGGCCGTCATACGCCGTCCGCCTTCCACCGCGCGCGTTCCTGGCCGAAGGCGACGGACTGCGTCGCCTGGAAGCCGCTGATCGAAGCAGTGTTGTCCGCGAGGAACTTCCGGTGCTCGGTCAGGGAGAATGTGCCGTCGGTGATCTCCACTCCCCCACCGCGACCCGCAGCGAGATCCGCTCGCAGATCGAGCAGTTCGTCGGGGTCGACGGGGTACCACGAGATGCGGTCGAAGAAGCGCAGCAGCCACGGGGTGCCGTCCTCGAACGGGCCGGCCGGCTGCGGGTGCCGGTGGTTCCACACCTGGGTGGTGCGGCCGACGAACTGGTAGCCGCCGGGGCCTTCCATGCCGTAGATGCACAGGTAGGCGCCGCCGATGCCCACGGCGTTCTCGGGGGTCCAGGTGCGCGCGGGGTTGTACTTGGTGGTGACGAGACGGTGCCGCGGGTCGAGCGGCGTCGCGACCGGGGCGCCGAGGTAGACGTCGCCGAGGCCGAGAACCATGTAGTCGGCGGCGAAGACCGTGTCGAAGACGTCGGCGACGGTGTCGAGGCCGTTCATGCGGCGGATGAACTCGATGTTCCACGGGCACCATGGGGCGTCGGAGCGCACGCCGTGCATGTAGCGCTGGATGGCCTCGCGGGTCGCCGGGTCGTCCCAGGACAGCGGGAGTCGTACCTGCCGGCTGGGGACTTCGAGTTCGTCGCTGTCGCCGATGGTGTCCTCGACCTCGCCGAGCAGGCCGAGCAGGGTCGGCACGGGCAGGACGTCGGGGTCGACCTTGACCTGCAGCGACCGGATTCCCGGGGTGAGTTCGAGCAGACCCGCAGGACGGTCGGCCTCGAGGCGCTGGTGCAGCGCGTGCACGCGGGCCCGCAGCGCCAGGTCGAGGGTCATGTCGCCGTACTCGACGAGGACGTTGTCGTCGCCGCTACGGCGGTAGGTGACGGCGGTGTGGCCGTCACGGCGGGTGAGCACTCCGTCGTCACCGTCGCCACCGGCCGAGGTGACCAGCGACAGTCCGGCGCGACGCGCGACGCCGAGTTCGCGGCGGGACGCGGTGTGCTGCGACTTCACGGGCACGAACCGGACCGTGTTGCCGGGAGCGAGCTGGCCGAGCTTCCAACGGTCGGCGGCCACGACGGTCACCGGGCACACGAACCCGCCGAGGCTGGGACCGTCGGGGCCGAGCAGGATCGGGGTGTCGCCGGTGAAGTCGAGTGCGCCGACGGAGTAGGCGTTGTCGTGGATGTTCGACGGGTGCAGGCCCGCCTCGCCACCGTCGGTGCGCGCCCATTCGGGCTTGGGGCCGATGAGCCGCACGCCGGTGCGGTCGGAGTTGAAGTGCACCTCGTAGTCGGTGGCGTAGAGGGCATCGATGTCGGCACGGGTGAAGAATTCCGGTGCGCCGTGCGGACCTTCGGTGACCGCGATCTCCCAGCGCGTGCTCAGTGCGGGCACGTGCTCGGACGGGACCGGGGCGCTCGCGCCGGGAGCGTTCTCCCCGACGACGAGGACGTCACCCTCGCGCAGTGTGCGCCCCTCGTGACCGCCGAACGTTCCGAGCGTGAAGGTCGCTGCGCTGCCCAGGAATTCGGGAACGTCGAGACCACCGCGAACGAGGACGTAGACGCGCAACCCCGGCCCGGAGACAGCTCCGACGTCGAGCAGGCCGCCCGCCGGGACGGTGACCGGGCGCCACTGCGGGACGGCGGCCCCGTCGACGCGCACGGTGACGGGCGCACCCGTCACGCACACCTCGGTTTCCTCCGTGAACCGCAGGGCGGGGCCGGCCATGGCGGTCTCGAGACCGGGGGTGCCCTCGTCGTTGCCGAGCGCGACGTTGCCGAGGCGGAACGACAGGTCGTCCATCGGGCCCGAGGGTGGCACACCGATCTGCCAGTAACCGGTGCGTCCGGGATAGTCCTGGACGGTCGTGAGCATTCCGGGACGTTCGACGGTGATCTTCGTGGTCATGACTACCTCATTCCCCGCGGGTGACGATCATGCGGACCGGCGTGGGGTCGAAGCCGTTGCACGGGTTGTTGATCTGAGGGCAGTTGGAGACGAGGACGAGCACGTCGCGCTCGGCGCGGATTGCGAGTCGCTTGCCGGGTGCGGACAGGCCGTCGACGATGCCGAGGGTGCCGTCGGCCTCGACCGGCACGTTCATGAAGAAGTTGATGTTGGAGACGAGGTCGCGCTTGCCCAGTCCCCACTTGGCGCCTTCGATGAGGAAGTTCTCGACGCAGGCGTGCTGGTGCTTGGTGTGGTGCCCGTAGCGGAGGGTGTTGGACTCCTGCGAGCAGGCACCGCCGACGGTGTCGTGGTTGCCCACCTCGTCGGCGACGAGCGTCATCAGCGGCTCACCGTCGGCGTCGCGCAACACCGAACCGGTGGAGAGGAAGAGGTTCTGCTGGGCGGCCACGGTGGCAGCGGCACTGTAGCGGCGGGTGTGGTCGGCGGCGTCGTAGACGAGGGTGTCGACCGCCTGGTTGCCGTGCAGGTCGACGATGGTGAGTACGTCGCCGGCGGCGACGACGGCCGACCACGGGCCGCGGAGTCCGACGATCTCGTCGAGGACGACGCGACCGGGAACGAGGGCGAGGTCTGCGGTGTCGGCGGTGATGGTCATCGGTGGATCTCCGTTTCGGACGTGGCGGCGGCCCAAGCGTCGTCGGTGTTGAGCACGGCGCGCTGGCACTCGGGGTCGGTGTTCGGCAGCGAGTTCAGTTCGCCGGGTGCCCGCCAGGCGAGGACTTCGAGGCTGCCGGTGGTGAACTCGGGATTCGGATCGAGCGGGTGTGCGGTGTTGGCGATCAGGGCGATCACCGGCAGGTGGATCAGCAGGTCGACGGCGGCACCGGGACCGGCGTTGCCGGTGCTGACGAGGCTGCCGTCCTCCTCGACGCGGACACCGTGGAAGAAGGACAGTGAGGGCGGCAGGTCGCGCGGTTGCAGGTCGTGCTTGGCGGCGGCGACGGTGAACAGTTCGCGACCCGCAGGAGAGCTCGAATGGAGCGATCCCTCACCGTATTTCGCAGTGTTCCCCGCGACGTGGGTGGTGCCGCACAGCGCGTCGTGGCGTCCGGAGGTGTCGGCGACGATCGCGGCGAGGACGCGGCCCTGATCGGAGAGCAGTGGGTGCCCGACACCGAGATAGGCCTGCCACGGCACCTTCACCGTGTCGGCGACGTTGAGCCGTTCGTGCGGGGCGTCGGCGCGGAACAGGAGGATGTTGGCGCAGGCGGTGCCGTGGACGTCCCGCAGGCGCAGGCGGGTGCCGCGGGCGAGGACCTTGCTGGTGTAGCGGCCACCGGGGACGGTCTCGGCCCAGGTCATCGACGCTGCGCGACCGCTGGGCGGAGCCGGCCACGACGATGCCGGGACGATCGGCATGGCGTCGGTGACGGTTCCTGCCTGCGCTCGGGCATGGGCACGAGCAGCGTGCGTGGTGGCGGTCGCGAGGGTCTCGGTCATGGTGATCCGATCGGCGGTCCGGGGAAACTGTCGATCGACAGTTTTCCCATCGCGCATCTTCGGGGAATGTCCATGGCGTAACGAGTCCGTGACGCGTGTTTCGTACGTGTGACGAAAACTTCACGCACGAAGACGGTGGCGCTGCAGCACCTTTCGTCGTGTCACAGTGGAGGCGTGACCCATGCAGGACCAGGACGCCCCCGCCTCCGCGCCCCGCGACGGCCCGGGCCGACCGCGCGTGCCGAGATCCTCGACGCCGCCGCGGAGCTGTTCACCACCCGCGGGTTCTCCCCCACATCGACACGCACGATCGCCGAGGCCGTGGGGATCCGGCAGGCATCGCTGTACAACCACTTCGCGACGAAGAACGACATCCTCGTCGCGTTGCTCGAGGACACCGTCGAACCGACCCTCGACTTCGACGACAATCTCGACCCCGCGCTGCCGCCCGAGGTGCGCCTGTGTGCGCTCGCCTGGTTCGACACCGCCCAACTGTCCGCGGGAAGATGGAATCTCGGTGCGCTCTACCACCTTCCGGAGGTTCGCACCGAACCGTTCGATCGGTTCCGGGAGGAACGTCGGCACCTGATGGAGCGCTACCGGACCCTGGCGGCGCAGATCGTGGGCGACGGCGATCCTCGCACCCATCTGCCGTTCCGGGTCGTCGAATCGGTCATCGGCATGCGAGCCGACGACGGCGACGTCGACGCCGGGCTCCCCGAAGCGCTGGCGACGGCATCGCTGACGGTGCTCGGTGTCAGCGACCTTGCGGCAGTGACGAGCGCGGCCCGGGCACTCGTGGTGGGGGTTCCCGGCTACCTGCTGGGCTCGATGAACCCGCCGGCTCGGCCACCCGCGTGAAACGCAGAGCGGGATCGTCGACCGGTTCGCGGCGCAGCCGTCTGCGGTCGAGATAGTAGTTCTGCTCCATCGACCACGGGCCGCCTTCCCCGGATGTGGGGAACACGTCGGCCGAGCGCCGGAGATAGTTCGACGTGAGGTCCCAGAACGGCCCTCCGCCGACGGCCGGATCGTCGCAGATCGGGGTGACGACGTCGTAGCCCTGGTCCTCCATGTGGTCGAGCAACCGGCACAGATGATGGCCGGTGAGGTCGACCTTGAGGGTCCACGACGAGTTGGTGTAGCCGAACGCGAAGGCGAAGTTCGGCACGCCGGTGAGCATCGTCGCCTTGTAGGTGACGCATTCGTGCCAGTCGACCGGGACGCCGTCGACGCCGACTTCGATCCTCCCGAACGGCACCAGTTTCAGGCCGGTCGCGGTGACGATGACGTCGGCCTCGATCTCGCGCCCCGATTCGAGGGCGATCCCCGTGGGCGTGAACCGGGCGATCCGATCGGTGACCACCGACGCCTCGCCGGTGGCGATGGCGTGGAAGAGGTCACCGTCGGTCGCGACGCACAGGCGCTGATCCCACGGGTCGTAGGACGGGTTGAAGTGCACGTCGACGGGATAGTCGTCGGGCAGCACGCTCGTCATCCGAAGGCGCAGGAGACGGCGGAAAAGGTTCGGCGCCCGGCGACTCGTCCGGTACATCTCGTGCAGCATCCGGATGCTCAGGGAACGGACGGCACGGTCGGCCGCCGCTGTCGGGAGTGCACGTCGCAGCGCGTTGGCGACCTTGTTCTCCTTCGGCCACCCCAAGACGTAGGACGGGGAGCGCTGCAGCATCGTCACGTGCTCGGCGACGCCGGCCAGGGCGGGAATGAGCGTCACCGCGGTGGCGCCACTGCCGATGACGACGACGCGTTTGCCCGCACAGTCGAGAGCCTCGGGCCAGTGCTGGGGATGGACGATCGTGCCGCGGAAGTCGTCGCTGCCCTCGAACTCCGGGCTGTACCCCTCGTCGTAGTCGTAGTAGCCGGTCGCGGAGAAGAAGAACGAGCAGGTCACCGTAAGCATGGTGTCGTCGCTCGTGCGCAGGAGCGTGACCGTCCACCTGCCGGTATCGGACGAGAAGGACGCGCCGACGACGCGGTGCCCGAGGTGCAGGTAGGGACGGAGTCCGTGTTCGTCCACCGTCTCGTGGAGATAGCCGAGGATCTCGCCGCCTCCGGCGTACGCATGCTTCTTCCGCCACGGCTTGAACTCGTACCCGAGGGTGTGGAGGTCGGAGTCGGAGCGCACGCCGGGATATCGGAACAGGTCCCACGTGCCACCGAGCGCGTCACGCGCCTCGACGATCGCGAAGCTCGTCCCCGGTCTCTTCATCTTCAGGTGGTAGGCCGTGCCGATGCCGGAGATACCGGCACCGACGATCAGGACATCCACCTCGGCGGGCACGCTCCCGCCGGGTTCGACTGCGGTCATGTTCGCTCGACTCCGTCCTTCGGCGGGGTTCGTTCGATGCGCGGAGCTATCGCGGTCGATCACTCCCGGGGGATGTCGCCCGGCGTGCGGTCGGCACCTTCGAGCACGTTCACCTCGTGCTTGTCGCTACCCGGACCCACGTGCGCCTCGGCACGCATCCGCTCGACCATGTCGGGATAGTGCAGCTCGAAGGCGGGACGCTCCGAGCGGATCCGCGGCAGCTCGTAGAAGTTGTGCCGCGGCGGCGGGCAGGTCGTCGCCCATTCGAGCGAGTTGCCGTAACCCCACGGGTCGTCGACGGTGACGACCTGGCCGTAGCGGTAGCTCTTGAAGACGTTCCACAGGAACGGCAGCGTCGACGCGCCCACGACGAAGGCCCCGATCGTCGAGATGGTGTTCAAGGTGGTGAACCCGTCGGAGGGCAGGTAGTCGGCGTAACGACGCGGCATGCCCTCGTTACCGAGCCAGTGCTGCACCAGGAAGGTGGTGTGGAAACCGATGAAGGTCAGCCAGAAGTGCCAGCGGCCGAGCTGCTCGTCCATCATCCTGCCGGTCATCTTCGGGAACCAGAAGTAGATGCCGGCGTAGGTCGCGAACACGATGGTGCCGAAGAGCACGTAGTGGAAGTGCGCGACCACGAAGTACGAGTCGTGCAGGTGGAAGTCCAGCGGCGGGCTCGCGAGGATGACACCGGTCAGGCCACCGAAGAGGAAGGTCACGATGAAGCCGACCGCGAACAGCATCGGCGTCTCGAAGGTGATCTGGCCCTTCCACATCGTGCCGATCCAGTTGAAGAACTTCACGCCCGTCGGGACGGCGATCAGGAAGGTCATGAACGAGAAGTACGGCAGCAGCACGGCGCCGGTGGCGTACATGTGGTGCGCCCACACCGCGATGGAGAGCGCGGCGATGGCAATGGTCGCGTACACGAGGCCGCTGTATCCGAAGATCGGCTTGCGGGAGAAGACCGGGAAGATCTCCGAGACGATGCCGAAGAACGGCAGCGCGATGACGTACACCTCGGGGTGACCGAAGAACCAGAACAGGTGCTGGAAGAGCAGCACACCGCCGGTCGCGGGGTCGTAGATGTTGCCGCCGATCACCCGATCGACGAAGGCACCCATGAAGGCCGCGGCGAGCAGCGGGAAGACGAGGAGCACGAGGATCATCGTGATGAAGATGTTCCAGGTGAAGATCGGCATTCGGAACATGGTCATGCCGGGCGCGCGCATGCACACCACGGTGGTGATCATGTTGACGCCGCCGAGGATGGTACCGAGACCCATGACGATCAGGCCGAGGAACCACAGATTGCCGCCGATCCCCGGCGAATGGATCTCGTCGGCGAGCGGCATGTAGGACGTCCAGCCGAAATCGGCAGCGCCGCCGGGCGTGATGAATCCGAAGGCGACCGTGAGTGCGCCGAAGAGGAAGAGCCAGTAGCTGAAGGCGTTCAGGCGCGGGAAGGCGACGTCGGGGGCACCGATCTGCAGCGGCAGGATGTAGTTCGCGAAACCGAAGACGATCGGCGTCGCATACATCAGCAGCATGATGCCGCCGTGGTTGGTGAACAGCTGGTTGTACTGCTCGTTCGACAGGAACTGCAGACCGGGCACCGCCAGCTCCGCGCGCATCAGCAGGGCGAGCACACCACCGAACAGGAAGAACGAGAACGATGTGAAGATGTACATCAGTCCGAGCTTCTTCGGGTCCGTTGTGGTGATCAGGTCGTAGAGGACCGCGCCCTTGGAGTGGTAACGCGGCGGATACGGCCGCGTGGGCTTGACGGGAGCGACAACCGCGTTCATCGGGCCTCCTCGAGCCGCCGTGAGGCGGCAACGGTGCGGCGCGGACGGGATCGACGGCGCACGGCGATCACCACCCGCGATGCTGCAGGTGAACTCAGAGTAGGCGTTCCACCTCACACGCGCACCGGGTTCGCGGACCGAATTGTGACGCGACGACGAGCGACCCGAACGACTCGTGTACGGCGAAGAGAACGTTTTCTCCATATATCCGAGGTAGCCATGGCAGAGACCGTCCAGCAGGCACTCCGTGACCTGTTCGAGAACAACACCGCGGCCTTGGTCCACGCGATCGCCGGGGCCGGGCTCGCGGGCTTCCCGCTCGTCGGCCTCAACAACACCCGACGCGGTGAGGGTCTGGCACGCGACATCCTGCGTGCGGACTGCCAGATCCTGCTGACCGATGCCGAGCACGCCCCTCTGCTGGACGGCCTGGATCTCGGCGACGTCACCGTCTTCGACGTCGCGAGCCCCGAGTGGCGGGCGCTCGTCGACGGGGCCTGTCCGCTCGAGCCGTACCGGGAGGTCGGGCCGACCATCCGTTCATGTTGATCTTCACCTCGGGGACGAGCGACGATCCGAAGCCGGTGATGCTCGCCCACATGATGGTGTTGTTCTCGGGCAGCACGCTCGTCCCGCAGTTCTCGATCACGAGCGACGACGTAATCTACCTGTCGATGCCGTTGTTCCACTCCAACGCGATCCTCGCCGGGTGGCCTACAAGGACGCGGACGGCTGGATCTACCTCGCCGGTCGCACGGCCGACTGGATGCGCGTGGACGGTGAGAACCTCGCCGCCGCCCCTATCATGACCGCGATCGTGCTGCGCGACGAGACGTCGCTCGTACCCGAGGAATTCGAGAAGGAAGGACCCACAGCGGGCGACGGCGTGCTATGGGTCCGCGAGAACGAGAAGTACGTCGTGGCCTGACGTTGAGGAGCGCGAAACGGTCTTCGGCGCGGGATGTTTCGCGCTCCTATGACCGTTTCGCGCTCTGCTGTGTCAGTGCCCGTCGAAGCCGGGCAGTCGCGCCGGCTCCTCGACCACCGAGTACTCGCTCGCGTCGCCCTGCACGACCCTGCTGCGCGAGCCGTCGACGCCGACGGGGATGTCGCCGGCGAGGGTGATGCGATGCAGGCGGCGGGTGTGGTCGCCGAAGTCGGCGATGCCGTAGTGCTGCGTGGCGCGGTTGTCCCAGATCGCGACGTCGCCACTCTCCCACGACCAGCGGAACGTGTTCTCCAGCTTCGTGATCCGACTCTGCAGCAGCTGGAGCAGCGCGGCGGTCTCCGACGGCTCGAGACCGACGAACTCCTTGACGAAGTGACCGAGCAACAGGGTGCGCTCACCCGTCTCGGGATGGACCCGCACCACCGGGTGGATCGTTTCGTAGGTGTTGCGGCGGAACTCGTCCTGGTAGCGGCGTCGCTCCTCGGTCAGCGCCGGATCGGAGCTGCCCGCGTCGAGCTTCTCGGCGTAGTCGTAGAGATTGGTGTGCAGGGCCCACAGGTTGTCGACGAGCGCCTTCAGCGCATCCGGCAACTGCTCGTAGGCCGCGGTCGTGGAGGCCCACGTCGTCGCACCGCCGTACGGCGGCAGGGTCACCGCCCGCAGGATCGACGCCTTCGGAATGCGGTCGACGAAACTGACGTCGGTGTGCCAGCTGTTCGCAGCACCCTCGATGGGCAACAGCCGCTTACCCTTCGAGTGGACCGTGGGGTGCGACTGGGTCTGCGTGCCGAGCAGGCCGGCGAAGGCCCACTGCTCCTCGTCGTCGAGGTGATGCTGGTCGCGGAAGACGATCGCCTTGTGCACGGCGAGTGCGTAGCGGATGGCCTCGACGGTCTCGGACGCCAACGAGCCGGACAACCGCACCCCGTCGATCCGCGCACCGATGTGCTCCCCCAGCTTGATGACGACGATGCCCCCGGCGGTGTAGACGGATTCGGCGGTGGTCGTATCGCGATCGAGTTCGGTGATGGTCATGCGATCTCTCCTTCGATGATCTGAACCTGGCGTTGTCGCTTGCGCCGATTCAGTTCACCGCCATCCGTCGGCAGAGTCGACGGTTGTGGTCAGCGAGATCGAAACGAGCCGAGCTCGCTTACGGGAGATCGAAACGAGCCGAAGCCGCTATCGGGAGTGCGTTCTCACTCGAGGATCTCGCTCCGCCAGAAGGTGTCGCCGTCGGGGACGGTCTCGTGGTCGTCGAAGAAGGTGACGAGCGCCTGTGCGGCTGCCGCGGCGTCGGGGAAGCGACGCCCCTCCATCGGTCCCCGGTTGATCTCGAGCGTCCCGGACACCGGATCGACGCGCCCCTGCACGCGGTATCCCCCGATGTCGGCGACCACCGCGAGCCGTCCGTCGTCGGTGTCGGGTTCGGCGACCGCCGGTGTGGCCGGACGTGCTACGCGGACGGCCGCTGCCGGCACCGGCGCCGCGTCGTGGTCGGGATCCTTGACCGCGTCGAGACCGAGCAGATCCCAATGATCTTGACCGTGAACGACATTGCTGCGCTGAATCGGGTGACTGCCGGTCGGTGTCCGGCCGGGGCGGTCGGCGAGCCAGAGCGCGACCTCCTCCTCGATTCCCCCTTCGATGTCGTCCGCGTCCACCACATAGAACTCCGGTAGCTCGGGTGCGAGATCGACGAACACCCAGTACGACACGCCCGCACCGTCGGCGGCGGGAACTCCGTCGCGGCGTCGCGCGAGCCACGGATCGCTCGCCGTCGAGCACACCCGCACCACACGTTCGGATCCGTCCGCGCCCTGTACGCGGACGTCCCGCTGTCCAGGGATCGGCTCGGCCCGGCCGCCTCGCGCCAGAACCTCGGCCACGAAGGCCGCGACTCCCTGTCGAACGATGTCCCCCATATCGACTCCTCTTCTCGGTGCGCACATCGAGCAGTGAATCGGGATCGACGCGCGATGTGCCCACGTCCTGCGCGGTCTCATCGAGACCGGAGGTCTGGTGCGACCATACGTGGCTACGAGCAGAAGAAGAACTGCATGTGACCGATCACCGGAAAGCATCACCCTTAGTGGTGAGCGCCTTGACCCGTTCGACGATGCGGTCCTGAAGTTTGGACGGGGTGCGCCAGCGCATCGCGAGTTTGTCGTAGTCCATGGCGTGCTCGGCGATGATGTCCTTGAGTTGTTCGACCCCGAGGGTCGACAGCCTCTCCCGCAGAGTCGCCTCGCCGCTCTCGCGGAACACCACGAACGGGTCGAAGGCCCCGGGTGCGCGACGACTGCGACGCGCAGACGTTCGGGCCGCGGCCGGGCGCGTAGCAGGAGCGGGAGCAGGGGTCGGGGCGCTTGCGTCCGCGGTAACCGAGAGCGCTCCCGCGAGTGCCCTCGCGAACCGCGGCGTGCGTGCCGCCTCATCGGCGATCACCTGGACGAGAGCGACGAGCGCGCCGGCCGTGCCGGGTGCCGCCTCGTCGAGACGGAGCAACGCCGAACTCGCCTCGCCGATGCGCACCCGCAGACGCGCCTGTGCCATGTCGGTATCGGGGTCGGGATTCGTCACAGGTACACCTGCGCATTCATCATGATCGTCTCGGTGAGGATTCGCAGTGCGTCGTACTGGCCGGTGTTGCCGTACTTTCGCTTGAGCGTGCCGTAGGGCACGAACTCGGCGGACGCCGCGATCTGATTGGCCTCGGGCACCCAGGCGGGAACGACGCTCGCAATCCGGGGGTCGCGCTGGAGCTGTTCGATGATCGTGCGGTGCAGATTCGAGGCACTGCGGTACTTCGTGATGACGAGACCGATCTCCCGCACGGTGTGCCCGGTCCGTGTCGCGAATTCCTGGATCTTCGTCTGCAGCGGCGGAATTCCGTAGGTGGACAGGATGTCGGGAATCGTCGGGATGAGATAGCCGTCGGCGAGACGCAATCCGTTGAGGGTGAGGATCCCGAGATTCGGCGGGCAGTCGATCAGGATGTAGTCGTACCGGTCGGCGATGGGCCGGACAGCGGAGAGCAGCACCTCGACGGGACGGTGCGAGCCGGGATCGGCGTACTGCTGGTGGGTGAGCCCCTCCTGGATGTCCATGAGATCCAGCGACGACGCGAGCAGGTCGAGATCACGGACCGCTCGCACGGGCGAGACGTTCTTCTGGACGGCCTTCTCGATGTCGAACGCGTCGGCGTGGGGCGTGATCGCCTTACGGAAGAGCGTCGCGAGGGTCAGACCGAGTTCGTTCAGTTCCTGCCAGCGTTCCTCCCCCACCATCATCGTGGTGAGGTTGGTCTGCGGGTCGAGATCGATCATCAGCACCCGCTGCCCGAACTCCGCCGCCATGAACTCGCCCAGAGCGGCCGTCGTCGTGGTCTTGCCGACGCCACCTTTCAGGTTGATCGTCGCGATTACCCGTGCCACCCCACACCTCTTCGGGAAAGAAATTCATTACTCGATATCGCGAGCAGAACTACCCGAAGGCGGACATACGAGGCAGCCGGGTGACAGCTACCGGATCAGCGGCCCCTCGACTCGACCGCGAGACGGGGCATGCCGGCGAGTTCGTCGGGCGTGACGTACGAATCGGAGGTCGCGAAACCGCTCAGGTACAGCGGCGGCTCGCGGTCGGCGACCGCGCGCACGATCTGCCCCTCCGAGACGAAGACGATGAGCCCTTCGGCATCGGATCCCGGCATGTTCCGCCAGGTGACTCCGGGGGTGTGCATCACGCGGTTGAGTTCGCTCATCAGCACCGGGACGCGGAAGTAGTACATCCGGTCCCACGACTCGACACCCGCTGCGGCCGCGACCTCCCCGAGCGTGCGGGACTGTCCGGAGACGAGCACCGATTCGAACTCGGCCTCGAGCTGCGGGTCGTCGACGACGGACACGCTCGTCGTCGCCCCCGAACAACCCGAGACCCCCAGCACCGCAGCGACAGCCAGCGCAAAACCCGTACGCACGAACCGCGACGCCACCGCACCCCCCTGTGTATCGACCCCCGATAGGACGCGAGGAAGCTACCACCGGTTCGGACGAATACACCAGCGAAGACGGTCACTTTCCACGAGTTCGGGGATACGACCCGAAACGCAGCCGAATCGATGTGACAAATGACAGTAACTCCGAGTTACTCCTTTGCGGTGAGCTCGGCGATGTCCGTCCACAGAGCACTGCGGAGCGCGACCATCGGTTCGGCTGCGGCGCCGAGCTGGTCGCCGACGAAATCGGTGTTCTCGGCGGACAACTCGCGCGCACCCGATCTGCCGATCAGGTCGTCGATCCGCTGGTCGAGACTCGCGGTCCGCTGCGCGATGTGTGTGAGATGCAGATGGCCCTCCGCGCGCGTGAGCAGGTCGCCGATGCGCGCGAGCGCGGTGACGCGCGCAAGGATCTGGTCCCATACCGGTTCGAGCGCTGCCACCCGGGATTCGAGACCGGACCGCGCCTCGGGCGCCGATCGGATCGCGGACTGCAACTCGTCGAGCAGGTCGCGCAGGGCGACGGTGTCCACCGCGATCTGGGTGAGCTCCTCGGCGAGATCGAGCTGGGCTCGTTGAACCTCGAAGTACTCCGAACGCCACGCCGCCGATGCCTCGACGCGGTCGTACAGGGAACCGGCGAGGAAGAGCAGGGTGTCGTAGCGGTCGACGAAGCGGTCGTCGCCGGAGGGCACCTCGCGTCCGAGCCGTTCGGCGACGCGACGCCCCGTCTCGGCCAGCGGGGTGCGTTCGGACCAGCGACCCACGCGGTCGACGGCGACACCGAGCACCACTCCCCGGGCCTGCTCGACGGGCGTGACGGGCAGGGGCGCCGGGGTGCGTTGCAGTGCAGCGAACAGCGCCTCGCGTTGTTCGATCTCGAGATGCAGCCCGTCGCGTCGGTCGCGGCGCACGGCGCGGACGCCCTGGGCGTAGTGCAGCGGCGAGTGCACGACGGTCTGTCGCGCCGCCCGGATGCGTTTGCCGAGCTCGTTGGCCCGGTATTCGAGTGCGAGTCGCGCAGCGCCGGGACGCAGGCCGTCGATCCGTGTGCGGAGGCGGGCGTGCTCGTCGGACAGGCGGCGCAGCTCACCGAATCCGTCGAGGGTGGGCAACCGGCGCCCGACGCGCCGGCGGTTCGCCAGCACAGCACGTGCCGATTCGTCGAGGTAGCCGGCGGCCAGTGCGACCGCCGCGGCGTCCGACAGAGGAGCGTGCCCGCCCTCGATACTGCCGGTCTCGCACCACCGGCGGACCTGCCCGGCGATACGTGTCCGCCGGTCCACCGACGGGATGTCCCGGCCGGGCGCGTCGTCGCGCCCCGGGAGGTGGGGTCGATCGGCTTCGGACACGGGGATCCTCCTCGCGGCTCGTCCGCAGGCATGCACCGTCCACTGTTCCAGATTCCGCGCGGGCTCGGAGAAATGCCCGGTAACGGCCCCGATCCCGGGCGCTCGACGGGCACGATCCCACACGTCCACGGCCGCGCTCCGGTTCGGTTGAGACCTTCACCTTTTCGCCCTTCGTGACGGATGTCACAGCATTATCGAGGTAGCTCCGAACGATTTGCCCGATCCCGGATCGCGCCCGAGACGGGGCGCGCGAAAACCGTTGCGTACCAGCAGAAGCGAGAGTACGCCGGCGACGGGTCCCTGACCCCTCCGGAAGTTACCGATCGGTGTTACTGCACAGTACCGGCGGCCTCCGGGACCGGAGACCCCCTCCCCGACACCCGCTCCCGAGCGAAATCCTCTGCGCGCGAATGCCCGTGAGAGAAGTCGGCCACGAGGTCGCCGCCGATCGCCCCGCATGGAAGCAAAACGTGACAAACCCTCATGTTTCCTCCATGCTGTAATCCGAACGGAGCCTTCGCCCAGGGGGACGTGACCGTCGCAACCGACGGCCGTAGCTGCGGAGACCTGTTCGAAACGGTCCTTCGGACACCGCGGATGTTGCCCGGTGGATCGACGACGAACACGCATGCCCATGCCAACCACGAGGAGCCGACCGCTACATGTTCCCGCTCGCGTCACCAACACGAGACGTGGAAGGTAGGACCGGTTAGGTTGACCTCCTCATTGGGGTGGAGCTTCGAGACGCGCGCCCGATGCGTGCACAAACCATGGAGAACGGTGGCAACGAGTATGTTCAAGCGGATCGCAGTGGTCAATCGCGGTGAGGCGGCCGTACGCCTCATCCGGGCAGTCCGGGAGCTCAACTCCGAGCACGGCTACGACATCAAGACGATCGCTCTGCACACCGATGCCGAGCGACGGGCGATGTTCGTCCGTCAGGCCGACGAAGGAGTGACCCTCCGGCCGTCGACGACGGCGGCGACCCCCTACCTCGATCATGCAGAACTCGAGCGCGCGCTCCTCGAGGCGAAGGCCGACGCCGTCTGGGTCGGCTGGGGCTTCGTCGCCGAGGACCCCGCCTTCGCCGAGCTGTGCGCCCGCCTCGGGATCACGTTCATCGGTCCCTCCGCCGACGCCATGCGTCTGCTCGGCGACAAGGTCGAGGCGAAACTCCTCGCCGAGAAGGTCGGCGTTCCCGTCGCACCGTGGTCCGGTGGACCCGTCGATTCCCGCGCCGACGCGCGCCGCCACGCGCAGGCCATCGGCTACCCGCTGATCATCAAGGCCCGCTCCGGCGGCGGTGGCCGTGGCATCCGCAAGGTCTACGCCGAAGACGAGCTCGAGCTCGCCCTCGAGCGCACCCAGGGTGAGGCCGAGCGTTCCTTCGGTGACCCCGTCGTGTTCATCGAGCGTCTCGTCACCGACGCACGCCACGTCGAGGTCCAGGTCATCGCCGACAAGCACGGCAACGTCTGGGCCCCGGGCGTGCGCGACTGCTCGATCCAGCGCAAGAACCAGAAGGTCATCGAGGAGTCCGCCTCGCCGCTGCTCACCAAGGAGCAGTCCGACCACCTGCGCACGGTCTCGGCCGATCTCGTCCGCGCCGCCGGCTACGCCGGTGCCGGCACCGTCGAGTACCTCTACCAGCCCGACCTGAAGATCTTCACCTTCCTCGAGGTCAACACGCGTCTCCAGGTCGAGCACCCCATCACCGAGGCCACGACCGGCATCGACCTCGTGAAGCTGCAGATCCTCGTCGCCTCCGGCGAGAAGCTTCCCGGCGAGTGCCCCGGCGAGTTCGGGCACGCCGTCGAGGCCCGCCTGAACGCCGAGGACGCCGCCAACGGCTTCGCACCCGCTCCCGGCACCGTGCAGCTGCTCAAGTTCCCGCTCGGCTCCGGTCTGCGCGTCGACACCGGCATCGCCCAGGGCGACGTCATTCCGCCCGACTACGACTCCATGGTCGCCAAGATCATCGCGTGGGGCCGCGACCGCGACGAGGCACTCGCCCGCCTGCGCACCGCTCTGCGCGAGACCACCGTCGTCCTCGACGGCGGCACGACGACCAAGTCGTTCCTGCTCGACCTGCTCGACCGTCCCGAGGTCATCGACGCCTCCGCCGACACCGGCTGGCTCGACCGCACCGGCGCCGGCACCGAGACCGGTCCGTCCAAGGTCGCCGACGTCGCTCTGATCGCGACGGCTGTCGACGTCTACGACACCGACGAGGCCCACGAGCGCTCCGCCTTCCTCGCCTCCGCCCGCGGCGGTCGCCCGCGTGCCGGACACGCCGTCGGACGCAAGATCGAGCTGAGCTACCAGGGCCAGGCCTACGAGCTCGTCGTCGGCCAGGTCGGCCCGCACCGCTACCGGGTCGACACCGGTTCCGCCGAGTTCGACGTCGACGTCGAGCGGCTGGGCGACTACGAGTCGCGCCTGACCCTCGGCGGACGCCGCCACAACGTGGTGTCGATCGCCGGTCCGGCCCACTTCCTCGTCGAGGTCGACGGCATCAGCCACCAGATCAGCCAGGACGAGGCCGGCGTGGTGCGCACCCCTGCCCCGGCCGTGGTCGTCGCGGTTCCCGTCGCCGTCGGTGACGAGGTCGAGGCCGGTCAGACCCTCGTCGTGCTCGAGTCGATGAAGATGGAGACCGCGGTCCGCGCTCCCTTCGCCGGCAAGGTCCGCGAGATCCTCGCCGTCGTCAACGCGCAGGTCGACGCGGGCGCCCCGCTTCTGCGGGTCGACCAGATCGTCGAGGAGGTCGTCACCGAGACCGTCGAGCGCGTGGAGTTCGCTGCACCGGCGCCCTCGCTCAGCGACGATGTCGCCGCCGACGCACTCGCTCGCCTCGACTCGCTCGCCGCTCTGGTCACCGGATACGACGTGTCCGCCAAGCGCACCGCGGCACTGCTCGCCGAGTACGAGCGTCTCTCCGGCTCGGTCGACTCGTGCGCGCTCGTCCGCGCCGAGCTCTCGCTGCTGACGACCTTCGCGGACGTGTGCGAACTGTCGCGCAACCGTCCGACCGAGGAGGAGAAGAACAGCGACGACCGGGTCCACAGCCCCCGCGAGTTCTTCCACGGCTACCTGCAGTCGCTCGACGTGGAGGTCGGGGGTCTGCCCGACAGCTTCCGCGCGCGTCTCGCCCGTGCCCTGCGGCACTACGACGTCCTGGAACTCGATCGCACCCCGGAGCTCGAGGAGGCCGTCTACCGGTTGTTCCTCGCGCTCGAGCGCATCGAGGCCCACGTCCCCGTGGTCACCTCGCTGCTCGACCGCTGGGTCGAGCGCGACGACACCGAGGTGGGGATCTCCCACGAGCTCAACGAAGTCCTCGACCGGCTGATCGTCGCGACCCAGGTCCGCTTCCCGGTCATCGGCGACACCGCCCGCAACCTGCGGTACCGCTACTTCGAGGAGCCGGTGATCCGCAAGGCCCGCGAGCAGGTCTACGACGGGGTCCGCGGTTCGCTCGCGTACCTCGCCGAGCATCCGCAGGCGACGGACTACGCGCAGCGCATCGATTCGCTGGTCGCCACACCCGAGCCGCTGATCGACCTTCTCGCACAGCAGATCACGCGTCCGGAGACCGTTCCGGGCCCGCTGCTCGAGGTCATCGCTCGCCGGGCGTACAAGATCCGCACCCTCGAGGACGTGCGTTCGTGCACCGTCGGCGGACACCAGTTCGTCACCGGCAACTTCGATCTGCGCGGCACGCGCCTGTACCTGATCTCCGCCGAGGCCCCGCAGGCCGAGTTCGCGTCGCTGCTCGACGCCGTCGAGGAGTCGGCGGCCTCGGTTCCCGACACGAAGAACCTCGTGATCGACCTGTACCTCGCGTGGGACGACGCTCCGGCCGATGCCGACGCCCAGGCCGACGCGCTGCGCGCCGAACTCGCCGCACGCCCGGTGACCGGCGTGGCCCGTCGCGTGACCGTGACGGTCTGCCACACCGACACGGCCGAAGAGCACGTGTTCACCTTCCGCCCCTACGAGACCGGATACGCGGAGGAGACCAACATCCGCGACATCCACCCGCTCACGGGTCAGCGTCTGGATCTGTGGCGCCTGAAGAACTTCGACGGCACCCGCCTGCCCGCCAACCCGGACACCTACCTGTATCACCTGGTGTCGCAGGACAATCCGTCCGATGAGCGGTTCATCGCCCTCGCCGAGGTGCGCGACCTGACGCCGCAGCGCGACGAGTCCGGTCGCATCGTCGGACTGCCGGCCTTCGAACGCGCTCTCGCGAGCTCGCTCGACGGCATGCGACGCGCCCAGGCCAACCGCGGCGGGCGACGTCTCGACGCGAACCGCGTGGTGCTCTACGTGTGGCCCGCCGTCGATCTCGACATGGAGGACCTGCGCCGCATCGGCCGCAACGCCGCGCCGCTGACCGTGGGTGCCGGACTCGAGGAGATCACCGTCATCGGGTCGTGGCGTGATCGCCAGGACGAGCCGGCACGCGAGGTCGCCCTGCGCTTCTCGTACCGCTCCGGTGCGGGCGTCATCGTGCGGGTCACCGAGCCGCCGAAGGAGCCGCTGAAGCCGCTCGACGAGTACACCCAGAAGGTCCAGCGGTCCCGTGCCCGCGGCACCGTCTACCCGTACGAGCTGATCCCGCTGCTCACCGGCGGCGAGGGCACCTTCGTCGAGTACGACTTCGACGAGCAGGGCACCCTCGTGCCCGTCGACCGCCCCTACGGCCGCAACACCGCGGGTCTGATCGTCGGCGTCGTCGACACCCCGACCCCGCGGTACCCCGAGGGCATGAAGCGCGTCACGCTGTTCGGTGATCCCACCAAGGCGCTGGGCACCGTCGCGGAGGCCGAGTGCTCCCGTGTGGTCGCCGCGATCGACCTGGCGGAGAGCCTGAACGCTCCCGTCGAGTGGTTCGCGCTGTCGTCCGGCGCGACGATCTCCATGGACTCGGGCACCGAGAACATGGACTGGGTGTCGCGCGGTCTGCGTCGCATCATCACATTCACGCAGAACGGCGGCGAGATCAACGTCGTGGTCACCGGCATCAATGTCGGCGCGCAGCCGTACTGGAACGCCGAGGCGACGATGCTCATGCACACCAAGGGCATCCTCGTGATGACCCCGGACAGCGCCATGGTGCTCACCGGCAAGCAGTCGCTCGATTACTCGGGTGGCGTCTCCGCCGAGGACAACTTCGGTATCGGTGGCTACGACCGCGTCATGGGCCCCAACGGTCAGGCGCAGTACTGGGCCCCCAACCTCAGGGCCGCCATCGAGACGCTGTTCGCGCACTACGCCCACGCCTACGTCGCGCCGGGCGAGCGCTTCCCGCGCAAGGCCGCGTCCACCGACCCGGTCGACCGCAACGTGTGCGTGTACCCGCACGTGCATCCGTCCAGCGACTTCACCACCGTGGGCGACATCTTCTCGTCCGAGACCAACCCGGATCGCAAGAAGCCGTTCGACATCCGTACGGTGATGCGCTCGGTGGTCGACCAGGACCACGCTGTGCTCGAACGGTGGGCCGACATGGCCGACGCCGACACCTCGGTCGTGTTCGACGCGCACCTGGGCGGAAACCCGGTGACGGTCATCGGCATCGAGTCCCGCGCGATCCCGCGCAAGGGCTGGTTCCCCGCCGACGGACCGGACCAGTGGACCTCGGGCACGCTGTTCCCCAAGTCGTCGAAGAAGACGGCACGGGCGATCAACGCGGCGAGCGGCAACCGTCCGCTCGTGGTGCTCGCCAACCTGTCGGGCTTCGACGGCTCCCCCGAGTCGCTGCGCAACCTGCAGCTCGAGTACGGCGCCGAGATCGGCCGGGCCATCGTCAACTTCGACGGTCCGATCGTGTTCGTCGTGGTCTCCCGCTACCACGGTGGTGCCTTCGTGGTGTTCTCGGGCGCACTGAACGAGAACATGGAAGTCCTCGCCGTGGAGGGTTCGTTCGCCTCGGTGCTCGGTGGCGCTCCGGCGGCTGCGGTGGTCTTCACCCGCGACGTCAACAAGCGCACCGCGAGCGATCCGCGGGTCGTGGAACTCGAGGCGCAGCTGCGGGCCGCCGAGGACGGCGACAAGGCACGATTGGGCGTCGAGCTCACCGCTCTGCGCACCGCGGTGCGGTCGGAGAAGCTCGGTGAGGTGGCAGCCGAGTTCGAGGCGATCCACAACATCCAGCGCGCACAGCAGGTCGGCTCGGTCGACGCGATCGTGCCGGCGGTCGAGCTGCGGCCGCAGATCATCGCGGCCGTCGAGCGCGGCATGGCACGCACGCTCGCGTAACCCACGCAACGAGAGCGAGACCCCACCGGAACACTTCCGGTGGGGTCTCGTCGTCGTGGGGCCGTCGTGCGGGTCAGTCGTCGTGATCGTCGTCCCGGTCGTCGTCGTGTACATCGTCACAGCGGTCGTCCCACGCGTCGTAGAAGTCCTCGACGTGGTCCGGCACCGTGTCGTCCCAGTCCTCGAACCACGCGTCGCAGCTCGTGACGTCGATGTAGGGGATGTCGGTGGGCAGGTCACCCGGCCCCGCATCCCGGGCCGGGTCGACGCCCGCCCGAACAGTTCCATCCGGGCCGCCGGTCGTCGTCTCGTCCACCACGCGGGCGACGGTGAATGACGACGGTTCGGAGGGAGCGGACTCACCTCGGTTCGCCGACACGAAACCGACGGTGCCGGCCGTCATCGCGACCGCTACAGCGGTCACGGCCCATGCGGTGCGGCTCATCGCCATGATCGTTCTCCTCGACTCGGTGTTCGTCCTGGTCACCGGTAACTTTGGCGCACGACGATGAGGGGTCGATGAGCCGAAGATGACGAAACCTTCATCCGAGACGCGTACGGATCCACTCGACCAGGATCCTGGCTACCTCGTGAGGAGCCTCCGGGACGAGGGCGTGCCCGCAAGCCGGCACGACGGCCGTGGAGACGAGTTCGCTCCCGAACTCGTCGACGAGCTCACCTCGGGTCTCCGCGGGCCGGAAAACGTCCTCTCCTGCTTGTACGTCGAGCAGAGGTGACGGCGCCACCGTCCACCACGATTCCTTGTCGGTCGCGGCCATCGCTGCCCGCTGCGACACGATCGCGTCGGGCCACCACCCGTCGAGCCACACCGCCGGATCGTGTCCTGCGGCGAAGAAGACGTCGCGCAGGTGCACGAGTCGTTCGTGGTCGGGAAGCGAGAGGTCGGAGCACTTGGCGACACGCTCGGTCAGCGAAGCCGGAAACCGGCGGGCCCCGGCGGCGAGCACGGCGACCCCCCGGACGAGTTCGGGCCGGTCGGCGGCGAGTACCCGGGCCACGTAGTGCCCGAACGCATGACCGGCCACAACAGCGGGTGCGGCGTCGAAATGCTCGATGACGGCGGCGACGTCGCCCGCGAGATCGTGCAGGTCGAGACCGGTCATGGGTCCGCGGCTGCTGCCGATACCCCGGGGTTGCGGTCGCAGAGCAGTGAATCCCGCTGCGGCGAGGTCGCTCGCGATCGGATCGAATTCGTAGGAGTCGCGCCCGAGGGAGGGCAGCAGGACGACTGCCGGCCCTTCCCCGTCGAGACGTACCTCGAGTTCGGCCACCGGTGTTTCGACAAGACGAGTGTTGCTCACGGGGCCATCCTCTCATCGCCGGAAAGACCTGTGCTTCGCCACAACGACCCTCTGTAGTGTCGAGAATCACACCGACGCCAGGTGTGGCGCGTTTTCGAACGGGGAATACCAACGAGCTCGTCTTGGTCGAGCTTCGGCGGCACGGAGTGCGTCTCTCCCCGACAGGCGTCAAGCGACCGCCCACGGTAGGAAATCGACTCCGAATCCCTTCATCTGCAATTACTTTCGGGACCATGCGCGAAACACGTTCGCGTCCACGCCATGTGCACACAGTTGTACCTGACTCCCCGGTAGCACGTTGTGCCATTCTGGAGCAGTCCGATTCGTGCAGGCTGTACGTCCGGATGGATACGAACATTCAGCATGTTCGTACCGTGGGGTAACCCCGAATCTTCGTCGAATATGATTGTGCTCCAATACTTCTCGAACTATCTGGACAAATTGACGAGATTCGAGACTCGAATTGTTTCTGGTGACAACATCATCGAGGTGGTGCATGATTGGTGCCGCAGGGAGTTATGAGCCAATGAAGGCTCGTTTCGGGGGACACGCGTTCGAGTCAGGGGGATTCGAAACGTGCTCCTCCACAGAGAAATCAACGCGCAGGGGGCGTTTGTGCGACGTCGGCGAACAGCCGCGCCCGTCGCCCCCTCGCACAGCGAGGAGATCAGCATGACCAGCACCATCGAACCCAGCTCGCAGATCGCTGCCGGCGGAAACAAGCTCCGCGGACGCGTCGCCTTCGTCACCGGCGGCACGCGCGGCATCGGTGCGGCGATCAGCCGCAGCCTGGCGAGCCAGGGCGCCACCGTCGCCGCAGGCTACGGACGCAACACCGCCCAGGCGGATCAGTTCCTCGCAGACCTGAACGAGACGGGCCGCAAGGACGTCCGTTACTCGGTGCACCGCGGTGACGTCGCGAACGCCGACGACTGCCGACGCACCGTCGACGAGGTCATCGAAACGCACGGCCGTCTCGACATCCTGATCAACAACGCCGGCATCACCATCGACCGCACGGTGCTGAAGATGCAGGACGAGGACTGGGACACCGTCATCGGCGTGAACCTCTCGGGTGCGTTCTACCTGGCGCAGGCCGCACTGCGCCACATGCTCGAGCGTGGCACCGGACGCATCGTCAACGTCTCCTCCGTCATCGGCGAGACCGGCAACATCGGGCAGGCCAACTACGCGGCATCGAAGGCCGGCCTGTTCGGTCTCACCAAGACCCTCGCCAAGGAAGCGGCCTTCTACCTGGCCAAGAACGACAAGCTGGACCCGAACGGCATCGGCGTCACCGTCAACACCGTCACCCCGGGCTTCGTCGCCACCGAGATGGTCGAGGCCATCCCCGAGAAGGTTCTCGCACGCATCACCGACACCATCCCCGTGAAACGACTGGCCGACCCGCAGGAGATCGCCCGGGTCGTGCACTTCCTCGCCGCGGACGCCTCCTCGTACATCACCGGTCAGGTATGGGGCGTCAACGGCGGCCTGGACATGTGATCCGGTCTCCCCACCCACTACTTCGAATCGAACGGTCCCCTCGCACATGCAGCCATTCGAGCTCAATCGGCACGGCCGAATTGTCTTCCCCTCCAATTTCGTTCCCGAACTCGACTTCTCCACGCTGAGCAGCGTCGACCACCTCGACGCCGTCATCCGACGCGACTTCGACACCAAGGCACCCACGGTCTCGGAGATCCTCTCCCGGCACGAACTGGGCAAGTACGCCTCGAAGTTCGAGATCATGCGGGACATGGCCCTGAACGTCTTCTGGGCCGACCGATTCCCGCTGATGATGTTCGAGCGGCGCGTCATTCGCTGGGGCGACGTTCCCCGCAACCGCGACGACGTCTACATGCCTCGTCTGACTCCCTGGCCCGAGGCCGAAGAGCGGCTGGGGGCGGTCGAGGAGGCCTACCGCGCTCTCCCCCGCGCATGGGACAGTGCCGCCGAGGACCGCATCTTCGATCGACTCTTCGCGGTCTTCGGTTCGCGTCGTCACTTCGCCGGCGACCTGCCCACGGTCAAACCGACCGTGCCACAGCTGATCTCCGATCCGGAGAACATCACCCTGCGTGTTCGCCACTACGATCCGAACCACCCAGTCTTCGGATACGACGAGATCCTCGACTGTCACGAGGACGTCGCCGAACTCGAGGCACTGAGCCGCTGGTCGATGGTTCTGCACAACCAGCAGCCCTGGGACGGAAGCGAAACCGAACTCGTCCGGGTCGCGGACCTGAAGGACGACGACTACGTCGTGGCCTCCCATCCGCGCAATCGCGAGGTCCAGCGGTTCATCAACCGGGTCATGTCGGGCAAGACCCGTAAGGCCACCTCGTACACGCGGCACGAACCGGTGGCACCGTCTGCGCCCTACCCGGCCGTCGACGTGCGCTCGGAGTTCGCGATCGCACCCCGCATCGATGCGATCGCGGTCGCGCACGGCGACCAGGTGTGCACCAACGAGGACCTGATCCGTAACACCGCCTACAACTGGTCGCCCATGTCGGCCGACGAGATCACGGCCAAGACCGGGATCGAGCAGCGCCGGTACACCTCGGGAACCTTCGAGGACCTGGCCCTGACGGCGGCGAAGCAGGCGATCACCCACGCCGGAGTCGGCCCGCAGGACATCGGCGCGGTCATCACCTGCACGTGCACGAGCGGTCGGCTGATCCCGTCGCTGGCCACGTGGATCTCGGGCGAACTGGGCATCGGGCAGACCCATGCCTCGTTCGACCTGATCGCGGCGTGCGCGGGAATGCCCTACGGCCTGGCCGAGGCGACCCGCATCCTGCAGCAGGTCAAGCGCCCCGTCCTCGTGGTGTGCGTCGAGAAGTTCTCGGACAAGATCGGCACCGTCCGGCCGTCCCGGATGATCTTCGGTGACGGCGCCGCGGCGATGGTCATCTCTCCGGCCGCCGAGGGCGAGGCACCCGATCTCGAGTTCTTCAACAGCTACGCGAGCGGCCCGACGAGCGAGGTCAACTCGATCATCTGGCCGAACCCGGACTTCGACAACTTCATCACGGTCTACGGACCCGAGGTGAAGACGCTCGCCGGTCGTTATCTGGCGCAGATGCTCGACGAGATCAAGGCCCTCCCGTCTCCCGACGACGCCGAGCGTTCGCTGCTCGACGACATCGATCTCATCGTTCCCCATCAGGCGAACAAGACGATGGTCATCGAGCTCGCCGCGAACGCCGGACTCTCGGCCGACCGGTTGTACTTCAACATCGAGAAGGTCGGCAACACGTCGTCGGCGAGCATCCCGCTCGCGATCCACGACGCGGTCCGCGACGGGGTCATCACCGAACCGGTGCGCATCTTCGCTCCCGGCTTCGGTGCCGGAGCGGTGGCGGGGTACACCGTCATGCGGATCGACCCGAAGGTGGTCGTGCCGTTCGAGGAGACTGACGCCGGCTGATCCCGGCGTACGACAGGCATCCGGGCCGTCCCCCGGCAGGCCCGGAGTACATCGGCCCGTTCGCGACATCCGGTCGCGAGCGGGCCGATCGTCGTTTGCGACCGGGCGACGTAACACCCGCGACGCCCAGGCCGACATTTCGATCGGATCCGGCAAATCGGATCCGGACGAAGTACAGAAAGGCCTCGCGCATGAAGTTCCGCCGCATCGTCGCTGCGACGCTGGGGTGTGTGGCTCTGACGGTCGCCGCACCGTCGACCGCCACCGCCTTCCCTCTCGTGGACCTGCTCCCGAAGGGCATCGCCGATCTCGTTCCGAGCGGATCGTTCAATCCGTTCGCTCCGCCGCCAGCACCTCCGGCTCCCCCTGCCCCGCCGGCACCCCAGGCGGCTCCGCAGGTCGCGCCGGCTCCCCCGGCCCGTCAGGCTCCGGCCGTACCGAGCGGTGGGTTCGAGAACTGCACCGAGGCATGGAATGCGGGCGCTGCTCCGGTCCACCGCAACGACCCCGGATACGCTCCGCGTCTCGACCGCGACAACGACGGGATCGGCTGCGAGCGCGATCCGCGCTGATCGGTCCGTCCGGTAGACGGACGAGAGCTCTTCCATTCCCGCAGAAGGGCGAAGGCCCTTCCATCCTCGGGGATGGAAGGGCCTTCGTCGTTCGTACGTGCAGAAACCTCAGAGCCAGCGCGGCGGCGTGAGTTCTCCGCCGGTGACGCCGACGGCGCCGCGACCGGCCGCCCAGCGGACGACACCGGCGAGATCGCCTCGGACGGTGTGGGTGGTCTCGGCGTCGCCGTTCACCCGGACCGCGTCGCGTCCCTCGACCTCGAGCGCGATGCCCGCACCGAGCTCCTTCTTGCGCCACATGCCGACGATGTCGTCGAGCAGGGAGTCGAGGACGACGGGCGGGAAGTCGCCGAAGCGTCCACCGTTGTCGAGATCGACCGCGTGGATCCACACTTCGCGCGTGCGCATCCAGGCGGTCTCCTCGGCCGGCACGAGCCGGCCCTGTGCGGTGCGCACCTGCGACTGCCACGCCGCCTCCGGCAGGTGCCGCCACTTCTCGTCGAGGCGGGCAACTGTGTGCGAGAACAGGTTCCGCAGAGCGGCGGGATTCAGCGTCGCGCCCTCGGCGATCTCCTGCGCCCGCTGCTCGGTGGAGGAGTACATCGGGGTCTCGACACCGGTCGCCGCCCAGTCCATGAGGCGGCACAATGCTGCGGCGTTGTAGCCGATGTGCGCGACGAGATGCCGGCGCGTCCACCCGTCGAGCAGGGTGGGACCGTCGAGTTCGTCGTCGGTGAGCTCGGCGAGCCGCTGCGACAGGTACGCCGTGCCCCGCCGGGCGATGAGGAGCCGCTCGGACAGGTCGAGATCGTTGAATCCCACGGTTCGGCTTCTCCTACTTGATGATCGTCTTGTTCCGGACGGTGCCGAGGCCCTCGATGGTGACCTCGCAGACCTCACCGTTCTGGATGTAGCGAGCAGGCTTGCGGGCGTGGCCGACACCGCCGGTGGTGCCGGTGATGATGACATCGCCCGGCTGCAGGGTCACGATGTGCGAGATGTAGTCGACGAGCTTGGCCGGGGTGAACACCAGATCGTTGGTGTTCGACGACTGCATGACCTCGCCCTCGAGGCGGGTCTCGATGGCGGTGCCGAGCTGGTAGTCGGTGTCGAGGAAGGGACCGAAACCGCTGGTCTTCTCGAAGGTCTTGCCCTGATCCCACTGCAGCGTGCGGTACTGGTAGTCGCGCATCGTGTAGTCGTTGATCACGGAGTAGCCGGCGATGTACTCGGCGGCGTCGGCCTCGGAGACCTGGTAGGCCTGCTTGCCGATGACCACGGCGAGTTCGGCCTCCCAGTCGAGCTGCGACCCCGCGTAGGAGGGAACGACCACATCGTCGTAGGGGCCGGTGAGGGCTTCCTTGAACTTCGAGAACAGGGTCGGGTACTCCGGCAGGTCGCGGCCCATCTCCTTGATGTGGGTCGCGTAGTTCAGGCCGACGCACACGATCTTGCCCGGGGCGGGGACGACCGGGGCGTAGTCGGCGGAACCGAGGTCGACGGTCCTTCCGGATGCCTGCTCGGCGACCGACTTCCAGTTCGAATCGGCGAGCAGCGCGGACAGATCGGCGTAGCCGTCGATGACGGTGGCGCTGGAGTCGCTGTCGACACGGACGGCGGCGGTGCCGCCGTCGAGGCGGAGGGTGGCGAGACGCATGGGGTTCAGGCTCCTTCGGAGATGATGGTGCGGTTGAAGTGCAGACGCTCGACGATCGGCGCGTCGGAGAAGGCGAAGAGATCGACACCCTTGTCGGTCTCGAGCGACCACTCGACCCAGGACGGGACGACGATCATGTCGCCCTTGGTGACGTCGTGGCTCTTGTCTGCGAGATGGAAGCGGCCCTCACCGTCGAAGACCTGGAAGACCACGGATCCGACGTCACGGCGGGCGCGGGTGTGCGCGCCGGCGCGCAGTCGGTGGAACTCGGCGCGGATCGTCGGCATGACGTCGCCGCCGGTGGTGGGGTTGGTGTAGCGGACGGCGGCGTGGCCGGGTTCCGGGGTGGCGGCGTAACCCTCGTCCTCGAGGGCGAGCTGCTCGTTCAGCGCACGGTCGGTGTGCTCCCAGCGGTAGCACGCGATCGGCGAGCTGGTCTTGCGGTCGAGGCCCACGAGCGGGCGCAGACCGGGGTGGACCCACAGTCGCTCGGACCGGGAGATGTCCGGGGTGCCCTCGTCGGTGACACCGTCGGAGCCGAACTCGAAGAAGCCGGTGTCGGTGTAGTGCACGAACGGGATGTCGAGGCCGTCGATCCACGCCATCGGCTGATCGGTCTCGTTGTGGTGACCATGGAAGTTCCAGCCCGGAGTGAGCAGGAAGTCACCGCGGCGCATGGCGACCGGGTCGCCGTTGACCACGGTCCACACCCCTTCGCCCTCGACGACGAAGCGGAAGGCATTCTGGGAGTGCCGGTGCTCGGGAGCGGTTTCCTTCGGGCCGAGGTACTGGATCGCCGCCCACAGCGTGGGGGTGACGTGCGGGACACCACCGAGGCCGGGGTTCGCGAGCGCGATCGCGCGACGCTCACCGCCGCGGCCGACCGGCACGAGATCACCGGCGCGCTGGGCCAGCGGGTACAGCGTCGACCATTTCCAGACGAACGGAACCGCCTTGGATGTCGGGGCCATCGGCATCAGATCGCCGAGCTGGGTCCACAACGGGTTCAGGTGTTCGGTCTCGAAGTCGTCGTACAGCTTCTGGAGCTCGGGATCGACAGGCTCGGTGGCAGTCATGAAATCTCCTTGTCCGGCGTTGTCTCCAAACTAGGGGCGCCGGAACCGGGGAATCCATCTATTTCTGCACAGTGGAATTCGAGACGTCCGGTCCGGCGATATCGGCGACGT
Organism: Rhodococcus sp. DMU2021; assembly: GCF_019641445.1. Classification (NCBI taxonomy): domain Bacteria; kingdom Bacillati; phylum Actinomycetota; class Actinomycetes; order Mycobacteriales; family Nocardiaceae; genus Rhodococcus; species Rhodococcus sp. DMU2021. The sequence goes on from NZ_JAIFKB010000002.1 coordinate 68,691, forward strand.
CGACCTCGATGCCCCGCACCGCCGCCTGCATCTGCGCGACCAATTTGCCGCGCAGATGCTGGCGGTAGCGGTTGATGGGCACGGCCACCGTGAGGGCACCGACAGCCGCGCCCCGACCGTTGCGGATCACCACCCCGAGCGCCGCGACGCCCTCCTCCGTCTGCTCGACATTGACCGCGAAACCCAGCTTCCGTGCCGCCTCGAGTTCGTGTGCGAACTCCTCGAACTCCCCGATCGCCATCCGGCGGTCGGTCTCGTAGGCGGGGCTCGGCCCGTGACTGATGTGGGGCTCGTCCGCGGGCCGTAGATAGAGCTGTTCGAGTACCGCGCGAGGAAGCTCGGCCAGGAGGATGCGTCCGCCCGCCGTGAGCTCGGCGGGGAGCACCTGACCTCGGCGATCACCCACACGCAGGATCGATGCCGCCTCTGCCGTCCACAGGAAGCGCGCTTGCGATCCCACCCGGATCACGAGGTTGACGGTCTCGTCGGCGAGCGCGGCGAGGGCTTCCATGTGCGGGCGGCAGAGGTCGGTGAAGTCCCGCGTCCACCCCTGACTCGCCGGCCCGACACCGAGCGCCGGGCCCGGGTGGTACATCCGTTTCTCGTCCTGCACGGCGAAGCCGCGGTAGACGAGCATGGCGAGCAGGCGGTGCGCGGTGGATGGCGCCGTCCCGAGTTCCGCGGCCGCATCCTTGAGCCGGATCGCACCTGCATCGCGGAGCAGCTGGAGCAGTAGCAACGCGTTGTCGACCGACTCGAGCATGTAGGTCGGCTTGCGGATCGTGCCCATCGGCTTGTTCTGCATAGCAGAACTTTATTGCATCGCCGGGTGGCGCGCGCCCACCGTTGAGGAATGCATCTCCCCAACGAGGCTTCACCGACGCGGGCCGGTGGCAACATCACCCTCCCCCGGGCCCACGTCATCGCGGTGATCGTCTGCTGGCTGTTCGTCGTCTTCGACGGATACGACCTCATCGTCTACGGAAACGTCATATCGAGCCTCCAGGATGAATGGGGCATCAGCGCCTCCACCGCCGGCACGCTGGGAAGCCTCGCGTTCGTGGGCATGATGATCGGCGCGGTCCTCGCAGGCCGACTCTCCGACGCGATCGGCCGCAAGAACGCCGTCATCGGGTGCGTCGTCGTCCTCTCCGTCTTCACCGCCCTGTGCGCGGTAGCGCCCGGCCCCGTGATCTTCGGTCTGCTGCGTCTCGTCGCCGGCATCGGACTCGGCGGACTCGTGCCGACCTCGAACGCACTTGCCGCCGAACTGGTGCCGGACAAGTGGCGCGCCGCGGTCGCGACGATGATGATGTCGGGCGTCCCGATCGGCGGCTCGATCGCCGCTCTCGTCGGTATCCCGGTGATCCCCAACTGGGGCTGGCGTCCGATGTTCGCGTTCGCGTTGATCCCCCTGTTCGTCCTCGTTCCGCTGGCGCTCAAGGTGCTGCCCGCGCATGCCGTGCCGAAGACCCATCCGGACAACTCCCAGGGTGGTTTCAAGGAACTGCTCGGGTCCCGTTTCCGCACCATCAGCATCATGTTCGCGGCCGTCACCGTCGTGACACTGCTCGCCTGGTACGGCCTCGGGACCTGGCTGCCCAAGCTCATGCAGGGTGAGGGCACCGACCTCGGCAACGCTCTCACGTTCTCGCTGGCCCTGAACCTCGGTGCGGTCGCCGGATCCTTCATCACCGCCTGGGGTGGCGTGCGGTGGGGTTCGGTCCCGACCAGCATCATCGCCGCGCTGATCGCCGGTGTCGCGCTGCTGACCCTGCTGCTCGACCCTCCGGTCGCCGCGGTGTACCTGATCTTCGTGTTCGCCGGTGTGGGCACCCACGGCACGCAGGCCCTGATCATCGCTGCGGTCGCGTCCTACTATCCCGACCACCTGCGCGGTACCGCGCTCGGCTGGGCCCTCGGTGTCGGCCGTATCGGCGCGGTGGCGGCCCCGCAGATCGGTGGCTGGTTGCTTGCCGCCGGCCTCGGCGCCGACTCCAACTTCGTCCTCTTCGGCGTCAGCGCGCTGATCTCGTCGCTGCTGCTGACGGTGGTCTGGAAGAAGTTCCCCGCACGTCACGATTCGCTCCGCCCGGTCGCCGCGCACTGATCGCACCGCGATCGCCGCGCACTGATCGCACCGCGCCCGACCTTCCCCTCTGCTTCACACGATACGAAGGAGTGTCATGTCCGATCTGAAGGACGCACGAGTTCTCATTGCCGGTGGCGGCATCGGCGGTGTCGCCAATGCCCTCGCCCTCGCGCAGAAGGGTGCTCAGGTCACCTTGTTCGAGCGTGCTCCCGAGTTCGGCGAGGTGGGCGCGGGCCTTCAGATCGGCCCGCACGGTTCGCGCATCCTGCAGTCGCTCGGTGTCTACGACGAAGTCATCGCGAAGGGCGTGCTGCCCAAGAACCTCGTCTTCCGTGATGCCGTGACCGCGGAGATCCTCACGAAGGTCGATCTCGGACACGACTACCAGCAGCACTACGGCGGCGTGTACTTCGTGGTGCACCGTTCGGATCTGCACTCGGTGCTCGTCGAGGCGGCCCGCGAGGCCGGTGCGGATCTGCGGACGAACTCGACGGTGACCGACGTGGTAACCGAGGGCGACACCGTGCGGGTCGTGCTGGAGAACGGTGAGGAGCACGTCGGCGACGTCGCTCTCGGCATGGACGGCCTGCACTCGCACCTGCGCCCGAAGTTGTCCGACGACAAGCCCGTCGGCTCGGGTTACGTCGCCTTCCGCGGCACCTTCCCGATGAACGAGGTTCCGCTCGAGGAGGAGATCGAGGATGTCGTGGGCTACATCGGCCCGCGCTGCCACTTCATCCAGTACCCGCTGCGCCAGGGCGAGATGCTCAACCAGGTGGCGGTCTTCCAGTCCCCCGCCTTCCTCCGCGGTGAGGAAATTTGGGGTAGCCCCGACGAACTCGCGCACGCCTACGACCACTGCCACGAGAGCGTGCAGGCCGCACTGAAGTACCTGTGGACCGACCGTTGGTGGCCGATGTTCGACCGCGACCCCATCGACAACTGGGTCGACGGCCGCATGATCCTGCTCGGCGACGCCGCGCACCCGCCGCTGCAGTACCTCGCCTCCGGGGCCGTGATGGCCCTCGAGGATGCGAAGTGCTTCGCCGACTACGCCGCCGAGGACCTGCAGGGCGACAGCGCGAACTGGCCGAAGATCCTGAGGGACGTCAACGCCGAACGCGCACCGCGCTGCAACCGCATCCTCACCACGGGACGCATGTGGGGCGACCTGTGGCACCTCGACGGTGCCGGCCGCGAGGCCCGCAACGAACTGTTCCGCACCCGCGACACCTCGAGCTACAAGTACACGGACTGGCTCTGGGGCTACAGCTCCGATCGCAACCGCTGAGCACTCACACAGCGCCGCAGAGGAATTCGTCCCGTTCCGGACAATGCCGTCCCCGATCCACCGATCGGGGACGGTATTCGCCGTATATGCGTCGTTCGTCCTGCACCGAAGGGTGCCGAAGCGGCGGTGACCAGCACATACTGGGAGCATGACCGCGTCACGGCAGGCGTCGGCGCTCCGCAGCGAGGTTCGGGACATCGCACTCGGAACCGCCGACCCGGTCGAGTTCCGGCACGCCGTCCTCGACACGATCCGGCGGCGCATCCGCTACGACATCGGATGTATCGCTCTCGTCGATCCGGCGAGCATGTTGTTCACGTCCGTGACCATGCTCGGCGCCGACGCCCCGCCCGGTCGTGCCGCGAAGACGGTGGCACACATCGAGTACGGCACGTCGCGCTTCGCGAACACCTACCGCAAGCTCGCCCGGACGCGCACCGGTGTCCAGACGATCCGCGAGGCGATCGACTGCGACATCCGCGATTCCTTGCCCTACAGCGAGATCCTCGAACCGCAGGGAATGGACGACGAGGTGCGCCTCGTCTTCCGGGGCCGTGACGGGCGCGTGTGGGGCGGCGGCACTCTCATGCGCGCCCCCGGCCGACGCTTCGACGCCGACGATGTGGCAGCACTCGCAGGATGCGTGGGCGAGATCGGCGACGGACTGCGGTTGTCGTTGCTCCGCGAATCCCCTCGACTCGCGGCGGACGCATCACCCGGCGGTTCCGGTCCCGCGGTCGTGGTGGTGGGCGCGGACAACGAGATCGAATCGGCTACTCCGCAGGCGGTGGAGTATCTCGAGCGACTCGGTGCCGAAGGCGCCTTCATGCTCCCGGCCGTAGTGGTCGCCGTCCGTTTCCGCTACGAAGGGGCCGCCGCGCGCGTCGTCCGTGTCCGTACGGAGGACGGTCAGTGGCTCGTCCTGCGGGCCGGGTCGCTGGACGGCCGAGGAGAATCGGCCCGGATCGTCGTCGCGATCGAACCCGCGCAGCCCGGTCAACTCGTGGCTCTGACCGCCGCCCTTCACGGTCTCACCGAACGGGAGACCGATGTCCTCGCCCGCGTTCTTGCGGGAGAGACACGCACCGAGATCGCGCGTGGACTGTTCGTCAGCCCGTACACCGTGCAGGACCACCTGAAGAGCATCTATGCGAAGACGGGCGTGAACAGTCGGCAGGAACTCGTCGCACGACTGTTCTTCACGCACTGCCTCCCCCGGGTCGGTACGGAGATCGGGCCGGACGGGTGGTTCGTCGAGAAACCGGCGCCGACGAGCGTCCCGGTCGGTGCACATCGGAAGAGGTGAGCCGTGGCACGCATCCTGATCGTCACACTGGAAGGCGGGGGGAACTACCCACCCGAAGCAGCGCTCGGATGCGAGTTGCACCGCCGCGGACATCACGTTCGGGTTCTCGGTCACGAATCGCAACGGAAGGTCGCGGAGGATGCCTGCCTCGTCTTCTGCGGCTACCGGCACTCGCCGACCTGGACCCCGCACGTAGAACTGAGCACCCCGAAAGTGCTGACCATGGCCTACGCCATGATGACCGACTCCGCCGTCGCACGGGATGTGGAGGACGAGATCGCCGGGGAGCCGACCGATCTGGTGATCGTCGATTGCATGCTGTTCAACGCCCAGGACGCTGCGGCGCGCACCGGGGTGCCGTACGTGGTGCTGTTCCATTCCTTCTTCGCCGCATTCGACGGCGCCTTCCGGCACGGACCGTTCGGGATCGGTTCGCGACTACGCGGCCTGGGTCCGAAGCGACTGTGGGAACAGGCCGACATGCGACTCGTGTGCTCGGACCGAGTGCTCGACCCGGCCGCGCGACGGCGCACGGACGGCTCGCTGACCTGGACCGGTGCGATCCACGACGCGAAGGCCGCGGCGGTCGGTCGAACACCGCCGCGCGTGCTGGTCAGTCTGAGCACTGCCGGCTTCCCGGGTCAGCGCCGCACTTACCAGAACATCTTCGACGCCGCCGCGGAGATGGACGCGGAGTTCGTCGTCACGACCGGGCCGGCGATCGACCCTACCGGGTTGCGCGTACCTTCCAATGCGACCGTCCACCGGTACGTCCCGCACCACGAGTTGATGCCGACCTGTTCGGCGGTCGTCGGGCACGGCGGGCACGCGACGGCCTTCCGGGCTCTCGCACACGGACTTCCGATACTGATCATGCCCATGTCGGCGGTGACGGATCAGGCGATCATCGGTCGTGAGGTCGCGAAGGCGGGTGCGGGCATCCGTCTGCGGAAGACCGCTTCGCCCGAGCACATACGCGCGGCCTTGGAGAGGCTGCTGACCGACGACGGTTATCGCACGGCGGCAGCAGAACTCGGCACCCGTCTCCGAACCGTCGATGGTGCGTCGGCTGCGGCCGACCGGGTGTTGACGCTCGTCGACCACTGACGAACACGCGAAGGACCGGCACCTGTCCGGTAGGTTCGGGTCGATCCTTCGCATCACCCTTCGATCGCATCTCCCTCCTCCAGAAGCTGTTTCGCGTGTTCGAGGTTGTTCCGCACATCGCGCGCGTACAGCTTCTCCACGACCGGCTGGGTGAACTTGCCGAAGAGGTTCCCGACGTCCTCGGTGTCCTGGTGGAAGGTGACGCGGGTTCCCGTCTCCACCGACTCGAAGCGATAGACGGTCTCGTACCGGATCGGACTCTTCACGCTGCGGCGGTGCTGGGCTCTGCCGGGCTCGACGCGGGCCAGTTCCTCGGTGAGTTCGATTCGCCGTCCGGCAAACTTGACGGTGGCGCGCGAGACGGATCCCTCCTTGCCGCCCTCACCCGAGATGCAGTGACTGTTCCTGCTGTACCGCAATGGTTCTCATGGGGTACGCGTCAGGATTCCTGGCGCGGGACCATCCCTCCGAGGGCGATGTCGTATTCCTGCGCCTGCTCGTCGAATCCGACGCTGTAGACGGTGGGATACCAGGCCGAGTGCTGATAGGCGGCCGGCAACTTGATCTGTTCGCGGATGGTGGGACGGGTCAGCAGCCACTCCCGCGTGATCATGGGCTCCATGAAGGTGTAGTCGCCGTCCCACGAACCGTTGACGAACGTCTCGGTGAAGTCGTAGACGCCCGGAACCATTTTCTCCGTGATGTCGAGCCAGTGCACACCCATGAACGGCACCGCGAGTTGCGATGCGAGCATCCCCGGCGGGGTCACGTAGTCGCCGGGCATGTACTTCGGGTCCGGGAGTCGTTCCGCGCGAGCGGCGTAATCCGGTGCGGTCGGGTCGATTGCTTCGATCGCCGCCATGTCGGTCATATAGAAGTGCATGTCGAGATGGGGCTTCCCGAACAGCACGGTCGGATCGTGTCCGCGCGGGTTCCAGTTCAGCATGACGTGGTCGAACACCGTGTCGGATGCCTGAACGGGCAGGTGCAGCATGTACATCTCGTCGGCATCGGGCAGTCCGTCGAGGGTCGCCGGCGAGAAGCGGATACCGACGGCGGTCGGGGCTCCGTTCGCATCGACGGTGGCGTACGCACGCGCGGTTCCGTCACCGACGCTCACGGCCTGACCGAAGTGCAGGTGGGCAGGTGTGGGCACCGCCGACGCCACGCCGCCGACCGCCACGGCGACGCACGCGGCGAGGAGCACTGCGATGGAACGAGATGATCGATGTTTCTTCATGGTGATATCCGATCGCCGAGGGTTCTCGGTGAACCTCTCCATTCCGTGGGTCCAGTCTCGACCGGTGTTCGTCACCCCGGACATCCCTCATTCGGGGGATTTCGCCGAGCGATCCGACAGAAGAGCTCGTCCTCACAGCGTCGCGGCATATACTCGCCGGACTGCAGACAGACGTCACGATCCGCGGAGAACAGGGAGCGGCCCTTGAGTATTCGCAACCTTCGCGTCGCGGTGGTCGGTGGGGGAATCATCGGTGCCGCGACCGCCCGGCGACTCGCCCTCACGGACGCCGACGTCACTCTGTTCGAGAAGGAGGATCGGCTCGCCGCGCATCAGACAGGGCACAACAGCGGTGTCGTCCACGCCGGCCTCTACTACACACCCGGCAGCCTCAAGGCCCGGTTGTGCAGGCGTGGGGTGGAGTTGTTGCAGACGTTCACCACGGACAAGGGCCTGCCCTTTGACGAGTGCGGCAAGGTCGTCGTCGCCCTCGACGAATCGGAACTCGGCCGGCTCGACGCGATCTTCTCGCGGGCCACGGCGAACGGGGTCCCCGGCATCAGACGCATCGGCGGCGACGAGATCACCGCGATCGAACCGCACGCCGTCGGGATCGCGGCCCTTCATTCCCCGCACACGGCGATCATCGATTTCGTCGCCGTCACCCGCGCGCTCGCGAACGACGTCGTCGCCGCGGGCGGCACGGTGCGGACCGGTACCGCCGTGACGGCGATCCGTGAGGCGGGCGAGCAGGTCGTCGTCGACATCCCGGGCGATCAACTGGCCTTCGACCTGGTGATCACGTGCGCGGGACTGCAGTCCGACCGCCTCGCCCACACCTCGGGTGACACCCGCGACCCGCGGATCGTCCCGTTCCTCGGCGACTATCTGCTACTCGAACCCGACGCGGCGGCGAAGGTGCGCGGGTTGATCTATCCGGTGCCCGATCCCCGCTATCCGTTCCTCGGTGTGCATCTCACCCGGCGGATAGACGGTGAGGTGATGGTGGGACCCAACGCCTTCCTCTCCCCCGGCCGCGAGGCCTATCGCGGCGGGCGCGGATCGTGGCGGGATCTGCGCGATGCCGTCGCCTGGCCCGGTTTCTGGCGGTTCGCCGCCCACAACCTGCCCGCAGCGGGCCGGGAACTGCGCACCGCGAGCAGCACTCGGCGGTTCGTCGCCGATGCGGCCGCGTACATGCCCGGGCTGACCGTCGACGACGTGCGGCCGGGTCCGCGCGGCATCCGCGCCCAGGCGATGAACTCCGACGGAAGTCTCGAGGACGACTTCGTCGTCACCGGGCACGGACGGGTCGTGCACCTGCGCAACGCCCCGTCGCCCGGGGCCACCTCGTCGATGGCGATCGCGGAGTATCTCATCGACCACGCACTCGAACGCATCGCCTGATCGGGTCACCCCGCGGCGGACGTCATGGTTCGCGGTGACCGGTTCCGGGCATGCTGCATGGGAAACACTTCATCGTCAGGAGGTCTCCATGGCACGAATCGCACTCTTCGGAGGACACGGCAAGGTCGCGTTGCATCTCGAGCGGCTGCTGGCCGATGCCGGTCACGAGACCAGCGCATTCATCCGCAATCCCGATCACGCCGACGATGTCCGCGCTGCCGGTGGCACGCCCGTCGTCGCCGACGTCGAGAAGATGGACATCGCCGAGATCACCGAGCTGCTGCGCGGCCACGACGCGGTGGTCTGGTCTGCAGGCGCGGGCGGAGGGAATCCCGAACGCACCTACGCGGTGGACCGCGACGCAGCGATCGCCTCGATGACCGCCGCGCAGGAGGCCGGGGTCCGCCGGTACGTGATGGTGTCGTACTTCGGGGCCCGCCCCGACCACGGCGTCCCCGAGGACAACAGCTTCTATGCCTATGCCGAGGCCAAGTCGGCCGCAGACACCCATCTGCGGGGTACCGACCTCGACTGGACGATCCTCGGTCCGAGCGCGTTGACCCTCGACCCGCCCACCGGCCGCATCGAGATCGAGGGGCACGGGGCGAGCGACAAGGGGCAGGTCTCGCGCGCCGACGTCGCGGCCGTCGCCGCAGCGGTGCTCGAGCGACCGGAGACGGTGGGACGCACCATCGAGTTCAACAACGGTGACGTCCCGATCGACGAGGCACTAGACGCGCTGAGGTAGCTCCCCGCGCAGCAGTCCGCCCCCGGTAGCAGGGGTGATCGGGGCGGACATACGAGCGATGTGATCGCTCAGGCCTGCGGGGCGAGTTCCTCCACGCGCAGCGGCGACGTGTCCGCGGCGGCCGCGATGGCCTCCTCGAACTGCCGGCGGTCGACCTGCGAGCCGAGCACCAGCGCGAGTCGCGCCAGGAAGCCCTCGCGGTCGTCCTCAGGGGCCCGGCCCAGGGTGATCGACAGGCCGAGCCAGACGTTCTCACGACGCTGGTCGTCCTCGGTGACCTGCTCGGCGGGCCGGGCCGGGAGCTCCGCGCCGGCCGGAGCGGCACCGGAGCGCAGGGATGCGGCGACACTGTCCAGGTCGGCGACCGGCACACGGCACAGCAGCAAACCGTCGGGGCGGACTACGAAGGCCTCACCGGCCGTCGCGCCGAGTGCCTCGTCGAGGTCGTGCAAGTCGAGCAGCATCCGCAAACGGTTCTGGGTGTCCTCGCGGAAGTCGATGTCGGCGCGAGGGAGAGATAACACCCCACCGCCACCGGACCGACGATGTCGCCCGCCTCCGACTGCGCGTCGCTCTCGAGTTCGCTCGCGTGGTGCAGCAGCATCTTCGCCCGCTCGAGCACCGCGTGACCGGTCGGTGTGAGCTTGACGCCTTGGGCGCGCTGCCGGACGAGGAACTTGACCGCGAGGGCCTTCTGGTCGGTGATCGCAGACGAGAGCGAGTTGCCTCATCGTGTACGTGGGCACCGCGTCCGTCCTGGGCATGGTAGTCCCGAGTCGAGAGCGCTCACACGAACCGGAAGAGCGGCGGGATCGCGACGACCGCCAGTGCCGCCCACCCGCAGTAGACGGGCAGGTAGCGCATCTGCCACCGCTCGACCGCCGCGAAACCGGTGCGGCCCCGCAGGAACGAGATGCCGAGCCACGCCGCCCACACGAGGTTCACCAGGAGGACGAGGTTCAGACCGAGGGCGGTGACCTTGTTGGCGGTGAAGCCGAACTCGGCGATGCGGGTGGCCATCGCGGTGAGCATCAGCAGGTCGACGGCGAGCGCCGCGGCGATCAGCATCACCTGCAGCAGATCGAAGACGTCCGGTGCGGCGTGCGGGTCGCGGGCAGAGATCGAGTAGAGCAGAAGTCCGAGGACGAGCACGAGGATCAGGTCCATGAGGATCAGCAGGCCCCGGTCGACGTCGACGACGCTGTGGGACGCGATCACCGCGACGAACAGCGCGACCAGCATGAGGATCGTGACGGGCGTGAAGACCCGGGTGAGAACGGGAGCGATGTTCTCCACGACCTGCTGCTTCGCCTCGACGAGCCAGGCCGCGACGATGATCGCTCCGGCCGGCCCGAACGGGACGATCCACTGTTCGAAGAACGGTTCGATATCGATCCCCAGGGCGCTGAAGGCACCCGCGGTCAGCCCCATGAGCACGCCGCCGCCGAGCGCGAGCAGCGCCAGGTACACGGCGAACTCCCCGGTGAAGCGCACGAAGTCCATGCGACGGCGATGGGATCGCCACTGCCCTGCGACATAGGCCGCACCGACGACGAACCACAGGACCACCGGGGCGTGGATCGCCGCGATGATCTCGGTGGCGCCGCCCGGTTCGAACGGGAAGACGTTGAGCACGATCGCCACGAGGACGAACGGAACGGCAAGGAGCGCACTGCTCTTCGGACTCATCTGACGCTTCCACGCGAAATACAGCGTGAGGAAGGGCAGCATGAGCACGGCGGCGTTGCGCACCAGTGCGTTATCGGAGAGCCACTCGAATCCGGCCCGGACGGCCAGACCGGCACCGAGCGCGCAGGCGAGGACGACCGCGAGTTCCCTACGGCGACGCGGGGTTCCGGACTCCTCACCGCGACCGCCACCGGTGAGGACGAGCTGATTCCACAGCCGGTCGGAGTGTTCCTGGGCGAACTCGCGGGAGACCTCGTCGAGACCACCCATCCGGCCGACCGCGACGAGGAATGCCTCGTCGGCCGTCAGTCCGACCGACACGAGGTCCGAGATCTGTTCCCGCAGATGATCTTCCATCTCGTCGATGTCCGAGGACGAGATGACCCGATGGTCGGCGACGTAGTTGCGCCAGCCGGCGATCCGGTCCTCGAGATGTGCGTCGAGTGTCATCACGACCACCCCGGCGCGACGGCGGGAGGCAACTGAGCCGACTGCCACACCTGGTGCAGGGCCTCGGCGACGACCGTCCACTGCGCCGCCCGTTCGGTGAGGACTTCCCGGCCCGCGTCGGTGATGGCGTAGTGCTTGCGGCGTCGCCCGTTGTCGGCGACACGCCAGGTGGCGGACACGTGCCCCGCCCGCTCGAGACGGTGCAGGAGGGGATAGAGCATCCCGTCGGTCCACTGCATCCGGCCCTGCGACAGCTCGTTGACGCGTTTGATGATCGCATACCCGTACGACTCGCCCTCGGCGAGGATGCCGAGCACGAGCGGGGTGGCGGACGCGGCCACCAAATCCTTCTCGATGAACATGTCGTCCTCATACCTAGAGGTTCTATGGATAACGGTGACCCTAGCAGATCTAGGTATGAGGACCGAGCGCTCTCCGCAAGGTGGTGCGGTGGCGTCTACTGCCGGTCGTCGGATCCGGCGGTTGTGGATTCGTCGGTTGTGGATTCGTCGGAGCCGGAGGCGGTCGATCCGGAATCCGCAGATCCCGAAGCGGCAGATCCCGAAGCCTCGGAGCGACTCCACGTCTCCGTCACCCGCGCCCGGCCGCGTTCGAACACGTCTCCGAGGACTCCCCCGACCGCCTTGAGCGGACTGCTCATCGAGTCCAGGGCCTCGGCGATCACCGGGTCCTCGTCGTCGAGCCAACCCGACTCGTCGGCACGGCACGCCCACCGGAAGTCGTCGAAGTCCTGACGCAGACCCGCGAGCACCTTCGTCGTCCGTCCCGACGACAAGCGGCGTACGACCTCGATCGGGGTGCCCTCCGCGAACCGGGCGAGCGCGGCACGGGCGCGGCGCAGCAGTTCGGCGTCCTGCGTGAAGTGGTCGGCCAGGACCTGACGGGCGGAGGTCAGCGCGTCGCGCAGTTCGTCGTCGGGCGTGCGTGCCAGGTGCACGCGATGCCACAGGAACAGGCAGTCCTCGACGATCACGAGCAACTGCAGCGTCTCCCCCAGAGCCTCCTCCACCGCGACCTTCTGCAGCAGTTCGACGTGCTCACCCACCGCCGCGTCGAGTCCGAGATCGTCGAGCGACGAAGAGACGCGCCCGCGCAGACGCGTCACCGTCCGGGCGAGGACCTCACCGAGGTCGGCGATCGACTGCCAGTCCCGGTCGGGAAGACCGCCGGTGTGGTCGACCATTGATGCCGCCCTGGTCAGAACATTGTGGGTCGCGACGATGTCGCCGGCCGGCTCCGCCCCGGCCAGGTCGAGCACGCGGTCGACGGTTCCGGGCGCCGCATCGTCGCCTTCGAGACGCACGACGGCGGCCTCCACCGACGCGACTGCTCCCCGCAACGCCTCGAGGACCGCGTCGGGGGCGGTGGGGACTGCGGCGGTGGGTTTCGACGTGTCGGCCATACCCCAATCGTGCTACGTCGAAGGGCCGGATGCATCACGTCTTCCGGCTCAGTTCGGGACGCGCACCCACTTCCCGCTCAGTTCGGGACACGGACCCACTTCCCGCTCAGTTCGGGACACGGACCCACGCCTGTTCGAGCAGGGCCACCACTTCGGTCTCCCTGCGGGCCCGGTAGGCCGACAGGATCCGGCGCGGGCGCGACTCCCCGTCGAGGCCGAGAGCGGACGCCAACGCCGACGCGATCCGCTCCTCGGGGACGGTCTCCGGTTCGGTGTGGCCGATGAGCGAGAGCGCCTTGCGCAGCGGTTCGGCGTTGTCGGCGACGGTGCGCAGCGGCAGGACGTCGAACCGGCCGTCGGTGCGGACCTCGAGCAGCAGCTCGTTGTCCTCCTCCACCCCGACGTCCTCGAGAAACCGGCGGATCGAGGACAGACGCGGCACCGGTCCCGTCCAGCGCAGGGTCTGGCCGCCCAGGCGGGACGGGAGCATCACGTGCCCACCCGGTGCGCACCCGGCGATCGCGGCGACGGCGGACGGAACCGTGAACTCGGCTCCCCGCAGGTGGTCGCGGGTCGCGGGGATGCGCAGGCGCCAGGCCTCCCCCAGCCGGTAGAGGCGGCGTGTGCGCTCGGGCAGGGCGATCGGGACGTGCGAGCGGTGACGACGCCGGACACGGCCGTCGACGACCTCGAAATCCCCTCCGGCCGTGAACGTCCGGGCGGAATCCTCCGAGATGCCGAATCGGTCGACGAGCGCGGCGACCACCATGTCGCGATCGGCGCTTCCGCCGCGGGCATCGACCAGCCGTGCGATGCGGTTGCGGATGGCGGTGACCACGTCGACGTCCCACTCGGCCAGCGCCCAACGTTCACCGTCGGATGTGAAGCGCTCGTCGTCGGCGAGTTCGGAGACGAGGGTGTGGACGTCGGCATTGACCCCCATGCGCGCGACAAGCGTGTCGGCGGTCAGGGGATCGCCGAGCACCTCGAGGACCTGAGCGGCACGCCCGGCGAGCCCGTCCGGCGGGGACAGTAAACGGCCTTCGAAGGTCGTCGTGCCGCAGTACCGGGTCCACGCCTCGAACTCGTCGTCGGGAAGCGACCACACGGCCTTCACGGCGGCGGGCTCGACCACACCGTTCGGTGATTCGAACTCCGAGAGCAGTCCGCGGGTCTGCTTCTCGGCGTCGGGCAGATCCGGTACCGCGATCCACCCGTCCGCGACCTCGAAACGGTCGTCGAGACGGTGCAACACCCGCCACAGGGGCACGTCGAAACCCTGGACCGTCCGGCCCAGCACCGGGTGGGTGCGCACCATCCGGTCGAAGGCCGCCACCGGCCGCACGTCGACGCGCAACGCCGCGAGCAGGTCGCCGACCGCCGTGCCGAATGGGAAGGTGGACGGCCCGGCCGGGTCGTCGACGCCGTCGTGGACGCGGCGCCGCAAGGCCGTGCGTTCCGCGTCGGGCAAGCCCTCGAGGTAGTCGGTGAGTTCGGCGATCGGATCGGCCGGCGCCGCCACCGGCAGGTCGCGGGCGGTGAGTGCCCGCAACCGGGCCGCGGCGTCCTGGATCTCCTCCGGCGCCCCGTCGTCGATCACGGCCAGCAGGAGAGGAGCATCGTCGCGGCCGCACACGCGACTCCACCGCGCCAGCGCCGCCAGGTCGTCGAGGAGCAGCGCCGCGGCGGGCACCCGCGCGGCACGCGGATCGGCTTCGAGGGTGGCCGGTTCGCGGAGCACCGTCGCGACGAGCGCGGCGCAGACGATCTCCTCCACCGCGTCGCGGTCGGCGCCGCGGATCCCGAGCAGATCGGCCGGACTGCGACTGAACAATTCGGCGGTGGTGGGTGCGTGCGGGAGGCGCGCGACGAGGGTCGCGGCGGCCGGACCGAGATCGAGTGCGGCCACAGGCACTTCGTCCTCACGCAGCAGACCGTCCGCGAAGCGCAGCTCCGGGTGGTCGGTGACGTAGATGTGGGCGAGTTCGGCGCACAGTTCGGGGATCTCGGTGTGCTCACAGGTCTCGGCGGGCGACTCGTTCTCCCACCAGCGGGACGACGACACGAGTGCCCCGAGGGCGGCGGTGCGGGCCGATCCGTAGCGGTCGATCCACGGCATCAGATCCACCCAGCGACGACTGTCGAGTTCGTCCGACGACAAGGCACGAGACCACAGCGACACTGACCGATGCTCCTCTTCCACGCCCGGCGGAGGCCGCGGGCCCCCTCTCCGGCGTCGACGCCGCGCTCGTGCAGCGCGTCCACGCGAGGCGCCCTCGACCCGGACGCCGGTTCTCACCCTACAGTCCGAACGCCCCGTTTCCCGTCAGGTGAGGGCGGTGTCGACCGCTCAGGTGATCGCGAGGTCGACCGCTCAGGTGATCGCGAGGTCGACCGCTCAGGTGAGCGCGAGGTCGACCGCTCAGGTGAGCGCGATGTCGGAGTCGTCACGCGCCTCCGGGCGCAGCCGCAGCAGGACGAGTCCCGTCACCGACGCGACGATGAGCGAGGCCACCAGCCCGTTCACGTGCAGCGCCCACACGGCGATCACCGCCCCGGCCAGTCCCCCCAGCAGAGCGATCCAGAGCAGTACTTTTCCCAGGACCGAAGCCATTTCCCCGCACCTTCCGGCAATTCACGATCAGAACGGTGAGGATAGTGTCATCTGTCACAGTCCTCGCGAAAGTCCATCGGTGTGTCGACGGATCGTGCCCGCACGGTGACCGGGGCATACTGGTGCGGTTCGAGACGGTGGGGTCGGCAGGAACACGACCGGGAGGCGGAAACAGTGGCGGAACCGACGAGTGACCGAGCATGCACGGACGTGATCCTGCGCGACGTGACGCTGCGCGACGGACTGCAGCTGACCGGCAAACTGCTCCCCACCGAACGCAAGGTGGAGATCGTCCGGGCGCTGCTCGCCGCGGGCGTGCCCGAACTCGAGATCGGGTCCCTGGCCCGCGCCGACCTCGTGCCGCCGATGGCGAACACCCTCGACCTCGTCGCAGCGCTGACCGAGGAGGAACTCGACCGCTGCTGGATCTGGGTCGCCACGCCGCGCCACGTCGAGAAGGCGATCGCGGCCGGTGCCCGACGGTTCCAGTACTGCTTCTCGGTCTCCGACGCCCATAACCGCGCCAACATCGGCCGCAACACCGCGGACAGCATCGCCGCGATGCCGGCGGCGATCGAACGCGCCCACGCCGTCGGCGGCGGTATCCAGTTGTGCCTGGCCACGGCGTTCACGTGCCCGTTCGACGGGCCGGTCGATCCCGACCGGGTCGTGGAGATCGCATGCGATCCGCGCACCGACGGGGCCGCCGACATCGTCGTCGCCGACACCCTGGGCCAGGCCGTGCCCGGCCAGGTGTCGTCGCTGGTCGCGCGCCTGGCCGCCGAAACCCCCGACCGACGGATCGTCTACCACGGTCACGACACGTGGGGTCTCGGTGTCGCCAACAGCCTCGCCGCGATCGACGCCGGGGCGACCGTCGTCGACGGCGCACTCGCCGGCCTGGGCGGGTGCCCGTTCGCACCGGGTGCGAGCGGCAACACCGCGAGCGAGGACCTGCTGTTCGCGACCCGCCCGTCGTGGCTGGACCCGGAGGCCTTCGGCGCCCTGGTCCGGCTCGGCGAGGACATCGTCGCCGAACTGGACGAACCGAACCGGTCGCGTGCCCGGCAGGGCGCCCGCTCCGAGGCCGAGGCCTTCGACTGGGCCCTCCGGTGACCCGCATCCTGATCGCCCCCGACAGCTTCAAGGGCACCTACACCGCCGTCGAGGTCGCCGACGCGATCGCCTCCGGTGTGGAGAGCGCCGGGCACACCGCGATCCGGATGCCCGTCGCGGACGGCGGCGAGGGCACTCTCGACGCGCTCGCCGGGCCGCTCGGTCTCGCCCGGATCGAGGTCGAGGCCGTGAACCCGTGGCGCGCACCGTGCCGCGGACTGCTGGGGATGTCGCCGGACGGCACGGCCGTCGTCGAACTCGCGACGGCGAGCGGCATCACCACTCCGCACGACGGTCCGCGCGACGCCGTCACCGCCGACACCTACGGCACCGGGATGGTCATGGCCGAAGCCGTCCGGCGCGGAGCACGACACATCGTCGTCGCGGCCGGTGGGTCGGCGACGACCGACGGGGGCGCAGGTGCGATCGCCGCGATCGACGAGCGGGGTGGGCTCGACGACGCCCGCGTCACCGTGCTGTCCGACGTGACGACCCGCTACACCGATGCGGCACGGATCTTCGGGCCGCAGAAGGGCGCCGATACGGCAGCCGTCGCGCTGCTCACGCGCCGCCTCGAAGAGAGGGCGCTGACCCTCCCCCGCGACCCGCGGGAGGTGGACGGCTCTGGAGCGGCCGGGGGTTTCTCCGGTGGGATGTGGTCGCGGTTCGGTGCAGAACTGCGGTCGGGAGCCGACTTCGTGCTCGACGCAGTGGAATTCGACGACGCCGTGCGCACCGCCGATCTCGTGGTGGTCGGCGAGGGACGGCTCGACGGCCAGTCGCGGGCGGGCAAGATCGTCTCGGCGATCCTCGCGCGCTGCAGCGACGTTCCGGTGGTCGCGGTGGTCGGTTCGGTCGGCGACGACCTCGGCGACTACCGCGAGCGGTTCGCCGATGTCGTCGTCGCATCCGATGCGGAATCGCTGACGCGCGCCGGTCGGACACTGCGCACCTGAGAGATGCGCCTTTCGGCACTGCGCACCTGAGAAATGCGCCCGATCACCGGCCGATCACGGAGCGGTGGGAGGTGCGCTGCCGCAGGGAATCTCGGTGGGCGTCTCGGGCGTCGGCACCGGGTCGACCGGATCGGACGCGTGGGCCGGCCACGATGCCGGTCGCGCCTCGGAGCACGGGTCGGCGACGGGTGCGCGATCGGGCGACGGCACCGGCGACGGCGGCGGCGCCACGGCCGTCTGCAGTCCGGGCGCGGAGCGTTCCGCCTGCACGCCGCTGCTCACCGCGACGGCCAGTCCCCCACCCAGCAGGGCGACGAGCGCGACGAGCATGGCCGGCAGGACGGTGCCGCGACGACGGTTCGTGGGCGCGGCGACGACCGTCGGGGAGCGGCGGGCGGCTGCGACGAGCGCGGCACCGGTCGCGCGATGCCAGGGCACCCCGTGCGGAGTCACGAAGGGAACACCGAGGACGGTGGCGAGCTCTCGTGCCGGACGGGCGTCGCCGGGACGCAGATCGAGGAAGACCACCGCGTCGGGCGAGGTGCCGGCGCGGGCGACCGCTTCGTCCATCGCCTCGGGCAGGGACTGCGTGTAGGGACCGAACTCGTCGCCGTCGGGACTCACCGTGGACAGCACCGTGCGCGAGGGGACGTCGACCATCGATGCGGATTCGACGCCGTAGGTACGGGTGTGCAGGGCCAGGACCGGCAGTTCCGCGAGTTCGGGTGCTCCGGCGAGGAAGGCCAGTCGCGCGTCGTCGAGCAGGACCGTGTCGACGTCGATACCGAGCACGGCTCGCACCGCCTCGGTGACCGGTTCGGCGTCCTCGTCGTTCTCGGGACCGGTCACCACCGCGGCCGCGGACAGGGTCAGCGACGCCGCGGCGGCACGTTCCGCCATGGCGGAGGCGGCAGCGGCAGCGGCCTCCGCCGGCGTGTCCCCGGGTGCGCCGAAGCCTCGCTGGGAGTCGAACGGACCGAGACTCGGAACGTCGGCATCGACGAGGACCGCGCACACTTCACCGTCGTCGACGGAGATGCCGAGCATCGGGCGCATCTGTTCGTCCCTCCACGGCTGCCAGCACGAATCACGACGGCCCGAGCGGCCGTCGCTCGGACGAGCCTAGCCGACTACCGGGCCTACTCCGGGTAACAACCGACGGTGAGTCCGACGGTCGCGGCGACGTAACTGCCGAAGGTGATGTACGAGCCGTCGGCCGCGAACATCCGGACGGCGAGACCGGTATCCGGAGGCAGCACATGACGACCGTGGAAGCCCGCCCGCGCGGCGGTGTCCTCGAAGACCCTGGCCGCACGGTCTAGTTCGTCGACCGGCACCGGCCTGCCCGAGCCGTGGATCGGGAGGTGCACCGTCAGGCCCGAGGTGCCGTCGGGCAGCGTGCATCCCGCGGTGGTGCTCGCGTACTTCGGTTCGAAGCGCACGCTGGGGAACTCGGCGGACAGCGCGGTGAGGACGTCGCGCTGCACGGCGGTGTAGAACTCGACCGCGCCCGCGCTGGTCGTGGCGACCGGTTCGGGCATCGCGACCGGGGTCACCGTGGTGGTGCACGCCGCGAGCAGTGCTGCCGGAACGACGACGCACGCCCCGAGCCGAGAACTCCACACAGAGGTCACGGCGTACTCCGTTCTGCGGTGCCCGCGACGACACCGGCGATGTGGTGGGAACTCGACGTTCCGGGGGTGAGATACGAGCTGTGGCCGGTGATGCCCGCGAGCGGGACTCCGGCGGTGGTGGTGCCCGGACCGGCGGGAAGATGCGTCAGGCCGTCGAGGAAGCTCGGGTCGCCACCGAAGGTTCCGACGTCGGCGACGATGTCGCGCTCGGCTTCGACGAGATAGGCGGAGTCGGGCGGGATCCGCAGGTCGGTCACGTCGCCGGTCCCGATCCCCGGAGCCCCGACGAACACCGCGGCATCGACCGCACCGGTCTCCCTCAGCGCCAGACCAGAGACGACGGCCCCGTAGGAATGCCCGACCGTGGTGATACGCGGGTCGTCGGGACGCGAGGCCGCGATGCCGTCGAGGAAGTCGACCAGGCGAGGCGCGGCGATCCGGGCGGCGAGGTCGGAGACCGGACTGCGCTCGGTGAACGCGAGACCCCATCCCCATTGGGGAGCCTGGTAATTCAGCCAGGTGACCGCCGCGACGGAGGGATCGCCGCCGGTGAGGTGGAGCCGAGCGGCGTCGCGCAGCGCCGCGACCTGCGTGTCGTAGCCCTGCAGATTGCCCTGCACGGTCGAGCCGGCGCCGGGGACGAAGACGGCCAGGTGCTCGGCGGTGTCGACGTCCCCGACGGCCACCGCCGCCATCGCTTCGCGTCCGGACAGGTCGAGGGCGAGCAATTGCCGGTCGCCGTGGGCGAGGGTCGCGTCGATCGCGGCGAGGGCCTCGATCTTCCGCACCGTCTGTTCGAGCCCGGCATCGGCGTCGGTGAACAGTCCGGTGACGCCGAGACTGTCGATCACGGTGCCACCGAGGAACATCGCGTCGAGTTCGGCCCGCAGTTGTGTCGCGACGGATTCGAGGCGGCGACGTTCGTCGTCGAGCAGGGCACGATTGGCGAGATCGCGAACCGCAGCGGGTAGTCCGTCGAGGGCGCCGATCCGTTCGGGATGTTCGGCGACCAGCGCGGTGCGTGCCGTGTCGTCGAGACCGTTCCACCACTGCGCGACCTGCACGGGATCGGTGGCCGGATCCGGCAGGACCGGCAGCGTCGTCGATCCGGACCGCGCGATCGCGGTATGTAGGCGACCCTGTTCGCCGAGAACCGTTCCCGGCGGCTCGGATTCGACACTCAGGCGAGCGGCGGCCTCGCGGTCGAGCCCATCGGCACGGACGAGCAGCGATCGCAGCGACGCCGCGAGCAATTCGTCGGCGTCGAGCGGGAAACCCCGCGCAGCGGCCCTGGTCTGCAGCTCGCCCAGTTCGGAGTGCAGTGCCCGCAGTCGCGGCACGACGAACCGCGCACATGCGGACACGCGCCGATACGACTCGGCCTGTGCCGCGAGATCCCGCCCGTACGAGGCGAATGCGGACGTCGCTCCGTCATGCGCCGCACCGCTCCAGGCGTCGCCGAAGGACGCCGACCGCGCGACGTCGCCGGCCACGGCGTCGACGGCATCGGCACATGCCGCGAGCTCGGTCGCCGTGCGCTCGAGCGCATCCGGATCCCACCCCGCCAGATCGTCCACCTGCACACCACCACCCCCTGCCGCGGAAGCATAAGGGGCACCGACGACGGCCGGCCCGCGGAATGCTCCGCGGGCCGGCCGCTGTGGACAACTCCACTGCCTGTGGACAACTCGTGTCCACCTGCACTTTCTGCCTACATGTCGCTGATCGCTTCGAGCGGCGGCGTCTTCGCCGCACGCTGGCCGGGCCACAGCGCCGCGAGGACACCGATGATGCCGGACGCGACGAGCATGCCGACGACCTGCGACCACGGCACCGAGATGATGTCGAGTCCCTGATCGGCGAGGGTGCGTACGAACGCCCAGCCGAACGCGAGACCGAGCACGACACCCACGACCGCGCCGAAGACCGCGATGAGCAGCGACTCCAGGTAGATCGTGCGACGCACCTGGGCGCGTTGCATACCGACGGCGCGGAGCATGCCGATTTCCCGCCGCCGTTCCACCACCGACAGCGCGAGGGTGTTGACGATGCCGAGGATGGCGATGACTACGGCGAGGGCGAGCAGGCCGTAGAGGATCGCGAGGAGCATGTCGATCTGCTGCGCCTGCTGACCCTTGAACTGCTCACGGTCGAGGACCTGCACGATCACGTAGTCCTTGACGGCCTCCTCGATCGACGCGCGCACGGTCTCCGGATCGGCACCGTCGACGGTGTTCATGAGGACGACGAGCGCCGACCGGTTGTTCGGCGGCGTGAACTGCTCGAACAGCTCCTGCGAGACGACCCACGGACCGATCAGCTGGTTGTCGGCGAAGATGCCGGCGACCGTGGTGTCGACGGTGTCGCCGTCGCGACTGGTGAGCGGAACGGTGGAGCCCACTTCCCAGCCGTGGTCGTCCGCCGAGGCCTGCGAGACGAGAATCTCGTTCCCGGTCACCTCGAAGGCTCCCGCGACCATGTCCAGGTCGAGAACGTCCTGGAGGGGCCCGCCCGCTCCGGTGCCGAACTCGAAGTCCTCGTCGATCTTGGCCTGCACGCCGTAGGCGGGCACGACCTCCTCGATGCCGTCCACTCCGCGGACCGCCTCGGCGGCGGGGGCCGGGACACCGAACATCTGCGGCCCGGTGAGCATGAAGTCCGCCTCGACCCCGTTGTCGACGAGCGCGTCGACACTGGCCTTCGCCGACGACCCGAATACCCCGATGACGGAGACGAGCATCAGCCCCAGGGTGAGGGCGAACGCGGTCGCGGCGGTGCGACGCGGATTGCGGGTCGCATTGGTGCGCGCGAGCCGGCCGATCGCCCCGAACGGCCGAGCGAAGACCGCACCGAGCGCGTTCACGACGGGCCGGGACAACGCCGGCGCCGCGAACAGCACCGACAGGATCAGCAGGAAGGCGCCGATACCGACGGTCGCGGCCGCGCCGCCACCGACCTGCTGTGCGCCCACCACGACGAGTGCCGCACCGACGATCGCGCAGAGCACACCGATGATCGTGCGGATGCGCAGCGACTCGACGGTCGCTGTGGATTCCTCGCGCATCGCGGCGACGGGCGGAACGTGGGTCGCGCGCCGCGCCGGGGCGTAGGCGCTGACCATCGTCACGACCACGCCGACGAGCAGCGCGACGATCACGGTGCGCGGGGACAACTGCAGCGGGCCCGACGGCAGTCCGAGATCCGCGGCGTTCAGTGCCGCGCGCAGACCGTAGGCGAGCGCGACGCCCGCGGCGATACCGATGATGCTGCCGATCAGACCGACGACGAAGGCCTCGAGGGTGACCGACCGGCCGACCTGCTTGCGGCTCGCGCCGATCGCGCGGAGCAGGGCGAGTTCGCGTAGTCGCTGGGCGACGATCATCGAGAAGGTGTTGTAGATGATGAACGTGCCGACGAGCAGTGCGATCGCGCCGAACGCGAGCAGGAAGTAGTTGAGGAAGTTCAGGGCCTCGGCGACCTGCGACTTGGTCTCCTCGGTGACCTCGGCTCCGGTCTGCACCTTCAGCTCGGGCAGCGCTGCCGCAATCTCGTCGCGCAGCTGCTCGGGCGAGAGCGAACCGTCGCCTGCGACGTCGAGGAAGCCGATGTGCCGGCCGTCGGTGAACAGCTGGGAGGCCTGTTCCTCGGTGAACAACGCACCGATGTAGCCGCCGGTGTCGGTCTCGAGTTCGTAGATGCCGCTGACGGTCACCGGCACCATGCCCTGCGAGATGGTGAGCACGGTCGTGCTGTCGCCGATCGAGAGATCACCGCGTTCGGCCGCGCTCTCGTTGAGCGCGATCTGCCCGCTCTCCGCGGGTGGTCCACCGGCCACGAAGGTCTCCGGTTCGCCGACGAGACGGTCGGGCGGGATGTAGGCGTAACCCTCGGCGGGTGCGCCTCCGGTCTGGATCGCGGCGCCCTCGGAGTCGAGGACGATGATGCCGCCACCGATCGACGGGGACGTGCGCTCGACGCCGGGGAGGGCGACGACCTGGTCGACGGCCTCGATCGGGACACCGCTGGTGCCGTACTGCTCGGTGCTGACGCGGACGTCGACGCCCTGGGCGACGTCGCCGAAGATGCCGTCGAAGGTGCGCTGCAGTGTGTCGGTGAAGACGAACGAACCGGTGATGAAGGCCGTGCCGAGCACCACGGAGAGCACGGTCAGGGCGAGCCGCACCTTGTGTGCGGCGAGGTTGCGCAGGGCAACCCTGCGGATGGGATTCCCACTCATCGCGGTGTCTCCTATTCCGCCACGGGAGCCGCGGAGGCGGGATCGAACTGTTTCATCCGGTCGAGCACTCGTTCGGCCGTCGGTTCGCGCATCTCGTCGACGATGCGTCCGTCGGCGAGGAACACCACGCGGTCGGCGTAGCCGGCGGCGCGCGGGTCGTGGGTGACGATCACGACGGTCTGGTCGAACTCGTCGACGGCAGCCCGCAGGATGGACAGCACCTCACCGGACGAGCGGGAGTCGAGGTTGCCGGTCGGCTCGTCGCCGAAGATGATCTCCGGCCGGCCCGCGAGGGCACGCGCGCACGCGACACGCTGCTGCTGGCCACCGGACAATTCGCCGGGGCGGTGTCCGAGACGGTCGGTGAGACCGAGACGGGTGACGACGGTGTCGAGCCATTCCTGATCGATCTTGCGGCCCGCGATATCCACCGGCAGGGTGATGTTCTCGAGCGCGGTGAGGGTGGGGACGAGGTTGAACGCCTGGAAGACGAAGCCGATGCGGTCGCGCCGCAGCTGGGTCATCCCCTTGTCGGACAGGGTCGTCAGATCGGTGTCGCCGATGAAGACCGCTCCGGAGGTCGCGCTGTCGAGACCTGCGAGGCAGTGCATGAGGGTCGACTTGCCCGATCCGGAGGGACCCATGATCGCGGTGAACTCACCGGCGGCGAAATCCGCGGTCACACCGTCGAGGGCGTGTACCGCGGTTTCTCCGGTTCCGTAGATCTTCTTCAGGTCCTGGGCGCGGGCTGCTGGGGCCGAGTGCAGTGGCATGCACCCATCTTCCCGGTGCCGGGACCACCGCACCATCGGGGATGACCCCGATCTTCGATTCGGGGATACGGGTGTATGCCGGGGGCGGTGGCTCAGGCCCAGCGTGCCTGACCCCCGTCCAGCGGGATCGTCGCGCCGGTGAGATAGCGTGCGTCGTCGCTCACAATCCACGCCACGGCGCGCCCGATGTCCTCTTCGGGGTCGCCGATGCGGCGGAGCGGGATGGTTTGCACGAACTCGGCGGCCTCCTCCGGGTTCTTCTCCGTCCACCATTTCAGGCCCGGCGAAAGGGCGTGCGGGGCGATGGCATTGACTCGGATGCCGTCGACTCCCCATTCGGATGCCGCGGTGCGGGTCAGCGACCGCAGTGCCTCCTTGGTCGAGGCGTAGCCGCCGTAACCACTCGCGTCCCAGCGCACCGCGGCGGAGGTGACCATGTTGACGATCGACCCGCCACCGCGTTCCTTCATGATCGGGTGGACGAGTTGCATGGCGTGCAGCGCGGCGAGCGGACCCGAGCGGTACGCCTTCTCCAGCACGGCCGGCTTCAGGTCGAGCAGCGGCCCGAGCGGATTGAAGCTCGCGTTGTTGACGAGGATGTCGACACCTCCGAAGGCTCTGACCGTGCGGTCCACCGCGGCGGCGATCGCATCCGGATCGGCGATGTCGCACACGACCGGCTCGGCGGTGCCACCGAAGGCGCGGATCTGCTCGGCGGTGTCGATCAGCTTCGACTCGGTCCGGCCGGCGACCGCGATGGCCACACCTTGGCGGGCCAGCGCGAACGCAACCCCCTGACCGACCCCCTGACCTGCGCCGGTGATCAGCGCGACCCTGCCGTCGAGTTTGCCGCCTTCGAGTGTGCCCATGCGAGGAGTCGAGCAGATTCCGGGCACGTCCGGGTATTGCGGTCCCGGTCGGCGGGACACTGCCCTAACCTGTGGCACATGCGGATAGGTGCGCACGTCCGGCAGGACGACGATCCCATCGGTCAGGGCGAACATCTCGGTGCCGATCTGGTGCAGGTGTTCCTGTCGGACCCGCAGAAATGGACGAAGCCCGGTGAGCATCCGCGCACCGAGGAGATCCTCGCATCGGACGTCGACGTGGTGGTGCACTCGCCGTACGTCATCAACGTAGCGAGCCTGAACAACAGGGTGCGGATGCCGTCGCGCAAGGCCCTCGCCGACCACGCCGAGGCGGCCGCGCGTATCGGTGCGCTCGGGCTGGTGGTCCACGGCGGGCACGTGCGCGCGGGTGAGGACGTCGCCGCCGGGGTGGAGAACTGGCGCAAGCTGTTCGAAAGGCAGGAGGACAAGGGCGGGTTCGGGGTGCCGATCCTCGTCGAGAACACGGCGGGCGGCGACTTCGCGATGGCCCGCTACATCGACGCGATCGGACGTCTGTGGGACGCCATCGGCGACTACGGTCCCGGCTTCTGCCTCGACACCTGCCACGCCTGGGCGGGCGGTGAGGATCTCGTCGGTGTCGTCGAACGGGTGCGTGCGGTCACCGGCCGGATCGATTTGGTGCACCTGAACAATTCGCGTGACGAGTTCGATTCGGCCCGCGACCGGCACGCCAATCTCGCCGACGGGCAGATCGATCCGCAGTTGCTCGCGGAGATCGCGGTGCAGGCCGACGCACCGATCGTGCTCGAGACCCCGGCGGAGGGACTCGCCGAGGACATCGCCTTCCTGCGGGAGCACTCGACCTGACGACACACTCCGTTCTACGTTTGCGTCGTGCGCGGACCGATGCACCGTGTCGACGGCGCGCCTCTGTCTCCGACCGAAGCGCACGCCCCCGAAGCTGCGGTCACATGCCGGGCAGGTCGCCGGTCAGATAGCGCTGCACAGTGGGGGCGACGATCTCGACGAGCTGCTCCGACGACATCGACGCGAGCGGTTCGAGTCCGATGATGTAGCGCACCAGCATGATCCCGGTCATCTGGGTGGCCACCAGTTCGGCCCGCAGCCGGCCGGTGCCGACGGGACGGTCGATACGCTCGAACAGCGGTGCGAGCGCGACTTCCAGCAGGAACGAGCGGATCAGACCGCTGTCGCCCCCGGCGATCTGCGCACGGAACATCGCCACGGCCGCGTCGCGGTGCGGGGAGTCCCACACACCGAGAAGGGCGGTCGTGAGGGCACGGCCGAGATTTTCGGGTTCGGCCGCGTAGACGGGGGCGAGGACGTCGCGCGGATCGACCGGCAGCGCGATGGACGCGGTGAACAGCTGCAGCTTGGTGCCGAAGTAGTGGTGCACGAGCGCCGGGTCCACCCCTGCACGGGCCGCTACCGCACGCACCGTCGTCTTGTCGAAACCGTTGGCGGCAAACAGTTCCCGGGCGCTCGCGAGGATGTCGCCGCGCGCGCCCGAGTTCCCGGGACGGCGGCCGGGGCGCCGCGTCCCGGCCTCGCTCGTCACGGGGTGCGACGGCGCAGCGTCGCCGCACCGAGTGTGAGGGCCGCGGCGGCGAACGCCGCGACGACGATCAGATCCCGCACCATGACGGCGGTGACCCCCGGATTCACGGTGATCTCCTGCAGCGCCTCCACCGCGTAGCTCAACGGCAGTGCGTTGCTGATCCAGCGCAGCCAGTCGGGCAGATCGTCCCGGGCGACGAGTAACCCGCACAGCAGGAACTGCGGAATGACGATCACCGGCATGAACTGCACGGCCTGGAACTCGGTGCGGGCGAAGGCGCTGCACAGCAGCCCCAGGGAGACCCCGAGGACGGCGACGAGAACCGCGACGACCAGCACCCACAGCACGGATCCGGCGCTGGTGACGTCGAGCAGCCAGAAGGCCACCACGCATGCGAGACCGGCTTGGACGGCCGCCGCGAGCGAGAAGGCGCTGCCGTAACCGGCAAGCAGGTCGAGTTTCGTCAGCGGTGTGGTGAGAAGCCGTTCGAGGGTGCCCGAACTGCGTTCGCGTTGCATCGCGATGGAGGTGACCAGGAACATCACGACGAACGGGAGGATCCCGAGCATCGTGACGGCGATCCGGTCGAACAGCGAGACTCCGCCCGGGCCGGTGGGCGCGTTCTGGTACATGAAGTACAGCAGCGTCATCAACAGGCTCGGGACGAGCACGATCATCGCGACGGTGCGATGGTCGGCTCGCAACTGACGCAGGATGCGGGTGGTCGTGGTGGCATAGATGACGGCGCTCACGGTCGTGCTCCCGTCCGGTTCCGGATGAGTCGGAGAAAGGCGTTCTCGAGGCCCGTTTCCCCTGTCTGTTCGCGCAGCTCGGCCGGGGTCAGCTGGGCCACCAGCCGGCCTTCGCGCAGGAGGACGAGCTCGTCGCAGTGGCCGGCCTCGTCCATGACGTGGCTCGACACGAGCAGGGTGGTGCCGCGATCGGCGAGTGCGCGGAAGTGTTCCCACAGTTCGGCGCGCAGCAGTGGATCGAGTCCGACGGTGGGTTCGTCGAGCACGAGCAGTTCGGGATCGCCCACCAGCGCACACGCGAGCGACACCCGGCCCATTTGACCGCCGGAGAGGGCCGCCGTCCGGTTGCCGGCGTGGTCGGTGAGCCCGACCGCCGCGAGGGTATCGGCGACCGCGGCGCCCTTCCGCCCGTAGAGGGAGGCGAAATAGGAGACGTTCTCGGTGACGGTCAGGTCGGGGTAGACGCTCGGCGACTGGGTGACGTAACCGATGCGGCGGCGCAGTTCGGCGCTGCCCGCGCGCAGGCCCAGCACCGTGACCGTGCCGGATTCGACGATCTGGGTGCCGACGATCGTGCGCATCAGGGTGGTCTTCCCGCAGCCCGAGGGGCCGAGCAGTCCGGTGATCGCCCCGCGCGGGACGCGCACGCTCACGTCCTCGAGAGCTCGATGGGTGCCACGCCGAACGTGCAGATCGCGGATGTCGACAGCGTCGGAGATGTGGTCGATGGCCATGATCCACTCAATTCATCGAGTGTTGAAATCATCCTTGGATGAATTGTGCGCCTCACGTCTCGATCCGGTCAACCCCCGCGAGCGTCGCCAGTGGCCGACGGGAGTTCCGACGTACCATGAGCCCCATGAAGCACACGCGTCTCGCCCTGGCCGTCACCGCAACAGCACTGGTCCTGGCGGGATGCTCCGCCGGTGCCGACGAGCCCGCACCCTCCCCCGCCGTCTCGGTCGACACGCCGACGTCCTCGGCTCCCGAGACCACCACCTCCGACGAGGTCCCGCGCGACGCGCGCGAGAAGGTCTCCCCGGCCGGAGAGGGCGCAAAACTCACGGTCGTCGACATCCGCACGGGACGTCACGAGGGCTTCGACCGCGTGGTCTACGAACTCGGCGGCGAGGGCACACCGGGGTGGCGGGTCGGCTACGTCGACGAGGCACTCCAGCAGGGCAGCGGCAACGAGGTCCCCGTCGCCGGCGACGCCGTGCTGCAGGTGCTCATCGACGGCTCGGCCTATCCGTTCGACAGCGGTGTCGAGCAGTACGCCGGCCCGGATCCCGTGCTCGCCGATGCCGGCGGATCCGTGGTGGAGGTCAGCGGGTCCGGCGTCTTCGAAGGTGTCACCCAGTCGTTCATCGGCGTCGCCGCGCACGGCACGCCGTTCTCGGTGTACTCCCTCACCGGACCGACCCGCGTGGTGATCGACGTGGCTCGCTGACGCCTCGTCCTGTCGTGGTGCGAGCCTAGGCTTGACCTCGAGCGCACTCGAGGTCCTAGCCTCGGCTGCGACCCGAGGAGGCCGACACCATGAGCATGGAAGTCACCGCGTGGAACGCGATGTACAACGCGATGCACGCCGAGAGCGACCGCAGGCCGTTCTCCCGAGCGAGCCTGCGGCGGATCGCCGAGTTCGCCCGGCCGCACCGCCGTAACATCACCTTCTATCTCGTCCTGAGCGTGACCATCGCGGCGCTCGGCGTCGCGACACCGGTACTCGCGGGGCGGGTGATCGACGCGATCGTCGACGGCGCCGCGGTCTCGGTCGTGGTGCTGCTCGCGGTGATCATCGCCGCGATCGCACTGATCGAGGCCGGCCTCGGGATCGCGAACCGCTGGTTGTCGGCGAGCATCGGCGAGGATCTCATCCTCGATCTGCGCACCACGGTCTTCGACCACGTGCAGCGCATGCCGGTCGCCTTCTTCACGAGAACCCGTACGGGCGCGCTCGTCTCGCGCCTGAACAACGACGTCATCGGTGCGCAGCGTGCCTTCAGCGACACCCTGTCCGGCGTGGTCGGCAACATCGTCACCCTCGCGATCACCCTGATGGTGATGATCGGGATATCCTGGCAGATCACCCTTCTCGCACTGCTGCTGCTCCCGATCTTCGTGATTCCCGCCCGGCACATGGGCGCCCGGCTCGCGCAGCTCAGCCGGGAGGCCGCCAACCACAACTCGGTGATGAACACGCAGATGACCGAACGGTTCTCGGCTCCGGGCGCCACCCTGGTCAAGCTGTTCGGCCGTCCGGCACAGGAGTCGAGGGAGTTCGCCGTCCGGGCGAAGCGGGTCCGCGACATCGGCGTGCGCACCGCGATGCTGCAGAGCGTGTTCGTCACGGCCCTGACACTCGTGTCCGCACTCGCGCTCGCACTCGTCTACGGCCTCGGCGGTTTCTATGCCCTGCGCGACCAGCTCGATCCCGGTTCGGTGGTCGCGATGGCGATGCTCCTCACGCGCCTGTACTCTCCGCTGACGGCGCTGGCCAGCGCCCGCATGGACGTCATGAGTGCGATGGTGAGCTTCGAGCGGGTCTTCGAGATCCTCGATCTGAAGCCGCTGATCGAGCAGTCGCCCGACGCCCGGCCGGTGCCCGGCGGTCCGGTCGCAGTGGAACTCCGGAATGTCACCTTCGCGTATCCGTCCGCCGACAAGGTCTCGCTCGCATCGCTCGAGGAGGTCGCGGTGCTCGATTCGCGGGGCGGCGAAGAGGTGCTGCGCGACGTGTCGTTCCGCGTGGAACCGGGCCGGATGGTCGCACTGGTCGGATCGTCCGGCGCGGGCAAATCGACCATCGCACAAATGATCCCGCGATTGTACGATGTCGATTCCGGCGCCGTGCTGCTCGGCGGAGCGGACGTCCGCGAACTGACCGCCGACTCGATCCGCGCGACAGTCGGGCTGGTCACCCAGGACGGTCACCTGTTCCACGACACGGTCCGCAACAACCTGCTGCTCGCCCGCCCCGAAGCCGGCGAGAACGAACTGTGGGACGCCCTACGTCGCGCACGCCTCGAGCCCCTGATCGCGTCGTTGCCGAACGGACTCGACACGGTCGTCGGCGAACGCGGCTACCGGCTCTCGGGTGGTGAGCGTCAGCGGCTGACGATCGCGCGACTGCTGCTCGCCCATCCGCGGGTGGTGATCCTGGACGAGGCCACCGCCCATCTCGATTCGACCTCGGAGGCCGCTGTGCAGGAGGCGTTGACCGAGGCGCTCGAGGGTCGCACGTCGGTGGTCATCGCGCACCGCCTGTCGACCATCCGCGCCGCCGACGAGATCCTGGTCGTCGAGGCCGGGCGCATCGTCGAACGCGGCAACCACGACGATCTCCTGGCGGCGGGCGGCCGCTACGCGGAGCTGTACCGCACGCAGTTCGCCGATTCGGGACCGAAGGTATCGGTGGGAGCCCCCATACTCGACGCATGAGCGCCGGGACGTCGACGGTGCCACCGCCGACGTCCCGGCCGAGTGGATCGGCCGGCGGTCTCAGTCGCGGTATCCGCCGCGACCACCACGATCGTTGCGGTCGCTGCGGTGCGTGAAGTCGCCGGAGCGGCCGCCACGGCTGTCGCCGTACTCGCGCTTGCCGCCACGATCGCGCTTGCCGTGATCGCGACGGTCTCCCCCGCGTCGATCGTCACCGCGACGGTCGTCGCGTCCGCGATACGAGCTGGGACGTCCGGACGGTGCGCCGGAGTCGGGCTGCAGCTGGATGAGCACGCCCGAGATTCGGGTGGAGCGCAGCGCGTCGAGGGTCTGCGGCGACAGATCCTTCGGCAGCTCGACGAGGCTGTGATCGGCACGGATGCTGATGTGCCCAAAATCGCCGCGGCGCAGTCCGCCCTCGTTGGCGATGGCACCGACGATCGCACCGGGCTGCACGCGGTGACGCTTGCCTACGGCGATGCGGTAGGTGGTCATCTCCTGGCCGTCGCGACCGACCTTCGGCCCGTCGTCGAAGCGACGCGGCGGACGCTCGCGCGGTTCGCGCTCGCGGCGCGGCGGTGCGACCGGCTCGGGTTCGGCCTCCATGAGGAACGACTCGCCGTCGCGAGACAGCACCGCCAGCGCGGCCGCGATGTCGGCGAGCGGCACGTCGTGCTCACGCTCGTAGTCCTCGATGAAGGTGCGGAACAGCTGCAGGTGATCGGAGGCGAGCGCCTCGGTGATCGAGTCGTTGAACTTCGATACGCGCTGGGCGTTGACGTCCTCGACGGTGGGCAGCTGCATCTCGGCGAGCGGCTGGCGGGTGGCCCGCTCGATCGCCTTGAGCAGGTGACGCTCGCGCGGAGCGACGAACAGCAGCGCGTCGCCGGTGCGGCCGGCGCGGCCTGTGCGGCCGATGCGGTGCACGTACGACTCGGTGTCGTGAGGGATGTCGTAGTTGACGACGTGGCTGATGCGCTCGACGTCGAGACCACGCGCGGCGACGTCGGTAGCGACGAGGATGTCGAGCGTGCCGTTCTTGAGCTGGTTGATCGTGCGCTCGCGCTGGGCCTGCACGATGTCGCCGTTGATGGCGGCGGCGGAGAAACCGCGGGCGCGCAGGCGCTCGGCCAGGTCCTCGGTGGCCTGCTTCGTGCGCACGAAGATGATCATGGCCTCGAAGGTCTCGACCTCGAGGATTCGGGTCAGCGCGTCGAGCTTGCGCTGATGGGAGACGAGAACCCAGCGCTGGGAGATGTTCGCCGACGTCGTCGTCTTCGACTTGACGGTGATCTCCTGCGGATCCTTCAGGTACTGCTTCGACAGCCGGCGGATCGCGCCCGGCATGGTCGCGGAGAACAGCGCGACCTGCTTGGTGTCGGGGGTGTCGGCGAGGATGCGCTCGACGTCCTCCTGGAAGCCCATGGTGAGCATCTCGTCGGCCTCGTCGAGGACGAGGAACTCGAGTTCGGAGATGTCGAGGGTGCCCTTGGCGAGGTGATCGATCACACGTCCGGGGGTGCCGACGATGACCTGGGCGCCGCGGCGGAGGCCGGATAGCTGTACACCGTATGCCTGACCGCCGTAGATGGGCAGGACGGACAGGCCCGGGATATGGACG
Organism: Rhodococcus sp. DMU2021; assembly: GCF_019641445.1. NCBI lineage: Bacteria > Bacillati > Actinomycetota > Actinomycetes > Mycobacteriales > Nocardiaceae > Rhodococcus > Rhodococcus sp. DMU2021. Next base: position 101,018 of record NZ_JAIFKB010000002.1, read on the forward strand.
GAATACTTACCGAAAGCCTCCGCGACCTGCAGCGCGAGCTCGCGGGTGGGCGCCAGCACCAGCGCCTGGGGCCGCTTCACGGAGGTGTCGATACGCGAGAGGATCGGCACCGCGAAGGCGGCGGTCTTGCCGGTGCCGGTCTGAGCGAGACCGACGACGTCCCGTCCCTCCAGCAGCGGTGGGATGGTCGCCGCCTGGATCGGCGACGGGGACTCGTAACCCACATCCGAAAGAGCTTGCAGCACACGTGCATCGATGTCGAGATCGGCAAACGTGAGAGCTGCGGTCTCCTGGTCGGGGGCGTCTTGAATATCACTCATTTGACCAGCAGTTTATCGGATGAACTCACCTCTTCGCGCCCGGACCCGGCCGCGACCCGGGCTCGAGCGCGCGAACAATGACCCACCCCACCCCGTCGCCGGCACCCGGGGCGCGTCACACTGGGCAGGTTCACCGTCCTCGACCGAAGGATTCCCCAGTGACGGCTTCCCCCTCCGCGCACGCGTCCGCGACACCCCCGTCCGTCGCCGATTCGGGTATTCCGACGTACTGGTACAACATCGTCGGCGACCTCGCGGTGGCCCCGCCGCCGCACCTGCACCCCGGCACCCGCGAACCGATCACCGCCGACGATCTCGCACCTCTGTTCGCCGCGGGACTGATCGAGCAGGAACTGTCGACCGAGACCGACATCGAGATCCCGGAGGCCGTGCGCGAGGTCTACGCCGGTTACCGCTCCACGCCCCTTTTCCGCGCCCGCTCGTTCGAGAAGGCACTCGGCACCCCGGCCCGCATCTACGTCAAGTACGAGGGCGTGAGCCCGGTGGGCAGCCACAAGGTGAACTCGGCGGTCGCACAGGCCTACTACAACTCGCTCGACGGCGTCACCCGGCTCACGACGGAGACCGGTGCCGGACAGTGGGGTTCGGCCCTGTCGTTTGCGTGCGCGAAGTTCGGTATCGATCTCGAGGTGTGGCAGGTCCGCGCCTCCTACGACTCGAAGCCCTACCGCCGCTTCCTCATCGAGACCTACGGCGGCACAGTACATCCCAGCCCGTCCGACCTGACGGAGGCCGGTCGCGCCGTCCTTGCCGAGCACCCGGACACACCCGGCTCGCTCGGCATCGCGGTCTCGGAGGCCGTGGAGGTCGCAGTGAAGGACGCCGCCGCCCGCTACACCCTCGGCAGCGTGCTCAACCACGTGGTGCTGCACCAGACCGTCATCGGCCTCGAGGCCGTGGAGCAACTGCGGGCCGCGGGTGAGGACCAGGCCGACGTCGTCTTCGGTTGCGCGGGCGGCGGTTCGAACCTCGCCGGCCTGTCGTTCCCGTTCCTGCGCGAGGTCATCCACGAGCGGGCGACCACGCGTGTCGTCGCCGTCGAGCCCGCGGCGTGCCCGTCGATCACCCGCGGCGAGTACCGCTACGACCACGGTGACATCGCGGGTCTGACCCCGCTGCTGAAGATGCACACCCTCGGCCAGGACTTCATCCCGGATCCGATCCACGCCGGCGGGCTGCGATATCACGGCATGGCGCCGTTGCTCAGCCACACCGTCGAGCTCGGCTACGTGCAGGGACAGTCCGTGGCACAGACCGATGCCTTCTCCGCGGCGGTGCTCTTCGCCCGGAACGAGGGCATCGTGCCGGCGCCGGAGTCGTCGCACGCGATCGCCGCGGCCGCGGAGTACGCGCGGGGCCTCACCGAACCCGAGGTCATCGTGATCGGCCTGTCCGGCCACGGCCAGCTCGATCTGCCCGCCTACCACTCGTACCTGTCGGGCGAGCTCGACCGAGATCCCCTCGGTCCGTCCGGGCGGTGAGTGCTCGCCCGCCCGGGCGGACCGTCCCATACTGGAGGTGTGGGGTACGCCACACGCGAGGAGGCAGGCCGGCGACTCGCCCGGTCGGCCGGGCACCTGCGCGACGCCGACCCGGTGGTCCTCGCACTACCTCGCGGCGGCATTCCCGTCGCCCGTGAACTCGCCGCAGCCCTCGATGCGCCCCTGGACGTCCTCGTGGTGCGCAAACTGGGCGTGCCCTGGCATCCCGAACTCGCGATGGGCGCGATCGCCGAAGGACCGGGTCCCGGAACCGCCGGGGAATCGACCACGCAGGACGCCGTCTTCCGGGTCCTCAACGACGACGTGATCCGGCGCGGGCGGATCGCCCCCGAATCCGTGGCGGCCGTCGAGCGACGCGAGCTGGCCGAACTGGCTCGACGTGCCGATTGCCTGCGTGCCGGTCGCACCCGGGTGCCGCTGGAGGGCCGCACGGCGATCGTCGTCGACGACGGCATCGCCACAGGTGCGACGGCCGCGGTGGCATGCCTCGCCGCGCGCGCCTCCGGAGCGACCCGGGTCGTCCTCGCGGTGCCGGTGGCCTCCCCCGACGCACTGCGCCGGGCCGGCCGGACGGCCGACGAGGTGATCTGCCCGTGGACGCCGGTGGACACCGACAGCGTCGGCGCCGCCTACGACGACTTCCATCAGCTCGGCGACGACGAAGCGATTCTCCTTCTCCGAAATACTGGTACTTCCGGTACCGGGAAATCCGACGAGACGATCCGATAGTGGCAATCCTCGTTACCGGCGGGTAGCATTGTTACCTGGATCACTGCCTATCGGACTGTAAAAAGAGGGCAAAGCGGTCCGAGGGTAATGCATTTCCCAACGACGTGTGATGCAATGCACACCGACAGCACCTAACGATGGAGGGGTCACAGTGAGTGAGATTGCCGTACCACAGTCGTTCTCGATTCCCGAGAACACGTCGATGGCCGACAGCGTCTTCCGGCACGAGAAGGAGTCGCCGGAGTTCGTGCCGTTCGAGCGACTGGTCGACGGCAAGTGGGTTCCCGTCACCGCCCGCCAGTTCGCATCCGAGGTGCGCGCCGTGGCGAAGGGCCTGATCGCGTCGGGTATCGAGCTCGGCGACCGCGTCGCGGTCCTGTCGGCGACGCGCTACGAATGGGTCCTGCTCGACTATGCCATCTGGGCCGCGGGCGGTGCCACCGTGGCGATCTACGAGACGTCGTCGGCCGACCAGGCCCAGTGGATCCTCGAGGACTCCGGGACCAAGCTGCTCATCGTCGAGAACTCCGGTCACGTCGACACCGTCCGCGAGGTCGCCGAGAACGCCCCGACCGTGCGCGAGGTCCTGCAGATCGAGCCGGCGCCGGGCGGCAAGAGCGCGGTCGACGAGCTCATCGCACGCGGCGCAGCGGTCACCGACGAGCAGGTCGAGGAACGGCGCAACTCGGTCACGGCCGAATCCGCGGCGACCCTCATCTACACCTCCGGCACCACGGGCCGGCCGAAGGGCGTCCAGCTCAAGCACCGCCACTTCGCCTCGGAGTCCGCGGCCTGCGGCCTGGCCCTGCCCGACTCGATGCACGAGGGCCAGCGCACCCTGCTGTTCATCCCGATGGCACACGTCTTCGCGCGCCTGATCTCGTTCGCGGCATTCGACAGCAAGGTCACCGTCGGTCATACCTCCGACCTGACGACGCTGCTCGACCAGTTCGCGGTCTTCAAGCCGAACTTCATCCTCTCGGTGCCCCGCGTGTTCGAGAAGGTCTACAACTCGGCGAAGCAGAAGGCCTACGACGGCGGCAAGGGCAAGATCTTCGAGAAGGCCTCGGAGGTCGCGATCGAGTACAGCAAGGCCCTCGAGAACGGCGGCCCCGGCCTCGGCCTGAAGATCCAGCACTTCGTCTTCGACAAGCTGGTCTACGGCAAGCTGAAGGCCGCGCTCGGCGGCAACGTCACCCGGGCCGTCTCGGGCGGCGCCGCACTCGGCGCACGTCTCGGCCACTTCTTCCGCGGTGTCGGCGTCACCATCTACGAGGGTTACGGCCTGACGGAGACCACCGGCGGCATCATCATGAACACCCCGGCCGCCCAGAAGATCGGCACCGTCGGCACGCCGTTCAACGGCTGCGCCGCGAAGATCGCCGAGGACGGCGAGCTCCTCCTCAAGGGCCCCCAGGTGTTCGACGGCTACTGGCAGAACGACAAGGCCACCGACGAAGCCATCCGCGACGGCTGGTTCCACACCGGCGACATCGGTGCGATCGACGAGGACGGCTTCATCTCGATCACCGGCCGCAAGAAGGAACTCATCGTCACCGCGGGCGGCAAGAACGTCGCCCCGGCCGTCCTCGAGGATTCGCTGCGCGCCCACCCGCTGATCAGCCAGGTCATCGTGGTCGGTGATTCCAAGCCATTCGTCGGCGCGCTGATCACCCTCGATCCGGAGGCGCTGCCGGGCTGGCTCGAGCGACACGGTCTGCCGGCGGAAACCACGGTCGCCGATCTGATCAAGAACCCCGACCTGATCGCTGAGATCGACGAGGCGGTTGCCGAGACCAACAAGAAGGTCTCGAAGGCCGAGGCGATCCGCAAGTACCGCCTCCTCGAGACCGATTTCAGCGTCGAGAGCGGCGAGCTGACCCCGACGCTCAAGCTCAAGAGGAACATCATCCACGACAAGCACGGCGCCGAGATCGCAGCGATCTACAACTGAGGTTCCACACCGTCGACCGGGCCCCTCGTCACCGCGAGGGGCCCGGTCGTTTCTCGGGGAATCTGGGAATCCGGTCGGCCACGTCGCCCACGAACGCGGCAATATCCGAAGTCACCCTGCGATGTACGGGTTCGTGCAACAGGTCGTGCCCGGCATCGGAATACTCGCACCACTGTGCCCCGGGCAGCGACGACGCCCACTCGCGTACCGGGTCGATGGGGGCCAGCCGGTCGTCGACGCCGTGGACCAGCAGGACCGGCAGGTCGCTCGCGCCGAGCGCTTCGGCCGTCTCCGGCAGGGCCGCGGTGCGCGGCGTACCGCACAGCACGACGCCCGCGAGGCGGCTACCACCGGAGGGATCGGCATCCAGCGCCGTCAGGACCGTCGCCGCCCCCAGCGAATGGCCCATCATCACCAGCGGCAGACCGGACTCGGCGGCGAGGCCGGTGAGCACGCCGAAGTCCTCGGCGTGGAACTCGACGTTGCCCGGTGAGCCGGGTTCTCCTTCGGAGAGCCCGTGTCCGGCGAGGTCGAGTCCCCACCACGCGATGCCGTGGGCGGCGAGGCCGGAGGCGAAACGGTGGTAGTGCCCGGTGTGCTGCCCGAAACCGTGCGCGAACACCACACCGGCTCTCGCGTCGTCGACGGTCCGGCACCGCCAGTGGACCCGGCCGACCGACCCGGGGAAGAACGTCAACGGCATGGCCTCATTGTGGCCGGAGCCGGAAGGTCACCAGCAGCCGCCCTCACCGCGATAAGTGGGAACCTCGGTGCGTCCGTTCTCGTCGACGAGGTACACCCGGTCGAACCTCTCGCACAGTTCGCCGGCCTTCGCGTGGCGGAACCACACCCGTCCCCCGACGGGGATCGACGCGGCAGCGCGACCGCGCACCGGGGTCTGCACCTCGCCGGCACCTTCCGTCCCCAGCAACTTCAATCCCACAGGACGGACCGGGCGCGGCACCCGCGAGGCGCCGGTCGGGCCGGACGCGATGTACCCGCCGCCGAACAACGTCGTGACCGACGGTGACGGTTTGCGTACGGCAGGCAGCGCGAAGAACATCGACGGGTTCGGGGTGAACGCCCGGTAGCCGTCGAACAGGGTGGGCACGTACAGCCCCGATCCCGCGGTGGCCTCGGTGACGACACGATCGGCGGTGGTCACCTCGAGCGAGCCGGTTCCGCCACCGTTGACCAGTTCGAGGTCACCCACGACCGCACGCACGGCCTCCACCACGGCGCGGCGACGAGAGGAGAGATCCCGCGCCGACAGTCCCTTGACGAGCCGTACCGGCAGCGACGAGTCGGGCAGGCCCGCGATCTGGGCCTCGTAGAACATCACTCCGACGACGTCGAATCCGGCGGCGTCGGCGCGACGGGCCAGGCCGGAGGCTGCCTCCGGGTCGCGCAGCGGAGAACGGCGCACACCGAGATGGAGCGGACCCACCCGCAACGACGCATCGATGTCCAGGCAGACCTTCGTCCGGAAAGTGTTCTTCCCCAAAGCCGTACGGATGATGTCGAGGTGCTCGGCCGAATCGACCATGAGCGTGATCGCCTGCACCGCGTCCGGCGACACCGCGAGCTTCCCGAGCGCCGCCCGGTCGACCGTGGGGTAGCCCATCAGGATGTCGCGCGCTCCGTGCTCGACGAGCCACAGCGCCTCCCGTAGCGAGTACGCCATGATGCCGCGAAAACCGCCGCGGGTGGTCAGTTCCGGACCGAGGACCTCGGCGAGGACGGCACGACAGCGCACCGATTTGCTCGCGACCCGCACGGGCACACCGTTCGCGCGGCGGATCAGGTCGTCGGCGTTGCGCCGCAGGGTGGGCAGATCGACGGCGGCGAACGGCGGGTCGAGGTCGGCCGTCGCCGCGTGCACCCGGTCGAGGGCGGCGTCGTGAACGGAAGCAGCACGGAGCACGGGCGATCCCTTCGAAAAGGTCGGGTCGGGTCAGGAACGTTCTACGGCACGGGTCGCGATGATGTCGGCGACGACTCCCAGTTCGGCCGTGGCCGCCTCGCCGTCGCGATCGACGAGCCACCGGAGCACGACGCCGTCGAGCACGGACAACGACAGTCGTGCGAGCGTCGAAGTGGGCAGCGACCATTCGACGCCGCACCGCTCGGCGCAGGTGTCGAGGAACAACTGGGCCTGCTTGTCCATCAGGCGGTACTGCTCCACGGCGATGTCGCCGCCGGCGGGACTGCCATCGGTGCGCTGCCGGAGCGAGTAGGCGGTGATCTCGTAGGTGAGGGTCTGCAGCCCCGGCGTGGACTCGATCGTCGACCACATGGAGCGAAGGCCGGTGTGGAGCATCGAGCGGAGACAGTCGACGCCGCCGGTCTGCTGCGCGTCCTCGGGCACATCGAAGGCCGCGTGCATGGCTCCGGCGAGTTCGCCGACGACGGCGTTCGCCATGGCGACGACGAGGGCTTCCTTGCTGTCGAAACAGTAGTGGACAACGCCCAGTGACACTCCGGCCTTCTCGGCGACGGCGCGGACCGTGACGGCTCCGACTCCCCCGCCCTCCGCCAGTTCCAGTGCTGCTGCCACGAGTTGGGCGCGGCGCTCGTCAGCAGGCAACCGATTCGGCATGACCCTGATGGTAGAGGTCGGGAAAGGTTCACGAGCAGGTGTTGACTTGGACGATTGTCCAGGTCGAAGATGAGGCATGGCCACCTGGCACAATTGGGCTCGCACCGAGAGTGCGGCACCTCGCCGTTTCGAGACCCCCGGCAGCACCGACGACCTCGCGCGCGTCGTCGTCCGCGCCTCCGAGCAGGGCGAACATGTCAAGGCCGTGGGCGCCGGGCACTCGTTCACCGGCGCGGCCGTCACCGACGGCACGCTCATCTCGCTCGACCGGATGTCCGGTCTCGTCGCGGTGGAACCGTCGGCCACCGGCGCGCGCGTCACCGTGCGGGCGGGGACGCGACTGCGCGGCCTGGGCGACCTGCTGTGGGCACAGGGCCTCGCCGTACCGAATCTCGGCGACATCGACGTGCAGTCCGTCGCCGGCGCGATCTCGACCGGCACCCACGGCACCGGCGCGACCTTCCGCGGACTGGCAGCAGCCGTGTGCGGCGCGACGATCGTGCTCGCCGACGGCCGGATCGTCGACTGCTCCCCCGAGCACGAGCCCGACCTGTTCGAGGCCGCCCGGCTCGGTCTCGGCGCCCTCGGCGTGCTCGCGACCGTGACGCTCGATTGTGTCCCCGCATTCCGCCTGCGCGCAGAGGAAGCCCCCTCGTCGCTCCGCACCACACTCGATGTCCTCGACGAACTGCGAAGCGGTGTCGACCATTTCGAGTTCTACTGGTTCCCACACACCGACGGCGTGCTCATCAAACGCAACACCCGCCTCCCCGGTGAGGCACCGGTGCAGCCGGTCGGGCGGGTGCGCACCCTCCTCGACGACGAACTGCTCTCCAACGGCGCCTTCGCACTCCTCCAGCAGGTCGGGACGCGGGTTCCCGCCACCATCCCGGCGCTGAACCGGGTCGCGTCCCGGGCGTTGTCCCCGCGCACCTTCGTCGACCGCAGTTACCGGGTGTTCGCCTCCACCCGCCGGGTGCGGTTCCGGGAGATGGAGTACGCGCTCCCCGCCGAGCACCTTCCAGCGGTTCTGCGCGAGATCGATGCGTGGCTGCAGCGCACGGACGTTCGTGTCGGTTTTCCGGTGGAGGTGCGGTTCGCGCAGGGCGACGATGTCTGGTTGTCCACGGCGCAGGGCCGCGATACCGCCTATGTGGCCGTGCACCAGTACCATCGGCGCGACCACACGCCCTACTTCGACGGTGTCGAGCCGATCCTGCGCGCCGCGCAGGGACGCCCGCACTGGGGCAAGCTCCATTCCCTGACCGCGGACGCTCTACGCGAGCTCTACCCTCGGTTCGACGACTTCCTCGCCGTGCGCGACCGCGTGGATCCGCACCGCACCTTCACGAACCCGTATCTGCGCCGCGTCCTGGGCGAATGACGCCCGAGCCGACTCACCCGGACGGACTCAGAGGAAGGCGGCGTCCCACGAATTGCGCCGGAGCACATCCCGTTCGGCATCGGTCAGACCGAGCTGATCCTTCAGCCCTGCGAGGTTGTCGTCGACGTAACCACCGAAATAGGCGGGATCGTCCGAGTGCACGCTCACCGACAGGCCCGCCTCGAGCATGCGGCGCAGCGGATGGTCGGCGAGCGTATCCACCACGCGGAGGCGGACATTCGAGAACGGGCAGACGGTGAGGGGAATGCTCTCGTCGACCAGGCGCGCGACGAGTTCGGGATCCTCGAGCGAGCGGATGCCGTGGTCGATGCGCTCGGCGCCGAGCAGATCGAGCGCCTGCCAAACATATTCCGGAGGTCCCTCCTCCCCCGCGTGCGCGGTGATGTGCAGCCCTTCGGCCCGCGCCCGCGCGAAGACGTCCTCGAACAGTGACGGCGGGTGACCGACCTCCGCCGAGTCCAGGCCGAGAGCGATGATCGGCGCACCGAGGCGCAGCAGTTCGCCGAACACCTGATGCGCTTCGGGCACGGGGCGATCGCGCACGATCGACGCGATCATCGCCGCATCGACCCCGAACTCCCGGTGTGCCCCGGCGACCGCGTCGGAGAGCCCGGCTACGACCTCTGGCAGCGGGACACCGCGCGAGGTGTGGGCCTGCGGATCGAAGAAGAACTCCGCGTGGGTGACACCCGCCCGCGCCGCACGAGCGAAATAGGCGCGGGCGAGGTCGGCGAAGTCCTGCGCCGTGCGCAGGACCTCCATGTTCGCGTAGTACAGGTCGAGGAACGACTGCAGATCGGTGAACTCGTAGCGGCTGCGCAGATCGTCGAGATCGCGATAGGGCAACTCGATGCGGTTCCGCTCGGCGAGGGCGAGGATCAGCTCGGGTTCGAGCGTGCCCTCGATGTGTACGTGCAGTTCTGCGAATCCGTCGGTCACCTGATCCTCGTCATCTCTCGTTCGGTCTTTCAGCGACCCTTCCAAACCGGAGCTCAGCGACCCTTCCACACCGGAGCTCAGCGACCCTTCCACACAGGGGGTCGCTTCTCGGCGAATGCGGTGGCGCCTTCACGCGCGTCCTCCGAGGTGAACACGGGCGCCATGATCTCCATCTGCTTCGCGAATGCTTCGTCGCTCGACCAGTCGGCCGAGCGGACGATGATCTCCTTGGTCGCCGCCACGGCGAGCGGTCCGTTCGCTGTGATGCGCTCGGCCAGTTCGAATGCACCCTCGAGTGCCCCACCGGGTTCGGTGAGACGATTGACGAAACCGTATCCGTAGCCTTCCTCGGCGGTGAACGCGTCCCCGGTGAGGGCGAGTTCGAGGGCCTTCTGGTAAGGGATGCGCGACGGCAGGCGCAGCAGGCCACCGCCACCGGCGACGAGGCCGCGCTTGACCTCCGGGATGCCGAACTTCGCGTCCTTCGCGGCGACGACGAGGTCGGTGGCCAGGACGAGTTCGGTTCCGCCGGCGAGGGCGAATCCTTCGACGGCGGAGATGAGCGGCTTGCGCGGCGGCGCCTCCGTGAAGCCGAGACCCTTACCGGGCACGACCACGTTCTCGCCTGCGACGAACGCCTTGAGGTCCATGCCCGCGCAGAAGTTGCCGCCGGCGCCGGTGAGCACACCGACCGACAGGGAGTCGTCGCTGTCGAGCTGGTCGACCGCCTGGGCGAGCGCGTGGCTCACGGCGGCGTTGACGGCGTTGCGCGCCTCGGGCCGGTTGATGGTGATGACGAGAACGCGATCGCGTCGTTCGAGCAGGACTACGTCGGACATGGACACACCTCTCCACTACGAAAAATGCCGGTTCATCGGGTTACAGGCTGTATACCGGACGGGAACCTGTTGCAGGGTTCACGACACCCGGACGGCGATCTGATCGACGAAGCCCTCGTCGTCGATGCGCACCTGATCGCCCGTGCGGAACCAGCCGTCCTCCGTGAACGTCTCGTCCGTGGCGCACGGATCGCGCCAATAGCGGCGGGCCACGCTCGGTCCGCGACAGAGCAGTTCGCCGACACCGTGTTCGGCATCGGGCCCGAGCAGCGCGATCTCGATCCCTCCGAACGGCACTCCGACACTGCGGGGATGGCGGGAGCGGTGTTCCGAGGGCAGCAGCAGACCGATCCCTCCCGTCTCGGCGACTCCCCAGCCGCGCACACACCGCGAGGTGGGGAAAGCTGCGCGGAGGTGCCGCCACGGTGCGCGGATCACGCGCGATCCCGAGACCACGACGGTTCCCCCGGAGGCGAGGGTGGGCAGCAACTGGACGCTGCATCCGACCGCCGTGGACAGCGGCGCCGTCAGCACGGTCCGTACGCCGTCGCCGACGAGATCCATTGCGTGGGCGACGGCCTCGATCGTCGACAGCACGTTGGTGTTCGTCAGTTCGACGCCGCGCAGTCCACCACCGGCGACGCGCACGTAGTAGAGCACCGCGAGCTCGTCCGGTGACGCACCTCCGTCGAGGAAGGCGACACCGTCGGGCAGATCGGAGTCCAGGGTGAGGACCGCACCGCTGTGGACCCCGATCTCCGACGTTTCCTCGGGGCTGCAGCTCGGGTCGGGGAGCACCGGAACACCTCCGGCAAGGACCACGCCCAGGAACCCGATCAGCCAACGGACCCCGTTCGGCTGACAGACGACCACCCGGTCGGTGGGGCCGACCCCCTGATCGAGGAGACCACCGGCGACGCGGGCGGCGGCGGCCCACAGTTCGCGGTAGGTGAGTGCGCGGCCGCATCGGTCGACCACCGCGACGCGGTTCGCGAAACGCAACGCACTCCGATCGAGCAGCTCGGCGATGCACGGCTCCAGGCAGTCGTACTGGAGGATGCCGCTGTCGCGGCGAGTGACCCGATCGTCCCGGAGCCAACGACTCCCTGCCGGAATTTCCACTACGGCCACCGACATGCCACCTCCCACCCGGCGTGCGTGCCTGCACTATATGGCGTGGATCACAGCCATGTGAGGAAACGGCGGGTCACGGACAACCGGGGAAGGTGCCGCAGGGTGGTCGCTGGAACGTCCGTCAGGCGCTCGCTGCCGCCGAACGCTCCTCGGCGGCACGCTGTTCCTTCTGGCTCGCGGGACGGTCGAAGGCGAGCGCGGCCACGAGCCCGATGAGCAGGATGCCGGCAGGAAGCCACAACGATTCGGCCATCGCCGCGGCGAACGGTTCGTGCAGGGGCTCCGGCAGGACGGAGCCGGACGTCTCCATCTCCGGCGCCCCTCCTCCCCCGCCGACACCGTTGGCGCTCAACCGCGCCGCCATGATCGCACCGAGAGCGGCACTCCCCATCACCGCGCCCACCTGACGCGTCGTGTTGTACACACCGGAACCCGCCCCGGCCCGGCTCGGTGCGAGACCGTTCGTCGCGGTGGCCGAGAGCGGCGACCAGATGCCCGCGTTCGCCACCCCGATCAGGGCGATCGGCAGCAGCAACTGCCAGATCTCCGCGTCGGGGGTCATCACCAGCGCGAGCCAACCCAGCCCGATCGTGAGCAGCGAGAAGCCGGTGCCGGCGATCAGCCGCGGATGGACCCGGTCGACGAGCCTGCCCACGAGCGGCGCGAGCACACCACTGAAGACCGCCATCGGCACCATGAGCATCGCGGCGCCGGTCGGGCTCAGACCGCGCACCGACTGGGCGTAGAACATGATCGGCAGCATGACGCCGGTGATGGCGAAACCCATCGTCGCGATACCGATGTTCGCCAACCCGAAGTTGCGGTCCCGGAACAGCGACAGCGGTACGAGCGGTTCACCGCGGTTGAGCGACTGCTGGACGACGAACACGACGAGCAACACGATGCCCAGCCCGATCAGCACCCACACGCGGGCGGTCCACTCGAACGAGTTGCCCTCCTGGATCCCGAACACGAGGCAGAACAGGCCGGCGCCGCTGAGCAGCATGCCGAGCACGTCGAACCGGTGCGGGCTCGTGGGCAGCACCGGCACGTACCGCACTGCGAGCGCGAACCCGACGATCCCGACGGGCACGTTCACGAAGAAGATCCATTCCCAGCCCAGCCCGTCGACCAGGACACCGCCGGCCAGCGGCCCGACGAGCGTCGCGACCCCGGCCACGGCGCCCCACAGGCCCATCGCGGTCCCGCGCCGCTCACGCGGGAAGATCCGGGTCACCACGGCCATGGTCTGCGGCGACATGAGCGCCGCGCCGAATCCCTGGAACACGCGGGCGACGATGAGCATCTCGATCGTCGACGAGAAACCGCACCACAACGACGCGATCGTGAACAGCACCAGCCCGCAGAGGTAGACCCGGCGCTGACCGAAGCGGTCGCCGAGGCGGCCCGTCACGAGCAGCGGCACCGCGTAGGCGAGCAGATAGGCGCTCGTGACCCACACGACGGCGGCGATGTCGGCCCCGAAGGTCCGCATGATCGCCGGGTTGGCGACGGCGACGATCGTGCTGTCCACCAGGATCATGAAGAAGCCCAGGCACAGAGCGCCCAACGCCGCCCAGCGGGCACCGTCGGACATCTCCACCGCCACATCGGACCCGCGTTCGCGCGTGTCCACCCCGCTGTCGTCGCTCACCGGACCTCTCCCCTCGTCGGCGGTCTACGGTAGCGGGGTGGACCCGCACATCTCGAGCATCGCCGCCCTCGCGTGGTGTCGTGCACTGGGCCTACCCGACGGCGCACTCGTCGAACCCGGGTGCGTGACGCGTGTCGACGACTCGTTCCGCGACGTCCGACTGCTCGCCGTGGGGCGCGCCACCGCGATCGTCGGACCCGACGCCGCGGTCTCCCGCCTCGCGGCCGAACCCGACCCGGCCGAGATCGATGCCCCGAACGCCGAGCTCGTCGTCGCAGGCCACGCGGGTCGCACGGAGATCCTCGCCCTGTGCACCGACTGGATCGACGCGACACGCGTCGAGAACCCGCTCATCTCCGACGACCCCGAGGACCTCGCCGAACTGCTGCGGTGCTGCCCGCCCGACGACGTCACCGAGGCCGAACTGTCGCCGACCGGGCCGTCGCGCGTGTTCGTATTGCTCGACGACGATCACCGTCCCCTCGCCGGCGCGGCCTACAGCGAACTCGGGTCGTTGCTGGCCGATGTGCGGGTGCTGACGACACCGCCGGCGCGCCGGCTCGGGCTCGCCTCGACGGTCGCGACGCTGGCGACCCACGACGCGCTCGACGCCGGACTCGTCCCGCTGGCCCGCATGCGCCGCGACAACCGCGGTGCCCGGACGGTCGCGGCGGTGTCGGGATACGACATCTGGGGAACCCTCGTGACGGTTCGGGTTCCACCCGGGAAGTGACGAGTGTGCACGGAAGGATGCGTAGGTGACCGAGAACAAGTACGTCGAGCCGGGTGCGGAGTTCGCCCGCGACACCAACTACATCCGAACCCGCGTCACCGCGGACGGGCGCGACGGCTATCCCGTCGAGTCGGGGCGGTACCGGCTCGTCGCCGCCCGGGCGTGCCCGTGGGCCAACCGCACCCTCATCGTGCGGCGGCTGCTCGGTCTCGAGGACGCTCTGTCGCTGGGACTGTGCGGCCCGACGCACGACGAGCGCAGCTGGACGTTCGATCTCGACCCGGGCGGGGTCGACCCCGTCCTCGGCATCCCGCGACTGCAGGACGCGTACTTCGCGCGATTCCCCGGATACGACCGCGGCATCACCGTCCCGGCCGTCGTCGACGTGCCCACCGGGCAGGTCGTGACGAACGACTATCCGCAGATCACCCTCGACTTCTCCACCGAGTGGACGCAGTTCCACCGCGAGGGCGCCCCGGATCTGTATCCCGAGGAGCTACGAGGCGAAATCGACGAGGTGGCCGAGCTCGTCTACCAGGACGTCAACAACGGCGTGTACCGGTGCGGTTTCGCCGGTTCGCAGGAGTCCTACGACAAGGCCTTCGACCGTCTCTTCGCCCGCCTCGACTGGCTCGAGGAACGCCTCGGGGCGCAGCGCTATCTCGTGGGCGAGACCATCACCGAGGCCGACGTGCGCCTGTTCACCACGCTCGTCCGGTTCGATCCCGTCTACCACGGGCACTTCAAGTGCAACCGGAACCGGCTCGCGGACTTCCCGGCGCTGTGGGCCTACGCGCGCGATCTGTTCCAGACACCCGGCTTCGGCGACACCATCGACTTCGTTCAGATCAAGCAGCACTACTACCTCGTGCACACCGACGTCAATCCCACGGGCATCGTGCCGAAGGGACCGGACCTGTCGAACTGGCTCGATCCGCACGGCCGTGAGGCGCTCGGCGGGCGGCCGTTCGGGGACGGCACACCGCCGCCCCCGCCGCGTCCGAGCGAGGTGGTCCCCGAAGGGCACGGCACGGTCGCCCGCTGATCCCCTGCGACGCTGACCCCCCTGCGACGGTTCCTACGGCCGGCGGGGCCGGTAGGTGCCGATCGTCCAGTACACACCGTGCGGGTCCCGGCAGGTGAACCCGTGCGATCCGTAGTCCTCGTCGCGGAGTTCGACGGTCACGGTCGCGCGGACCGCCGGGTCCTCCGCCTGCGCCGAGGCGAGCACCCTCTCGTACAGGGCATCGACGGTGACGTCGTCGGGAAGCACGAGATAGGCGGCGCCCCTGTCGGCGTGCTGGTCGAGCGGCGACCCGCGACCGGTCGAGCCGAGCATGACCCCTCCGCCGTGCGGCCAGAGCAGGGCTGCGTGGTCGACGCGATCCCCTTCCCCGTAGACCTCCGCTTCGGCGAACCCGAGGGTGTCCACGAGGAAACGGATCGCGCCCCGGGCGTCGGTGTAGGCGAAGCACGGCCACACCGTGTCGACGGTGGGTGTGAGGGTGGTCGACTGCTGCGTGGAATTCGTTGTGTACGTCATGTCTCCGAGTGTCGGCCCGGAACCCCCCGGTCGTCTTGGACGAATGGGAACACCTCGTCCTCGAGCCACCGCGACGGCGGGACGCCCGCCAGATCGCGCCAGTCGCGGGCGAGATGCGCCTGGTCGTAGAAGCCGCACTCGGCGGCGACATCGGCGAGGCGGCGGCCGGGGTCGGCCCGCAGCATCCGTCGCGACCGGTCGAAGCGCGCCACCCGGGCCACGTCCTTCGGGGACAGTCCGAACTCGGCGGCGCACCGGTTCGCGAGGTGTCGCCTGCTCCATCCGAGTTCGTCCGCAACAGCGCGGACCGGGCGAGCCGGGTGCGTCACGAGCAGGTGCCAGGCGTGGACGAGGTGCCCGTCCGGACTCGTCGACCGTGCGGCGACCAGGCGGCGGGTGAGAATCCGGTCGAGGACGGCGAACCGCTCGTCCCACGATTCGACCGCGGAGATCCGGTCGAACAACTCCCGGCCGTCGGCGCCGATGACGTCCTCGAGATCGACGGCCCACAGCCCGAGCGCGGCGGCGGGCACACCCAGCAGGGCGCGCGCACCCGCGGGGGTGAGCGCGAGTTGGATCCCGTGCTGCCGGCCGTGGTGGACGATGGGCACCGGTTGCGTCGACAACCCTCCGGCGAGCGCGTCGAAACGTTCCGGGCACCGTCCGTCGCCCCGCGAGAGTTCGACGGGTTCGGAGATCGTGAGGATTACGGTGACCTCCGGAGAGGGCATACCCAGATGGGTCCCCGACGGGAAACCGTCGAGCCGATACCCCTCGTACGACCGTACGTAGGGTGTCAGCAGGGGTGTCGGACGCCGCCTGGCGCCGTCAGACTCACCGACTGCGGACCCGGTCATGGCACCAGCGTAGTGAGAGCAGTCCGGAAGACAAGAGCACCGGAGAACAGGGGCACGATGAGCAACAAGGCAGGCGTCGCAGAGGCCTTTATCGTCAAGATGCTGGACAACGGCGCGAGGCTGCAGGGCCCTGCGGTGGCCAAGTACGTCGATCTCATGCGGCGCTCGCACCCCGACGAGTCCCCGGCGCAGATCATCGAGCGGCTCGAGAAGCAGTTCCTGCTGACCGTCACCGGCAGCGGGTCCGCGGCGGGCGCGACCGCAGCCTTCCCCGGCATCGGGACACTCGCGGCCATCGGCGCGGTCGGCGCCGAGACGGCCTTCTTCTTCGAGGCGTCCGCGCTGCTCACCCTGGCCATCGCATCGGTGCACGGGATCGAACCCCACAACCACGAGCAGCGCCGCGCGCTGGTGCTCGCCGTCTCCCTCGGTGACGCCGGCCGGGAGATCGTCGCGACCGCGACCGGCGCGTCGCTGCGCAACTGGCCCAAGGCGCTGACCACCGGCGCGGGCGGCACCCAGCTGAAGACGCTGAACAATTCCCTGGTCAAGAAATTCATCCGCCGGTACTTCGCCAAGCGCAGTCCGCTGCTGATCGGCAAGCTCGTCCCCGCTGGTATCGGCGCCGCGATCGGTGGCGTCGGCAACCGTGCGCTGGGCAAGCGCACGATCCAGAACGCCCGCGACGCCTTCGGTCCACCGCCGGCCGCGTGGCCCGTCGCACGTCCCGTCCTCCCGGCGAGCGGAGAGGCACCGGCGCTCGACACCGGTGTTCCGGTCCCGAAGGACTGACCGTGCCGGCCGACGGGAAGGTGTTCGTACGGGAGTCCGGTGCGGGACCACGCACCGTCGTTCTGCTGCACGGCTTCTCCGATCACGGCGGTACGTGGTGCAAGGTCGCGCCGGCGATCGCCGAACGGCACCGGGTGCTCGCGGTCGACCTGCCCGGTTTCGGACGTAGCGCGCAGCACTGGGAGACCCCCGTGCTCGACCACTATGTCGACGTCCTGGACGAGCTCGTCGACGACGTTCCCGAACCGGTGTCGCTGGTCGGGAATTCGCTCGGTGCGGTCACCGCACTGGTGTTCGCGTCGGTCCACCCGTCCCGGGTCGACCGCGTGGTGCTCGCCGACATGCCGGGTCTCGCCGGGATCCCCCGGTGGTGGACGCAGGGTGCACGCATGCCGATCGAACTGTCGCGCCTGCTGCCCGCTCCGGTGATGCAGCAGGCCATGGGTGCCCTGTACGCGCGGGCCGCCGTGCACCGGCGCGGCACCTTCGACCGGGCGGCGCGCACGGCGTTCGCGGCGAACTACGCGACCCGCGAGCAGGTCGACACGCTGCTGACCGTGGGCCGGCACGCGATCGGTGAGCTCGGCCGACTGCCGATCCCGGAGATGGTGCACGCCCTCGACATGCCGGCCCTGCTGGTGTGGGGTGCACAAGACCGGTTGACGCCCGCTCACGCCGCGCGACGGGTGCAGGCCGGCGGCCGGAGACGGGTGGTGATCATCCCCGATGCCGGGCACTGTCCTCAGCTCGACGCGCCCCGCGAATTCCTCGACGCCGTCCTGCCCTTCCTCGACTGACCCGTAAGCTCACGGCGACCGCGGCACCAAGCCGCACCCATATCTCGACGACGCGGGGGTCCGAATCCGTGACAGCACCGTCAACGCAACCGCCGTACGGCACACCCGATCCCCGGGTGCCCTCGGGGGCACCGGGCGCGGGGATCGCCGTCCACGGCCTGAACAGGACGTTCGGTGACCACACGGCCGTATCGAATCTGTGGTTCACGGTGCCGCCGGGCTCGATCACCGGCTTCCTCGGACCCAACGGATCGGGCAAGACCACCACCCTCGGCATGATGCTCGGCCTCGTCCGGCCGAGCGCCGGGAACGCCTTCGTCGACGGCGTGCCGTTCACCTCCCTGCAGCAGCCTGCACAGGTCGTCGGAGCGGTGCTCGACGCGCGCAGCGCCCACCCCAAACACCGGGCGCTGACACACCTGCAGATCTACTGTGCCGCGATCGGCGTGCCCGACGAACGGGCGAGGCAGATGCTCGACCTCGTCGGCCTGGGGTCGGTCGCGCGGCGTCGCATCGGGGAGTTCTCCCTCGGCATGCGGCAGCGACTCGCCCTGGCGACGGCCCTGCTCGGACAACCGCGTTATCTCGTGCTCGACGAACCGGCGAACGGACTCGACCCCGAGGGCATGGCCTGGCTGCGCGACTTCCTCCGCGCATTCGCCGCCAACGGCGGGACCGTGCTGATCTCGAGCCACATCCTGCGGGAGATCGAGCAGATGGCCGACCGCCTCGTGATCATCGCGAACGGTCACCTGGTCGCGGAGACCTCGATGACCGATCTGCGCGACGCCTACCGCTCGCGGGTGTTCGCCGCGGCCTCCGACCCGGCCCGCCTCGCGACCGCACTCGCCGCGGCCGGGCACACCGACGCGCAGGTGCAGCAGGACGGACGGCTCGCGGTCGTCGGTGTGACTTCCGACCGCATCGCCGAGATCGCCGCGACCGCGGAGGTGACGCTGTTCGGGACGAGTGTCGAGCACGTCGATCTCGAGCAGGTCTACCTGGCGATGACGGCCGGTCGCTACGCGGCCGCGCCGGTCGCGCAGTATCCGGGGCACGGAGCCCACCATCCGCCGGGCGGGCAGTATCCGCAGGGCCCGCAGTACCCGAGTGCCCAGCAGCACCCGCAGGCCCAGCCGTATCCGAACGGCCAGCAGTATCAGCAGTACCCGACCGCACAGCAGTACCCGCAGTCGCAGTGGGGACAGCCGAACCGACCGCCGACCGGGCAAGGAGGTCCCACCGCATGACCGCGCTTCTCACCGCCGAGTTCCGCAAGGTCCTGAGCCTGCGCTACTGGTGGATCCTCGGCATCGCACCGCTGCTGGTGGGACTGTTCTGCGGGGCGCTGACGCTGCCGGTCGCGCGGCAACTCGAACTCGGCTTCGGTGACGGTTTCGCCGAGGCCGTCGCCGCCGCGGTCGGCATCTCCCTCTCGTTGTCGCTGGTGTTCCTGTTCGCCGCGATCTTCGGCGCGGTGGCGACGGGCAGCGAGTTCGCGCACCGAACGATCGTGACGACCTTCCTCACCGCGCGGGGACGCGACCGGGTCGTCGGCGTGAAGTTCGCGACCGTCGCCGTGATCGGGCTGCTGTACTGCATCGTCACGGAAGTCGCGGCGGCCGCGACGCTCGTGTTGTTCGGTGGGGGCTTCGACGGTGCCGACCTCGGATCGGTCGCCAAGGTGATGGGCATCGGTCTGTTCTGCGCGCTGATGTGGTCGCTCATCGGAGCGGGGCTGGGTCTGCTCACACGGTCGACGACGGGCAGTGTGCTCGCGATCTGCGCGTGGGTGCCGTTCGGGGAGCTGATGGTCTCGGTCGTCCTGCACGGTCTCGGTCTCGGCGCGATCGCGTCGTACCTGCCGGCGCAGGTGGCCTGGTACGTGCTGTTCTCCGCGGTGTCGATGCCCGAGGACGTAACACTCGAGATGACGTGGCCGGCGGCCCCGCTGCTCCTGCTCCTCTGGACCGTGGTGCTGGGCGGCCTCGGCTGGTGGCGCGCCCGCACCGCCGACGTCGTCTGACACGTTCGATCACCTGCGTCACCGGCCCTCCCCGAGCGGCTTCGACGTGCCCTGTCGGCGCTCGGCGCTAATGTCGGTTCGATGGCACACGACCCGATTCCGCGCTCGCCGGGATGGATTTCCCGGCTCGTCGCCGAATGCCTGAAACACCGCAGAACAGCCGTCGGGGCGCTGGCCGTCACCGTCGTCGCCGCCCTGATCGACATCACCTTCCCACTGCTGACGAAGGTCGCGGTCGACAGCGCGACCGGGCAGGGCGACGTGCCCGCCGACGACCTGCGCCTGATCGGGCTGGCCGCGGCTGCGATCGCGGCAGGTGCGGTGATCCGGTTCGGCTGCCAGTACGGGCGCCGCATGCTCGCCGGACGCCTGTCGCTCGACGTGCAGCACGACCTGCGGTTGCGCCTGCTCGGCTCACTCCAACGTCTCGACGGCCACGGTCAGGACCGCATCCGCACGGGTCAGGTGGTCTCGCGGTCCATCACCGACCTGCAGCTCGTGCAAGGGCTGCTCGCGATGGTGCCGATGTCGGCGGGTGCGCTGCTGCAATTCGTGCTCGCGCTGGTGATCATGACGACCCTCTCGCCGCTGCTCACGCTGGTCGCGGTGGTCATCGTACCGATCATCGCGGGTCTCGTGCGGGTCGTGCGCCCGAGGCTGTTCGCCGCGACCTGGTCGGCGCAGCAGCGCGCGGCCGATCTCGCCCAGCACGTCGAGGAGACGGTCACGGGCGTGCGGGTCGTGAAGGGATTCGGGCAGGAATCGCACGCGGTCGACCAACTCGAGGAGCACGGTCGCAGGCTGTACGCGGAGCGTCTGCGTGCCGCCCGGATCAACGCGTGGTTCTCGGCGCCGATGGGTGCGATCCCGCAGTTCGGGCTCGTCGCCACCATCGCTCTCGGCGGCTGGCTCGCCCTCGAGGGCGGAATCACCGTGGGCACCTTCGTGGCGTTCACCGCCTATGTGGCGACGATGACGGGGACGACCCGCACCCTCTCGCAGGTCGTGATCATGGCGCAGCTGTCCCGCGCCGCCGTCGAGCGGGTGTACGAGGTGATCGACACCGAACCCGACGTCGCCGATCCCCCGCATCCCGTCGAACTGCCCGACGGTCCGCTCGGGGTGCACCTGGAGGACGTGACGTTCGGCTTCGACGACGACCGGGACGTACTGCGCGGCCTCGACCTGGAGATCGCGCCCGGCGAGACCGTCGCGATCGTCGGCCCGGCCGGGTCGGGCAAGACCGTGCTGTCGCTGCTGCTCCCCCGCTTCTACGCGCCACACCGCGGGTCGGTGTGCCTGACCGCGGACGGCCGCGACATCGACGTCGCCACGCTCCGCGCCGACGATCTGCGCGGGGCGGTCGGCCTCGTCTTCGACGAGCCGTTCCTGTTCTCCGACACGGTCGCGTCCAACATCGCGCTCGGCCGGCCCGACGCGTCGGACGACGAGATCCGCACCGCGGCCGCGGCGGCACGCGCCGACGACTTCGTCGAGGCCCTCCCCGAGGGTTACGACACGGTCGTCGGTGAACGCGGCCTGACACTGTCCGGTGGGCAGCGGCAGCGGGTCGCGCTGGCGCGGGCACTGCTCGTCGATCCGCGGGTGCTGATCCTCGACGACGCGACCTCTGCGGTCGACGCCGAGACCGAGGCTGCGATCTACGGCGCGTTGCGGGCGGGTCGGCGCCGCACGACCCTCGTGCTCGCCCATCGGCGGTCGACGCTCGCACTCGCCGACCGGGTCGCCGTGCTCGACGAGGGACGCATCGTCGACATCGGGACGGTCGACGAACTCGAGGAGCGCAGTCCCGTCTTCCGGCGTCTGCTCTCGACCGACGACGACGCCGCACCGGCACCGGAACGCCCGGTTCCCGCCGGTGAGTTGTGGCCCGAGGAACCGGACGACGATGAGCCGTCCGGTACCGTTCGGAATCCTCCGGCGGTCGGTGGAGGTCGCGGCGGACCGGCGGGCAGTGGAGGTCGCGGCGGACCGGCGGGCAGTGGTGGCCGCGGCGGGCCGGTGTCCGGGGCGCTCGGCGCGGTGGCCCCGACCCCGGAACTGCGCGCGGCCGTCGACGCGCTTCCCCCGGCCACCGAGACCCCCGGACGCGATCCGGCCCTGCGGTCCGAGGTCCTGCGCCTGCCCGACCCGCAGTTCCGATTGTGGACGACGCTGCGCCCGGTGCGCGCACTGCTGGCGGTCGTCGTGCTGTGCCTGGCGGTGGAGTCGCTGACGAGCATCGCGTTCCCGTCGCTGGTGCGGTACGCCGTCGACCGCGGGGTGACCCCGGGCGATCCGTCCCGGCTGTGGCAGGCGACCGCCGCGGGTGTGGTGCTCGCGCTGCTCGGCTGGTTCGTGGTCGCGATCCTCACGGTGCTCACCGCGCGGGCGGGCGAACGGGTGTTGTTCGGGCTGCGCGTGCGCTCGTACGCGCACCTGCAACGGCTCGGGCTCGACTACTACGAACGCGAACTGTCGGGCCGGATCATGACGCGGATGACGACCGATGTGGACGCGCTGTCGCAGTTCATCCAGACCGGCCTGTCCACCGCGGTCGTGGCGGTGCTGACGCTCACCGGTATCTCGATCGCGCTGATCGCCACCGATCTGTCGCTGGCCCTGGTAGTGCTGGCGGTGCTGCCCGTGCTGGTCGGCGCGACCCTGTGGTTCCGGAAGGTCTCCGGGACGGCGTACGCGCAGTCCCGCGAACGCATCTCCCTGGTGAACGCGGATTTCCAGGAGAACGTCACGGGTCTGCGCGCCGCCCAGGCCTACCGCAGGGAGGAGACCGCGGCGCGGCGGTTCGCCGAGCGCGCGGAGGCCTATCGGCGCAGTCGCCTGCGGTCGCAGCGGGCCATCTCGCTGTACTTCCCGTTCATCACTTTCCTGTCCGATCTGGCGCTCGCGGCGGTCGTCTTCGTCGGCGCCCGCGAGGTGGCGTCGGGCGCGGTCGGCCCCGGTGTGCTGATCGCGTTCGTGCTGTATCTGAACCTGTTGTTCGCACCCATCCAGCAGTTGTCGCAGGTCTTCGACGGTTACCAGCAGGCGCGCGTCGGTCTGCGCCGGATCGGCGACCTGCTGCGGACCGAGAGCTCGCTCGAGTCTGCCGAGGAGGGCACGGTCGCCATCGCCGGGCACCTCCGCGGCGACGTCGACCTGCGGCAGGTGGGCTTCCGGTACAGCGAGACCGACCGTGACGCGTTGAGCGATGTGGACCTGTCGATCCCGGCCGGGTCGACGGTCGCCCTGGTGGGCCGCACCGGTGCCGGGAAGTCGACGGTCGTCAAACTGCTCGCCCGGTTCTACGACCCGACCTCCGGTTCGGTGCGGGTGGACGACACCGATCTGCGCCGTTACCGTCTGCGCGACTATCGGGGCCGGCTCGGGGTGGTGCCGCAGGAGGCGCACCTGTTCACGGGCACGGTGGCGACCAACATCGCCTACGGCCGGCCCGAGGCGACGCGCGAGGAGATCGAATCGTCCGCGCGCGCCGTGGGGGCGCTGGACATGATCGCGGGACTCGCCGGCGGCATGAACCATCCGGTGGGTGAGCGCGGTCAGGGTCTGTCGGCAGGGCAGCGTCAGCTCATCGCACTCGCGCGCGCCGAACTGGTGGACCCCGATCTTCTGTTGCTCGACGAGGCCACCGCGACCCTCGATCCCGCCACCGAGAAGGCGGTGCTCGAGGCGGGTGCGCGGGTGGCCCGCTCGCGGACGGCCGTGGTGGTGGCGCACCGTCTCGCGACCGCCGCACGCGCCGATCTCGTGGTGGTCGTCGACGACGGCCGTATCGTCGAGTGCGGGCCCCACGACGAGCTCCGCCGAGCGGGAGGTCTGTACACCACTTTGTGGCAACTCGCTACCGGTGGTCTCGTTCCGGAGGAGCCCGAGGTCCTGCTCACTTCGACGACGGAAGGATCGAACATGAGATCGTCCTCACGTTTGTAACGGGGTGCGCGCTGCGCCGATGCACCTTAGAGGGAATAATCGGCTCTCGAGAACCGTCATCGATGGAGACCCCATCGCACCAGATTGTGAGGTAGCCCACCGACATGCGCGGTCAGTTCGGATCGTCACATGCCACGGGCTAGCCTCATATTCACAGGCGCTCCGATCGGGTACCGAAGAAAGAAACGAGGCGAACAACTGCCGTGAGCAGCAGCTCTACATCACAGTTCGGACAGAACCAGTGGTTGGTTGACGAGATGTACCAGCGCTTCCAGGACGACCCTTCGTCCGTGGACGCGAGTTGGCACGAATTCCTCACCGACTATTCGCCGGAAGCCGCGGTGGCCGGAGGCACCAACGGCTCCGACACCGCCACGACCGAGAAGCCCGCGCCGAGCACAGCATCTGCGCCGAGTTCCTCCGCTTCGGCCCCCACCAAGCCTGCACCGAAAACCGAGACCGCGTCGGCGAAGCCCGCACCGCAGGCCGAGGCCGCGCCGGCCAAGCCTGCACCGAAGGCGGAGACCAAGCCTGCGACGCAGCCGAAGGCCCAGGCCGCGCCCGCGAAGCCGGCTCCCAAGCCCGCCGCGGCCCCGTCGGGCCAGGCCACCGAGGAGAAGAAGGTTCTGCGCGGCGCCGCTGCTGCCGTTGCGAAGAACATGAACTCCTCGCTGTCGATCCCGACGGCCACCAGTGTTCGCGCGGTGCCCGCGAAGTTGATGTTCGACAACCGCATCGTCATCAACAACCACCTCGCCCGCACCCGGGGCGGCAAGGTCTCGTTCACCCACATCCTCGGTTACGCGATCGTCCAGGCGGTCAAGGCGTTCCCGAACATGAACAACCACTTCGCCGAGGTCGACGGCAAGCCGAACCTCGTCGTGCCCGCGCACACGAACCTCGGTCTCGCGATCGACCTGCCCGGCAAGAACGGCCAGCGTTCGCTGGTCGTGGCGGCCATCAAGAACTGCGAGACGATGAACTTCGCGCAGTTCTACTCGGCCTACGAGGACATCGTGCGCCGCGCCCGCGACGGCAAGCTCACCGGCGACGACTTCTCCGGCGTCACGATCTCGCTGACCAACCCGGGCGGTATCGGCACCGTGCACTCGGTCCCGCGTCTGATGCAGGGCCAGGGCGCGATCATCGGCGCCGGCGCCATGGAGTACCCGGCCGAGTTCCAGGGTGCGTCCGACGCGCGGCTCGCCGAGATCGGCATCGGCAAGCTGCTGACGCTCACCTCCACCTACGACCACCGCGTGATCCAGGGCGCGGAGTCGGGTGAGTTCCTGAAGAAGATCCACGAGCTGCTCATCAGCGACGACTTCTACGACGGCATCTTCCACACCCTGCACATCCCCTACGAGCCGGTCCGCTGGCGCAAGGACGTGCCGGAAGGTCTCGTCGACAAGCACACCCGTGTGCTCGAGCTCATCGCCGCCTACCGCAGCCGCGGCCACCTCATGGCCGACACCGATCCGCTGCAGTTCGTGCGCGACAAGTTCCGGTCGCATCCCGATCTCGACGTCACGACCCACGACCTGACGCTGTGGGATCTCGATCGCGAGTTCAATGTCGGTGGCTTCCACGGCCGCCCGAAGATGAAGCTGCGCGACGTGCTGTCGGTGCTGCGCGACGCGTACTGCCGCCACGTCGGTGTCGAGTACACCCACATCCTCGAGCCCGAGCAGCAGCAGTGGCTGCAGGAGCGGGTCGAGGCGCACCACGTCAAGCCGACGGTCGCCCAGCAGAAGTACATCCTGAGCCGCCTCAACGCCGCCGAGGCGTTCGAGACGTTCCTGCAGACCAAGTACGTCGGTCAGAAGCGCTTCTCGCTCGAGGGCGCCGAGTCCGTCATCCCGATGATGGACGCGATCATCGACCAGGCCGCCGAGCACACGCTCGACGAGGTCGCCATCGCGATGCCGCACCGCGGTCGCCTGAACGTGCTCGCGAACATCGTCGGCAAGCCGTACTCGCAGATCTTCTCGGAGTTCGAGGGCAACCTGAACCCGGCCGCTGCGCACGGTTCCGGCGACGTGAAGTACCACCTCGGCGCCGAGGGCACCTACATCCAGATGTTCGGCGACAACGACATCAAGGTCTCGCTCACCGCGAACCCCTCGCACCTCGAGGCGGTCAACCCGGTGCTCGAGGGCCTCGTCCGCGCCAAGCAGGACATCCTCGACAAGGGCGAGGACGGCTTCACCGTCCTGCCCTTGCTCCTGCACGGCGACGCTGCGTTCGCCGGTCAGGGCGTCGTCGCGGAGACCCTCAACCTCGCGCTGCTGCGCGGCTACCGCACCGGCGGCACCGTGCACATCGTCGTCAACAACCAGGTCGGCTTCACCACCGCGCCGGAGCACTCGCGTTCGTCCGAGTACTGCACCGACGTGGCGAAGATGATCGGCGCGCCGATCTTCCACGTCAACGGCGACGACCCCGAGGCCTGCGTGTGGGTCGCGAAGCTCGCCGTGGACTTCCGCGAGAAGTTCCACAAGGACGTCGTCATCGACATGATCTGCTACCGCCGCCGCGGTCACAACGAGGGCGACGACCCGTCGATGACCCAGCCGGCGATGTACGACGTGATCGACACCAAGCGCAGCGTCCGCAAGAGCTACACCGAGGCCCTGATCGGCCGCGGCGACATCTCGCTCAAGGAAGCGGAAGACGCCCTGCGCGACTACCAGGGACAGCTCGAACGGGTCTTCAACGAGGTCCGCGAACTCGAGAAGTACCCGCCGGAGCCGTCGGAGTCGGTCGAGCTCGACCAGACCCCGCCGAAGCGTCTCGACACCTCCGTCGACCGGCCGGTGCTCGAGCGGATCGGCGACGCCTTCGCCGAGGCGCCCGAGGGCTTCACCGTCCACCCGCGCGTCAAGCCGGTGCTCGAGAAGCGTCGTGAGATGTCACGCAACGGCAAGATCGACTGGGCGTTCGCCGAGCTGCTCGCGTTCGGTTCGCTGGCCGAGGAAGGTGCCCTGGTGCGCCTGGCCGGTCAGGACTCGCGTCGCGGCACGTTCACGCAGCGCCACTCGGTCATCATCGACCGCAAGACGGGCGACGAGTACAACCCGCTCGCCTCGCTGGCCAACCAGGCCGGCAACGGCGGCCGCTTCATGGTCTACGACTCGGCGCTGACCGAGTTCGCGGGTCTGGGCTTCGAGTACGGCTACTCGGTGGGCAACCCCGACGCGCTCGTGCTGTGGGAGGCGCAGTTCGGCGACTTCGTCAACGGCGCGCAGCCCATCATCGACGAGTTCATCTCGTCCGGTGAGGCCAAGTGGGGTCAGCTCTCCGACGTCGTGCTGCTGCTGCCGCACGGCCACGAGGGCCAGGGTCCCGACCACACCTCGGGCCGCATCGAGCGCTGGCTGCAGCTGTGCGCCGAGGGTTCGATGACGGTCGCGGTTCCGTCGACCCCGGCGAGCTACTTCCACCTGCTGCGCCGCCATCACCTCGACGGCATCCGCCGCCCGCTGGTGGTGTTCACGCCCAAGTCGATGCTGCGCAACAAGGCCGCGGTCAGCAACATCGAGGACTTCACGCAGGGCAAGTTCCGCTCGCTGCTCGAAGAGGTTCCTTACGAGGAGGGCACGGCCGACCGGTCGAAGGCCACTCGTGTGCTGCTCACCTCCGGCAAGATCTACTGGGAACTGCTGGCGAAGAAGCAGAAGGAAGGTCGTGACGACGTCGCGATCGTGCGCATCGAGCAGCTGTACCCGGTGCCGCGTCGCCGCATCGCCGAGACGCTCGAGCAGTACCCGAACGCCACCGAGTTCTTCTGGGTCCAGGAGGAGCCGGCGAACCAGGGTGCCTGGCCGTTCCTCGGCCTCGCGCTGCCGGAACTGCTGCCCGACAAGCTCAGCGGTATCAAGCGCGTGTCGCGTCGCGCGATGTCGGCACCGTCGTCCGGTTCGAGCAAGGTCCACGCTGTCGAGCAGCAGGAGATCATCGAGAAGGCCTTCGGTCGCTAGAAGCTCCGTTTCGGATCCTTCGGGTCCTTGACGGTTCTCATGTGAGCCGGGTCGGTTCGTCCCCGCGAGGGGCGATCGACCCGGCTCACGCCTTTTTCCGGTGTGTTTCGGACCGGGCACGACGGGCACCCTCCGGAGGACCCCCGATCGTGTCCTGCGAGGAGCTACCGATGGCAAATCCGACCGTGGCCGACTACCTGTTGCACCGCCTGCGCGCGTGGGGGGTGGACCACGTCTTCGGATATCCCGGCGACGGCATCAACGGGATCCTCGCCGCCTGGACGCGCACCGGCAACGATCCGGTCTTCGTGCAGTCCCGGCACGAGGAGATGAGCGCCTTCGAAGCCGTGGGCTATGCGAAGTTCACGGGCCGGCCCGGGGTGTGCATGGCGACCTCCGGCCCGGGCGCGATCCATCTGCTCAACGGCCTGTACGACGCGAAACTCGACCACGTTCCGGTGGTGGCGATCGTGGGCCAGACCGACCGTTCAGCGATGGGCGGTCGGCTTCGACCGTCCCCGGATCACACCGGACGACGACGCGATCCGGCGGGCCGCGGAGATCCTCAACGCTGGGGACAAGGTAGCGATGCTCGTCGGCAGCGGCGCCCGCGGTGCGCGGGCGCAACTCGAGCAGGTCGCGGATCTGCTCGGCGCCGGGGTGGCGAAAGCCCTGCTGGGCAAGGACGTGCTGTCGGACGAGTTGCCGTGGGTCACCGGATCGATCGGGTTGCTGGGCACGCGGCCCACCCACGAGATGATGACCGGCTGCGACACGCTGCTCATCGTCGGTTCGTCCCTCCCCTACAGCCAGTTCCTGCCCGAATACGGCCAGGCCCGCTGCGTGCAGATCGACATCGACCCGAACATGATCGGGATGCGCTATCCGAACGAGGTCAACCTCGTCGCGGATGCCGCCGCCACGCTCGACGCGCTCGTCCCGCTGCTGCAGCGCAAGGAGGACCGGTCATGGCGTGAGGGCATCGAGCAGAACGTGCAGCGCTGGTGGCAGACCATGGGACAGCAGGCGGAGGTCGAGACGGAGTTCGTCAATCCGCTGCGGATGTTCGCCGAGGCCTCACCACGACTGCCGGACGATGCGATCGTCACCGCCGACTCGGGTTCGGCCGCCAATTGGTATGCGCGCCAATTGCAGTTCCGCGGTGACATGCGCGGTTCGCTGTCGGGCACCCTCGCGACGATGGGTCCGGCGGTGCCGTACGGGATCGGCGCGAAGTTCGCGCATCCGGGTCGTCCGGTGGTCGCGTTCGCCGGCGACGGGGCGATGCAGATGAACGGCATGGCCGAGCTGATCACCATCCAGCGGTACTGGCAGCAGTGGACCGATCCGCGGCTCGTCGTCGCGATCATCCACAACAACGATCTCAACCAGGTCACCTGGGAGATGCGTGCGATGGGTGGGGCACCGAAATTCGCGGAGTCCCAGTCGCTTCCGGACGTCGACTACGCTGCCTTCGCGCGCAGTCTCGGGCTGGGCGGCGAAACCGTGAAGTCCTCGGACGAGATGGGCTCGGCCTGGGATCGCGCGCTGGCCGCGGACCGTCCGACGGTGCTCGACGTGTACACCGATCCGGACATGCCGCCGATCCCGCCGCACGCGACGTGGGAGCAGTTCACCGATGTCGCCAAGGCCGTGCTCGCCGGTGACGAGAACCGTTGGGGCTTCGTGAAACAGGGCGTCAAGACGAAGCTGCAGGAGTACCTTCCCGGAAACGATCGCTGAGAAACCCACCGGCCGGAGCAGCGTCACCAGCCGATGAGTGGAGCGAATGTGCCGCCAGCGCAACGCCGGACAGCGCCGCTATGGCCAGTTCGACGAACTCGTCGCGGGTGAGTTCGGGATCGCGTAGCCACGCGATGGTCGTGTCCTCGACGAAGGCCACCCAGCCGCGCACGGCGAGCCGCACGGCGGGCGTCGGCTCGATCCCGATGGCGGGCAGGTGCGCGACGGTCCGGTCGACGAGCGCTGTGCGGGTGTCCTCGAAGGCCGCCCGCATGTCGGGGTCGCCGCTGGTGGCGCCGCGCAGGATCGAGACGTACATGTCGCGGCGCCGGGTGACGTAGTCGACGTACGCGACGAGCGTGCCGCGCAGCATCTCGATCGGTTCGAGACCTTCGTCCGGTGCGGTGTACTCGACGAGATCCTGGCCGACGCATCGCACGAGTTCGACGTGGTAGTCGTGCTTCGAGGCGAAGTAGTGGAACAGCAGCCCCTTCGAGACCCCGGCCCGGTCGGCGACCTCGTCGACGGAGATCTGCTCGAGGGGCCGGTCGGCGAGCAGTTCGAGACCCTGTTCGATCAGCTGGGCCCGGCGTTGGGCGGGACCGAGGCGGGTCCGGCGGGGTCCGGGACTGTCGTCTGTCACGTCCACTATGCAAACACCGTTATTGAATTATGGTCAACAAGTGTTGACCAGGTCACTGGAACGCTCTAACCTCGAGTACATGAGTCTTCCGGTTACAGATACCGTCGCCGACGCGGAGATCCGTCAGGTCGACACGCTGATCATCGGCAGCGGGTTCGCCGGGCTCGGTGCGGCCATCCGACTGTCGCAGGCGGGCAAGGACTTCCTCGTGCTCGAACGCGCCTCCGAGGTGGGCGGCACCTGGCGCGACAACACCTACCCCGGCGCGGCGTGCGACGTGCCGTCGAACCTGTACTCCTACTCGTTCGCCCTCAACCCCGGCTGGACGCGCTCGTTCTCGCCGCAGCCGGAGATCCAGGAGTACATCCGCTCGGTCGCCGACCGGTACGACGTGCGGCGACGCACTGTCTTCGAGTGCGACGTGCAGACGGCCCGCTGGAACACCGCGACGCACCGCTGGGACGTGGCCACCACGCGCGGGAAGTACAGCGCCAAGGTCGTGATCTCCGCGGTGGGCGCCCTGTGCGAGCCATCGCTGCCCGACATCGAGGGCATCTCCGGTTTCGAGGGCGAGATCTTCCACTCGGCACGGTGGAACCACGACGCCGACCTCGCCGGCAAGCGCGTCGCGGTCATCGGCACCGGCGCCTCCGCCATCCAGATCGTGCCGGCCATCGCCGGCACCGTGGGCCATCTCGACGTCTACCAGCGCACGGCACCGTGGATCCTCCCCCGCTTCGACCGCGAGTACACCGCTCCCGAGCGGTTCGCCTTCCGGTTCATCCCCGGCTTCCAGCGCCTTTCACGCGCCCTGCAGTACACCGCCCGCGAGACGCAGGTCGTGGGTCTGGCCAAGGCGCAGGCCTTCATGAAGCCGCTCGAGCTCGCCGCGCGCATCCAGGTCCGGCGGCAGATCCGCGACAAGGAACTGCGCCGGAAGGTCACGCCGAACTACGGTATCGGCTGCAAGCGCATGCTGATCTCGAACAACTATTACCCCGCGCTCGACCGGCCGAACGTCGACCTCGTCACCGACGGCATCGCCCGCGTCACCCCGCGCGGCATCGTCACGAAGGACGGCACCGAACGCGAGGTCGACGCGATCGTCGTCGCGACGGGCTTCCACGTCACCGACTCGCCGACCTTCGCCGGCATCTTCGGCGAGGAAGGCCGTTCGCTCGCCGAGGTCTTCGACGAGACCGGCATGCGGGGGTACAAGGGCAGCTCGGTCGCCGGCTTCCCGAACCTGTTCTTCCTCGTCGGACCGAACACCGGACTCGGCCACACCTCGATGGTGTACATGATCGAGTCGCAGCTCGAATACGTCGTCGACGCCATTCGCACGATCGATCGCAACCGCATCGGCACGGTCGAGGTCCGCGAGGACGTGCAGGACGAGTACAACCGCGACCTGCAGCGCGCGATGCGGTCGAGCGTGTGGAACAACGGCGGGTGCGCGAGCTGGTATCTCGACAAGCACGGCAACAACACCACGCTGTGGCCGGGATTCACCTTCGAATTCCGCCGTATCACCCGCAGATTCGACCTCGAGGCGTACCGTAGCGTCGCCGAATCGGATCTCCCCGTCGCCACCGACCGTCCCGCGCAGGAGCGCACGTCCCGAGAGGCAGCAGTTCGATGAGTGATGTCGCAGGCCGGGTCGTCGTCGTCACGGGCGCGGGTTCCGGGATCGGCCGGGCCCTCGTCCTCGCCCTCGCGGCCCGAGGCGCCCGCCTGGCGATCTCGGATGTCGACACCACAGGGCTCGAGGAGACCGCGCGTCGCGCACGGGAACTCGGCGCCGAGGTGAAGGCCGACCATCTCGACGTCACCCAGCGCGAGAAGGTCCTCGAGTACGCCGAGCAGGTCGCCGCCCACTTCGGCGCGGTCCACCAGGTGTACAACAACGCGGGCATCGCCTATCACGGCGACCTCGAGCGCACCGAGTTCAAGGACATCGAGCGCGTGATGGACGTCGATTTCTGGGGAGTCGTCAACGGCACCAAGGCTTTCCTGCCGTATCTCATCGCGTCGGGCGACGGCCACCTGATCAATGTCTCGAGCCTGTTCGGTCTGCTGAGCATCCCGGGTCAGGCGGCGTACAACTCGGCGAAGTTCGCCGTGCGCGGCTTCACCGAGGCGGTGCGGCAGGAGATGCTCGTCGCGCGGCATCCCGTACAGGTCACGTGCGTGCATCCCGGTGGTATCAAAACCGCGATCGCGCGCAACGCCGCCGTCCCCGACGGCGACGACCAGGCGACCTTCGCGGAGTTCTTCGACCGCAAGCTCGCACGCACGACCCCCGAGGACGCGGCGAAGACCATCCTCACCGGTGTGCGGAAGAACAAGGCGCGTGTACTGATCGGCGCCGATGCGAAGCTGCTCGACGCCTTCGTCCGCGTTGCCGGACCGGCCTATCAGCGTGTCGTCGCCACCGTGACCTCCCGGGTCGTGCCGAGGGGATAGGCTGCGGCATGCCTCCGACACCGCAGCTGTCACCGCGGGTGGCGCGTACCGCCCTGCGTCCTCTCTTCCGCGCCCTGCTGTCGCCGCGCTGGTCGTTCGCCACGCAGCGCCGGTTGCTCGACCTCGCGGCGCCGTTGCAGTTCCTCCCGAAGGACACCGTGGTGCGCCCGATCGGTCTGGCGGGACGCCCCGCCGAGCGGATCACGGTGGGCGCCACCGAGAGGACCACGGCGATCCTGTACCTGCACGGCGGGGCGTACACCGGCGGGTCGCTCGCCACGCACCGCTCGCTCGCGGCGCATCTCGCCGCCGCGTCCGGAGCGGCCGTGTACGTCCTCGACTACCGGCTCGCGCCCGAGCATCCCTATCCGGCGGCGTTGAACGACGCCGAGGCGGCCTATCTCGAACTCGTCAGCGAGCACGGCTTCGAGGTGTCGAGCATCGCGATCGCCGGCGACTCGGCCGGCGGTGGCCTCGCCGCGGCCACCACACACCGGCTCGTCGACCGTCACGGGATCACCCCGCCGGCGCTCGGATTGTTGTCGCCGTGGACCGATCCGGCCGCCCGCGACCTGCCCGACGTGAACGACGTCGTTCTGAACAAGGGCTGGGTGTATTCCTCGGCCGAGGCGTATCTCGCCGGAGGCGATCCCACCGATCCCGGTTACGCGCCCATCCACGCCGATCCCACGGGTCTGCCGCCGACGCTCATCCAGGTGGGCACCGCGGAGATGTTCCACCCACAGGTGCGGCAGTACGCCGAGAAGCTCCGGGCGGCGGGCGTCGAGGTCACCCTCGTCGAACAACCCGAGCTGTGGCACGTCGCGCCGTTGCAGGCGTCGCTCGTTCCCGAGGCCGCCGCGGCGATCTCCGACTTCGGTGTGTTCCTCCGCGACCGGATGGGCACCCGCGCGGGCTGAGTACTCGCGGGGTGCCGTTCACGCTCCGGCGTGTTCGTCGATCCATTCGCGGGCCACGGTCTCGGGATCGTCTCCCTCCTCGACACGCGCACGCAGTTCGGTGAGATCGCTCGTGGTCAGTTCACCCGCGATGGTCCGCAACGCGTCGAGTTGTGCCTCGTCGAGGGTGCCCTTGCGGAAGACCGGGACGACGTTCTGGGCCGGCAGGACCGGGGCGGGCGCATCGTCGGCGTTCGTGTCGTCCTGCGGGCTGCGGTCGGGTGCGTCGGGCACGGTGCTCACGGGCGAATCCGCGTCGATCTCCGCGAGGGCGGACGACGTCGTGGTGGTTCCGACGACCGTGTCGGGTTCCGACGCGACGGCGACGGACTGTGCATCCTCGATCCGTCGCACCTCGCGCGGGCGGCAGTCGGCACGTTCGAGGGCGGTGAGTCCACCGGCGGTGTCGAAGTCCTCGGTCACCGCGAAGGTCAGGTCGGCGCAGCGGCCGGCGAGGTCGGCCACGCGGCTCACCGACCATTGCGTGAGCCGTTCGCGGTCGGCGAGCAGCACCGCGCGGTCCTGCGCCGAGGCGTAATCGGAGATGGTCAGTTCGTCGGGCAGTGCGCGCGCCAGCGCTTCGAAGACGTCCTCGGCGTCGGTCGCGTCGGCACCGGGATCGTAGGACGCGAGCAGCCGTCCCGTGTAGCCGGGCATCAGTGTGAGATCGGCGGCATCGAGCGCTGGGGCCGGATCGGCGACGTCGGAGCGGACCTTCACGTCGATCCCGCTACTGCGCAGCGCTCCCGCGTACAGCTGCGCGAGCAGTTCCTCGTCGGGCCGCTCCCCCGCCCCGACGATCACTGTCGCCGACGGTGCCGCCTCGTCGAGAACGGGCGACGCACACCCCTGGAGCACGGCCGCCGCCGCGCATGCGGTGAGCACCGTCGCCGCGACCGGCCGGATCCGTCTCGCTTCGTTCGCCACGGCGGTCATTGTCGCCCACCGGTGCGCCACGGTCCGCACGTGCCCGACCGTCCGGCCCGCCGAGGCGCCGAACGCCCCGGTCCGGAACCCTTGTGCGGTTCGGATCGGGGCGTTCGGTGCGATCTCGCCGGGAGCGAATCCCTAGTCGGTGACACCTTCGGCCTTCGCCGCGGCCGCGACGGCCTCGGCGACGGCGGGCGCCACGCGCGGATCGAGCGGGCTCGGGACGATCTTGTCCGCGGCCAGTTCGTCACCGACGACCGAGAGGATGGCCTCGGCGGCGGCGAGCTTCATGCCCTCGGTGATACGGCGGGCACCTGCGTCGAGAGCGCCCTTGAACACACCGGGGAAGGCCAGCACGTTGTTGATCTGGTTCGGGAAGTCGCTGCGACCGGTCGCCACGATCGCGGCGTGCTTGTGGGCGATGTCGGGGTGGATCTCCGGATCCGGGTTCGACATCGCGAAGATGATGGCGTCGTCGGCCATCGTCGCGACGATCTCCTCGGGCACGGTGCCCGACGACACGCCGAGGTAGACGTCGGCGCCGTCGAGCGCCTCGGCGATGCCGCCCTTGCGGCCCTCCGGGTTGGTGCGGGAGGCCAGATCGGCCTTGATCTCACCGAGATCGGTGCGGTCGGAGGAGATGATGCCCTTCGAATCGAGAACCACCACATCGCGCGCACCGGCGGCGAGCAGGATGTTCGCGCACGCCACGCCGGCAGCTCCGGCGCCGGAGATCACGATGCGCAGGTCGGCGATGTCGCGGCCCTGCACCTTCACCGCACCCTTGAGGGCGGCCAGGGCGACGATGGCGGTGCCGTGCTGGTCGTCGTGCATGACCGGGCAGTCGAGCGCCTCGATGACGCGCTTCTCGATCTCGAAGCAGCGCGGAGCCGAGATGTCCTCGAGGTTGACGGCGCCGAAGGACGGACGCAGCCGGATGAGGGTCTCGACGATCGCGTCGGGATCGGTGGTGTCGAGCACCAGCGGGATGGAGTTCAGGCCCGCGAACTTCTTGAACAGCGCGGACTTGCCCTCCATCACCGGCAGCGAGGCACGTGCGCCGATGTTGCCGAGACCGAGGACCGCGGTGCCGTCGGAGACGACGACGACCAGGCGGTTGGTCCAGGTGTAACGGTCGACGAGGGTCTCGTCGGCGGCGATGGCCCGGCAGACCTGGGCGACACCGGGGGTGTATGCAATGGACAGATCGCGCTGGTTCTCGAGCGGCGCGGTCAGTTCGACCGACAGCTTGCCGTCGACGTGACTCGAGAAGATCTCCTCGTCCGTCAACTCGAGCTTCTGAGGGGTAGGTGCATCAGACACAATTGACACGATGACACTCCTGCGTGTTCCGAGTCGACCTCTGGACTCGGTTGCTGCGAAACACCGCAGTTCAATGCATCTCACACACGTGCATGCATCGAGTTGCAGCGCTTCGCCAAGGACATTGGATTGAAGCTTCCGGGCGCGATCACGACTGCCGCTGTACAACGCTGTACGGCTTCCGGAACGTGATGGAGCCGGGGCGGGTGGCCCTGGCATCGAGCCCTGGGTGATCTAGCCCTGGGTGGGTCTGCCATCCTTCGTCCGATTCCGGGGTATTCCGGCTTTCGGATTGCCGCAAGTTTGCCACCTTCGCAGACGAACAATCAAATCGGCATCGATTGCGAAGGTCTCACGGTTTTGTCGCCTCACCTGTGAGTTTACGTGCCGTGAACACCGCGCCGCGGGCGCACCGCGATGAATTTCCGCAGTTACACGATGGCTACCGACGGGTAGCCGAGATGGCACTCGGGGCCGTCATCCCCACCACTGAGTGATCATCAGAATCGATGCAGTGAAGATCACCACAAGGCTGGACAGGAGTGCTGTGCCACCCGAGCGTCGATCCGCCGTCACCTGGGCGATCACGGCCACGAGCGCGGCGACGACGTGCGCGGCGACCGAGGTGGCGCCCGGGCCGGGGAAACCGCGGTCGCCGGCGAGGTACTGGGCCCCGCACACCACGAACGTCAGGACCAGCACCGCCCCGCACACCACACCGGAGAGAGCGCGGAGGGCGCGGACGGGCAGACTCGCGCGGCGCGATGCGGGTTCGTACGGATCGGCGTAGCACCCCTCGTCCGGGTAATACGGTTCGTTGTAGTACTCACTGTCGTAGTAGTTTTCGTCGTTCGGCGACCCGTACTCCTCGTCCGGATACCGCGCACCCCGTCGCCTCATCCCTCGAGCACCTCCACGCCGGTCGCGCGGTCGAGCAACGCCTCGTACGCCGCCGGAGCCGTGGTGAAGCTGCCGAGCCTGATGGTCTTGTTGTCGCCGTGATAGTCGGACGATCCCGTGACGACGACCCCGAGCGACCGCGCGAGATCGCGCATCGTCCGCACATCCTGCTCGTCGTGATCGGGATGATCGGCCTCGACACCGCCGAGTCCGAGTTCGGCGAGTTCCTCGATGTGGTCGAGGGCGAGGAGCCGCCCACGCGCACGTGCCCGGGCGTGCGCCACCACCGGCACACCGCCCGCGGCCGTCACCATCTTCACGGCGTCGGCGAGC
Source organism: Rhodococcus sp. DMU2021 (assembly GCF_019641445.1). NCBI lineage: Bacteria > Bacillati > Actinomycetota > Actinomycetes > Mycobacteriales > Nocardiaceae > Rhodococcus > Rhodococcus sp. DMU2021. The sequence continues at coordinate 138,090 of NZ_JAIFKB010000002.1, forward strand.
GGGGTATCAGCCTTCGGTACGTAGTAACGGCCGCGCGGCGACAGCAGCTCGGTGAATGCGTCGGCCACCGTGGGCACCACACCGGCGGCGACGAGCGCCCGCGCCAGATGGGGCCGGCCCGCGGCGGGGCCCGCCTCGGCGAGCACTGCGTCGATGTCGATCGGCAGACCGTCGTCCGCCATCCGCACACCCATCGCCCGGATCCGCGACACCCGTTCGCCACGGAGCCGCTCGAGTTCGGCGACGAAGACCGGATCGTGCGGGTCGAACAGATAGGCCAGCAGGTGCACGGCGACCGGGGCGCCGTCCTCCCCGCGTCCCGTGCAGGACATCTCCATTCCCCGGACGAGACGCAGGCCCGTCGGCAGGGCCGCTGCGGCCTCGTCCCATCCCGCGGTCGTGTCGTGGTCGGTCAGGGCCACGACGTCGAGACCCGCCCGGGCAGCGGCACGGACCAGTTCCGCGGGACGGTCGGTGCCGTCCGATGCGGACGAGTGGGTGTGGAGATCGATACGCACGCCACCAGTCTGTCAGGTCGGCGGGCTAGCATGATTGGAGCTGCCCCGCCCGGTCCCCGTCGACGGGCGACCGCCGCGCCGCGGGCCTGCGACCGGGCCGCGTCCCAGCGGCATGCCGTGAGGAAGGACAACATGCCGCACCAGCCTTCTCGTGCCCCCCCGTCGCGGCCCCACTCCCCCGGTCCCCACCGAGCAAGCGGTGGTCGACTGCGCGGTCTACGTCGACGGGCACCGCCTGCCCGGCCGCTACAGCCACACCGAGGCGGTGGCAGAGGTACGTCGGCGCGGTACGGGATTCGTGTGGCTCGGGCTGCACCACCCCGACGAGAAGCAGATGACGAACGTCTCGCACACCTTCGGACTCCACGAGCTGATGGTCGAGGACGCCGTCCACGCCCACCAGCGCCCGAAGCTCGAGCGCTACGACGACGTGCTGTTCCTGGTGCTGCGCACCGTCAGTTACATCGAGCACGAGTCGGTGACGACCACCAAGGACATCGTCGAGACCGGCGAGATCATGTTGTTCACCGGCCCCGACTTCATCGTGAGCGTGCGGCACGGCGACCACTCCGAGCTCTCGCACGTGCGCAAGCGCCTCGAACGCGACCCCGATCATCTGTCCCGCGGTCCGGCGGCCGTGCTCCACGCGATCGCCGACCACGTGGTCGACTCCTATCTCGCCGTCACCACGGCCGTGCAACCCGACGTCGACGACATCGAGGAACTCGTGTTCACCCCCGACACGCGGATCGCGGTCGACCAGATCTACATGCTCAAGCGCGAGATCGTGCAGTTGCGCCGCGCCGTCGTGCCGCTCGCCGAACCACTGCAGCAACTCATCCGGGCGCCGGGCAACCCGATCCCGAAGGACGTCCGGCGCTACTTCCGCGACGTCGCCGACCACCACACCACGGTGTCCGACCGCATCGCGGCCTTCGACGAGACGCTCGGCACGCTGCTCGACGCGGCGATCGCGAAGGTCACCGTGCAGCAGAACACCGACATGCGCAAGATCTCCGCGTGGGTCGCGATCGCCGCCGTGCCGACGATGATCGCCGGGATCTACGGCATGAACTTCGATCGCATGCCCGAACTGCATTGGCAATACGGCTATTACGTCGTGCTCTCCGCGATCGTCGCGATCACCGTGGGACTGTTCGTCACCTTCAGGCGCAACAACTGGTTGTGACCACCGAACTCGACCGCCCCTCGACACGCGCTGCGCAGGCTGCGCGATCTCCTCGGCGCCACGTGCTCGCCGTCGCCCTCGCGCTGATCCTGCTGCAGACGATCCTCCGGACCGTGGTGGCCGCGACCGGCGAGTTCTACTGGGACGACCTGATCCTCGTCGGGCGCGCGGGGTCGTATCCGCTGCTGTCCGACGCCTTCCTGCGGTATGACCACGACGGTCACCTGATGCCCGCCGCCTTCCTCGTGGCGGGGATCGCCACGGCGATCGCGCCGCTGGAATGGTGGCCGGCGGCGGCCTCGCTCGTGATCGGTCAGTTGCTCGCCTCGCTGGCGGTGCTGCGGGTGCTCTGGTTGCTGCTCGGCCCGCGACGCGCTCTGTGGGGACCGTTGCTGTTCTATCTCCTCACGCCGCTGACGCTTCCGGCCTTCGCGTGGTGGTCGGCCGCGCTCAACGCGTTGCCGCTGCAGGCCGCACTGGCCTGGGTGGCGGGAGATGCGCTGCAGTACAGCAGGACCGGCCGGCGCCGTCATATCGTGAGCGCCCTCGTCGTCACCGCTGTGGCGCTGGTGTTCTTCGAGAAGTCGGTCCTCGTTCCGTTCGCCGCGTTCGCGACGGTCGCCCTCGCACACCACGTCGACGGACTCGTTCGGCCGATCCGCAGCACGTGGGCGCAGGCCCGGCCGTTGTGGCTCGGCTCGGCGGCCGTGCTGGTCGTGTGGGCGGTCTGTTACTCGACGATCGTCGAATCCCGGTTCGGGATCCCGCCGTGGTCGATGGTGGCCGGGTTGACCCATCACGGCATCTCCTACGGGCTGTTGCCGTCGCTGCTCGGGGGTCCCTGGGAATGGGAGCGGTGGAATCCGAGCCCGCCCTGGGCCGATCCCCCGCTCGTGCTCGTCGTGGTCGCGTGGCTCGCTGTCGCGGGCGCCGCAGCGTGGACGGTGCGCCGGCGACGGCGGACCGGGCCCGTGTGGTTCGCTGTGATCGCCTACATCCTGGCCTCGCTCGCGGCGATGATCAGCACCCGCTTCGGCCCGGAGACCACCTACGAACTCGCGCGCACTCTGCGCTACTTCGCCGACTCCGCCGTGGTCGTCGCGATCGCCGCGGCGCTGATCCTGCGCGCCCCGCGACGAGGCACGACGTCCCGTCCTCGTGCCGTGCGTGCGGCCGCCTGGACCTGCGCGGCCGTGTTCACCGTCGGCTCCCTGTGGTCGACCGTGACGTTCGCGCGCAGCTGGTCGGACAATCCGACGGGCGATTATCTCGGGGCGGCGAAGGCGGCGCTCACGGCCCGGCCCGACGAGCCCGTGCTCGATCACCCGGTGTCGGTATGGATCCTGCTGCCCGTCACCTACCCGCACAACCTGGTGGGGTCCGTCTTCTCCGCGCTGCCCGTCCGGTCCGACATCCGCGACCACGCGACCGACCTGTGGGTCCTCGACGATCTCGGTCACCGCACTCCTGCCGACCTGCTGCCGCTGCGCCTCGTCCCGCCCGGCCCCGAGCCCGACTGTGGCCATCGCGTCACCACCGACGCCGTCACGGCCGTGCCGCTCGATTCCCCCGCGGGCGACTGGGAGTGGACCGTGCAGGTGAACTACCGGGCCTCCGCCGACGGCACGATCGACCTCGGCTTCCCCGGCCGCGCATCCGTTCCGGTCCCCGTCACCGAAGGACTCGGGACGGTGTACGTCCGCGTCTCCGGGGACGGGTCGGCGTTGCAGGCGCGCTCGTCCACCCCCGGCACGACCGTGTGCCTCGGTGCCGGATCGCTCGGAGTGGTCGTGCCGCGGGGGTGACGGCGGGCCAGCGTGGCGCGTCCGAGCGCGCGGTCCGTGAGAACCGGGACGGTCACAGACGTGCTTGCGCCCGGCGCGGGTCGCTCAGGTCGATGCCCGCTTCCTCCCACGCCTCGCGCAGCGCCTCGGTTCCCTTCAGCCGCTTCCAGGCCGCCTCGGTACCGGTGATCGGGCGGGCCTCGAAGAAGTGGACCGGATCGGAGGGCTCGGGCAGTTCCAGCGACGGCACGTCGGCCGTCTCGAGCAACACCGCGGTGAACGGAGCGCCCGGCCACAGCGGCTCCCCGAGATCGAGCAGGGCGTCGTCGGTGAGGACCACGCCCTCCACGGCGGGCAGCGCAGCGAGCACCGCGAGGGTGCGGTGGACACCGGCGGTGACGCCCTCGTTGTCGCGCAGGCTGAGGACCAGTTCGGCCCGCGGCCCGCGCGTCGGGTCGGCCACCATGTCGGTCGGATCGCCCATCGGATGCCGTGAGCACCCCAGAGTGGCGTACCGCAGGAGCTCTGCACCACGGAAGCGGAGGACCTCGATCGGTTCGAGACCGAGGAAGGTCACCGACGCCGATTCCGGCTCCGGATCCCCCGGCACGGTCAGATGCTCGGTGAGGTGGCTGCGGACGGTGGCGAGAACTGCGTCGGTCACCCCTGCAATGTAGTCCCCGTCCCCGCACATGCGGTTCACACCCGGACCTGTGCACCGCGCGGTACCGTCGAAGCGTGGCTCGCGACACCGGTTTTCCGGTCTCCGATGCCGGCGACGATTTCGCCCGGCAACGCCGGCGCGCCGAGTACGCCCGGCTGATCGCATGGCTGCGCCGCGAACCGGCCGACGTCAACACGGTGCTGCCCTTCGACGACGTCGTCGCAGCCCTCGGACGCCTCGGTGAACGGCGACTCGGGTTGCAGATCATCGAGGTCGCCTCGATCGTCGGCAGCGTCGACCGTGCCGACGACTTCGACCGCCGTTTCCGCCCCACCTCGGCACGCCTGCGCGCCAGGTGGGAACGCATCGCGGCCGCGCGGCGGCGCGGCGAGGCCATGCCCCCGATCTCCGTGTACCGGGTGGGACCGATGCATTTCGTGCAGGACGGGCACCACCGTGTGTCCATCGCCTACGCGCAGGGCGACCGCACCATCGACGCCTACGTCACCGAGATCACCACGAAGGTGCCCGCGGAGGGCATCACCGCCCGTCCCGATCTCGTGCGCAAGGACCACTTCAGGATGTTTCTCGGCCGCGTTCCCCTGCACGGCGCGGCCCAGGACACGATCCGCGTGTCCGACCCGTGGGGATACGCCGAACTGGCCGAGGCCGTCGAGGCGTGGGGTTTCCGCTTGATGCAGGATCTCGGCGAGTACCTCACCCGCGAGGAGGTCGCGCGGCGCTGGTACGAGGAGGAATTCGTCCCCGTCGTCGCGATGGCCCGGGAAGCGGGGATGTTGCGCTCACGCACCGACGCCGAGGTGTATCTGTGGATCGCGAGCGAGCGGTACCGGCTCGTGCGGCGGCACGTGTGGAGCGAGGAGATCGTCGACGAGCTCCGTAGCCGCGCACCCCGCTGACGGCTTCGGTGGATCCGGACCCGTTTTCCGGGGTCGGATCCACCGAAGCCGGTTTGTCAGAGGGTGACGTTCGCGCCGGTCTCCTGATCGAACAAGGCGATCTTCGCCCTGTCGAACCACAACTGCACGGTCCCGCCCTTGGTGGCCTGCGATTCCACCGACAATCGCGCGACCAGCGATTCGGCCGACATGTCGGCGCCGGCGTCGGCGGCGAGTTCGTCGAGGTCCTTCGAGTGCACGCCCGGCCCCTCGGCCGTGAAGTACGCGAACTTGTCGGAGCCCATCGACTCGAGCACGTCGACCTCGGCGGAGAAGGTCACGCCCGTCTCCCGTTGGGTCGGGTCGAGCAGGTCGGTGTCCTCGAAGTGCTCCGGACGGATACCGACGACCACCTCGCGCGACGGATTGTTGCGACGCACGGTCTCCCACCGCTCGTCGGGCAACCGGAACTCGCCGAACGAGGTGCGGATCGAACCGTTCTCGATCTGCCCCGGAACGAAGTTCATCGACGGCGATCCGATGAAGCCGGCGACGAACAGGTTCCGCGGATGGTCGTACAACTCCTGCGGCGCCCCGACCTGCTGCACGATCCCACCGCGCATCACGACGACGCGGTCGCCGAGCGTCATCGCCTCGGTCTGGTCGTGCGTGACGTACACCGTCGTGGTCCCGAGACGCTTCTGCAGGCGCGCGATCTCGGTGCGCATCTGCACGCGCAGCTTCGCGTCGAGATTCGACAGCGGCTCGTCCATGAGGAACGCCTTGGGGCTGCGCACGATCGCACGACCCATGGCCACGCGTTGCCGCTGACCGCCCGACAGGTTGGCGGGCTTGCGGTCGAGATGCTGTGTGAGATCGAGGATCCGGGCCGCCTCGTCGACCTTGCGGGCGATCTCGTCCTTGGACACCTTCGCGAGGGTGAGCGGGAACGCGATGTTGTCGCGCACCGACATGTGCGGGTACAGCGCGTAGGACTGGAAGACCATCGCGATGTCGCGGTCCTTCGGTGCCCGCTCGTTGACACGCTCACCCGCGATGCGCAGCTCGCCGTCGGAGATGTCCTCGAGACCGGCGATCATGTTGAGCGTCGTGGATTTTCCGCACCCGGACGGGCCGACGAGGATGATGAACTCGCCGTCGGCGATCTCGAGATCCACGTCGCTGACGGCCTTCGCTCCGTCCGGATATTCCTTCGTCACCTTGTCGAGCACGATCTCGGCCACGGTAGTTATCCCTTCACTGCGCCGGAGGTCAGTCCGGCGACGATTCGACGTTGGAAGATCAGGACGAACACGATGATCGGGATCGTGATGACGACGGCCGCCGCCGCGATCGAGCCGGTCGGTTCCTCGAACTGCGATGCACCCGTGAAGTTCGCGATCGCGGCGGGTGCGGTGATGGACCGCTCGGTGGAGGTCAGCGAGATCGCGAACAGCAGGTCGTTCCAGCAGAAGATGAATACCAGGATCGCCGCCGTGATGATGCCGGGAGCGGCGAGTGGGGCCACGACCTTCCGGAACGCCTGACCCGGTGTCGCGCCGTCCATCTTCGCGGCCTTCTCGAGTTCCCACGGGATCTCCTTGAAGAAGGCCGACAGGGTGTAGATCGCGAGCGGTAGCGAGAAGGTGATGTACGGCAGGATCAGCGCCGCCCACGTGTCGAACAGTCCGAGGCCACGCATGATCTCGAACAGCGGGCTGACGAGGGAGATCTGGGGGAACATCGCGATGAGCAGCGCCACGCCCACCAGAATCTTCTTACCGGGGAAGTCGAGCCGGGCGATCGCGTAGGCGGCCATCGTCCCGAGGATCACCGCGATGACCGTGGCGATCAGGCCGATGCCGATGGAGTTGATCAGCGCGCTCGTGAACGCGTCGGTGCGGAAGATGCCGCGGTAGTTGTCGAGCGTCCACTGCTGCGGGATGAACCGGCCGTCCTGGATGGTGCCGGGCGGCTTGAACGACAGGCTCGCGATCCACAGCACCGGGACGAGTGCGTAGAGCAGGACGATCAGGTTCACCGCCGACCACGACAGGGTCCGTTTCCTGGTCTCGGCCATCATCGGCCCCCTTCGTCCGAGCCGGGCGCGGATGCACCGAACAACTTGATGAACACGAACGCGATGATCGCGACGCACAGGAAGATCAGGACGCTGATCGCCGACCCGATGCCGAGGTTGAAGGCCCGGAACAGATTGTCGTAACCGAGGATCGACACCGATCCGGTGCCGTTGGCACCGCGGGTGAGGACGTAGATGTTGTCGAAGATGCGGAAGGCGTCGAGCGTGCGGAAGAGCAGGGCGACGAGGATCGCCGGTTTCATCAGCGGCACGATGATCCGCACCAGACGTGTCCACGCTCCGGCGCCGTCGACCTGCGCCGCCTTGAGCAGATCGTCGGGGACGAGTGCGAGGCCGGCGAGGAGCAGCAGTGCCATGAACGGCGTGGTCTTCCACACCTCGGCGAGCACGATGATCGCCAGGGACGGGATCTGGTCGGTGAGCGGGGCGCTGCCGTCGGGCAGCAGGTTCGCGAGATAGCCCGTGCCCGGGGTCCACGCGTAGTACCAGCTGTAGGCGGCGGCGACGGTGACGATGCCGTACGGGATCAGCACCACCGTGCGCACGATGCCCTTGCCGACGATGGTGCGGTGCATGACGAGTGCGATCGCGAGGCCGAGCACGAACTCGATCGCGACGGAGACCAGGGTGACGAGCGAGGTGACGATGAAGGCCTGCCACCAGAATCCGTCGCTGAGCACCGCGATATAGTTCGACAGTCCGACGAAGCGCCGTTCGTCGGGGAAGCGCAGATCGTAACGCTGCAGACTGAGCCAGACGGCGTATCCCACCGGATAGGCCGTGACGGCGAGCATCACGATCGCGGCGGGTGCGACGAGCAGCAGACCGAGTCGCCGTTCGGCCTTCTTCCCCTCGGACAGCGCTGCTTTCGTCTTCGTCGACGGTTCCTTCGGGGTCTCGTCGGTCGGTGTCGATTCGACGGCGGTCACGGGATCAGTCCTTCCGAATTGACCGCCTTGCGCACCTGCTCGGCGAGTTCCTCGACGGTGCGGGGCGGATCGATCTGGTCGACCGGGTTGAGGGTGGCCGTCACCAGTGTCGAAATGCTCTGGTAGGCCGGTGAAGCGGGACGCACCGCGGCGTTCTCGAGACCGGCGCGGACCTCACGCCAGGCCGGATAGGCCTCCTGGAAATCGGGGTCGTCGTACAGCGCCGCGAGCGTCGGCGGCACGCCGCCACCGATGGCGTTGTTGCGCTGGTTCTCCTCGTTGCGCAGGCACTGCATCGCTTCGAACGCGAGATCCGGGTGGGTACTCGTGCGGGCGACGGCGATGTTGAACCCGCCGATGGTGACCTGGGCGGGCTCGCCGGGGGTCACCGAGGGGTACGGCGCGGGAAGGAAATTCTGCTCACCGTCGACGGTGAGGACCGTGTTGCCGGTGTTCTCCGAGGTGACATTGCCGTTCTCGTCGATGAAGGGCAGGGCCCCCTCGTTCTCCATGATGCCCGGCAGGACGAACGGCCAGTTGACCTGGAACGCGGTGCGCCCGCTCTCCATACCGAGACGGACGGCCGCCTCGTCGGCCTGGTTCAGGGAGGGATCGGCGCCGGGCGCGGTCGCAACGCGCTTCATGATGTCGAGCGCGGTCACCGCCGCGTCGTTGTCGGTGAGGGTGACGGTGACACCGTCCTCCCCCACCACCGAGCCTCCGGCGCTCGAGAGCAAGGTGTTGAACCACACCATCAGCCCCTCGTACTGCCGGCCCTGCACACCGATCCACGACGGCCGGCCCTCCTCGGCGAGGCCGCTCGCAATCTCGATCATCTCGTCCCAGGTCTCCGGAGGTTGCCCGTCCGGCATGAGATCCTTTCGGTACCAGAGCAACTGGGTGTTGGTGTTGAGCGGTGCGGCGTACAGCCGGTCCTGCCAGGTCGCCGATTCGAGGGGACCTTCGAGGGTGCCCTCGGAGACCGCAGCTGCAACATCGTCGGGCAGCGGCAGCGCCCACCCGGCCTCGGCGAACTCGGCCGTCCACACGACGTCGAGGGTCATGAGGTCGAGCCCCGGGTCGTTACCCGTCAGCCGCCGCGCCAACTGCAGTCGCTGGTCGTCGGCGTTCTTCGGAAGTGTCCTCTGCTGCACGCGATATCGGCCGCCCGCCTCCGCGGTGCACACCTCCGCGGCCTGCGCGTACTGCTCGGCACCGTCGGCGGCCGTGTAGAAGGACAGGACGACACCCTCGTCGTCGCTGCCGCACGCGGCCAGCCCCGACGCCAGGAGCACAGCAGCCGCGGAAGCTGTGACCGCTCGGCTCGTCCGCCGACTCTTGCCCGACCGTCTCATGCGCGACTCCGCTCGCATCGGGGACCTCGTGATCCGACGATAACGCCCGTACCGGCCAGCCGTAGCAAAACGAGCAGGGCGTACATCCGGAACGGAATCGGCACGACGACGAGGTCAGAAGGAGGTCCCCGAGAAGGGTGCCTGGGGCCAGGAGAACAGCAGGTCAGCGGTGTCGACGGCCTCGGGCCGGTGCACCCGGGCGCGCCCCGCGTCGACCATCCGGTGCCAGCCCTGCCGGCCGAGCAGGAGCGCACCGAGGTCGGCGATGTCGATCGTCAGGTCGGCCGGTCCCGCGGTGCGCGCCACGCCGTCGGCGGAGATCTCGAAGACACCGGCGTTGTCGGTCAGCACCGGATCGGTCACCTCCACGGTCACCGAGCCGAAGCCTCGGTAACTCCGCGCCGACAGCGCCCGATCGAGGTCGAGGATGCGCAACCACGTCTCGTCCGAGACCGAGCGGAAGTGCACGGCACGCGCGTCGCCGAGCATGAGCGGGAGTTGGTCGTCCTGCGGAAGTGCCGCGAACCGCAAGGTGTCGACCAGGTCGAGGTCGAGCAGGAACCGGATCAGGCCGGCGTACGCCGCGGGCGAGGGGGCGAAGAAGTCGTCGACCACGACGGTGCGGTTGCGACTGGTGAACCACCCCTGCGTGTCGACGGGGTGGTACCGGACGAAACCGTCCTCCTGTCCCGGTTCGCCGTGCACCGCCACGTACATCGGATCGGTGAGCGAGTCGGCCCGCCACCGGCGCGAGTTCCACCAGTACTCCGACCGATCGATCATGCCGGGGCGCGGCGGCAGATGACGGGAATGGATCTGCGCCAGCACGTCCCACGCCTCCGGATAGGTCAGCAGACGCACCGCTCCGGACTCGGGCACGTCGGGACGCAGTGCGGCACCACGCACGTCGACGTCGACGGACACCGAAGTCGAGGCGACGCCGTAGCCGAACCGGCCGTAGATGGTCGCTTCGGAGGCACGCAGCGTCGCGAGGATCTCACCGCGGTCGCGCGCGTCGCTCAACTGCCGGTGCACGAGTCCGGAGATCACGCCGCGACGCGTGTGGGTGGGCAGCACACCGATGTGGGTGACCGCCGCGTGCGGCACCCGGGCGCCGCCGGGCAGGGTGAGATTTCCGCTCGTGGCGTCGACTGTCCCGACGAGCATGCCGTCGAGGAAAGCACCCCACGTGCGGCCGGCCTCGAGGTAGCGGCTCACCGTCCCGTCGGGAACCTCGGGCCACGAGGGCAGACCCACCATCGCCGTGCGGAACAGCGCGGACGCCTCCCGCAGTTCGGCTTCCGACTCCAGAACTCTGATCTCCGGTTCCGTTCGCTCACCCATGGAACGACACTATCGACCGCGAACTTGCACCGCGGGTGAACGGCCGTGACGTTCGGTACACCGGCTCCGGGCGGGTAGGTTTCCAGCGTGCGACGCGAGTGGGATCCAGCAGACACCGGGGTGCTGCAGCTGCCCTCCGGCCGACTCGTGCGGGGACGCGGGATGCGCAGACCGGTGTTCGGCGAGCCGTTTCCCGACTTCGGGGTGTATCTCCTCGGCCGCCCCCCGGCAGCACCGTTCGAATGGGAGTCGCGGTGGATCCACTGGCCCGACTTCCGCACGCCACGCGACCCGGAGGACGCTCTCGCCATCCTGTACGAGGCGTGGATCCGCGCGGGAAGACAGCGGGTGGAGATCGCGTGCGGGCGTGGACGCGGCCGCACCGGCACCGCACTGGCGTGCCTCGCCGTCCTCGACGGGCTCTCCCCGGAGGAGGCGGTCGACTTCGTTCGGCGGCACTACCATCCGCGCGCGGTCGAGACGCCCTGGCAGCGCAAATTCGTCGCGCACGCGAAGGCGCATTCCTGACAGCTCAGTTCTTCGTCCGGGCGAGGTCGACCTCGGCGGCCGAGACGGCACGTTCGGCGGCGACCACCCGCTTCTTCGCCTCGGCGGCGGCGCGGCGCGCGAAGGTGCGTTGCTGCTCTGCGTGTTCGAGCTTCGCCCGCAGCTCGGCGACCTCCTCCTCGTGACGGGCCAGCTCCTGCTCTGCCGCCGACGCGGCTTCGCGCGCTTCCTCGGCCGCGTTGTGCGCCGAGTCGAGAGCGGCAGCGGCCTCGTCGATCTCCGCCTCGCGAGCCGCCTGGTCCGCCTTCTCACGCTCCGTGGGTTCGCGCTCGCCCTTGCTCTTGCGTGCAGACTTGCCCGCTGCCGTCCGGTCGTCCTCGTCGTCCTCCTCCGACCCTCCGCGGACGACGGTGAGCGGCATCGCCGACAGGTCGCCGAAACCGTCGGACTCGACGATCGCGTCGAGCCGGCCCTGCCGGACCTGCTCCCCGATGTCGGGATCCGACAACGCGGCGTTGAGGGTGCGCCCCACCTCTCGCAGTGCGCTCTCCGAGACGGTGCGGCCGCGGTCGGCGGCGAGCCGACCCGCGTCGCGCTCGAGCGCGGCGACCACCCGGCGACGCTGCTCCGACAGTTTCCGCATCTCGCTGCCGGACAGTCGTCGTTGCGCGGTGCGCAGGGCGGATCCGATGTCGAGCAACGCCGCGAGTTCGTCGGCCCGTTCGCGGGCGAGCAGGTTGACCATCCAGGCCGCGACCGTCGGTTTGCGCAGTCTGCCGATGGCCGCCGTCAGCTCGCGGTCGCCCGCTTCGCGTGCCTGCGCCGCGAATTCGGAGCGGGCCGCCACGAAGTCTCCTGGGTCGAGGCCGTAGAGGGCATCGGCCACCGAATCGAGGTCGGGCATGGGATCGACAGTAGTGGCGCGAGGCCGATCACGACGAGTGCCGTTCTCGGCGAACGCGCGACCGCGAGACGATCAGATGGCGAGCTTGGCGAGGATGTCGCGCGCCTTCTCGGCGGTGGGCGGCTGGCACAGCACGTCGTAGCGGCCGGCGACGAGCTGCATGGTGGACGAGAAGTCGCGCTGACCGCGGGTCGCGGCGTACGGGATGCTCGCCGAGATGAGGCCGAAGATGATGCCGCCGACGAGGCCGACGAGCAGCGGGCCGAGGAAGTCGGTGGAGAAGATGCCGAGCAGGAGACCGAAGAACACGCCGAGCCATGCGCCCGAGACGATGCCGCCGCCGATCACCTTCGGCCACGTGAGCCGACCGGTGACCCGTTCGACCTGCATGAGATCGACACCGACGATGGTGACGTCCTCGACGGAGAAGTTCTGATCGGCCAGGTGGTCGACCGCCCGTTGCGCCTCGGCATAGGTCGGGTACGAACCGACGGGCCAGCCCGTGGGAGGTGTCGGCAGACCGGGTACCTGGCGACCGGGTCCGAGGGGATTCGTCATGTCGTTTCGGCTCCTTCGCGATGCACGCCGACGGTCGCGGCGCCGGTCTCCATTCTGCCTCGACAGGGACCGGCACGCCGCGATGGTTCGCCCGATATGTTCTTTTCCCTGGTCGTTCCCGTCAGGAGGCCGGCGGCTCGAACTTCTGGGTGCGCTGCAACCCCGCGGCCCGGCCCTTCGCGGAGATCACGAGGGCCATCTTCCGGCTCGCCTCGTCGATCATCTCGTCACCGAGCATCGCGGCACCGCGGGCGCCGCCCTCGGCCGAGGTGTGCCACTCGTAGGCGTCGAGGATCATCTCGGCCTTGTCGTAGTCCTCCTGCCGGGGGCTGAAGACCTCGTTGGCCGCGTCGATCTGGCTCGGGTGCAGCACCCACTTGCCGTCGAAGCCCAGGGCGGCGGTGCGCTGCGCCGACCGGCGGAAGGCGTCGACGTCGCGGATCTGGAGGTAGGGACCGTCGATGGCCTGCAGCCCGTGCGCACGCGCGGCCATGAGGATCGTCATGAGGATGTGGTGGTAGGCGTCGCCGACGTCGTAACCCTCGGGCTGCTCACCGACGACGAGGGTGCGCATGTTGATGCTCGCCATGAAGTCTGCCGGACCGAACACGAGTGTCTGCACGCGCGGGCTCGCCGTCGCGATCTCGTTGATGTTCGTCAACCCGATGGCGTTCTCGATCTGCGGTTCGATACCGATCCGTCCCGCCTCGAGACCGTGGGCCTTCTCGACCTGCGTGAGGAGCAGGTCGAGCGCCTTCACGTGGCTCGCGTCGGGCACCTTCGGCAGCAGGATCGCGTCGAGATTCGCTCCGGCACCACCGACGACCGCCGCGACGTCGAGATAGGTCGCGTCCGTGGTCCAGTCGTTGACGCGCACGACCTTGATCTGGTCGCCCCAGCCGTCCTCGTTCAGAGCTTCGACGATGGTGCTGCGGGCCTGCTCCTTGGCCAGCGGCGACACCGCGTCCTCGAGATCGAGGAAGATCTCGTCAGCGGGAAGGCCCTTGGCCTTGTCGATCATCTTCCGGTTGCTGCCGGGAACCGCGAGTACCGATCTTCGGGGCCTGAACGAGAACGACATGACCTGACCAGACCTCCGAGTTCCGGGAACAGCGTGGGCACGCTCTAGCCTGGCAATCATGGCAGCAGTGAGCAAGGTCTTCGTCGCGCGGCTGGCCGGACTGGTCGTTCTCGGCCCCGACGGCGAGTCCATCGGCCGCGTCCGCGATGTCGTGCTGACCATACGAGTGGGACGTCAGCCGCCTCGTGCGCTGGGGCTCGTCGTCGAACTGCCCACCCGCAAGCGGATCTTCGTCCCGATGCTGCGCGTGACCGCGATCGAACCCGGCGCGGTCACCCTCGTCACCGGCAACGTCAGTCTGCGCCGGTTCACGCAGCGACCCTCGGAGGTGCTCGCCCTCGGTCAGGTCCTCGATTCGCGTGTGCGCGTCGACGACCCGGAGCTGCCGGACCTGATGGGTGTCGACGCCGTCGTGGTGGATCTGGGGCTCGAGCTCATGCGCACCCGCGACTGGGTCGTCGCCCGCGTGGCGGTGCGTCGCCATCGCGGCCGGCTCGCGCGCCGCTCCCCCATCCACATCGTGGAATGGCCGCACGTGCACGGACTCACCCAGCAGACACTGTCGATGCCCGGACAGGGTGTCGCGCAGTTGCTCCTGCAGTTCGAGGACATGCGCCCGCCGGACGTCGCGAACGCCCTGCGCGACCTGCCGATCAAGAGACGCACCGAGGTCGCCGCGGCGCTCGACGACGAACGCCTCGCCGACATCGTGCAGGAGCTGCCCTCCGACGACCAGACCGACCTGCTCACCCAGCTCGGCCTCGACCGGGCGGTCGCGGTGCTCGAGGCGATGGATCCCGACGACGTCGCCGACCTCCTCGGTGAGCTGCCTGCGACGGATGCCGAGTCGTTCCTGCAACGCATGGACCCCGAGGACTCCGAGCCGGTGCGCCGCCTGCTCGAGCACTCCCCCGACACCGCCGGTGGTCTGATGACCCCCGAGCCGGTCGTGCTGACGCCGGCGACCACGGTGGCCGAAGCGCTCGCCCGCGCCCGCAATCCGGATCTGAGTCCCGCCCTGGCGTCGATGGTCTTCGTCGTGCGGCCGCCCACCGCGACGCCCACCGGCAAGTACCTCGGCTGTGTCCATCTGCAACGATTGCTCCGGGAACCGCCTGCGAGCCTGGTGGGAGGGGTCGTCGACGACGACCTGCCGCGCCTGGCCCCCGACGACGCCCTGACCACCGTCACCCGGTACTTCGCGACGTACAACCTGGTCTGCGGTCCGGTGGTGGACGACGAGGGGCACCTGCTCGGCGCGGTGAGCGTCGACGACGTGCTCGACCATCTGCTGCCGGAGGACTGGCGCGAGGAGGACATCGAGGATGAGTGACCGCAGCACGCAGGGCCGCTCGCGCCTCGAGACCCCACAGGCGTCGAGGTTCCGCTTCAACTTCGACGCCGAGGCGGTGGGCCGGGTCAGCGAGTCGATCGCCCGGTTCCTCGGAACGGGCCGTTATCTCGCCATCCAGACGATCGTCGTCATCGTGTGGATCGCCCTCAACATCGCCGCGGTCGGACTGCAGTGGGATCCCTATCCCTTCATCCTTCTCAACCTGGCCTTCTCGACGCAGGCCGCCTATGCGGCGCCGTTGATCCTGCTGGCGCAGAACCGGCAGGAGAACCGCGACCGCGTGTCTCTCGAGGAGGATCGCGCCCGCGCCGAGCAGACCAAGGCCGACACCGAGTTCCTGGCACGCGAACTCGCGGCTCTGCGACTCGCGGTGGGTGAGGTCGCGACCCGCGACTATCTGCGTCGCGAACTCGACGATCTGCGCGCCCTGCTGATCGACGACGAGAACGAGGACGACGCCGGCACTCCGCGCACCCGCGGGCCCCGTCGCTGAGGGACCCCGTCCTGTTGTCCGGCACGCCCCGTTGCACACAACCCGACACCCTTCTGTAACCTTCGTCACATCAGTCGGACGGACGATCGGAGGAGGGTGATCGCGTGCGGTGGAAGGTCGCGCTGGCGATGCCGGTGATCGTCGCTGCCGGACTCGCGGCGACAGCGTCGTCGGCGACGGTGGTGGCGGAGACGACGTCCGCCGAGACCGAGCCGAGCGCCGCTCCGGCGGTGGGCGTGCTCCCCGGCGAGATGCGCGAGGCGCAACCGCTGCGCAGCCCGAGCGACCCGCTCACCCAGCTTCCGCCCGACGCCGTGGCCGCGGCAGGGGGTGCGGCGGCCCTCGGCGACGGGCCGCTCGCGATCCCCGAACTCGTCTTCTACGCCTATCGCGCGGCCGAGATGCAGCTGGCCATCGACTCTCCCGAGTGCGGCCTGCCGTGGAATCTGCTCGCCGCCGTCGGGCGCCTGAACTCCGGACACGCGGACGGGGGACGCACCGACATCCTGGGCACGCTGACCGCGCCGGTCGTCACCCCGGAGGGGCTGCTCGGGCCGATGCGCCTGGCCCCCGCGGTGTGGGAGCAGTACTCGGCCGACGGCAACGCGGACGGCACCGCCGATCCACAGAACATCTTCGACGCGACCCTGGCCGCCGGTGCCCGGATGTGCGCGGAGGGCGGAAACCTGCGCGAGCCGGACGGGGAGGCGCGGGCGGTGGCGTCGGTCGATCCGTCACCGGACTATCTGGCGAACGTCCGGCACTGGTCCGGTGCGTATTCGAAGGCCGCCGAGGTGGCTCCCGCCGATCTCGCTCCGATCCCGGCGCGGCCCGTTCCGAACGCCGCGGATGTCGCGGCCCCCGCGCCGGCTCCGGCGGTCACCGCGCCCGCTCCGGAGGCGACACCTCAGCCGGCCCAGCAAGCGCCCGCCGACACTCCGGCTCAGCAGGCACCCGAACAGAACATCCCGGCTCCGCCGCCGATGCCGGAGTTGCCCGAACTCCCCTGCCTGGTGCCCGCCTTCTGCGAGTAACTCCCGGCACACACGTGAGGTGACGCCACGCGCGACACGCGTGTCGTCATCTTTTTCTTTCACCCCACCCGACCCACCGGACCAGCACGGACGGGCCACAGCAGTACGCATACACCCCCGTTACATCACGTTTGAGTAACGGAAAGGCATCGAATGCTGTAGCCTCGGCCCGGCACGTAACGAAGGTGTCTCGTTCCGAGGCACCCGAGGGAGGGTTATCCATTGGGCCGCCACGCCAAACCGTCGGATTCGAAGCTTCGGCGAAATTCCGTCATCGCGATGACCGGACTCGTTCCGGTCGGACTGGTCGCCGCAGCCGCGACCACCGCGGGTGCGTCGCCGCGAGCGCTGATGGGTGCAGCTCACCACGAGACCGAGCCGACGGCGTCGTCGACCGACTCGGCCGACCTCGCGAACGCGATTCCCGAAGCGGTCGCCGCCGTGCAGACGATCATGCTCGAGCCCGAACCGGCACCCGTGCGCACCTTCAAGGCCGCCCCCCAGCCGGAACCCGAGCCCGAGGTCCTCCACGAGGGCCCCCTCGGCATCCCCGGCATAAACTACGCCGCCTACCGCAACGCCGAGCGCATCCTCGCCGAGGAGAATCCCGCCTGCGGCATGCACTGGACGCTCCTCGCCGGCATCGGCCGCGTCGAGTCCGGACACGCCAACGGTGGTCATGCCGACGCCAAGGGCAACCTGCTCGAGCCCGTCATCGGACTGCCGCTCAACGGCAGCCTGCCCGGCCAGGCCGTCATCCACGACACCGACGGCGGCGCCCTCGACGGCGACACCGTCTACGACCGCGCGGTCGGGCCGATGCAATTCATCCCCACCACGTGGAACCAGTACGCGGGCGACGGCAACGGCGACGGAGTCTCCGATCCCCAGAACCTGTACGATTCGACGCTCACCACCGCGAAGTACCTGTGCGACGGTGGCCTCGACATGCGCAACCTCGCGCACTCGACGAAGGCGATCCACCGCTACAACAACTCGATGGCCTACGTGGCGAACGTGCTCGCCTGGTCGACGGCCTACTCCACCGGCATCGACCCGAGCCCCGCGGATCTCCCCCGCATCCACTGAGGTCCGGAGAGGGTCGTCGGGTCACCCCGGACCGAAGGCGGTCGTCGGGTCACCGTCGACCCGTATCCGGTCGCGAGCGGCGTGCCGCCTACCATGGGCGTCATGGCAGTCAGTGAGTCCGACGTCCGCAGTGCGCTCGCACGGGTCCAGGACCCGGAGATCCGCAAGCCCATCACCGATCTCGGAATGGTCAAGAGCATCGAGATCGGCGCCGACAGCAGCGTCGATGTGGCGATCTATCTGACCACCGCCGGGTGCCCCATGCGCACCGAGATCTCGGAGCGCGTCACCAAGGCCGTCGCCGACGTCGCCGGCGTGGGCGAGGTCCGGGTGACCCTCGACGTGATGAGCGACGAGCAGCGCACCGAGCTCCGCAAGTCGCTGCGCGGCGACTCCACCGAGCCCGTCATCCCGTTCGCCCAGCCCGGTTCGCTCACGCGCGTCTACGCGGTGGCCTCCGGCAAGGGTGGTGTCGGCAAGTCGTCGGTCACCGTCAATCTCGCCGCGGCGATGGCCGCGCGCGGACTGTCGGTGGGTGTGCTCGACGCCGACATCTACGGTCACTCGATCCCCCGCATGCTCGGCACGTCCGCCAAGCCCACGCAGGTCGAGCGGATGATCATGCCGCCGATCGCGCACGACGTGAAGACGATCTCCATCGCCCAGTTCACCGACGGCAACACCCCGGTGGTGTGGCGTGGCCCGATGCTGCACCGCGCGCTGCAGCAGTTCCTCGCCGACGTCTTCTGGGGCGACCTCGACGTCCTGCTCCTCGACCTGCCGCCCGGCACGGGTGACGTCGCCATCTCCGTCGCGCAGCTGATCCCCAACGCCGAGATCCTCGTCGTGACGACGCCGCAGCAGGCAGCCGCCGAGGTCGCCGAGCGCGCCGGTTCCATCGCGCTGCAGACGCGTCAGCGCATCGCCGGCGTGGTGGAGAACATGTCGTGGCTCGAGCTGCCCGACGGCACCCGAATGGACGTCTTCGGCAGCGGCGGCGGTCAGGCCGTCGCCGAGCGGCTCACCCGCGCGGTGGGCGCGACGGTGCCGCTGCTCGGCCAGATCCCGCTCGACCCGGCAGTGCGCGAGGCCGGCGACTCCGGTACCCCGATCGTCCTCGCGGCGCCCGACTCGGCACCCGCCGTGGCGCTCGAGGAGATCTCCGACAAGCTCGCCGTGCGCAGGCGCGGACTGGCCGGCATGTCGCTGGGAATCGACACCACGCGTCACCTGTAAGAACCCGATATCGATCGAGCCCCCGCCGTGCTTCACGGCGGGGGCTCGATCGTAGGAAAGCTGTCAGGTGGCGTCGGGATCGATCGGCGGCTTCTCGTCCGGAGCGAGCGGCTTCGACAGGTTCGGCCGGGCCGCGCCGTTGGTGGGCGTTCCCGGAGCCGCCGAGGACGGCTTGTCGAAATTGCCGGTGAGGATCGAGTCGTCGCCGTCGAGCAGATGCTTCGTGATCACGGCCCGCGGTGTCATGCCGCGCAGCTGGTTCAGCTCGGACAGCGGTTGCCGCAGGTCGTCGAACTCCGGTCCGAGTTCCTGCTCGAGCTGGTCGCGCGCACCCGTGGCGTAGTCGCGTACCTGACGCAGCGACTTGGCCACCCACGAGACGGCGCCGGGGAGGCGCTCCGGGCCGAGGACCACGAGGGCCGCCACGATGAGTACCAGGAACTCGCCCCAACCGATGTTGCCGAACACGCATCCAGGGTACGTGGTCTCGTCCGGATCGCAGCACCTACGTGGAAGGTCACATCACACGGCTGGGACGTTCTGTCCGAGACAGGGGCCGCTCAGTCGGAGACTGGGGTGACCTCGACGTCGACGAGACGGCCATTGCGCACGAGCTGGACGGTGATCGGTTCGTCGATCTCCTGCTGCTGGACCGCCACGACGAGCTCGTCGGCGCTGGTGACTTCGCGGTCGCCGACCTTGACGATGACGTCGCCCTCGACGATGCCGGCGCGCTGGGCCGGGCTGTCCTGACGGACGTTGGCGACCTCCGCGCCGCTCGCGACGTCGTTGACCACCGAGCGTGCGTTCACGCCGATGTCGGGGTGCCGCATCTCGCCGGTGCGGATCAGCTCCTGCGCCACCTCGGTGACGTCGTCGATGGGGATCGCGAAGCCCAGGCCCACCGAACCGCCGGTCTCCGACTTGATCGCGGAATTGATACCGATCACGCGACCCTCCATGTCGATGAGGGGGCCGCCGGAGTTGCCGGGGTTGATCGAGGCGTCGGTCTGGACTGCGTCGATCACCGCGTCGGTGTCGGTGCCCTGCCCGCTGAGCCGCATGGGCCGGTGCAGCGCGCTGACGATGCCGCGGGTGACGGTCTTGCTCAGGCCGAGCGGCGAACCGACCGCGACGACGTCCTCGCCCACCTGGACGTCCTCGGAGCGGCCCAGCTCGGCGACGACCAGGTTGTCGACGTTCTCGACGGCGAGCACGGCCAAGTCGGTCTTGATGTCGCGTCCGACGATCGAGGCGGGCACCTTCGTGCCGTCATCGAAGGTGACCTGTACCTTCGCATCGGGATTGCCGGCGGCCATCGAAACGACGTGGTTGTTGGTGACGATGTAACCGGCACCGTCGATCACCACGCCCGAGCCGGTGCCGGCGTCGCCGCCGACGGTGGTCTGGATGGAGACGACCGCGGGCAGCACGGTGTCGGCGACACGCGCGACCGCGCCGGTGGGCAGTTCCTCGTCGGGACCCGACTGGCTCAGCGTCACTCCGCGACTGGTCAGCGAACCGTTGTCGGCGGTCGCGAGCGCGACGACGAGTCCGCCGACCATGCCGATCACGACAGCCACAGCGGCCAGGGTCGCGAGTGCGCGGGGTTGGACGCGGCGGTCGAACAACACCTCACGCAGGGTCAGTCCGGGAGCCGGAGGAAGTTCCTTCTCCTCGGTCTGCCCGGCCAGGGGCGGACCGAGCCGCACCGCTGAGTCGGGGTCGCGCCAGGGATCGGGTTCGGTGTCGTCCTCGGTCTCGGCCGCGGGCTGCGAAGGGGGACGCTGGAGCGTCTCGTCGACGTCGGACGGCCGTCCGTAGGCCTCGGCCAGGATCGCATCGGTCGGAGGTGCCTGCTGGACGCGCGGGTCGACGACGCGGGGATGGGCCGAGGAGTCGAACGATCCCTCGGCGCCGGCCGGGCGCCCGAAGACACGGGCCGATGCCGGGTCGACGGTGGGCCGGTAGACGGGCCGCGGTTCGAGACGGGGAGCGTCGTCGGGGCGCGCGATCGCTCCGTCGGGGAGACCCGACGAGGCGTTGCCGGACGAGCCTCTGCCGGACGAGTCTCCGCCCGAGGAGTCCTTACCCGACGAGGCATGGGGCAGCTCGTCGTCGCGACGACGATCGTCGCCGCCCCGCCGTCCGGTGTGCTGCGCAGATTCGGCCGTCACGCGTGCCCGTCTCCCCCGTCTAGGTCCGTCACGCAGCCCAGTATCACCGATGGCATCGGATCACCTGTTACCGCCCGTCCGGTCACCGGCGCCGGAGAATCGACCAGCGGCGCGCGGCGAAGCCTTCCTCCGCCTGAGGGCGCGGGGTCGGGTCGCACAGGTGGGACGGGATGTTGCTGAGCGTACCGCGCAGTGAACTCGGCATACGCGGTATGTGATCGGCAGCGGACCGCAGTGCGTGGCGGGCCTGCTGCTGGGCTTCGACCTCGGCGGCACACTCCGGACACATCGACAGATGCTGGGCGGCCCGCATGTAGGCCGCCATGCGCAGTTCGCCGTCGACGAATGCGGCAATTGCCTCGCTGGCGAGGTGTTCCGTGGAGCCGAACCTGCGAGGTGGTTGCACCATCGTCATCACTACCTCCCGGCGGCTACCCCGCATCGACGCGACCGTTTTCGACCTTTCCATGCTCGCGCAGGTACTCGCGGAGTGCCTGGCGGCCTCGGTGGATACGACTACGCACCGTACCGAGTTTCACCCCCAGTGTGGCACCGATCTCCTCGTAGGACAGACCTTCGATGTCACAGAGCACCACCGCGGCACGGTACTCGGGTCCGAGCGAGTCCAGAGCGGACTGCAGGTCGGCGCCGAGACGCGCGTCGTGGTAGATCTCCTCGGGGTTCGGCCCTGCGGCCGGTACACGATCGTAGTCCTCCGGGAGCGCTTCCATCCGGATGCGGTTCCGGCGGCGCACCATGTCCAGGAAGAGGTTCGTGGTGATGCGATGCAACCAACCCTCGAAAGTGCCGGGCTGGTAGTTCTGCAACGACCGGAAGACGCGGATGAAGGTCTCCTGCGTGAGATCCTCGGCGTCCTGGGCGTTGCCGGAAAGACGGTAGGCGAGGCGGTAGACGCGGTCGCCGTGCTCACGAACGAGTTCGTCCCACGACGGCATGGCCGCGTGGTCCCCGGTGGCGTCGAACGCCGCGGTGCCGCTCAGGTCCGCCTCGAGCGCCGAGGCGTCGTTCTCGGGAACAGTGTGGGCTCGGGTCATGTGGATCGGTGGATCCTCCTCGTCGGGACCGCAGTGGTACTGGCTTCAGGGCCTATCAACACTCGATCTGCAGGGAATATTCCTTCACAGGAGCGTTCCCCGAGAGCGGTGCGTCCTCGAAGTCGTGAACCGGTGCGATCGTCCGGTTCGCCGATTGTCAGTTTTCCTCGCGGCGATGTGGCCGCCGTATGAGTAACCTGAAACGTCCCTGAGAAAATCGGTTCGGGCGTGGTCATCCGCCTGAATCACACAACTGGCGGCACCACTCCGTGCGCGCCTGCCTGCGCGAACGAATCGCCGAGGATAGCCTCAGTGAGGTGCAGACCAACGCCGATCGCATCCTGACCCACGCCGAGAACATCGTCGTCGAGGACGACGAGCTCGCCGCGGCGCGTGACCGTGCCGAAGATCTGGGCGCCGACCCGGTGTCCCCCTCCGTCGGAGCCGCCCTCGCGATGTTCGCCCGCATGCTCGACGCCAGGACGGTAGTGGAGATCGGGACCGGTGCGGGTGTGAGCGGACTGTGGTTGCTGCACGGCCTCCGCGAGGACGGCGTGCTCACCACCATCGACAGCGAGCCGGAGCATCAGCGGGCCGCGAAGATCGCCTTCCGCGAGGCGGGTGTCGTGGCGTCGCGCACCCGGCTCATCAACGGCCGCGCGCTGGACGTGCTGCCGCGACTCGCCGACTCCGGCTACGACATGGTCTTCGTCGATGCGACCCCGGCCGACCATCCGCACTTCGTGCGCGAAGGGGTGCGTCTGCTCCGGCCGGGTGGGGTGATCGTGCTGCACAACGCCCTGCTCGACGGACGCGTCGCCGACCCCGCTGCCCGCGACGCAACGGTGCTCGCGGTGCGCGAGGCGACCCGCGCGGTGTCCGACGACGAGCGTCTCGCTCCGGTGGTCCTGCCGCTCGGCGACGGCCTGCTCTGCGCGGTGCGCCTCAGCTGATCCGCGCAGCCGCCTCCGGGCGGGCAGCACGCTCTCAGATCCAGATGCCCTTGCCGATGGCGACGACACCGCCGTTGCTCACCGCGAACCGCTGACGGTCGCGCTCGAGGTCGACGCCGATGATCTCGCCGTCGCCGACGACGACGTTCTTGTCGAGGATCGCTCGTCGCACGACCGCACCCTTGCCGATGCGCACACCGGGCATGAGCACGCTGCCCTCGACGGTCGCGCCGTCGTCGACCATGACGTTCGAGCTGAGCACCGAGTTGCGGACCGTGGCGGCCGACAGGATGCTGCCGGCGCCGACGATCGACTCCTGCGCCAGACCGCCCTGCACGAACTTCGCGGGCGGCAGGTTCTCGGCGGCACCGCGGATGGGCCAGCGCCGGTTGTAGAGATTGAAGATCGGGTGGACCGACACGAGGTCCATGTGAGCGTCGTAGAAGGCGTCGAGCGTACCGACGTCGCGCCAGTAGGCACGATCGCGTTCGGTCGCGCCCGGGACGACGTTGTCGTTGAAGTCGTAGACGTGAGCCTCGCCCCGCTCGACGAGCGCCGGGATGATGTCGCCCCCCATGTCGTGGTCGGAGTCGGGATTCTCCGAGTCGGCCCGCAGCGCCTCGACGAGGACCTTCGTGGTGAAGACGTAGTTACCCATGGACGCGAACGTGACGTTGGGGTCGTCGGGTGTCCCGGGCGGATGAGCGGGCTTCTCGAGGAACTGGGTGATCCTGCCGCTCTCGTCGCTGTCGATGCAGCCGAACGCGAATGCCTCGCTGCGCGGGACGCGGATACCGGCGACGGTGACACCGGCGCCCGACTCGATGTGCTGGCGCACCATCTGCTCGGGGTCCATCCGGTACACGTGGTCGGCGCCGAAGACCACGATGTACTCGGGATCCTCGTCGTAGACCAGGTTGAGCGACTGCAGGATCGCGTCGGCGCTGCCGGTGTACCAGCGTGGACCGAGCCGCTGCTGGGCCGGCACCGGGGTGATGTACTCACCGGTGAAGCCGGAGAGGCGCCAGGTCTGCGAGATGTGCCGGTCGAGGGAGTGCGACTTGTACTGCGTGAGAACGCAGATGCGCAGGTAACCGGCATTCACGAGATTGCTGAGCACGAAATCGATGAGGCGGTATGCGCCCCCGAACGGCACTGCCGGCTTGGCTCTGTCCGCGGTCAGCGGATACAGACGTTTGCCCTCGCCGCCGGCGAGAACGATTCCAAGCACATGGGGCTGGCTCCTCACACGCTTCAACCTATCCCCCGACCCAGGCCGCCGCCAGCGAAGCGCGATCTCGACGCCCTTCGGAGTGTCGGGGCCGGGTGGCCGGAACCTGCGCGGCCCGCTACTTTGAGGCGGTGAGGGTGGCAATGATGACGCGGGAGTATCCGCCTGAGGTGTACGGCGGGGCAGGGGTCCACGTCACCGAACTCGTCGAACAACTGCGTCGACTGGTCGAGGTCGACGTGCACTGCACGGGCGCACCGCGCGATACCGCGTTCGTGCACTCCCCCGACCCGGCACTGCGCGATGCCAATCCTGCCCTGACGACCCTGTCGGCCGGGTTGCGCATGGCGCACGCCGCGGCCGGAGTCGACGTGGTGCACTCGCACACCTGGTACACCGGGCTGGCCGGTCATCTGGCCGCCGAACTCCACGACGTCCCGCACATCCTCACCGCGCACTCCCTCGAACCCCGACGGCCGTGGAAGGCCGAGCAACTCGGGGGCGGTTATCGCATCTCCTCCTGGTCCGAGCGCAACGCCGTCCGGTACGCCGACGCGATCATCGCGGTCAGCGACGGGATGCGCCTCGACGTGCTCGACGCCTATCCGTTCGTCGATCCCGCTCGGGTCCACGTGGTGCGCAACGGGATCGACACCACCGTCTGGCATCCGGGCCCGGCCGAGCCCGGCCACGAGTCCGTCGTCACCCGCATCGGTCTCGATCCGGATCGTCCGATCGTCGTATTCGTCGGCCGCATCACCCGGCAGAAGGGCGTCGGGCACCTGATCGCCGCGGCGCACCATCTCGACCCCGACATCCAGCTCGTCCTGTGTGCCGGCGCGCCCGACACCCCCGAGATCGCCGCGGAGACCGAACGGGCGGTGACCGCCCTGCAGGACGCCCGTGACGGGGTGCACTGGGTACGCGAGATGCTGCCCACCGAATCGGTCCGCGAACTACTCTCGATTGCAACGGTTTTCGTCTGTCCGTCGGTGTACGAGCCGCTGGGGATCGTCAACCTCGAGGCGATGGCCTGCGAGACCGCCGTGGTGGCGTCCGACGTCGGAGGCATCCCGGAGGTCGTGCAGGACGGGGTCACCGGGCGATTGGTGCACTACGACGCCTTCGACACCGAGACCTACGAGCGTGCGCTCGCCGATGCGATCGACGACGTCGCGCGCGACCGCGACCGTGCCGCCCGGTGGGGCCGGGCCGGACGCGACCGCGCTGTCAACGAGTTCTCGTGGGCGCAGATCGCCCGCCAGACCGTCGCCGTCTACCAGCAGGTGCTCACGACGCGCTAGGTTCGTCGGCCGTCTCGACCCGTCGCCACGAGGTGACGGTGACCGAGACCGTCACCTCGAACGGATCGGGCAGGGAGGCCAGCAACTCCGCACGCCGGTCGGACGTCACATGATGGGCGGACGGTCCCATCCCCGCGACGAGACCGAGCGCCTCGCACGGGAGTGCGGCCGTGAAGCGCACGTCCGTCCGTCCCGTTCGCTCGAAACGTCCCGACAGCGCGGACGAGAGCCGCTCCGTCTTCCGGCCGTCCACACTCACCATGCCGGGCAACGCGACCAGTTCGCGCAGATGCTCCGAGGTGGGTGTAGCAACCACGAGCGTTCCTCCGGGGACGAGCACGCGATGACTCTCGGCGGCGTTGCGGGGCGCGAACACCGACAGCACGTGGGTGAGCGATGCCGACTTCACAGGCAGTCGTTGCCACGCATCGGCGAGGATCGCTCCGGTCCGCGGATGACTGCGGGCGATGCGCCGCACCGCGGGCTTGGAGACGTCGAGCCCGATGCCGCGCGCCGCCGGCAGGGCGTCGAGCACGGACGCGAGGTACTGCCCCGTACCGGCCCCGACCTCGAGGATCACAGCGTCGGCGGCTGCGACTACCGCATCGGTGTCCACCGTATCGGCGGTGTCGAGGCATGCGTCGGCCACCGCGCGCCGGATCGGGTCGTAGTGCCCGGCACCGAGGAAATCGGCGCGGGCCGCGATCATGTCGGCGGTGTCGCCGGTGAACGGCGTCGAACCGCCGGCGAGCAGCGACACGTAGCCCTGACGTGCAACGTCGAAGCTGTGCCCGCGATCGCACACCACGACGTTGTCGTCGAGGTCGAGCGCGGACTCGCAGTGAGGGCACGCGAGAAGATCGATCACGTCGGCGAGCATCGCGCCTCCGATCCTGCTCTCAGGACGACACCGGGCCCCGCGCGCCGAGGAGCGCGGGGCCCGGAGTGCCCTGAGAGGGGCCGATCAGCTGGTGACACTCTTGAGTTCGTCGCCGAGTGCCGCAGCCTCTTCCGGCGTGAGCTCGACGACCAGACGTCCGCCGCCCTCGAGTGGAACCCTCATGACGATTCCTCGTCCCTCTTTGGTTGCTTCGAGGGGACCGTCCCCGGTCCGGGGCTTCATGGCCGCCATCCTCTGCTCCCTCCAAATCTGCACCCGACCGCCGGGCGCGTGGGTTACCGTGTGGTTGCATCGCCGGTCGCGGCGACGCGCACCTTCTCATTCTTCCCTATCCGGAATACGTGCGCGTAGCTGACTCCTGGGTAAGACACTCCTCCGGGTTCTACGAGTCGAGTGACACCCAGCACGATTCGAGGTGATCGTCGACCATTCCGGTAGCTTGCATCAGCGCATACGCAGTGGTAGGGCCCACAAAACGGAAGCCGTGGCGCTTCAGCTCACGGGCCATCGCCGTGGACTCCGGCGTCACCGCCGGAATCTCCTCGACCGTCACCGAACGTCGCGCGCGTCGCGGCGGTGCGAACGACCACAGCAGCTCGTCGAGATCGGTGGACAGTTCGAGCACGGCCCGCGCGTTGGCGATCACCGCCTCGATCTTGCGGCGGTTGCGCACGATGCCGGAGTCGACAAGCAACCTCTCGACGTCGGCCTCCGTGAAGCGGGCGACCGCCTCGACGTCGAAGCCGTGGAAAGCCGCGCGGAAGGCCTCCCGCTTGCGCAGGATCGTCAGCCACGACAGTCCCGACTGGAATGCCTCGAGGGAGAGCCGCTCGAACATCTCGTCGCGGCCGTGGAGCGGCCGACCCCACTCGTAGTCGTGATAGTCGCGGTAGAGCGACGAACCGGGACCGTCGACGGCCCACGGGCACCGCACGCGGTCGTCGGTATCGGTTACGGGACCCTGCCCGTCGGTATCGACCACGGGACCCTGCCCGTCGGTATCGACCACGGGACCCTGCCCGTCTGCCGTCATCGTGACTCCCCCGTCGACTCCGACGAAGCCCGCTCGGCGACGTTCTCCCCATCGACGTCGGCTGCTCCGACGTCCTCTGCTCCGACGTCTTCTGCCCCGCCGCCCTTTCCGGTGCCGTCGACCTTTCCGGTGCCGTCGACCGGCGGCTCCTCTGCGCGGGCCTCGGCGTCGGCGAGGCGGACCCGCAGATCGTCGACCTCGCGGGCGAGACGATCGAGCGCCCAGTCGACCTCGCTCATCTTGTAACCCCGCACGGTCTGTTGGAACCGCAGGTCGCGGATGTCGGTGCCGGTGACGTCGGTGGCCGGCAACACCGTGACGGTGGTGCCCGGAGGCAGCGGCGCCAACGTCTCGCCCCGGCCGAAGACGGCGCTCGCGACGAAGAACAGCACCGCGGCGACGCCCGCCATCACGAGCACGTACAGCAGAACCGTGAGCATGCTCCGATCTTGGCACGAGCGGCCGACACCGGCCGGGACCGGTGCCGGACGGTCGGGTCAGCCGGTGACCGTCACCATCGGGGGGCGGTCGGTGAGATCGACGGAGGTGTCGAACGGCACGAACGCATCGCCCTCCACCAGGAACTGGGTGAGCGGCGCACCCGAATCGGGGATCCCGCAGCGCGCGAGCATCGTGCCCACGATCTGCCGGCTCATCGCCCCGAGTTCGGACAGCGGCCGGTTGCGGTGCTTGCGGACCCCGAGGTTGACCTGCGCGATCGCGTGGAGACCGAACCGGTCGTAGGTGTCGAGCAGCAACCCGATCTCCACCCCGTAACCCGGTGCGAACGGGACCGACTCGAGCAGTTCCCTCGTCCCCGCGTACTCACCGCCGAGCGGTTGCAGCACGCAGGTCAGCTCCGGTCGCAGTGCCGCGAGCAGCGGCCGTGCGACAAGCTCGGTGACGCGGCCACCGCCGTGGGCGTCCTCGCCCCCACCGGTGCGCAGCGGGCGCCGGTAGTACCCCTTGACGAGGTGCACACCGTCGCCGAGCAGCAGGGGTCCGAGCAGTTTCGGCACGAAGGCCGGATCGGGATCGATCAGATCGGAGTCGACGAAGGCGATGATGTCGCCGGAGGTCGCCGCAAGCGACCGCCACAGCACCTCCCCCTTGCCGGGGACCGGTTCGATGCCCGGCACCGCTTCCTCCCTGGACATGACACGGGCACCCGCCGCCCGCGCCCGGGTGGCGGTCTCGTCGGTGGAACCCGAATCGAGGACCACCAGTTCGTCCACGAGACCACCGAGCAGCGGGTGGATCGTGTCGATCACACTCGCGACGGTCTCCTCCTCGTTGAGGGCGGGCAGCACCACGGTCACTGTGCGGCCGGCCTTGGCCGCGATCAGCTCGTCGATCGCCCAGGCGGGCCGATCCCAGCTGTTGGCTTCGTTCCACGTGCGTGCAGGTGCACTCATGCCAACCCCCTCACCGTGCGCGCCGGCGGGCGTGTGCCCGCGATCGCCGCGACCATGTCGACCACCCGACGTGTGGCTGCCACCTCGTGTACCCGGAACATTCGTGCGCCGGCCGCTGCCGCCAGAGCTGTCGCTGCCAATGTGCCCTCCAACCGGTCGGCGAGTTCGACTCCCAGAGTCTCCCCCACGAAGTCCTTGTTGCTCAGCGCCATAAGCACAGGCCACCCGGTTTTTACAAGAACGTCCGCGTGCCGCAACAGAGCGAGTCCGTGATGGGTGTTCTTTCCGAAATCGTGGGTCGGGTCGATGAGGATCGAGTCGCTCGCGACGCCGGCGCGGGCGGCGGCATCCGCGGCCGCGACGACCTCCCGCACCACCTCCCCGACGACGTCGGTGTACCGCACACGGTGCGGGCGGGTGCGCGGGACGGCGCCGCCCGTGTGGGAGCAGACGATGCCGGCCCCGAGTTCCGCGGCGACCGCGACGAGCTCGGGATCGGCACCGGCCCACGTGTCGTTGATCAGATCGGCGCCTTCGCCCACAGCGCGACGCGCGACCTCGCTGCGCCAGGTGTCGACGCTGATGAGCACATCCGGATAGCGCTCGCGGATCGCGGCGACGAACGGCACGACGCGCCGGATCTCCTCGTCGCTGTCGACGACCTCACCCGGCCCGGCCTTCACCCCGCCGATGTCGACGAGGTCGGCACCCTCGGCCACTGCGCGGTCGACGGCCGCGAGCGCCACGTCGTCCTCGAAGGTCGCTCCCCGGTCGTAGAACGAGTCCGGGGTGCGGTTGACGATCGCCATGACGAGCGCCCTGTCGGTGGCGACGGGGCGCCCGCACAGGGTGGACGGTGCCGGACCGGGACGGGTCACGGGGGTCTGCTCGTCGACATCGGTCGCGGGGCCGCTCATGATCCCATCCTGACATGCTCAGCGACCGGGCAATTCTCCTCGCGCGACGCCGTCGACGAAGCCGTCGAAGATCGGCCGGTAACCCTCGCTGCGACTCGCGAGGACGTACACCTCGTCCTCACCGGTCTCGCTGTAGCCCTGCTTGCGCAGATCGACCTTCCTGCTCTTGAAGGTCGTCGTGTACTCGAGCTCGTCGACGATGCGGACGAACAGCGGAACCGCGTAGTCCGGCAACGCGTCGTGCAGCGACTTCGCGAGCGCCGCTCCGTCGAGCTCGGCGCCCTCCTTCAAGGTGATCGCGGCCATCCCGGTGCGGCCGTCGGCCCCGTCGACCTCGACGCCGTAGACGACGGCCTCGGCGATCGTCTCGTGCGACGACACCGCGGCTTCGACCTGCGTGGTCGCGACGTTCTCGCCCTTCCACCGGAAAGTGTCGCCGAGCCGGTCGACGAACGCGACGTGCATCCATCCCTGATTGCGGACGAGGTCGCCGGTGTCGAACCAGACGTCGCCGTCGGAGAACGCGTCGCGGAGCAGCTTCTTCTCGGTGGCCTCGGGATCGGTGTACCCGTCGAAGGGTGCGCGGGAGGTGACCTTCGCGAGGAGCAGTCCGACCTCGCCCTTGCCGACCTTCTTCAACCGGCCGTCGTCGCCGCGACGTGCCTGGCCCGAATCGGGGTCGTACTCGACGACGGCGTAGGGCAGCGGGCAGATGCCGGCGGTGCGCTTCTGGTCGAGCGCGTTGATGAAGGCGATGTTGCATTCGCTCGCACCGTAGAACTCCGCGACGCGGTCGATACCGAAGCGTTCGGTGAACTCGTCCCACAGTTCTGCGCGCAGACCGTTGCCGACGGCGAGGCGGATCCCGTGGTCGGCGTCGTCCTCCCGCGGCGGCTGGTTGAGCAGGTAGCGGCAGATCTCGCCGATGTAGATGAAGGCCGTGGCGCCGTTGCGCTCCGCGTCGTTCCAGAAGTTGGACGCCGAGAACTTCCGGCCGAGCCCGAGCGTGGCGCCGGCGGCGAGCACCGAGGACAACGCGACCGTGAGGGCATTGTTGTGATAGAGCGGCAGGCAGGAGTACAGGACGTCGGTCCGGCGCAGGCGCACGCCGAGGCTGCCCAGGCCCGACATCGACTTCAGCCACCGGAAGTGCGTCATGCGGCTGGCCTTCGGCAGTCCTGTCGTGCCGGAGGTGAAGATGTAGTAGGCCGTCTCGGACGCTTGCAGCTCCTCGGTGACTGCGGGATTCGACGCGTCGGCGTCGCGGGCGGCGGTGTCGAGATCGTCGAAGCGCAGCACGGTGCGGGCCTGCGGCTCGCCACCGAGAGAGTCGACGGCCTCCTCGCACTCCTCCCCGATCACGAGGGCGGCGCTGTCGAGCAGCGACAGGCTGTGCTCGAGCACCTCACCACGCTGGTTGATGTTGAGCATGCCGGCGGCCGCACCGAGCTTGACCGCGGCCAGCGCGACCAGCAGGGTCTCGGGCCGGTTGCCCATGAGGATGCCCACGACGTCGCCCATGCCGACACCGCGATCGGCGAGCACCGCTGCGTACCGGTTGACCTGCGCGTTGGCCTCGCCGTACCCGATGGAGGCTCCCTCGAACCGGATGAAGGGCCGCTCCGGGTGACGCTCGGCGAGCTTCTGGAAGACCGACCCGATCGTCTCGCGGGCGGTCGGCTTCCGGGTCATCCCGGCTGCTCCGCGCAGCACGATGGGGAGATCGGTAGCCATCCGGGGCAGTTTCGAGACGAGTCCGGGCAGGGACACGACGGGGACATAGCCTCGATCGGATCGAGTGGTCACGACAGATTTCCTCACGGCGACGTTGGGGACGGGCGGGCTCGCTCGGGCGACACCCACGGCGTTCCCCCGAACTTACCGAAGAGTAGATAAGCGCGCGGCGAAGTGGAACACCTCAGACCGTCGCGTACGGCGCAGCGCAACGGTCGAGCGCGTCGGCGAGGTCGGTGGTGACCGCGAGACCGTCGAGTGCGCGTTGCGCGACGAAGCCGGTGTCGACCATCGACCCGAGCCAGCCGAGCAGGCCGTCGAAGTGGCCCGTGGGATCGAGCAGGACGACCGGCTTGTCATGCATACCGAGATACCCCGCGGTCCACGTCTCGAACAGTTCCTCGAGGGTTCCGATGCCGCCGGGCAGGGTCAGGAAGGCGTTGGCGCGGTCCTCCATGATGCGTTTGCGCTCGCGCATCGTCTCGGTGACGATCAACTCGTCGGCGTCGACGTCCGCGACCTCGCGGTGCACGAGTGCCTTCGGAATGACCCCGATCGTGTGAGCGCCGGCCGCGCGGGCCGCGTCGGCGACCGCGCCCATCATCGATACGTTGCCGCCGCCGGAGACCAGCTGCCAGCCCCGTCGGCCTATCTCGGTGCCGACAGCGGCGGCGAGTTCGAGGAACTTCTGGTCGACAGGGCCCGACGCGCAGTACACACAGACCGACAGAGCTTCGGTTACCATCCACTCCCGTTTCCGTACAGTTCGTTCTCGTCCTCGCCGCGATGCGCCTCGAGGATGATGTCCACCGTCTCCTCGACGCTGTCGGTGACGAAGAGGAGGTCGAGGTCGGCGGGCGAGATCTTGCCGCCGCGGACCAGGGTCTCGCGCAGCCAGCCCACCAGACCGTTCCAGTACTCCGAACCGAACAGCACGATCGGGAACTGCGTGATCTTGCGGGTCTGCACGAGGGTCAGTGCCTCGAACAGCTCGTCGAGCGTCCCGAAGCCCCCGGGCAGGCACACGAACGCCTGCGAGTACTTCACGAACATCGTCTTGCGCGCGAAGAAGTACCGGAAGTTCAGGCCGAGATCGACCCACTCGTTGAGGCCCTGTTCGAAGGGCAGCTCGATCCCCAGTCCGATCGACAGTCCCCCGGCCTCGCTGGCACCGCGGTTGGCCGCCTCCATCGCGCCCGGACCGCCACCGGTGACGACGGCGTATCCGGCGTGGACGAGTGCGGCGCCGAGCTCGCGGCCGATCTCGTACTCCTCGTGACCGGCCGGGGTGCGCGCCGATCCGAAGACGGTGACGGCGCGGGGCACCTCGGCGAGCGCACCGAAGCCTTCGACGAACTCGCTCTGGATCCGCAGCACACGCCACGGATCGGTGTGCACCCAGTCGGACGGGCCGCGGCGATCGAGCAGCCGCTGGTCCATCGTCGTCGCCTCGCGGGCGAGAGAGCCGCGCAGTTGCACCGGGCCCTGGTGCACGACCTCGCGCCGGGAGCCGCGTTCGGAGGAGGAGTTGTCGCCGGACATGGCGGCCACGTTATCGGGTGAGATAGGAGCGCAGAACGGAGGTCACCTCGGTGATCCGCCCGACCTCGACGTGCTCGTCGCGCTTGTGCGCGAGGTTCGGGTCGCCCGGCCCGTAGTTGACGGCCGGAATCCCCAGCGCGGCGAACCGCGAGACGTCGGTCCAGCCGTACTTGGCCCGGAACTTCCCGCCCGCGGCCTCGACGAGCGCCGCCGCGGCCGGGTTCGACAGTCCGGGCAGCGCGCCGGGTGACATGTCGGTGAGTTCCATCGAGATCGCGAGACCGTCGAAGACCTCGCGGACGTGCGCGAGTGCGTCGTCGGGGCTGCGATCCGGGGCGAACCGGAAGTTCACGTCGAGCGCAGCGGCGTCGGGCACCACGTTGCCGGCGACACCGCCCTCGATGTGCACGGCCGACAGTCCTTCCCGGTACACACAACCGTCGATGTCGACCGACCGTGCCTCGTAGCGGGCCAGACGGTCGAGCACGGGAGCAAGCTTGTGGATCGCGTTGTCGCCGAGCCAGGAGCGCGCCGAATGCGCCCGCACACCGTCGGTCGTGATGCGCACCCGCAGGGTGCCCTGGCAACCGGCCTCGATCTCACCCGAGGTGGGTTCGCCGAGGATCGCGACGTCCGCGTCGAGCCAGTCGCGCAGTTCGGTCTCGATCCGTCCGAGCCCGTTGTACGCGGCCGCGATCTCCTCGCAGTCGTACATCACGATCGTCAGGTCGTGAGCGAGATCGGTGACGGTCGCCGCGAGGTGCAGGAAGACGGCGTCGCCGGCCTTCATGTCGGAGGTGCCGCAGCCCCACATCAGGTCGCCGTCGCGCCGCGACGGCACGTTGTCGGCGATCGGGACGGTGTCGAGGTGGCCGGCGAGCATCACACGGCTGCCGAGTCCGCGGTTCGTCCGCGCCAGGACACAGTTGCCGTTGCGCACGACCTCGAAGCCGTCGGTCTGCTCGCGCAGGGCCGTCTCCACGGCGTCGGCGATGAGCGTCTCGTTCTGCGACACGCTCGGGATGTCGACGAGCGCGGCGGTCAGTTCGACGGGGTCGGCGTGCAGGTCCAGCTGCGGTACGGGCATACCTGCACGATACGAAACGCGCCTGTTCCTCAGACCCCGCACACGATTTTCTCAGGGGGGACACAGGCGCAGGACCGCCTCGCGTACGCTTCTCACCCGTGAGTGCACACGGAGCATCAGCAGTAGGCATCGCGAACATCACGGAGGACGGGACCGTCCTCGACACGTGGTACCCGGCACCCGCCCTCGGCGAGCCGAGCGAAACCGGAACGACGCGACTCGAGGGCACGGACATCCCGTCCGATCTCGCCCTGCTCGCCGGTCACGATGAGGCGCGCGAGGTCCAGCAGGTCGTGGTGCGCACCGACATCGCGGACCTGTCGAAGCCGCCCGTCGACACTCACGACGTCTACCTGCGCCTGCACCTGCTGTCGCACCGTCTCGTCCAGCCGCACGGGCTCAGCCTCGACGGCATCTTCGGCATGCTCGCGAACGTCGTGTGGACCAACTACGGCCCGTGCTCGCTCGAGAACTTCGAGACCGTGCGCTCCCGTCTGCGCATCCGCGGACCGGTGACAGTCTTCGGTGTCGACAAGTTCCCCCGCATGGTCGACTACGTCGTTCCGGCCGGTGTCCGCATCGCCGACGCCGACCGCGTCCGCCTCGGTGCGCACCTCGCGTCCGGCACCACCGTGATGCACGAGGGCTTCGTCAACTTCAACGCCGGCACGCTCGGCAACTCGATGGTCGAGGGCCGCATCTCCGCGGGTGTCGTCGTCGACGACGGTTCCGACGTCGGTGGAGGCGCCTCGATCATGGGCACCCTCTCCGGTGGCGGCAAGGAGGTCATCTCCGTCGGCAAGCGCTGCCTGCTCGGTGCGAACGCGGGCGTGGGCATCTCGCTCGGCGACGACTGCATCGTCGAGGCCGGCCTGTACGTCACCGCCGGTACCAAGGTCACCGGCCCTGACGGCACCGTCGTAAAGGCCGCGACCCTCAGCGGCGCGTCCAACCTCCTGCTGCGACGCAACTCGGTGAGCGGCGCGGTCGAGGTCGTGCCGAACAAGGGCAGCGGAGTCGAACTGAACGCGGCTCTGCACGCCAACGACTGACTCTGCACCCACAACAGATTCGGAACCGAGAAACTGTGAGTGAAACCCAGCGGCCCGCGTCCGAGGCCGAACATCTCGGGAGCGGCCTGAAGGTCCGCCATCTGACCATGATGGGACTCGGCTCCGCCATCGGCGC
This sequence comes from Rhodococcus sp. DMU2021, assembly GCF_019641445.1. Classification (NCBI taxonomy): domain Bacteria; kingdom Bacillati; phylum Actinomycetota; class Actinomycetes; order Mycobacteriales; family Nocardiaceae; genus Rhodococcus; species Rhodococcus sp. DMU2021. The sequence continues at coordinate 173,666 of NZ_JAIFKB010000002.1, forward strand.
GGGCCTGTTCCTCGGTTCCGGAGTGGGTATCGCCGCAGCCGGTCCGGCCATCATCGTCTCGTACCTGCTCGCCGGCGTGATGATCATCTTCGTGATGCGCATGCTCGGCGAGATGGGTGCCGCGCTGCCGGTGAGCGGTTCGTTCTCGCACTACGCGCGCATCGGAATCGGCCGCTGGGCCGGATTCAGCATGGGGTGGCTGTACTGGTTCATGCTGATCATGGTGCTCGGTGTCGAGATCACCGGTGCCTCCGCGATCGTGCAGTCGTGGCTGCCGGGCGTACCCCAATGGGTGGTCGCGCTGGTGTTCGTCACCTTCTTCGCGGTGGTCAATCTGGCGAGGGTCGCCAACTTCGGTGAGTTCGAGTTCTGGTTCGCGGCACTGAAGGTCGCGGTCATCCTCGGGTTCCTGGTGATCGGCATCCTGCTCGTGTTCGGTCTGCTTCCGGGCACCGAACCCGTCGGCACCACGCACCTGCTCGGCGACGGCGACGGTTTCGCGCCCAACGGGATCGCCGGTGTCGCGGCCGGTCTGCTCGCGGTGGCCTTCGCGTTCGGCGGCATCGAGATCGTCACGATCGCCGCGGCCGAATCGAAGGATCCGGAACGGTCCATCGCGACGGCCGTGCGCAGTGTCGTCTGGCGGATCTCGGTCTTCTACCTCGGGTCGATCTCGATCATGGTGCTCGTGCTGCCGTGGACCGCGGCGAGCGGTGAGACCTCCCCGTTCGTCTCGGTGCTCGACATCGCCGGCATCCCCTACGTGTCCGGCTTCATGGAACTCGTCGTGGTGATCGCGCTGCTGTCGGCGTTCAACGCCAACGTCTACGGCACCTCCCGCATGGCCTACTCGCTGGCACGCGGCGGCGACGGACCGGCCTGGCTCAGTAAGCTCACCCACCACGGAGTGCCCCGCAACGCGGTGCTCGTCTCGGTGTTCTTCGGCTTCGTCAGCGTGTGGCTCAACTGGCTGCTGCCCGACACCATCCTCGGGATCCTGCTCAACGCGGTCGGATCGGCGCTCATCGCGATCTGGTTGTTCATCGTCGTCTCGCATCTGCGGCTGCGCCGCAAGTTCGAGCGCGAAGGCACCATCCGCCTGCGCATGTGGCTGTTCCCCTATCTCAGCTGGTTCACGCTCGCGATGCTCATCGGCTTCATCGTGCTGATGCTGTCCGACAGCGCGGCCCGGGTCCAGCTCGCGTCGACCTTCGTGCTGTTCCTGATCATCACGGCGCTCGGCTTGCTCTGGCACCGCACCCACGACGACAAGACGGTCAGCCACCCGTCCGATCGGCCAGCGCAGTGAGCACGAGCTCGGTGATGTCGAGCGGATCGCTCGTCCGGTAGCTCACCCCTCCGGTCGCCGCGGCGATCTGCTCGAGGGTTGCGGTGTCCACGTCCTCACCGAGTCCGATCGTCACGATCCGTACCGGCCTGGACGGATCGTTCTCGTTCGAGAGGACCGCGAGCAGTTCGTCCTTCGACATCGCGGAACCGTTGTCGGCGCCGTCGGTCACCACGACGACACTGTTGGCCGCGCGCGGATCGTAGCTGTCCTGCACGTACCGGAAGGCCGCGAGGATCGTGTCGTAGAGCGCGGTGGTCTCGTCGGCCGTACCGGCCATCTGCGCGACGAGCGAGGTGAGCAGGTCGCGTTGGGTACCGTCGTCCACCACCGCATCGAAGCGCCGGATCGGTGCCGCCACGATGTAGTCCCCCGTTGCCTCGGCGCGGTCGTTCGGCAATGTGGCGTAGTCGCTCACTCCCCCACCGAAGAACCACAGGCCCGCTGAGACGTTCCCGGGCAGGACCTCGTTGGCGGCGGTCGCGGCGCGCCGGACCAGTTCGATCCGACTCTCGTCGCCGAGATTACGGTTCATCGACGCGGAGACGTCCACCGCGAACACGGTGCGCACGGGAAGCGCCTGCAACGCCCACACGTTCATCGCCTCCTCGGCGACGGTCTCGTCGTCGAGTTCGAGCACCGGCACCGCTCCCACACCGCGGCCGTCGGGCAGGGGTCGTCCGCCTCCGTCCCGGAAGCCGTGACGGGTCAGCCTGTCGAGTCCTTCGGATGTGTGCAGCGCGTCGGTCAGCGCCGTGGCGGCCGCCGCCGCGGCGTCGTGCCGTTCTCCGCGCGCCGTCACGACCACCGGATAGTCCACGAGCAGCGTCCCGGTGACGGGTACCTCGATGCCCAGTTCGCGCTTGTGGACGCTGCGATAGGTCTCGACCTGCTGTTCGGTGCTCACCACCGTCCCACCATCGGCGACGGTCTCCTCGAGCAAGGTCGATCCGGTAGGTACCTCCTCGTCGCGAACCCCCTCCCGCTCGGCGAGCGGCGCCATGACGGGACGGACCGTGCCCATCGCGACGGGATCGTCGGCGGCCTCGGCCAGCACGGCGCGGATGGCACCTGCCGCGGGACCGGAGCGCAATGGATTGCCGAAGACGAGACCGGGATCGGACAGGGCCTCCTGCCAGTCGGCCGCCGGTTCGACGGTGCCCGGCGCACCCGCGATCACGAGGGGCGTGGTGGCCAGCGGTGTCGACACCGTGCGCACCGGGCCCGTGGCGGTCTCACCCGCCCACGACGCCCACCAACCGCCCGCCGGGAGCCACAGGTCGGGAACGTCGTCGGTCGCCAGTCGCGCCGACACCTCCCCCGGTTCCTGTTCGACGACCTCGAACTCCGTACATCCGGATACCGAGGTCCCCTCGATCACCGGTGCGAGGTCGGCGGTGACCGCCACGGTGTAGTGCTCGGAGTCGTCGCACCCACTCCGCCGCTCCACGAACAGGAAGGCGACGGATCCGGCCGCGAGGACGAGGATCACGGCGACGACAAACCAGCGCGCCCGACCCCCGCCCGGCCGTGCATCCCCACTCACGCCGCCACGACGGCTCGGCGGACCCGACTCGGACGGTCCGGACTCCCCCGCCATGCGTCGGCCCCCTCGTGCTCACTCCGGGTGACGCCCCTCGGTCGCCCGAGACCGATGATATAGACCGGCACGCCTCGGGAAGCCGAATCCGACGCGATATCAGCCCTGTTCGGAGCTCTCCAGTTCGAGTCGTCGAGCGATCAGCGCCGCCTGCAGCTGGCGCAGTCCGGAGGGCCGGGTGGGGTCGAATCCGGTGAGTTGCGCGACCCGCTTGAGGCGGTAGTCGACAGTGTTCGCGTGGACGTGCAGGGTCTTGGCCGTGAGCTGGCGGCTCAGGTCGTGGGCGATGTGCGTTTCCAGCGTCTCGACGAGTTCGGGTGATTCGTCGAGCGGGTCGAGGACGCGTGCGAGGTGACGGCGCGCCGGTCCGGGCCGCGTGAGCTGGTACTCGAGGGCCAGATCCTGCATACCGTAGGCCCCGACCGCACGGCCGAGCCGTCGCACCAGATCGAGCAGTTCGTGGGCCTGCTTCGCCGCGGTGGGCACCTCCCGGACGGGGGCGTGGACGAGAGCGATCGTGACGGACACGCCCGCGACGGTCTCGATGCGCTGCCGGAATTCCTCGATCGCCTCGGTCGAGGGCGATTCGGGGAGCAGGACGGTGCCGCCCTCGGGGCCGAGCATCGCGAGGTGGCGGCCCTCGCAGATCGCCTCGAGTTCGGTCTCGACCCGGCGCAGGGTGCGCCGCGCGACGACCTCCGGCCGCACGTGCGGATTGCGTTCGTCGGGATGTCGGGTGAGCGAGACCGCGAGCACGGTGTAGGTGTCGGCGAGCACCAACCCGGAGCGTTGCGCCACGGCCGCGGCGTCCTGCCCGCTCAGCAGCGCGGCGACCAGTTCCTGCGCGGCGACGTCGCGTTCACGGCGGATGGCGTCGAGTTCGGCGACGAAACCGGTGGTCGCGGCGACGGTGACCTTCTCGAGCAGCGCCATCCACAGGCGGGACGCGTCGGCGACGGAGGAGACATCGCCCTCCCGGGCCCGATCGGTGACCAGCTCCCACCCGAGACGGATGCCTTCGTGATAGATCCGGAGCATGTATTCGAGCCGGAAGCCGGCGCGGGCCCACTGGGCTGCGCTGCTGCGCAGGTCGGCGAGTTCCGCGTCGGAGGGTAGTTCTCCGGAGTCGAGGAGATGGATCGCGATGCGCAGGCAGCGCACGGTGACCTCGGTGACGTCACCGCGCAGCGATTCGCCCGGTCGCAGCGAACACGGCGCCACGTTGTCGGCGAAGTGCGCCACGAGTTTGCGAGCCACGGCAGGCAGATCGCGCAGCGGAACGGACGCGGGCTTCCCGTCCACCAGGAAGAGCGGAGCGTTGTCACCGTCCCCCCGACGATCGTGCCCGGTCACCCGGACCTGATCCGTTACAGACATCCCTCGAACCCCCATCGAAGTGAGTAGATCTACATACGGTGCAGTAGAGAATCCGCCTCGCAGTGTGACACATGCAACCCCTGTGACCGATTTTCCACGAAGTTCCGGTGACAGGAACCTGCCCGCGGGCGCTCCCCACCGACCCTGTCAGCCCAGTTTCTTCTTCTGCACCTTGCCCATCGCATTGCGTGGAAGGTCACCCACCACACGCACCTCCCGGGGCCGCTTGTGCACGGAAAGCTGTTGTGCGACAAGGTCGATCAGTTCCGACCCGTCGACTTGGGGGCCGTCGGCGGCGGGCACCACGAACGCGACGATCCGCTGACCGAGGTCGTCGTCGGGCAGGCCCACCACGGCCACCTCCCGCACCGCGGGATGACCGAGCAGAACGGTCTCGATCTCCCCCGCACCCACCCGGAACCCACCGGTCTTGATCAGATCGGTCGACTCGCGACCCACGATGCGGTGGAATCCGCCCTCGTCGACGGCCGCCACATCGCCGGTGACGAACCATCCGTCCTCGGTCCACGCGGCCGCGGTGGCCTCCGGCCTGTTCAGGTAGCCGTCGAAGAGCATCGGTCCACGCACCTGCAAGACGCCGATGCTCTCCCCGTCGTGGGGCACGTCGCGGCCCTGCTCGTCGCGCAGGCGCGTCTCGACCCGGGCCACCGGCGTGCCGACCCAGCCGGGACGGCGCTCGCCGTCGACGCGCGTGCTGAGCGTCAGCATCGTCTCGCTCATGCCGTAGCGCTCGATCGGAACCAGTCCCGTGAGCTCACGCAGTCGTTCGAAGACCGGCACCGGCAGCGGCGCGCTGCCGGAGACGAGCAGTCGCGCGCCGCTGAGCGCGCGGGCGGAGTCCTCGTCCTCGACGACGCGTGTCCACACCGTCGGCACCCCGAAGTAGAGGGATCCCTGCGCTTCGGCGTAGGCCTGCGGAGTGGGCTTCCCCGTGTGGATCAGCCGGCTGCCCACCCGCAGGGCTCCGACCACACCGAGCACGAGTCCGTGCACGTGGAACAGCGGCAGCCCGTGGACGAGCGTGTCGCGCTCGGTCCAGGCCCACGCCTCGGCGAGCGCGTCGATGCCCGCGGCGATCGCCCGGCGGCTCAGCAGCACACCCTTCGGAGCGCCGGTGGTCCCGGAGGTGTAGAGCACGAACGCGATTCGCGCCGGGTTCGGCTCGGGCAGGTGGTGCCAGTCGCGGGCGTGCAGGCGGACCGGCAGGCTCGGCAACTGCGGAACGTCGGGATGCTGCACCTCCGGCGCCGGACCGAGCCAGGCCTGCGCGTCCGAGTCCGTCAGGATGTGGGCGAGTTCGGCGGGCCCCGAGTCCGGTGGCACCGGCACCACGGTCGTCCCGGCGAGCAGGGCACCGGTCACGGCGACGACGGTGGTCGCGCTCGGAGTCGCGAGCACGGCCACCCGATCGGCGCGCGCCACCCGCGCCGCGACGGCGGTGGCCGCGCCGAGCAGATCGCTGCGGGAGAAGGTGTGGCCGTCGATACGGACGACGTCCGGGAGATCGTCGCCCCGCGCGACGGCCAGCGGATTCAGCGAACGAAGCAGTGCAGACACGACAGCCACGATTCCATATCGATGCCGCAGCCTCGCGGGGGCGGTCGGGTGTGGCGGTCAGGTGTGGATGCCGCCGCGCGCCGCGGATATCGATGTCCGCGCCAGATGTGCCGGGGGAAGCACGGTGGCCAGGACCGCGCCCAGCAGCATTCCGACGAGGACGGCCACGCCGTGCGCATCGCCCGCGATCACGAGGACCACACCGAGAAGGAAGGTCGCCGCGGAGGCGACGAGCAGCGAGCGTGTCGCTCCGACGACCGGCCACAGTCCCGCGAGGGTCGCGGCCGCCGCGAGCGTCGCGCCGGTTGTTCCCGCGCCGTCGGACGGGAAGACGAAGGTGGTGAACAACCCCCACAGCACCTGGCCGACCAGGAACAACCCGAGTGCGCGGTACCACCCCCACACCCGCACGATCGCGATGGCGACCACCGCGAGCAACAGCAGGTTCACGACGGTGAGGAGCACGCCGCCGTCCTCGATCAGACCTGCGGTGAGGACGCGCCACCACTCCCCCGAGTCCCGGGTGCGGACCGGCTGCCGCCGGAAGACGTCGAGCAGTCCCGGGAAGACCAGTCGCGCGAGCGAGGCCACCGCGACCACCGACCACAGGATCGTCGCCGCGACCGGCGGAGGCCACCAGAACGATCGCGTCGTCGCGTGCACGGAACTTCCCGCATGGGAGCGTGACGCGCTCACCGCAGCGATGGCCACCACGGCGACGTAGAGCACCCACAGCAGCGGATCCTCACCGGACGAACTCACGGGGCCAATCTACCGGCGAGCTGCTCGCTGAGCGGTGCGTCGGCGCGCTCTATCGGCGCAGTCGGGCAGCGGCGGCGTCGATGGCGTCGTCGGTCGCGGTGAGCGCGATCCGGACGTGCAGGACACCTCCGGGACCGTAGAACTCGCCGGGTGCGACGAGGATGCCGCGGTCGGCGAACCAGTCGACGGTCGCGCGGCATCCCTCACCGCGCGTCGCCCACAGGTACAGGCCCGCCTCCGAATGGTCGACGGTGAAGCCGGCGCCGCGCACGGCCCCCAGGAGCACCTCGCGACGCTTGCGGTACTTCTCGCGCTGCGCGTTCTCGTGCTCGTCGTCGTTCAGTGCCGCGGTCATCGCAGCCTGGATCGGCAGCGGCAGCATCATGCCGGAGTGCTTACGGACCTCGAGCAGGTCGGCGACGAGGTCGGCGTCGCCGGTGACGAAACCGGCCCGGTAGCTCGCGAGATTGGAGGTCTTCGACAGCGAGTGCACCGCGAGGAGGTTGGTGTGGTCGCCCCCGCACACGTCCGGGTGCAGGATCGACAGGGCCTCACACTCCCAGGTGAGCCCGAGATAACACTCGTCGGAGACGACGATCGCGTTGCGGCTGCGCGCCCAGTCGACGACCTTGCGCAGGTGGTCGGGTCCGAGCACCTTGCCGGTGGGGTTCGACGGCGAGTTCACGAAGACCAGCGACGCGACCTCGGGGCCGAGGCGGGTCAGCCCGTCGGCGCGGATGATGCGGGCACCGGCGAGCAGCCCGCCCACCTCGTAGGTCGGGTACGCCAGTTCGGGGATCACGACGAGATCGTCGGCACCGAGGCCGAGCAGCGACGGCAGCCAGGCGATCATCTCCTTGGTGCCGATCGCCGGCAGGATCGCCGAGTCGTCGAGACCGGTGATGCCGTAGCGACGTTCGAGCGCACCCACGGCCGCCCGCCGCAGTTCGGCGGTGCCGTGCGTGGTCGGGTAGCCCGGCTCCTCCGCGACGGAGACGAGCGCCTCCCGGATCACGGGGGCGACCGGGTCGACCGGTGTGCCCACCGACAGGTTGACGATGCCGTCGGGATGCGCCGCTGCCTTCGCCTTCGCGTCGGTCAGGGAATCCCAGGGGAAGTCCGGCAGGCTCTTCGCCACCGAACGGCGGACACGCGTGCTCACGAAAGTTCCACCGGTCCGTTCGTCACTCTTCGCCCATGGGAGGGAGATTCTTGACGAACGGCGGGTCGTAGTCGACCTTGCCGAGCTTCGTGGCGCCACCGGGCGAGCCGAGATCGTTGAAGAAGTCGACGTTGGCCTTGACGTACTCGGACCACTCGTCCGGGACGTCGTCCTCGTAGAAGATCGCTTCGACGGGGCACACGGGCTCGCACGCACCGCAGTCGACGCACTCGTCGGGGTGGATGTACAGCATGCGACCGCCCTCGTAGATGCAGTCGACGGGGCACTCCTCGATGCATGCCTTGTCCAACACGTCCACGCACGGTTCCGCAATCGTGTACGTCACTGCTGTTCTCCCTGCCTCTCTGTAAGCCCGCCGACCTGCGCGGTCTCGCCCGAGCGGGCACCCTCGGCGCCCACGGTCCTCCAGTATCCCCCGTGCCCGTGCCACACACCGGAGTAAGGGTCCCCTACTTCAGAGTGCAGACCGTCGAGGCGGGTCAGCCCGCGGTGACCGGGAGCTCGATCGGCGTGTACGCGGTGGTCCGTTGGCGCGCCGGCCGCCCGATGCCCTCGGCGATCGCGACCAGTTCGGCGACGGTCTTCTCCGAACCGTGCTGCGAGCCCGCCATGCGCGAGATCGTCTCCTCCATGAGCGTGCCGCCGAGATCGTTCGCCCCGCCCTCGAGCATGGCCTGCGTCCCGGCGACACCCAGCTTGACCCAGCTGGTCTGGATGTTGTCGATCCGGCCGTGCAGCATGACCCGGGCGAGGGCGTGCGCGGCACGGTTGTCGCGCATGGTCGGGCCGGGACGCGACGCGCCGGCCAGATACAGCGGCGACGACTGGTGCACGAAGGGCAACAGCACGAACTCGGTGAATCCGCCCGTGCGGTCCTGGATCCCGCGGATCACCTCGAGGTGGCCGACCCAGTGGTGCGGCTGGTCGACGTGCCCGTACATCATCGTCGAGCTCGATCGCAGGCCCACCTCGTGCGCGGTGGTCACCACCTCGATCCACTCGGCGGTCGGGAGCTTGCCCTTCGTGAGCACCCACCGCACCTCGTCGTCGAGGATCTCCGCGGCGGTGCCCGGGATGGTGTCGAGCCCGGCCTCACGCAGTTCGGTGAGCCAGTCCCGGATCGACGTGCCGCTGCGCGCGACACCGTTGACGATCTCCATCGGCGAGAACGCGTGGACGTGCATCGACGGCACCCGCGCCTTGACGGCGCGGACGAGATCGGCGTAGCCGGTCACCGGCAGTTCCGGATCGATACCGCCCTGCATGCACACCTCGGTGGCGCCGGCGACGTGCGCCTCCCACGCCCGGTCGGCGACCTCGCTCGCCGAGAGGGTGAACGCGTCGGCGTCGCCCTTGCGCTGCGCGAAGGCGCAGAACCGGCAGCCGGTGTAGCAGATGTTGGTGAAGTTGATGTTCCGGTTGACGACATAGGTGACGTCGTCGCCGACGGTGTCGCGGCGCAGCTGGTCGGCGAGCGCCACGAGTGCTTCGAGACCGGCGCCGTCGGCGTTGGCGAGGGCGATGTACTCCGCTTCGGTGCAACCGCCCGGATCCCGTTCCGCGGAGCGCAGCGCCGAGAGCACGTCGCTGTCGAGCCGCACCGGTGCGGAGGCGCCCAGCTCGAGCACCTGTTCGCGGACGGTCTCCCAGTCGCCGAAAGCGCTCCCGAGATCGGACCGGTGCTCGGTGTTGCGTCCGGTCACGTCGATCTCGGAGTTCAGATCGACGCGACCCGACGACTTCCAGTCGATGTCGGGTTCCTGCCAGGGCAGTCCGGACGGGATCACCTCGCGCGCGAGGCCCGTGGCCGGATCGGCGAGGGCGTGCACGTGCGCGGTGATGCGCGGATCGATCCACGGCTGCCCGGCGAGCACGTACTTCGGCTGCGCGGCGATCCGCTCGGTGAGCTCGAAGCCGGCCTCGGAGCTCAGGCGCGCCAGGGTGTCGAGATTCGGCCAGGGCCGTTCGGGGTTGACGTGATCGGGCGTCAACGGCGAGACACCACCCCAGTCGTCGACACCCGCCCCGAGCAGCGCGCGGCACTCGTCGAGCGAGACGAGATTCGGCGGGGCCTGGATGCGCATTCCCGGCCCGAGGACGAGCCGCGCAACGGCGATCGCGGCGAGGAACTCGCCGAGATCGGCGTCGTCGTGCTCGCGCATCGCGGTGTCGTCCTTGGCGCGGAAGTTCTGGACGATTACTTCCTGGATATGACCGAATGCCTTGTGCGACTTACGGATCGCGTGGATCGATTCGGCACGCTCGGTGAAGTCCTCACCGATGCCGACGAGGATGCCGGTGGTGAACGGCACCGCGAGTCGGCCCGCATCGGTGAGCACCCGCAGCCGCACCGCCGGATCCTTGTCGGGGCTGCCGTAGTGGCACTGCCCCTTCTCGGTGAACAACCGTTCGGAGGTGGTCTCGAGCATCATGCCCATCGACGGGGCGACCGGCTTCAGCCGCGAGATCTCGGCCCAGCTCATCACCCCGGGATTGAGGTGCGGCAGCAGACCGGTCTCCTCGAGGACGCGGATCGCCATCGCTCGCACGTAGTCGAGGGTGGAATCGTAGCCGCGCTCGTCGAGCCACTGCTTCGCTTCGGGCCACCGGTCCTCGGGCCGGTCGCCGAGTGTGAACAAGGCTTCCTTGCAACCCAGTTCGGCTCCCTGACGGGCGATCTCGAGGATCTCGTCGGGTTCGAGATACATGCCGTGACCCTCGGCGCGGAGCTTGCCGGGGACGGTGACGAAGGTGCAGTAGTGGCATCGGTCCCGGCACAGCCGGGTGATGGGGACGAAGACCTTGCGCGAATAGGTGACCGTGCCGGATCGACCCTCCGCGAGAAGGCCGGCATCGCGCACCCGCGCCGCCGACGCACAGAGATCCTCGAGATCGGCACCCCGGGCCTGCAGCAGGACCGCCGCTTCGTCGACGTTCAGTGCGACCCCGTCGCGAGCCCGACGCAACGCTCGACGCATTCCCGAGGGAGTCGCCGTGGATCGGTGCGCAGCGCCGGGACGCACGGTGGGGGTCGGGAGCATCGCGGACTGCGGGGTGTCGTCTGCGGAATCGGTCATGGGCCCGATCATGCGCCTACGAGCACCCCCATGCCACTTCGGGGTCTATCCGCGCGGGTAGTCGTCGTCCGCCGGGACTTCGCGGGACTGCTCGTAGGTGTCTGCCGGGTCGGCTTCGAGGGGCACGTCCGAAGGCAGGTCGTCGGCAGGATCGTCGTAGACGGGAATGGCCTGCTCGAGCCGGTCGGCCTCGGAATCGTTGTCGGACTGGATCTCGATGCCGAGCGCATTCGACTCCGTCATTGCGATCTCCTCCTGATAGGGCCCGATCGTGAGATCGGATCGGGCGAGTCCGGCCGGGTTCTACGGATCCCAGCCTAGCGTGGAACCGGACACGGGGCCCGATGGAGCAGGAGGTGCGGGTGGAGGACGACGAGAGTTCGCCGGCGGGGTCGGCCGACAACACGGCAGCGACGAGCGTGGTGATGAGGGAACCGTCGTGGCGGCCGAGCCCGAAGGCGCGTGTGCTGTGGGCCGTGAGTGCAGCGCTGATGTGGTTGCCGCTGGTCGTCGCGCAGGTCGTGTGGGTGCTCGTCACGCCGGTGGGCGCCGGGTGGCACGTCGCCGCCGCGGCCGCGACCGTCGTCCTCGGTGGACTGCACGTCGCGGTGGTGCCGGTCTGGCGATACCGCGTCCATCGCTGGGAGATGGACGAGACCGCGGTCTACACGCGTTCGGGTTGGTGGACGCAGGAGCACCGCATCGCACCGATCTCCCGGATCCAGACCGTCGACACCGAGCGTGGACCGCTCGACCGGTGGCTCGGCCTGACCACCGTCACCGTCACCACCGCCTCGGCGGCGGGTGCGGTGGAGATCGTCGGGCTCGACAGCCGGGTCGCCGACGAGACCGTCGCTCGCCTGACCGCACTCGCGGCGAGCTCGGAGACGGACGCGACATGAACGACGCCCTCGTGGCCGGGACGGACGAGGAGGTGCCGTGGTCGCGTCTCGATCGCCGGATGCTGCTGATCCACCCGATCGAGGAGATCCTGCGCCTGCTGCCCGTCCTCGCAGGCTCGTTCGTCATCGGGTCCACCAGCGGCAATCCCGTGTGGGGCCTCGCAGCGATGGGCGTGCTCGTGCTGGTCGGTCTGCTGCGCTGGTTCACCACCACCTACCGCGTAGGACCAGAGCACGTCGAACTCCGCCGCGGCCTGCTGCAACGACGCGAGTTGTCGATCCCCCGCAGCCGCATCCGGTCGGTGGACGTCGAGCAACGCCTCCTGCATCGCGTGCTGGGCCTCGCGGTCGTGAAGATCGGCACGGGTCAGAGCGGGGGCGCCGATCGCAACCGGTTCGAACTCAACGGCCTTCCGATCGCAGCAGTCCCCGAGCTCCGTGCCGTTCTCCTGAGGGGTGGGCAACAGGACGACGTGCCGGTCGAGACGACCTCGACCGCTGCCGTCACCGAGCGTCAGCTGGCGCGATTCGACCCGGCCTGGGTGCGCTACGCGCCGTTCTCCACGACGGGACTGCTCGCCATCGCGGCCGTCGCCGGTGCCGCCTTCCAGTTCGGGCTCGGCCGGTGGATCGCCGAATCGCAGGTCGTCCGCCGCGCGGTGGAGACCGCGGAAGACCTCGGCCTGGTGGTCGCGCTCGTGATCCTCGTGCTGGTCGTCGTGCTCGTCGCCAGCCCGGCCGCGTGCGTGCGGTACCTGCTGCTCTACGGCGATCTGCGGGTAACCGACGACCAGCGGGTCCTGCGCATCGCGCACGGCCTGCTCACGACCCGTCACACCACCCTCGACCGGGCGCGGCTGCGCGGGATCGCGCTGCACGAACCGCTGGCGCTGCGGCTCGTCGGCGCCGCACGGCTCGACGCCGTCATGACGGGCAGAACCGCGCAACAGGGCGGTTCGTCACTGGTCCTGCCGTCGGCGCCCGACGGGGAGGTCCGGCGGGTCGCGGCCGAGGTGCTCACCGGGGGGCTGCCGCTCGACGTTCCGCTGCGCAGTCACGGTCCCCGTGCCCGGCGTCGCCGCTACACGCGGACGCTGTGGCCGGTGGCCGTCGTGGTCGCCGCCGGGCTCGTCGCCCTGAGCGTCACCGACCGGCACGTGCCGTTCGCCGTGATCGCCACGGTGGTCGTGGTGCTGGTCGCGGGGGCGTGCGCGCTGGCGCAGGACCGCTACCGGGGTCTCGGCCACGCCGTCGTCGACGGACATCTCGTCGCCCGCAGCGGTTCGATCGACCGGCAGCGCATCTGTCTCGATGCGGACGGTGTGATCGGCTGGACGGTGCGGCAGACCTTCTTCCAGCGCCGTGTCGGTCTCGCGACCGTCGTCGCGGCGACGCCGGCGGGTGCGGGACGCTACGAGGTGATCGACATCCCCGTGGACGAGGCGTGGGCGCTTGTCCAGGAGGTCACACCGGGTATGGGAGAAGCATGGATCGACCGATGAAGCCGACATCCGGCAAAGGCCCCCTGCACGGCACTCCCCCGGCGACGCTGGCCGAGCTCGACGACGCGCTCGTCGACTGCCACGCGTGTCCGCGGCTGGTCGCATGGCGTGAGCAGGTCGCGCGGGAGAAACGAGCGGCCTTCCGCGACGAGGAGTACTGGGGCCGGCCCGTCCCGGGCTTCGGCCCGGCCGATGCGTCCCTGCTGATCGTCGGGCTGGCGCCCGCCGCGCACGGCGGGAACCGCACAGGACGGATGTTCACGGGCGACCGGTCGGGCGACGTGCTGTACGCGGCCCTGTACGACGCGGGACTGGCGTCGCAACCGACCGCGACGCACATCGGCGACGGCCTCGAACTGTTCGGCACGCGCATCACGTCGCCGGTGCACTGCGCGCCACCGGCCAATCGCCCCACGGTCGTCGAACGCGACACCTGCCGGCACTGGCTCGAACAGGAACTCGACCTGCTCTCCCCCACGCTGAGGTCGGTCGTCGTGCTCGGCGGGTTCGGGTGGCAGGCACTACTGCCGGTCCTGTCGGCGGCGGGGTGGACGATTCCGGTTCCCCGCCCCAAGTTCGGGCACGGCGCACATGTGCTGCTCGCTGCCACCGAGGCGCGGGAGCACCCGTTGCACCTCTTCGGTTGCTATCACGTCAGCCAGCAGAACACCTTCACCGGCCGGTTGACGAAGGAGATGGTGACCGAGGTGCTCAGGGACGCGGCGCGGGCTGCGTCCCTCCCACTGCCTGGGTGATCTCCCTGATGCGGGCCGAGAACAGGTAGCCGCCGGCGGGGGCGAGCGCGGCCACGGGCAGCAGCAGGGTCCGCCAGTCGCCGAGCGCGAGCTGGTCGCCGCCCGGCCCACCCACGAGGCAGACGAGGAAGACGACGGCCCAGGCCAGCAGCGGCAGGGCCGCGCTGCGCAGGGATCCGGTCTCGGCGCGGAGGGCCATCACCAGCAGCAGGTTGACGAGGCCGGCCAGCAGGATGGTGATCGGGAAGGGCGCTCCGGCGATGTACACGCCGAGATAGAAGACCGACAACAGGGCGCACAGCGCACCGTCGAGCACGAGCAGCGCGACGAGCCCCCGCCGGGGTTGGACGCCCACCGGTGACGCGAGGGGTGCAGCGGTTGCTGGATCGACCGTCATGCTTCGATGGTGCGCTACCGGACGCGCCCGAGCACAACCGGGGTCCGCGGAACCATCCGCGACCCACGCACGGGACGTCAGGGAACCGGCGGGTATCCGAGCATGGTGAGCAGCGCGCTCTGCTGGTCGGCGAAGGAGTACAGAGCGTGCCAGTAGTCGGCCCGGATCTCGTCGGCGTACGGCCTCAACGACTCCACGAACGCGACGATCTGGTTCTGGACGGACCAGTTGTACATCGACAACCCCCTGACGGTGTGCCTGCGTGGTACGCGAGGCCGGGTGACGCGAACCACCCACAGCCTCGTTGATGACTCGGGTCACACTAGCCGATGCCGGAGAAGAGGTCGTCCTCTCGTCCCGTGGAGTCGGTCAGGCCGAGCTGCCCGCGCACGAGCACGAAGTGCTCCTGGTCGAAGACGGGCTGGGCGACGAGGTTGGAGAGCACGAACTGCTCGCCGTCCTCCGCGACCAGCACCTGGGTCGTGTGCGCGGCCATCGCGGTCCGCTTCGCGTCGAGAACCGAGCGGACGTCGACGACGGTGGTGACCTCGTCGTCGGGCACGCTCGGCAGTTCGCCGGCCTCCGGTCGGCGCCAGCCGTCGGGCAGCGTGCCCATGGCGGCGATGCCGCGTTCGAGCGCGGACCGTTCGGCGACGGTCCAGTACACCTTCGCGGGGGTCCACGCCGCCCCGGCGGACGGATAGTCCTCGGTGCCGGCCGCTTCGACGGCCGCGGTCACCCGTTCGTGCACCGCGATGTGGTCGGGATGCCCGTAGCCACCGAACGGGTCGTAGGTGACGACCACGTGCGGACGCGTCTCGCGGATCACGGCGACGAGCGCCTCGATCGCCTCGTCGCGGTCGGCGTTGACCCAGGCCCGAGGATTGTCGGCGGACGGGGTGCCCGCCATCCCGGAGTCGCGCCAGTGCCCGGCACCGCCGAGAAAACGCGGTCGCTCGACGCCGAGCGCGTCGAGCGCCCGGGTGAGTTCGAGGATGCGGTATCCGCCGAGCTGATCGGCGCGGTCGGCGGTGAGCTGGGCCCACTCGTCGCCGATCACTTCGCCCTCCTCACCGAGCGTGCAGGTCACGACGGTGACCTCGGCGCCCTCGGCGACGTACCGGGCGATGGTGCCGCCGGTGGTGAGGGTTTCGTCGTCGGGATGGGCGTGGACGAGCAGAAGTCGTCGATCCGCAACGTCGGGGAGAGCTCCCGGAGCATCGGTCACGGTGTGGTCCTTCCCCACAGATGGGCGTCGCCGAGAATACCGGTGGCGACGGCGGCTGTCAGCGAGACGTTCTCGACGCCCGGACCGGCGGCGACAACGGCCCGGTCCTGCAGGATCGGCAGATTCACCGCGAGATCCCACAGCCTGGCCTGCGCGTCGGCGACGACCTTCGCCGGGTCGGTGGTGCCGTTCAGTGCAGCGAGCAGATCGGGTTCGAGACCGGGATCGCACGCACCCGAGAGGTTGCTCGGAGCCTCGAGCTGCGCTGCGAGCGCATCCTCACGTTCCTCGACGTCGTCCTCGTCGAGCGTGGTGGTCGCGGGGTCCGACGACTGTGCCGCCTCCGCCGTCCCGGGGGCGTCGGGCTGCGCCGGGAGGTCGGACTCGGGCACGGTCGGCAGGTCCTCCCCCGCCACGGTGGGTGCTGCGGCCACCGGGACGCATCCGAATCGGGACAGCGCGGCGGTGGCAGGGTCTCCACCGGCACGCATCCAGCCGACGACCGCGTGCACGGTGCCCTCGACGAGGGCTTCGCCGTACAGCTCGTCGGGGGGAAGTTCGTCGACCGATGCGTCGATCCCGGCGCCACGCCACAGGTCGACGGCGGTGCGTGCGACGGCGCGGGCGGTCTCGTCACCCTCCGGCACGCCCACGACCAGCGTCAACGGCACGCCGGCCCGGGCCAGGGTGCCCTCGGGCAGGGCCGGCCCGTCGGGAGTTCTCGGTCCGGGAGTCGCGCTCGTCGGCGCCGCCGTCTCGGATGCCGCCGTCTCGGATGCCCCCGTCTCCGGTGCAGCGGCCTCCGGCGCTTCGGGGCCGGGTGCGCCGGGGTCCGTCGGCACCGGGGGCACGGCAGGCGGGACGGGTAGATATCCGGCCTCGGCGAGACGTCCGAGGGCCTGCTCCCGGGACAGACGCGCCGGCATCGTGTCGGTGTATCCCGGATCGGACGGCGCGAGCACCTGGGCCCGCGCCCGCACGACCCCGGTGCTGTTGGCCGTGGCGACAAGTCCGAGCAGCTCGGGGTCGAGCAGGTCGAGTATGCCTCGCCGGACGACCGGGTCGGCGAGTTCGGCGGTGCGCGTGTTGAGGGTCAGATCGAGGGTGCGCGGCTGGAGCTGGACGCCGGTCCGCACACCCGGCACGGCGGCGAGCTGCGCCTCGAGAGCGACACCGCCCGCGCTCTGGACCACTTGGGCGTCGTCGCTGCGCACCGATTCGGTCACCTGGGCGTCGGTGCCGGCGCGGCGCATGATCAATTCGTCGGGTCCGGCCGGGGTGCCCCAGAACCGGTCGTTGCGTTCGAGCAGCACCTCGGCGCGCCCCCGATCGACGTTGTCGACGTGGAATCGCGCGCCGGACACGGGAATCGTCTCGGACAGGCCGGTGGAAAAGCCACCCGGAGTGTCCTTGACCAGGTGCGCGGGCAAGAGATTCGTGAACAGTTCGCGCCAGGCCGGATACGGCTCGCGCAGGGTGACGGTGACAATCTTGCCTCCGCCCGACGATCGGATGTCGTCGATGAGGCGGTAGCCGGCAGGATCGACGACGCCGGGCTGGGTGATCATCTGCCGCCACAGATACCGGAAGTCCTCGGCAACGATCGGCGCTCCGTCCGACCACTGGGCCTCGTCGCGCAGGCGGTAGGTGATGGTGAACGGCGCCTCGTCGGTGACCTCCGCGGACAGCAGCAGCGAGTCGTCCGGAACCCACAGTGCTGCAGCGGGATTCTCCGGATCGGGCACGGCCCGGAAGGCACTCGGGAGCACGAGTTCGGCAACGGCGTTCGCGACGGGCGACTGGTCTGCGAGCAGGTGGGGGTTGAAGCCCGAACCGACCTCGTCGATCGCGACCACCACCGTGCTGCGCTTCGGAGCGGGAGCCGGGGTCGTGGTCGGCTCCGTCTGCTCGATGGGCGGCGGCGGGTCGGCGGTGCAACCGGTGAGGACCAGCGCAGCCACGGCCAGGCCGGCCGTCGCCCCGATCAGTCGGCGACGAGCGCGCGTACGCGACACTCGGGCTCCTTCCGTGAGGCAGGTGGTACGTGGGTGGCCCCGGCCAGCATGCGCTCGCCGGGGCCACCCCACACCTGGACTACTTGTTACGGGCCTTCTCCCGCGACCGCGCACGCGCACGGTCGGTCTGCGAGAGGTGCAGCTTGCGCACGCGCACGTCCTCCGGCGTGACCTCGACGCACTCGTCCGCAGCACAGAACTCGAGCGCTGCCTCGAGGGTCAGCTCGATCGGCTTGGCGAGGGTCTCCATCACGTCGGCGGTCGAAGAGCGCATGTTGGTGAGCTTCTTCTCGCGGGTGACGTTGATGTCGAGGTCCTCGGCGCGCGGGTTGATGCCCACGACGTGGCCCTCGTAGGTGTCGCTGCCCGGTTCGACGAAGAAGGTGCCGCGGTCGGCGAGCTGGATCATCGCGAACGGGGTGACCGAGCCTGCACGGTCGGAGACGAGCGAACCCGTGTGGCGGGCGCGGATCTCGCCGGCCCACGGCGCGTAACCGTGGAAGATGGCGTTGGAAATGCCGGTGCCGCGGGTCTCCGTGAGGAAGTCGGTACGGAAACCGATCAGACCGCGCGACGGGATGATGAACTCCATACGAACCCAGCCGGTGCCCTGGTTGGTCATCTGGACCATCTTGCCCTTGCGGTTCGCGAGCAGCTGGGTGATGGCGCCGAGGTGCTCCTCGGGGCTGTCGATGGTCAGCTCCTCGTAGGGCTCGTGGAGCTTGCCGTCGATGGTGCGGGTGACCACCTGCGGCTTGCCGACGGTCAGCTCGAAGCCTTCACGGCGCATCTGCTCGACGAGGATGGCGAGGGCGAGTTCGCCTCGGCCCTGCACCTCCCACGCGTCGGGGCGTCCGATGTCGAGGACGCGCAGCGAGACGTTGCCGACGAGCTCGGAGTCGAGCCGCGTCTTCACCATGCGAGCGGTGAGCTTGTGGCCCTTGACCCGGCCGACGAGCGGCGAGGTGTTGGTGCCGATGACCATCGAGATGGCCGGCTCGTCGACGGTGATGCGCGGCAGCGCCACCGGGTTCTCCGGATCGGCGAGCGTGTCGCCGATCATGATCTCCGGGATGCCGGCCACGGCGACGATATCGCCGGCGACCGCGACCTCGCCCGGCTGCCGCTCGACACCGACGGTCTTGAGCAGCTCGGTGATCTTGACGTTCTTGACGCCGTCGGCGTGCATCCACGCGACGGTCTGGCCCTTGCGCAGCTCACCCTGGTGGATGCGCAGCAGCGCGAGACGACCGAGGAACTCGGAGGCGTCGAGGTTGGTGACGTGGGCCTGCAGCGGCGCCGACGGATCACCCTTGGGTGCGGGGATGCACTCCATGAGGACCTCGAAGAGCTCGTCGAGGTTCTCGGCGTCGGGGACCTGGCCGTTCTCGGGCTGCTTCTTCGAGGCCTTGCCCTCACGACCGGAGGCGTAGAGGACGGGCAGCTCGAGGGCGAGCTCGGCGGCTTCGGCGGCCTCGTCGTCGAGGTCGGACGCGAGGTCGAGCAGCAGGGTCTGGCTCTCCTCGACGACCTCGGCGATGCGGGCGTCCGGGCGGTCGGTCTTGTTGACCACGAGGATCACCGGCAGCGACGCGGCGAGCGCCTTGCGGAGCACGAAGCGGGTCTGCGGCAGCGGGCCCTCGGAGGAGTCGACCAGCAGGACGACGCCGTCGACCATGGACAGGCCGCGCTCGACCTCACCGCCGAAGTCGGCGTGGCCGGGGGTGTCGATGACGTTGATGACAGTGACGGTGCCGTCCGGGTGGTGACGGTGCACCGCGGTGTTCTTCGCGAGAATGGTGATGCCCTTCTCGCGCTCGAGGTCGCCCGAGTCCATGACCCGGTCGACGAGTTCCGCACGTTCGGCGAACGCGCCCGACTGGCGCAACATGGCGTCGACGAGAGTGGTCTTTCCATGGTCGACGTGCGCCACGATGGCGACGTTCCGAAAATCAGCGGTGCTCACGCGATAGCTCTCCTGGCTGTAGTCCGGCCACACGGCACTGGACCCGGTCGGCACCTCGCCCGTACGGCGTTCGTCTCGATGGCCGCGACGCGAGATTGCGAGCTACCTGCCCCGTCCGATTCTCGGCGTGCAGGCACTGCGGCCGTCAATACACTTTACAGGCCGTTCGTCGGTCGCCGCTTCTACCTCATCAGATACCCGCAGGTCGGCGACGATCGGGGTGACGCTCGACACTCCCCCAGGAGACGTAACCGCCGAATCCGGCACCACATGCACCCCTGGGTCCGCGAGTAAGGGGATGCTAACCTTCGCTCGCCGGTGATTCGCCGCGCGCAGGACCGTGGAAGGCAGGCGGGACGTATGGGGAAGGTGAAGGCGAGCAAGGTCGCAGGCCTGAAGCCGAAGAAGAAGTGCTGCCGCAAGAAGACGCGGTGCCTCAAATGCCCCGTCGTCGTCATGCGCATGAAGAAGGTCGAGAACGACGGGCTCAGCAAGAAGGAACTGCGCAAGTATCTCGACAAGGCCCGCGCCGCCTGACCACCAGGCATGCGCCGTATGACCTCAGCGCCGCAGATGTTCGCGTAGATCGGGAATCCACGCACGATCGGCCGGGACGAGATCGACCTCCCCGAGTTCGTCCGCGTCGACCCACCGCAACGCCGCGTGGTCCAGCGGCTCGGGATCACCCGAGACGAGTTCGACCCTGTAGGCACACAACTCGCGACCTCCGGCCAACGGCACCGCGACCCCCAGTCGCTCCGCACCGCGCACCTCGACACCGAGCTCTTCCCTCAGCTCCCGCACGAGCGCCGCCTCCACGCTCTCCCCCGGTTCCGCCTTGCCTCCGGGCAACTCCCACAGGCCCGCGAGGTCGACGGGCCGCGTGCGCTGGGCGAGCAGCACGCGTCCGTCCCGGATGACGGCGCCGGCCACGACGTGCCCGTCGGGCGCCGGTGTACTCGCGGACGATGTGCTTGCAGACATGACGTGCATCGTCCCAGAATGAGTCATGTCCCAGCTGCTGACGGACGGAGAGATCGACGCCGCGCTGGCCGAGTTGCCGCACTGGCACCGCGCGGGACAGTCGCTGGTCCGCACCATCGAGGCGCCCACCTTCCCCGACGCGATCGCACTCGTCGACCGGGTGGCCGTCGTCGCCGAGGAGGCGAATCACCATCCGGACATCGACATCAGGTGGCGGAAGGTGACCTTCGCGTTGAGCACGCATTCCGCCGGTGGCATCACGGAGTCGGATCCGGCTCTTGCGCGTCGGATCGACGAGGAGGCACGGCGCTCGGGTCTGTAGTCACCCGTTCGTCCTGCCCCTCACGTCCCCGGGCTGCGAGGATCACGACGACGTAGACGGCGAGGACACCGACCACGTTGACGGCGCCGAGCCAGGCGAGCGGAGCGGGACGTTCGACATCCCAGATCGAGTTCTGCGCCGTACTCAGTACCCACGGAACGCCGATCAGCGTGACCGCGGCCCAGCACGCGGCGACGATGCGGGCTCCGAGCGACCGCGCCAAGGGTCCGTAGAGAAGCCACAGCACCAAAGGGACCACCCACACCCAGTGGTGGACCCACGAGATGGGCGAGACGAGCAGACCGAACAACTGCACGATCAGCAGCGTGCCGAGACGGTCGCGCGTTCCGTCGGGCAGCGGTTCCAGCGACCGCCACGCCGCGAACGCGAGGACCGCGCAGACCACGACGCCGACCAGCCACACCGGCCCGAGTCCGACGTCCTCACCCGCGAGACGACCCAGCGCTCCGCGCAGCGACTGGTTCCACACCGACACGACCGGCCCGATCCGATCCGCGTCGCCGAAGAGGGACCCGAAATAGGTGGCGGCTTGGGAGCCGAGCACGAGCAGGCTCACCAGGACGGTCCCCACGAAGACGACCGCGGAGAACACCGCCTCGCGCCAGCGTCGCTGCGCGAGGAAGTACAGGCCGGTGATGGCAGGCGTGAGCTTGATCCCGGCAAGCACGCCGACGAGCCCACCCGACAGCCACCACCGGGAACTGCGGGCCGCGAGCATCACGCCGAGGACGAGAAAGACGTTGATCTGGCCGTAGTCGAGGGTCGTGCGTACCGGCTCGGTCCATATGCCCGCAGCCGTCCACAGCATCGCGACACCGACCCACGACCGGCTCCGTGCCCGCGCGTCCACGACGAGTTCGAGCGAGATCCACACGACGGCGAACAGCGCCGCGACCGTCAGCAGCTGCCAGGCCACGCCCAGGATTCCGAACGGGATCAGGTGCAGGGGCAGGAAGACGAGCGCGGCGAAGGGCGGATAGGTGAACGGCAGGGGGAAGTCGGGGGTGTCCTCCGAATAGGTGAACCCGTAGAGGTCGCCCTGCAGCAGAGCGGCCGATCCGTCGACGTAGACGTGCAGGTCGACGAGGTTCATGCCGTTGGGAGTGATGAATCCCCAGGCGATCCGGACGACGACGGACAGCGCCAGTAACGCCGCGCACCACCACATCCGGTGCGAAGGAAACCCTCGTGGCACTGCGGTGCGGCCTCTCCCGTCGAACGTCCGTCCGGTGAACCGGACCCGGCGAAGGAGATTACCGTTCCGATAGGCATGCAAACGAACCGGAGTTCACTCCCGTAACGATTTCATCTACAGTCACAATCTTCTCAGGTCGAACGCGTTATGTTCGACAGGATCCGAGGGACGGAACACCCCGTGGTTAGAATCCCGAACCAGCGATGGGCGCGCCGTTCCGAAACGGCAGGCTTGTCCCGTGTGCGGGGGGTCCATAGAGTGTCTCCTCGAGCCGTCAGCATCCGGTCGTTCGTCCCGAACAACCGGATGCTTCAACGACAAGGATGGGGAACAGTGCTTCGTACTCGAGGAATGCGACGGGCGCTCACGCTGTGCGCACTCGCCGCCACCGCGGGATTGGCCGTGCCTACGCAGGCCGTCGCGCAACCGGCGCCACCCGTACTGCCGGACCTGGCAGGGCTCGTCGAACTGCCCCAGTTCGAGATTCCCGCTGATCTTTCCGTAGAGTCGTTGACCGACCTGCTCGCCGGGGTCCGGGCGAACCCCGAAGAGGCCGAGGCCCTGGCTTCCCTTGCGCCCGCGATCATCGGTGCGGCCGCGGGCCCCGCCGATGTCGCCGACGCGGCCGACGGCAAGAACGACCTGCTGGCGCAGGCCAAGGAACTGCTCGCGAACTCCGAGCTCCCCGAATCGGTGAAGAGCACGCTCCAGCGCGTCATCACCTTCCTCGATGGCAGCGGCGGCGGCGGACCCGAGATCCCCGAGCCCGGCGCCGTGGTGATCTCGCAGTTCCTCTACCCGACTATCGGCAAGGGCTGCATCGGCGACAGCCAGGACTCCGTGGGCACCGCCCTCGCGGTCGCGGGTCCGTCGCACCTTCCCCCTCCCGGACCGGGCGCAGGCCAGACCGGCTTCGTCTTCACCGCGCTGGGCACCGCACCCGCCGCCGGCGAACAGCAACAGCCGCTCACCCTGAGCTGGGTCAACGTCTCCAACGGACGCACGGGCACGCAACCGCTCACCAACGACGCGAAGATCAACCCCGACGGCCCGACCACGCTGAGCGCGATCGCCGACACCGGTTCGGGTCAGGTCCTTGCCGTGATCTCCGGTGGAATCACCACGCAGGACGAGGGCGCCGATCCGCGTTCGTGCACCTTCCTGCCCACCGTGGGTCTCGTCGCCGTTCCCTGATTCACGTACTCACCGAAGGCCGCCGGGAGTTTCTCCCGGCGGCCTTCGTGTCTTCCCCCGTCGACGCCGGGCGTGATAGACCGGAGCATGGCCTTCACCGCGTCGCGCATCCCGTCGAAGCAGCGTCGTCTGCGGCACCCGGCCGGCGCCGCGTCCGTGAATTCCCGCCGCTCACTCCTCTCTCACCGCTCGATCCTGTCGATCGCCTCGGAGCGGTCGATCCTGTCGATCGGTTCCTCGTACTCGATCCTGTCGATCGGTGGCTGCGGGTCGGTTCTGTCCATCGGCTCCGTCGGGTCGTTCGGTTCGGCGTTGTCCTCACTGTCGTTCGCGAGTCTCGGCTCGGCACTGTCCGGCCTGTCGCGCTGGTCGCTGCTGGCGTGGCGCGGCGATCATTCCGCGCCCGACGAGCATCCGCCGCTCTCGATCACCGTCGACGAATCCGAGCCCGACAAGCACTGTCAGTCCTGACACCGGACGCCGGTCGAACGGCCACGCAGGACCGGACGGCGGGAGGGCACTAGGGATCGACGGCCCTGCCGTGTTAGACACGATGGCAGCGTCGTTCGTATTGCGCACAAATTGTCGTTGTAGGCCGCGTCACCCCGGCCCCGGACCGAGGAGCCGCATGGCCGTAGAGACACCGCTCTCCACCCGGGAGATTCCTGCCCCGCGCGGCATCGTGCCGGTCCTCGCGACCGTCGGGATCAGCGTCGCGCTCATGCAGACCCTGATCGTCCCGATCCTCCCGCGGCTGCCGGTGCTCGTCGGCGCGTCACCCGAGAACACGTCCTGGGCTGTGACGGTGACTCTGCTCGCCGGCGCGGTGGTCACCCCCATCAGCGGTCGCCTCGGCGACATGTTCGGCAAACGCCGGATGCTGCTGACCTCGCTCTCGCTCATGGTGCTCGGTTCGGCGGTCTGCGCGCTCGCGACGACCCTCGTCCCGCTCGTGGTCGGCCGGGCTCTCCAGGGCGCCGCGATGGGCGCGATCCCGCTCGGTATCGCGATCCTGCGCGACGAGCTGCCTTCCCGGCGACTCCCGGGCGCCATGGCCACCATCAGCGCCACGATGGGTGTCGGCGGCGCGATCGGCCTTCCGGCCGCGGCCTTCGTCGCCCAGGCGACCGACTGGCACATGCTGTTCGTCGCGTCGCTGGTCCTCGGGCTCATCGGTATCACCGCGATCCTGTTCGTCGTGCCCGAATCGTCGCACCGCAATCCGGGACGTTTCGACATCGCCGGGGCGCTGCTGCTCTCCGTCGCCCTCGTGTTGTTGCTCCTGCCCGTCACCAAGGGCAACGACTGGGGATGGACCGCCCCGGCCACGCTCGGGATGCTCGCGGGGGCAGTCGTGGTGTTCGTCGGTTGGGGCCTGTACGAGCTGCGGGTACCGCGACCTCTCGTGGACCTTCGATTGTCGGCCCGCCGACCGATCCTCATGACGAATCTCGCGTCGGTCGCGATCGGCTTCTCGATGTACTCGAACATCCTGGCGTTCCCGCAGCTGCTGATGGCACCGACGGAGACCGGCTACGGCTTCGGGCAGACGATGGTCACCGCCGGTATCGCGCTCGCCCCCGCGGGGCTCGTCATGATGGCGCTGTCCCCCGTCTCGGCGCGCATCACGACGCGGTTCGGCGCGCGCGTGACCCTCGGTTGCGGCACGGTGCTCGTAGGCCTCGGATACCTGATGGCGTACGTGCTGTACCAGGAGGTCTGGCACATCGTCGGCGCGTCGATGCTCATCGGCGCCGGCATAGGCCTCGCCTACGCCGCGATGCCCGCACTCATCATGGGTGCCGTGCCGCTACGCGAGTCCGCCGCGGCCAACAGCCTCAACACCCTGATGCGGTCCATCGGCACGACGAGTGCCGCAGCGGTGGTGGGCGTGATGCTGGCAGTGATGACCCAGCGCATCGGCGACTCCGTGGTGCCCGCACTCGAAGGGTTCCGCGCCACCTTCCTGGTGGCGATGTGGGCGGCGGTGGTGGGACTGGTCTTCACGGTCCTCATCCCGCCGCCGGGCCGCTCCGTGCGACCCGTCGACGACACCCGACCCGAGCGCTAACTTCCCAGGAGTCCCGGGTCCGAACTCGGTGCGCTGCCGGCGAGCGACCACTGGCCGTAGTCGGGCGTGAGCACGTGGTTGATGTCGACGCCGATGCCCTCGATCCGGACCTCGCCCGGAATCTGGTGCAGGTTCGCCCGCGGATGCACGTACCCGTTGGGCGTGCCCCAGTCGTGCTGCCAGTAGAAGGACCCGAGGGAGATCGCCGACGCCCAGTCGATGGTCGGCGAGTTGGCATACACACCGAGATTTCCAGCGCCGACCACTTCCTGCCAGCCCAGCAGGTACGGCACGACCTGGAGCGTGAACTGCTCGAAGGTCGGGTTGTCGTCGATCGAGGCGTAGATCGGCCGGTTCTCCGGGCCACCGGCCGCGTAGTGGAGGTCGAGGCCGCGCCGGGCGTGCTTCAGCCCCGCCTCGTAACCACCGAGCCAGTCGGCGGTCGCGGCCTTGCCGTACTGGTAGCACGAGACCACTTCGAGTCCGCTGTCGAGCAGCGCGTCCGCTTCCCGTCCGGTGAGCGGCTTGGCGCGCATCCAGGCGGCATCGGGTCGCGCATCGGACACGTACCGGATGGCGCCGATATGGCCGGCGGCGCGGATCGACGACGGCGACGGTACGGCGGCCGAGTAGTCGATGATGGTCCCGAGCACCGGGCGTCCCTGGGCCAGACCCGGTGCGCCGAGCGCAGAGATCAACGCGACGCCCGATCCGAGCGTCGCGTACCGCAACATGTCCCGCCGCGAAAGGCTCATCGCAACCTGTCCTTCGTATTGCCGTCTGTACGTCCGCCGTATTGCATCACAATCACAGCCGTCCCACCGGCCACACCGAGAATTCGACAGGTCGCGGCAGGCGATATCCGCAACGGCGCTACGAGGTCAGCGGCCGGACAGTTCGGCGAAGAAGGCCGGCACCAGGGAGACGTCCTCGACCGTCCGCACCGTGGAACGGACACCGAGACCGTGCTCCTTGAGCAGATCGCACAACCCGTCGCCGTCGACGAGATCGATCGGCGGGGCGCCGTGCCGGTGGGCTTCGGCGCGCGCGTCCTCGGTGAACGATCCGGTGGCGACGAGCAGACCCTTCTCGCCCCGCCCGACCATCGCGGCGCGGAACTCGCGGACCACGTCGGCACCCGCCTTCTCCGGTGCCCGCAGGAAACGGAAGAACACCGAGAAGCTCAGCAGCGATACGCGCAGGACACCGGTGCCCTCGACGTGACCGGCGCCCTCGGGGGCGTGGGATCCGCCCGGGGCCGGAATCGTCAGGGTGGTGAATCCGGCCGCGCGCAGTACCGCGGTGGCGAGCCGTTCGAAACCGTCCTCCGACAGGTCGGCGACGGCACCGAGGACGGGTTCGCGCCACAGTTCGGGATCCTCGGGGGCGGCTGCGAGCGGCACGACCTGGGCACCCTGCGAGACGTTCCGCACCATGCGCTTGCGACGCTTCTCGGCCGTGTACGCGACCTGCATGGGCTTGATCTCCGACTCGCGCACGGCGCGGCCACGGTCGGTCACGCTCCACACACCGCGGCAGGTATTCGACAGCAGACCCATGCCCTTGAGGTAGGTCCGGGCCCAGGCCAGCCGGTATTCGATCTCCGTTCCGGGGCCGTCACCGTGGAGTACCGCCTGTGCGGCCTCGGACAGTCCCGTCCGGGAGATCACGGCGGAATCGATCTCCTCGATGACACCGGATCCGCCGAGTTCGATCACCGCCTGCACGGTCGGCCAGAGAAGTTCCGTGTACGGCGGCAACGTGGCCTCGTCACCTCCGGTGTTCCGGACGGAGTTTCCGATCGCGTTCCGGCGCTGCACACCTTCCCCTAACGTCGCGGCCGTGCGGCCGCACTATCAGTCCTGCACGTAGGCAACAACCCTATCCGATGCACGGTCCCCGTCCGTGGGTGTGGGATCGGGCGCGCCGAATCACGAACCGATCGCCCTTCCCGGTCCTACGATTGCCCCACAGAAGAATCGCCTCCACCGAAGCGAGTCGTCATGCAACGTCCGGCGCCTGTCGACCTGGCACACCATCCGCATCTCAGTGGCCTGTTCGCGCCTCAACGCGAGGAAGTGGACGTCCGCGAGCTGGAGGTCCACGGGGAACTGCCCGCAGATCTGCACGGAAGCTATCTCCGCAACGGACCCAATCCGCGCTTCGACCCGATCGGTCACTACGTCTACCCGATCGACGGCGACGGCATGGTCCACCGCGTGCAGATCGCCGGGGGCACCGCGCGCTACACGAACAGGTTCGTGCGGACCCCGCAGGTCGTCGCGGAGGAGAAGGCCGGTCGCGCGCTGTGGGCCGGCATCACCGATCCGTACTTCCCTCCCGAGGAGGAGGTCGGGCCCGACCTGGCGAACACCATGCGCGAGCTGCCGGACATCAACATCGTCCGGCACGGCGGGCGGCTCATGGCGATGGCCGAAGCGGCGCCACCGTACACCTTGGGTTCCGACCTCGAGACGCTCGGACGCGAGACCTTCGACGGAACCCTGCCGGTCGGGCTGACGGCGCACCCGAAGATCGATCCGCACACCGGCGAGATGGTCGCCTTCTGCTACATGCTCGACCCGCCGTATCTGACCTGGTCGGTGGTCGCACCGGACGGGACGGTGACGCGCGTGCCCACCCCGATCGACGGCATGGACCGGCCGTTGATGATCCACGACATGGCACTGACGCCGACCTATGTCGTCCTGGTCCTGGCCCCGCTCGTGTTCGATCTCTCGCAGATCTTCTCCGGCGGGTCGCCTCTCGACTGGAAGCCGGATCTCGGAACGCGTGTCGCGCTCGTCCCCCGCGACGGCGGCGCGGTGCGGTGGTTCTCGACCGACACGTTCTGGATGTGGCACACCGCCAACGCCTTCGACCTGCCCGACGGCGACGTCGCGCTCGACTACGTGGAGTGGGCGTATCCGGGCGCGTTGACCGAGAAGGCAGGTCCGAACCGGTCCGTCCTGCGACGCGCCGTGATCGGTCGTGACGGGGTGACCCGCACGACCCTGCACGAACGAGACATCGAGTTCCCCCGCATCGACGACCGGTCGATGACCCTCGGCCACTCCGTCGTCGCGACCATCGGGCGCAGCAGGTCGCAGAAACTCCCAGCGGGAGCAGCTGATTCGCTCTTCTGGTTCGATGTGGCGTCCGGGACCGAAGCAGTCTGGGCACACGAGACCCTCTCCCCCGGCGAACCCGCCTATCTCTCGGGTGATTCGGGCGGCTACTGGGGCGCGATCGCGACCGATCGGGCGGACATGACGAGTTGGTTCCTCGTCTTCCCCGAGACCGACCCGGCCTCGGGGCCGATCGCGCGGGTCCGTCTGCCGATCCGTGTCCCGGCCGGCTTGCACGGAGCCTGGCTCCCGCCGGACTGAGCGTCGCTCCGGCTAGTTTGGGTGGATGGGTTTCACACGAGCCGAACTCGAGTCCTTCCGCGATGCGGTGATCCCCGATCTCGTCGCGCCCGGTTGCCGCCTGTTGTTCGTCGGCATCAATCCGGGATTGTGGACCGCGGCGACGGGAGCCCACTTCGCGCGGCCCGGAAATCGATTCTACCCCGCCCTGTTCCGTGCCGGCATCGTCGACCGGCCGATCGACGCGTCGTCCGGTATGAGCGACGCCGACCGCGATCACCTGCTCGAGCGGGGTGTCGGCATCACGAACCTGGCGCCGCGTGCGACGGCCCGCGCCGACGAGCTCACCGACGAGGAACTGCGTGAGGGCGGACGCCATCTGGCGCACGTGGTGGCGCAGTTCCGCCCTCGCGCCGTGGCGGTCGCGGGCATCACCGCCTACCGCGCGGCCTTCGGCCGGCGCAAGGCGAAGGCCGGGCGGCAGGACGACACGATCGGTGACGTCCCGTTGTGGGTGGTGCCCAATCCGAGCGGGTTGAACGCCCACGAGACGGTGGAGTCGCTGGCGCGGGCCTACGCCGAACCGGCCCGGGCGGCCGGCATCCTGTCCTGAACTACCGCTGAGCGCCGAACACCTTGTCGAGGAAGTGGGTGGCGCGGTAGCCGGGCGGTGTGCCCTGCACGACGACCGCCCATCCCTCGGAGTTCTCGGTGCGCAGCGGGAGGATCGCCTGGTACTCCGGGGATTCGTACCAGGACCGGGCACGGTCGACGTCGGGGAATTTACCCCGGAAGTAATGGTGACCGTTCCCGGCCGGCTCTACTGTCGGGTGCATGACCACGGTCGACACTCCCCACGCCGGCGCCCTGCTGCGGGCATGGCGCGAGCGCCGCGGCCTGAGCCAGCTCACCCTGGCCCATACCGCCGGCATCTCGTCGCGGCATCTCAGCTTCGTCGAGACCGGCCGGTCCCGCCCGTCACGCGCGACCGTGCTGAAGCTGAGCGACCGGCTGGACATCCCGCTGCGCGAACGCAACACCATCCTGGTCGCGGCGGGACATGCGCCTGTCTACCCCGAGCATCACCTCGGCGATATGCCGATGGCGGCGATCTCCGACGCGATCACGCGAATCCTGTCGTCGCACCACCCCTTTCCCGCACTCGTCGTCGACCGGCATTGGACGATGGTCGATTCCAACGACGCCGTCGGGGTGTTCGTCGAGGGGTGCGCTCCGGAACTGCTGGAACCGCCGATCAACGTGCTGCGACTGACTCTGCACCCGCGGGGACTGGCGCCGCGCATCGTCGATCTCGGGCAGTGGCGCGGTCATCTGCTCGCCCGGCTGCAACACCAGATCGGTGCGACCGCCGACCCTGTCCTGCTGCGCCTGTACGACGAACTCGCCGGTTATCCCTGCGACGATCCGGTGGAGGAGATCGAACCGCATTCGCTGGTCGTGCCGATGCGATTGCGGACCGAGGCCGGCGAGTTGTCGTTCTTCAGCACGACCACCCTCTTCGGGACCCCGCTCGACGTGACGGTGTCGGAACTGGCGATCGAGGCGTTCTATCCCGCCGACGAGGCGACCGCCCGGGTCCTGAACGGATCGTGATCGCCGAATCGGCCGATCACGAACGGTTTCCGCGCTAACGTGGGAGGTGCGCGTCTGCCGAGCGGATCATGCGGAGGACACCGACATGAGCACTGCGAAATGGTGGGTTCTCGATCAGCGGGAGTCCGGCTTCGCCCTCGAACACCGCCCCAGCGGCGACCTCGTACTGATGAACACCGCGACGTCGGAAGAACACGTCCTGCACGGCTACGTGTGGAAGCACTGTCCGCACTTCGGCCTGCAGATCCAGAGCGAGGGCCCACCCCCGTACGGACCGTGGGTGGAGAACCCCGAGGAGTGAGTTTCCCTCACGGGATCATCCGTAGCGGCGTGTGCTCGCCGGTGGCGGTGTCGATCAGCACCGCGCGATCGAGTGTCGCTTCGATGGGCAGCACGTCGTAGACGACCGCGCCCAGACGGTCGAGTTCCTCACGCCGGGTTCGGGGACTCAGCGAACAGTGCGGGGTCCAGCGTCCCGGGACGTAGTAGCGGTGCAGGTCCGCTCCCGTCGTCTCCACGACCCGCACGACGCGGTCCTGTCGCTGCACGAGTTCGGACGAGGGGGCGGGCACGAGCGACGCCCGGCCGCGCCGGAACATCCCGGCCCCACAGGCGCCGGATCGCGCGGTCGGTCTCGGGGTCGAACAGGAGACAGACCGCCAGCGCCATCAGTTGAGTGTGGCGTGCCAGACGAGCGCGGCGGCGAGGGCACCGGCGCCGTTGAGCGACCAGTGCAGGGCGATGGGCGCGAGGATGCTGCCGCTGCGACGACGCAGCCACGTGAAGACGAAGCCCGCGGCGGCGGTCGCGATCACCGCGCCGACGATGCCGGCGATCTGCGCGAGCAACCCGGCGCCGAGGAAGGCGCTGAGGCCGGCGTTACCCGCCGTGAGACCGAACGACGAGGCGACGTGCCACAGCCCGAACAGCAGGGATCCCGCGGCGAAGACCCCGCGTGCGCCCCACACTCGCTCGAGGGTTCCGTGGAGCACCCCGCGGAAGGCGAGTTCCTCGGGGATGACGGTCTGGAGCGGGATGATGATCATCGAGGCGACGAGGGCACCGGAGATCGTGGCGTAGCGCTCGGAGAGGAAGAACTGCCTGGTGAACGGCAGGGCGATGCCGATCGCCACCACCGCCAGGACGAGGGCCACGGCTGCTACCGAGTAGAGCGTCCCCTTCTTCCAGTGCCGGGGTGAGAGGCCGAGTTCCGACCAGCGCATGCCGCGTCGACGCATCATCGCGACCAGCACGCATGCTGCGATCGGCACGGTCGCGATCGACGCCCACGCCGTGGTGAAGTGGGCGATCAGGTTGGTGGTGACGAGCACCGCGATCACGACGGCGAGATCGATCCAGGCGTGGAAACGGGGAAGCCAGGCCAGCGACGGCAGGCGTCCGGTCTCGGGCGAGGGCAACCGTTCGATTTCTACGGTCACGTGCGATCCCTCCGGAAACTCTCGAACATCCGGTCAAGTGTACGGATCGGGGCCTGCCGGCCGCCGTGACGGCGAACACTCCGGCCTCGACTCCCTTGCGGGATTTCCGGTCGTCGGCGACATAAACACGCCGCCGAAAGTCGCGAGACGCAGGTCACATCCAGTCTGCAGGTCGAGTCCGTCACATGCCCCGTTGTCAAGGCCTTGCGCCGGCGCCGCTAACGTGTACGGCGATCACCAGCCCTCTTCCAGGAGAAACAATGGCCGACTTCCTCTACGAGGACCTGCTGCCGATCGGGGAAGACCCCACCGAGTATCGGTTGCTGACCACCGAGGGGGTGTCCACCGTCGAAGGACCCGACGGCCGCACCTTCCTGAAGGTGGAACCCGAGGCCCTGCGCCTGCTCACCGAGACCGCGCTGCACGACATCTCCCATTACCTGCGCACGGATCACCTGAAGCAGCTGGCGAGCATCCTCGAGGACCCCGAGGCGTCGAACAACGACAAGTTCGTTGCGCTCGACCTCCTGAAGAACGCAAACATTGCCGCCGGCGGCGTGCTGCCCATGTGCCAGGACACCGGCACCGCCATCGTCATGGGCAAGCGCGGCCAGCAGGTGCTCACCCCGGGTGACGACGAGGAGTCCATCGCGCGCGGTGTGTACGACGCGTACACGAAGTTGAACCTGCGGTACTCGCAGAACGCCCCGCTGACGATGTGGGACGAGAAGAACACGGGCAACAACCTGCCGGCGCAGATCGAGCTGTACGCGGACACCGCGAAGGGCCACGAGAACGCCTACAAGTTCCTGTTCATGGCCAAGGGCGGCGGATCGGCCAACAAGTCGTACCTGTACCAGGAGACGAAGGCCATCCTGAACCCGGACTCGATGATGCAGTTCCTCGAGGCCAAGATCCGGTCGCTCGGCACCGCGGCGTGCCCGCCCTACCACCTCGCGATCGTTGTCGGCGGCACCTCCGCCGAGTTCGCGCTCAAGACGGCCAAGTACGCCTCGGCGCACTACCTCGACGAGCTGCCCACCGAGGGTGCCATCACCGGCCGCGGCTTCCGCGATCTCGAACTCGAGAAGAAGGTCTTCGAGCTCACCCAGAAGATCGGCATCGGCGCGCAGTTCGGTGGCAAGTACTTCTGCCACGACGTCCGCGTCGTCCGCCTGCCGCGCCACGGCGCGTCGCTGCCCGTCGCGATCGCCGTCTCCTGCTCGGCCGACCGCCAGGCCAAGGCCAAGATCACGCCCGAGGGTGTCTTCCTCGAGCAGCTCGAGTTCAACCCCGGTCAGTTCCTGCCCGAGGTCACCGACAGCCAGCTCGACTCCGAGACGTCGGGCGTCTCGGGCACCGGCAAGGGTGCCGCGGTCAAGATCGACCTCACCCGGCCGATGCCGGAGATCCTCGCCGAGCTGTCCAAGCACCCGGTCAAGACGCGCCTGTCGCTCACCGGTCCGCTGGTCGTCGCGCGCGACATCGCGCACGCGAAGATCAAGGAGCGCCTCGACCGTGGTGAGGAGATGCCGCAGTACCTGAAGGATCACCCGGTCTACTACGCCGGTCCGGCGAAGACCCCCGAGGGTCTGGCGTCGGGTTCGTTCGGCCCGACGACGGCCGGTCGTATGGACTCCTACGTCGACCAGTTCCAGGCCGCCGGTGGCTCGATGGTGATGCTCGCGAAGGGCAATCGCTCCAAGCAGGTCACCGACGCATGCCACACGTACGGCGGCTTCTACCTAGGTTCGATCGGCGGTCCGGCCGCGCGTCTGGCGCTCGACTGCATCAAGAACGTCGAGGTCGTCGAGTACGAAGAGCTCGGCATGGAAGCGGTCTGGAAGATCGAGGTCGAGGACTTCCCCGCCTTCATCGTCGTCGACGACAAGGGCAACGACTTCTTTGCGCACACCGGCGAGGTCACGCTCACGGTCGGCAAGCGCCCCGGTCTGTAGACCCGACTCGCTGTAGACGCACTATCCCGAACGGCCCGGCAGGATTTTCTGCCGGGCCGTTCGCGTTCGGGTGGATGTGCGCACCGTGCGGACAGAAACACGCTGCCGGAGCGTGTGCTCATGTCCACAGGACGAGCAAATTCGGACTCAAGCAGCGCAAGTGTGCGTCCGCGCGAGCACCGCGGGCGACTGCACGACCACCTGCTGCAGGAAGTCGAGGACGACGTCCGGTGCCGGTTCGGCGCCGGGTGCGAGCACCGAGCACAGTGCGCGGTACTGGTCGTCGCTCATCACGGGCGCGATACGGAAGTGCGTGGTCATCGCGAGCGTGAAGTCGATCCCGAAGTCGCGGGCGCGGACCTGCAGCTGCGGACCGTGCTCCCCCGCGATCAGGCAGACGTCGAAGACGGCCCGTCCGGCGGTGTGCTCGAACGATGCGGCCGGAACGTTGTTGCGGACCATCTGCCGGTAGAGAGGCCGCAGTCCGCCGAGCACGACCGGCGGAAGCGTCACTGCTCGAGGACGGTCGGCGGTGAACATGTGATCACTCCTTCAACCCTGCGACCCCACCCGGGTCGCCCACTTCTTCTGGAATAAATCCAATAACTGGAACTATTCCAGAAAAACGTTCAAGACGCAACCACCTCGTTGGCCGATCATCCAACCGGCGCACCCGCGGCGAACCGAACTCTGTAGCGCTTGCACCTCCCCCGCCGCACGCCCACCGGACAGTATCGAATGCACCGACGAAAGGAGGGTCCGTGCAGCTCACAACGGCCCGGTTCGATGCGATGCCCGAGGACGAGGCCGTCGCTCTGTTGCTCGACTGCTGTTCGAGCCGGACATGGGCACACTCCGTCGTCGCAGCGCGCCCGTTCGGTTCGCGCACCGTGCTGCTCACCGCCGCCGCTGCCGCGGCCGAGAACCTCGACGGTGACGACCTCACCGACGCCCTCGCCGGCCACCCGCGCATCGGCGAACGCAGCGAACACGCTGCTTCCCGTCGCGAGCAGTCCGCCGTCGCCACGGCCGACGCCGACATCCTCGACCGGCTCGCCGCCGGCAACCGTGAATACGAGGAACGGTTCGGGCACGTCTACCTCGTCCGCGCCGCCGGCCGCACGGCCCCGGAACTGCTGGAGATCCTCGAGCGTCGCCTCGACAACGACCCGGAGAGCGAGAAAGCCGAGATGCGTGCGGCGCTCGCCGAGATCACCCGACTCCGCCTCGAGCGGATCGTCATCGAGACCGCAGGGAGCCGCGCATGAACACCCTGAGTACCCACGTGCTCGACGCGACGGCCGGTGCCCCCGCGGTGGGGTTGCGCGTCGCCCTCACCGATACGCACGGAACCTCGTTGGGCGCCGGTGTCACCGACGACGACGGTCGTCTCACCGGTTTCACCGATCCATTGCCCGAGGGCACCTACCACCTGACCTTCGCCACCGGTGACTGGTTCTCGCGCCGCGGAGTCGCGTCCTTCTATCCGGAGGTGACCGTCACCTTCCGTATCCCGGAGGGCAGCAGCCACTTCCACGTGCCGCTCCTCCTGTCGCCCTATTCGTATTCCACCTACCGCGGGAGCTGACCACCATGACCGAACTGACCGGCAAGATCGTCCTCGGACCGCACCGCTACGGCAAGGCCGAGAATCGGGTGGTGCGCATCGTGCGCGACACCGACCGGCACGAGATCCGCGACCTGAACGTCTCGTCCTGCCTGCACGGCGATTTCGACGCCGCACATCTCGAGGGAGATCAGGGCACGGTGCTGCCCACCGACAGCCAGAAGCAGACCATCTACTCCTACGCCAAGGAGAAGGGCGTCGAGTTCGTCGAGGAGTACGGCCTCGCGCTCGCGCGGCATTTCGTCGACGACGTCGAACCCGTCCGCTCGGCGCGCATCGAGATCGAGGAGTACGCCTGGGAGCGGGTCGTCGTCGACGGCGCCGAGCACGACCACACCTGGACGCGCAAGGGATCCGAGGTCCGCACCGCCGCGATCACCGTCGAGGGCACCGGGACCGACCGACGCGAATGGGTGGTCGGCGGCCTGAAGGATCTCGTCGTCCTCAAGTCCACCGGCTCGGAGTTCCAGGGCTTCCTCACCGACCCGTACACGGTTCTCGAACCGGCGGAGGATCGCATCATGGCAACGAGCCTCCAGGCGCGGTGGCGGTTCGCGTCGACCGACGTCGACTGGGACGCCGTCTACGCGGGCGTGCGCGCCACCCTCCTCGAGGTGTTCGCGAACCTGCATTCGAAGGCCCTGCAGGAGAGCCTGTACGAGATGGGCCGCGCCGTGCTCGAGCGCTACCCGTCGATCGCCGAGATCCGCCTGTCCGCACCGAACAAGCACCACTTCCTCTACGACCTGACACGTTTCGGAGTGGAGAACGCCGGTGAGGTCTTCCACGCCGACGACCGGCCCTACGGACTGATCCAGGCGAGCGTGCTGCGCGAGGACGCCCCCGATGCCGGCATCGCCTGGGAGCCCTACACCGGCGCCATGTGATCACTCATGCGGCGCGACAACGGATGTCGATCACACGACAGCAGGTTCTAAGGAACGCAACGCGAGATACAGGTCGAAGCGGTCACCCGTGCGTGTGAGGGAACGCCCGGTGAGCGCTTCGACCCGTCCGATGCGGTAGCGGACCGTGTTCAGGTGCACGTGCAGTCGATCGGCCGTGCGCCGCCACGATCCGTCGCAATCGAGGAATGCCTCGAGGGTCGCGAGCAGACCCGCGTCGGTGCGTCGGTCGTGTTCGACGACGTCCCCGAGCAGTCGGTCGGCGTAGGCGCGACGCAGTTCGTCGGGCAGGGTCGACAACAGGTCGAGCGCCGAATCGAGTTCGGCACGTCGCACCGACACCGAGCCCGGATCGTTGTGTGCGGCAGCGCATGCCGATGCTGCTGCACGGACCGCGCCGGCCGGGTCGTCGTCGGAACTCTGCCCGCCGACACCGACGAACATTCGGGCGCCGCGCAGCGCCGGCGCGAGACGGCCGAGGCGTCGGCTCAACAGCCGTGCCACGTCGACGTCGCTGCCGGCCGCCGAGGCGACCACCCTGTTCGCCGCGTCGATCGACGTGACCGCTCCGTCCAGGACGTCCTCGACGAGACCACGCAGGACGTCCGGCGAGATCCGGCCCTCGGCCTCGGCCACCACCGCGACCCGCAGGTCCGCAGCGCGCACGGTCGGGGTCCGGTCGGTGATCTCCCATGCCACCCGGCGCCGTTCGTCGCGCCGGATCCGATCGAGCGCGACCACCGAGGCGAGCTCGGAGAACGCCTCGACGCACTCCGGTCCGCTCTCATCGTGCCGGATCACCAGGAACCACGCGTCGATCCGGTCCGTCAGTCCGCGTCCGACCGGCAGGACGGTCAGGTCGCCCGTGAGCCGCAGTGGAAAGCGGTCGGCGGTCAGCGCTGCTGCGGTGATCCGGTCGAGTTCGGTCTCGTCGAGCTCGGCGTTTCCCGCCACCGTCACGCCCGTGGAGGTGACCAGCGCCGATTCCACCCCGAGCTGCTGCGCGAGTCCGTCGAGCAGCTCCCCCACACTCCGACCGTCGGCGACGGCGGCGAGCCATTGCCGCTGCCGTGCCAGTCCCGTCTGCAGACGATCCATCCGGGCTCCGGCCATCTGCCCGGTCATGTATTCGATGACCCGGCTGAACGGCACCTCGTCGGGCACGACCAGCAGCGGCATGCGATGTCGTGCACACGCCTCGATCACGTCGTCGGGTACCCGGCCGTGCAGGGCCTCGCCGGCGGCCATCGCCGTCACCCCCGCTCGGACGAGCCGTTTGACGAACAGGTCGGAGTCCTCGACGGAACGTCGCCACACCAGGCCGGTGAACACGAGCGAGCCTGCGCTGACGTAGCGCGTGGGGTCGGGCATGTCGGTGGTGCACGCGCGCAGCACGGGACGGCTCAGGGCCTCCGCGTCGCCGTGCAGTACACCGATTCCCAGCCCCGGCGCCTCCACCACATCTCGAAGAAGCACGATGTTCACCTCCTGGTGACGGTCTTGGACGATCGCACAGTACGAGCCGCGGATTTCCGAGGTGTTTCGTGCGTGCTGCCGCAGAGGTACATCTGTTCGGCGCAGTTGACTGAAGACTCCCGACGATCCGAGGAGTCGACTATGCACGCGCATCCCACCACCCGGCCGCTCGTCATCCGCGGCGCACACGTGGTGAGCATGGACGCCGCCCGCGCCGAACACCGCGACGGTTATGTCGTCGTCTCCGGCAACCGGATCGTCGCGGTCGGGTCGGGCGAACCCGCCCATGAGGACGGCACAGCCATACACGACGCGCAGATCGTCGACGGCACCGGGTGCGTGCTCACCCCCGGCCTGATCAATACCCACCACCACCTGTACCAATGGATCACGCGTGGGCTCGCCGCCGACCACACCCTGTTCGAATGGCTCACCACCCTCTATCCAGTCTGGGGTGGCATCGACGCCGACGCCGTGCACGTCGCGGCCAAGGGCGCACTCGCGCATCTGGTGCGCACCGGATGCACGACCAGCACCGACCACCACTACGTCGTGCCTCGCGAGGGCGGTGACGTCTTCGGCGCGGAGATCGCCGCAGCGGCCGAGGTCGGTATCCGCTTCCATCTCTGCCGCGGGTCGATGGACCTCGGTGCGAGCGCCGGGGGTCTGCCGCCCGATCACATCGTCGAGGACATCGACGCGATCCTCGAGGGCAGCAGCGAGGCCGTCGACCGCTGGCACGATCCGTCGTTCGATTCGATGTTGCGGGTCGCGCTCGCGCCGTGCTCGCCTTTCTCGGTGACCGGTGAGCTGCTGAAACAGTCCGCGTTGCTCGCCCGCGATCTCGGGGTGCGGCTGCACACCCATCTCGCCGAGACCCTCGACGAGGAGGACTTCTGCCTCGAGAAGTTCGGATGCAAGCCCGTGCAGTACATGGAGTCGCTGGGGTGGACCGGCCCCGACGTCTGGTACGCGCACGCGGTGCACCTCGACGACCGTGACATCGGTGTGCTCGCCGCGTCGGGTACGGGTGCGGCCCACTGCCCCACCTCGAACGCCCGGCTCGGTGCCGGCATCGCCCGCGCCGCCGACCTCTACGCCGCGGGCGTGCCGCTCGGCCTCGGTGTCGACGGTGCCGCGAGCAACGAGTCGTGCTGCATGCTCGAAGAGGCCCACCACGCCGCCCTGTTCGCCCGTGCCCGCAGCGGCCCCCGCGCCATGACGGTGCGGCAGAGCCTCGAACTCGCCACCATCGGCGGTGCCCGAGTCCTCGGGCGCGAGAACGAGATCGGATCGATCGAGGCCGGCAAGCTCGCCGATCTGGCGCTGTGGCGGATCGACGGCCTCGCCCACTCCGGCATCGCCGACCCGGTCGCGGCCCTCGTCCTCGGCAGCACCCCGCCTCTCGAACTGCTGTTGATCAACGGTCGCGAGGTGGTCGTCCGCGACGAGGTCCGGACCGTCGACGAGGACGTCGTGGCACGGCAGGTCGCGGCGGAACACGCCGCGCTGGTCGCCAAGGCGGGGTGAAGGCGATGGATCTGCACAACATCACCGCCTACGACATCGCCCGCGACCGCACCGATCTGACCTTCGAGGAGGGCGCGGCCCCGCTCGGCGGTGGCACCTGGTTGTTCTCCGAACCGCAACCGCACCTCCACCGACTCGTGGATCTGTCCGGTCTCGGCTGGCCTGCCGTGACCCGGCACCCCGACGCTCTCGAGATCGCCGCGACCTGCACGGTCGAACAGATGGCCGCACTCTCGGACGAGGCGGAACATACTGCGGCACCGCTGTTCCGGCAGTGCGCCGAGGCACTGTTGGCGTCGTGGAAGATCTGGAAGCGCGCCACGGTCGGCGGCAACATCTGCCTGTCCTTCCCCGCCGGTGCCATGATCTCGCTGGCGACCGCACTCGACGCGGACGCGGTGATCTGGACGATCGACGGCGGCGAACGGCGGATCCCGGTGGCCGACTTCGTCCTCGGAGTCGCCTCCAACGCCCTCGCACCCGGAGAGATCCTGCGGAGCATCCGGATTCCTCTGCGGGTCCTGAGTTCCCGCACGGTCTTCCGCAAGATCGCCCTCTCTCCGCTGGGACGTTCGGGGGCCGTCGTGATCGGACGCCGCGACGACGACGGCAGTGTCACGCTGTCGATCACCGCGTCGACGGTGCGTCCCTGTCTCCTGGGGTTCACGGAAGTCCCGTCGGCACAGGCGTTGTCCGACGCACTGGCCCGTCTCGTCCCGACGACGAGCTACTACACCGATGCGCATGGCTCCGCCGACTGGCGACGTGCCGTTACCGCGGTGCTCGCCGAAGAGATCCGCACCGAACTGTCGAACACTGCACTGCCGAAAACGGAGGTTCAGCCGTGAAACTCACCGTCAACGGCCGCGAACGCGACGTCGACCCCCGGCCCGGCCAGTGCCTGCGTACCCTGCTGCGCGAGACCGAGCACTTCGAGGTCAAGAAGGGCTGCGACGCCGGCGACTGCGGCGCGTGCTCGGTCCTGCTCGACGGCGAACCCGTCCACTCCTGCGTGGTCCCGGCCGTGCGGGTCGAGGGTCGCGAGGTCACCACGGTCGCGGGACTGGGAACCCCCGACGACCTGCATCCCGTCCAACAACAGTTCGCCGACGCCGCCGGTTTCCAGTGCGGCTTCTGTACCGCAGGCATGATCGTCACCGCGTCCACCTTCACCGACGAAGATCTCGACGACCTGCCGAAACGCTTGAAGGGCAACCTGTGCCGGTGCACCGGCTACCGATCGATCGAGGATGCCCTGCGGTCGCGCACCAACGTCGAGCAGGTCGATGGCCCGTCGTGCGGCCGCTCGCAGCGCGCACCGGCCGCGACGCGGGTCGTCACCGGCACCGAGCCGTACACCCTCGACACCACCGTCGAGGGCCTGCTGCACATCGCCGTCCTCGGCAGCCCGCACACCCATGCGCGGATCCTCTCCGTCGACGTCTCGGCCGCCGAGGCGTTCCCCGGTGTCCACGCTGTGTTGTACCACCGCGACGCCCCGGCCACCGCCTATTCGACCGCTCGCCACGAGAACCGCAACGACGATCCCGACGACACATACCTGTTCGACCGGGTCGTGCGCTTCCGCGGACAGCGGGTCGCCGCGGTGGTCGCCGAGAGTCCGGCAATCGCACACCGGGCGCTCGCGTCGATCCACGTCGAGTACGAGGAACTGCCCTTCGTCCTCGATCCCGACGAGGCCCGGAAGCCTGGGGCTCCCCTCCTGCACGCCGACAAGTCCGCCGACGCGCGCATCGCCGATCCCGGACGCAACGTCGTCGCCGCGATCCACGGCAGCAGCGGGGACGTCGACGCGGCGGTCGCGTCCGCTGCGGCGGTGGTGCAGGGACGCTGGCAGACCCACCGCGTCCAACACACCCATCTCGAAACACACGGAGCCATCGGTCATCTCGACGAGGCCGGACGGCTCGTCATCCGCAGTTCCACACAGGTTCCGTTCCTGGTGCGCGACGAGCTGTGCCATATCTTCGGACTCGACCGGGACCGGGTGCGCGTGCACACGGCCCGGGTGGGCGGGGGTTTCGGCGCCAAGCAGGAGATGCTGGTCGAAGATGTCGTCGCGGCGGCGGTCCTGAAGACGGGGTGCCCGGTGCAGTGGGAGTTCACCCGTTCCGATCAGCTCACCGTCGCTCCGTGCCGGCATCCCATGCGGGTCGACGTCACCCTCGCCGCCGACGCCGACGGTGTCCTCACCGCCCTCGCGATCGACGTGCTGGCCGACGCGGGCGCCTACGGCAACCACAGCCCCGGGGTGATGTTCCACGGCTGCACGGAGTCGATCGCGGTGTACCGATGCCCGAACAAGCGGGTCGACGCCGAATCCGTGTACACGAACAACCGGCCGTCGGGCGCCTTCCGCGGCTACGGCCTCGGCCAGGTGATCTTCGCCGTGGAGTCGGCCATGGACGAACTCGCCATCAAGCTCGGCATCGACCCGTACGAGTTCCGGCGCCGCAACATCATCGCGCCGGGAGAGCCCCTGGTCGCGGCGCATCCCGAGGGCGTCGACCTGACGTACGGCAGCTACGGACTCGACCAGTGTCTCGATCTTGCCGAACGGGCGATGGCGCGCACCGGCGGCCGGCCCACGCCGACCGGTGATCACTGGCGGATCGGCGAGGGGATGGCGCTCGCGATGATCGCGACCAACCCGCCCAACGGGCACATCTCCGAAGCGTCGATCGAACTTCTGCCCGACGGCCGGTATCTTGCCCGGGTGGGCACCGCGGAGTTCGGCAACGGCACCACCACCGTCCACACCCAGATCGCGGCCACCGCGCTCGGCACCACTCCCGACCGCATCGTGGTCCAGCAGTCCGACACCGACGTCACCACCCACGACACCGGCGCGTTCGGGTCGTCGGGCACGGTCGTCGCGTCGAAGGCCCTGCTGGCGGCCTCCCACGAGTTGCGACGGCGGATGGCCAAGGCCGCTGCGGAGCTGACCGGCCTCGACCCGGAGCAGGCCGAGCTGCAGGCCGACGGCGTGCGGTGCGGCGATCGTCTCGTCACGCCTGGTGAGCTGCTGGAGGTCGCGGGTGGCCGGTTGCGCGCCGAGGGCCGGCACGGCGGGCTGCCGCGATCGCTGTCGTTCAACGTGCAGGCCTTCCGCGTCGCCGTCGACACCCGTACCGGTGAGGTGCAGATCCTCCGCTCGGTCCAGGCCGCCGATGCCGGCACCGTCCTCAACCCCGAGCAGTGCCGCGGGCAGATCGAAGGCGGCACTGCGCAGGCGCTCGGTGCGTCGATGTACGAGGAGATCATCACAGACGACGCCGGTCGCGTGACGACGGATGTGTTGCGCAACTACCACATTCCGCAGTTCGCGGACGTCCCGCGCACCGAGGTCTACTTCGCCGACACCTACGACGAACTCGGGCCGATGGGCGCGAAGTCGATGAGCGAGGCCCCGTTCAACCCGGTGGCCCCGGCGTTGGCGAACGCCGTGCGCAACGCCATCGGGGTGCGGCCGCACGAGCTGCCGCTCTCCCGCGACCGCATCTGGCGCCTCATGCAGTGAGCCCGACCCGTCGAGACCGATGTTGTGTG
The DNA here is from genome assembly GCF_019641445.1 of Rhodococcus sp. DMU2021. Classification (NCBI taxonomy): domain Bacteria; kingdom Bacillati; phylum Actinomycetota; class Actinomycetes; order Mycobacteriales; family Nocardiaceae; genus Rhodococcus; species Rhodococcus sp. DMU2021. The sequence continues at coordinate 216,630 of NZ_JAIFKB010000002.1, forward strand.
CGATTTCCGGCCGGATTTCGCACACGACATCGGTCTCGTTCGTTGTACGGCCGGACACGCAACGCAGCCGTAACACGAAGTTGATGCAGCGGGGTCGATTCGACTCATCACGCTGTGTGCGCGATGGGCGTGGGATCCGACGCCGTCGTCGACCCGGACCTGCGGGTCCACGGCGTGGACGGAATGCGCGTCGTCGACGCCTCCGTCATCCCGGTGCTCCCGTCGTGCAACACCAACGCCCCCGTGATCGCCCTCGCCGAGCGCGCGGCCTCGCTGATCACCGGAACCGAGAGGAGACTGTCGTCTGGGACTACGAGAACGGCGCCGCCGGGCCGGAGAACTACTTGGAGACGAAGACGGTGTGCTTGTCGATCTGACCGTCGGTCGGGGCCCCGAGGTATGCGTGCGTCGCTTCGAACCGCGATTGAAGGTACTCGCCGGCCCCGATCGGTGGATGGATCGGCTCCGCGCCCGGTTCGACACAGGTCGGGATCGCCTCGATCACGGCGTGGTAGTCCGGGGTGACGAAATAGGGCAGCGAATAACGGTGTCCGTGTGTGGGATTCAGCACCCGATGGCGGGTGGAGACGTAGCGGTGGTTGGTCCACCGGGCGATCATGTCGCCGAGGTTGACGATCAGCGCGTCGGGCGGGGTCACGACGTCGATCCATCCGCCGCCTCGCGCGGCGACCTGCAGCCCACCGATGTCGTTCTGGGCGAGCAGTGTCAACGAGCCGTAGTCGGTGTGGGGCGCGACGCCGAGTGTGGTATCGCCGACAGGAACGGGTGCGTAGTGCAGCATACGGAGCGACCCGAGCGGGTCGGTGAACATCGGCACGAAGGCGTCGGCGTCGAGGCCGAGAGCGAGTGCGAGACCGCGCATGAGGTGGGCGTTGATGTCCAGACACGCCTTCGCGTACTCGTCGGCGACACTCTTGAAGTCGGGCATCAGCGAGGCGGGCCACTGTGCCGGACCGTGCAGCGGCGTACCCGCCATCACCTCCGGATGATCGGCCGCACGGTCGGTGGTGATGTCGAGGGCCTCCTTGCCGTCGGCTCCGACGGTGGGGTCGAGTGCCTCGGTCTTCGGCGGCACATATCCGCTGTGACAGGTGGATCTCGCGATGGCGATCTCCATCTTCTCCTCGAAAGGCAGCGCGAAGAAGCGCCGCGCCTGCTCCATCGTCGCCGCGCGGAGGTCGGGGTCGAGTCCGTGACCGGTGACGACGAAGAACCCGAGGTCGGTACACGCGGCGTCGAGCGCGCCGACGACGGCGTGCGGGTCGCTCCCGTCGCGCAGCGGACGCAGATCGATGAGAGGCAGGGCTTCCATAGGTGACTCCTGGACAGAGCGGACGGGTGATCGCTCCGAGTCAACTCCTGCGATACTGCGGATCCGTCTCGCTGAGGTGAGGACCGTGTTACGGGTTCCCGGACCGCGCCCCGACGCAGAGCACCGGGCGAGCCGGATCGAGGAAGTCCGACGGCGACCGTCCGAGCGACGCGATCCTGTTCCGGCACTGCATTCTCCGTCGGCATCACGAACTTCATTCCCTTCCGCCGCCCGAAACACAATCGTCATGAATCGGACACGACCGCTCAACTACCAACCTGGATCGTCTCGACTCGACACATAGCGATTACTCGGAAGGCCCCACCGTATGGTGACAGCAACTTCGACCGCGAGCATCACCACCACTGCGGGAGTGACAGAATCGGTTCCCGCCGAGGGCGTCGTGATGCGCGGTATCCACCGGTCCTTCGGTGAGAACACCGTCCTGCGCGACGTGTCGTTGCATGTGCGCCCCGGCGAGGTCTACGCACTGCTCGGCGAGAACGGCGCCGGCAAGTCGACCCTGATGCGCATCCTCACCGGGCTTCTCCCGCCCGACTCCGGTTCCATTGCGGTGGACGGAGAGTCGCTCATCGACGGAGGCCGGGAACGGATCGCGATGGTCCACCAGCACTTCATGCTCGTGCCGAGCATGACGGTTGCGGAGAACTTCCTGCTCGGCCGGTCCCGCGGAGTGATCGGCCGGAAGCGCCTGCGGCGCAACGAAGCCGAGATCGCCGCCCTCGCGAAGAACACCGGTCTCGCCTGCGACCCCACCGCACGCGTGGAGAACCTGTCGGTCGGCGAGCAGCAGCGCGTCGAGATCCTCCGAGCCCTGCACCTGGGCGCCCGTTACCTGCTGCTCGACGAACCGACCGCGAATCTGGCTCCGGCCGAGGTGCACTCACTGCTCGCACAGGTCCGCCGACTCGCCGCCGAACGCGGCGTCGGGATCGTGCTCATCACTCACCATCTGGAAGAGGTCCTCGAGGCCGCCGATCGGGTCGGTGTGCTGCGGGGAGGACGGCTCGTCGCCGAACGCCCCATCCGCGGGAACGGCGCCGAGAGGGTCACCACCGCCGAACTCGCCCGCGACATGGTCGGCCGTGAGGTCGGGCTCGGTATCCGCCGTGCGGCCACCGAACCGGCCGGGAACCGGATGCTCGAACTGGTCGGTGTGTCCGTCCCCGGTCAGTTGCACGACGTGACCCTGCGGGTCGCATCCGGGCAGCTCGTCGCCGTCGCCGGAGTCGAGGGCAACGGCCAGTCCGCCCTCGAGGACGTCCTGTCCGGGCTCTCCCCCGACTCCACCGGTGCGGTGGTCGTCGCCGAACGGGAGATCGACTCCTCGTCCCCCCGCGCGATGCGCGAGGCCGGTGTCGGCATCGTCCCCGCCGACCGCTACACCCGGGGACTGATCAAGTCGTTGGGAATCGACACCAATCTCGCGATCGACAGCTACACCGATCCCCCGCTCGCCCGTCACTGGGGCCGCCTGTCGCGGGCAGCCGTCCGCGAACGCGCCGAGCGCATCATCGCCGCCCTGTCGGTCAAGGCCCAGAGCCCGCGCACGCTCGCCGGCACCCTGTCCGGTGGGCACGCCCAGCGCGTGGTGCTCGGCCGGGTCCTCGACGGTGAGCCGGACGTCCTCGTCGTCGCCCAGCCCACCCGCGGTCTCGACATCGGCGCCACCGAGTTCGTCTGGGACACGCTCGTCGACCATCGCTCCCGGGGCGCCGCGATTCTGCTCATCTCGTCCGATCTCGACGAGATCTGCAGCCTCGCCGACAGGATCGTCGTGCTCTACCGCGGACGGATCGTCGCCGAGTTCGACGAAGGCCCGTTCGACCGCGAAGCCCTCGGCTCGGCCATGGGCGGATTCCAGGAGGCCGCAGCATGACCGCCACGCTCAGCCCACCGGTGACGACGCCACCCGAGCCGCCCACCGCGTCGCGGATCCGGAGTCTCACGACCACTATCGGGGTGCCGCTACTCGCCGTCGCCGTCGGTCTCGCGGCGGGCGGGATCCTCATCGTCCTCGCGGGCGGTGATCCGGGGCAGGCCTACGCGACGATGCTCGACGCCGCTCTCGGCGGCGATACGCAGCTCGGCCGCCTGCTCACGGGTATGACGCCGCTCGTCCTCATGGGTCTCGGCTACGCGATCGCGTACCGCACCGGCTTCATCACCATCGGCGCGCAGGGCCATTACGACGTCGGCGCGATCACCGCGACGGCCGTGGTGCTGAGCATGCCGTTGGGGACGAGCTGGATCGCGATCCCGATCGTCGCCGTCACCGCCGCGGCCGCAGGTGCGTGCATCGGCGGCATCGCAGGCGTGCTGAAGGCGCGGCTCGGGGTCAACGAGATCATCTCGTCGCTCATGCTCAACTACCTCGTCTTCTACACATTGGCGTGGGCGGTGCGCAAACCCCTCGCCAATCCCAACGGTTTCACCCCCGAGTCCGAGCGCATTCCCGACTGGGCCGCACTCGCGACGATTCCCGGCACCCGCATCCACATCGGTGTGTTCGTCGCGATCGCGGCGGTGCCGCTGGTGTGGTGGCTCATGCGTTCGACCCGGTTCGGTTTCGCGTCGCAGATCGTCGGTGGGAGCCCGAGCGTCGCCGAGGCCAATGGCATCTCCGTCGCCCGCACCGTGGTCACCTCCGCTCTGATCAGCGGCGCACTCGGCGGTATCGCCGGCGCGATCATGTTGCTGGGCAGCGAGTTCCGACTGTCGCTGGCGATCTCCTCCGGGATCGGGTTCACCGCGATCGTGGTAGCACTGCTCGGGCGTCGCAATCCGTTCGGCATCGTGCTCGCAGCAGCATTGGTCTCCGGGCTGACCCTCGGCAGTCAGGCGGTGCAGCGTACCCAGGAGATCCCCGCGTCCATCGGCACCGTCGTCCAGGCAGTGATGATCCTGACGGTGCTGCTCGCCAACCGAATCGTGGAGCGTGCTCGATGAACTGGTCCGATGTCCTGGGCGCCGGTGCGCTCGTCCCGCTGTTCACCGCTGCGCTGCGGCTGGCGGTGCCGATCATCCTCGCCGCCGCCGGCGCGTGCCTCGCCGAGCGCTCGGGGCTGATGAACCTCGGTATCGAGGGACAGATGATGGTCGGCGCGATCATCGCGTTCGTGACGGTGTACTACACCGGGCAACCGATGCTCGGCGCCGCCACCGGCGCCGCCGCGGGCCTCGTGATCGCCGCGATCGTCGGCTACCTGACGATCACGATGGCCGTCGACCAGATCATCACGGGGATCTCGGTGGTGATCCTCGGGACCGGACTCGCGTCCTTCCTGTACCTGCAGGTGTTCGGCATGACCGGTACACCGCCGCGCATCCAGGGCACCATTCCCCTCGACCTTCCGGTGCTGTCCGACCTGCCGGTGCTCGGCCCGATCGTGTTCTCGCAGTCCCCGCTCGTCTACCTCGCGCTCGCACTCGTCGTCGCCCTGTGGTGGGTGCTCACCCGCACGGCCTTCGGCCTGTCGATCCGCGCGGCCGGGGAAAGCCCCGAGGCCGCCGACTCGGTGGGCGTCTCCGTCCCCCGCACCCGATGGAGCACGCTGCTGATCTCCGGCGCCGCAGCAGGTATGGCCGGCGCGCTCGTCATCGACAGCCTGGGCTTCTTCCAGGACGGCATCACCGGTGGTCGCGGCTGGATCGCGCTCGGTGTCGTCATCCTCGCCCGGTGGAATCCGCTCGGCGCCATCGTCGGTGGCTTCATGTTCGGTCTCGTCGACGCCTTCCAGCTGCGCGTACAGGCCGCGTCCGGTGGACAGGCCACGTCGGTACCGTACGAGCTGTTCCAGGCCATGCCGTACGCGGTGACGTTGCTCGCGGTCATCGCCACAACCGTGTGGTTCTCGCGCAGCAATTCCCCGAAGGCGCTCGGCATCCCGTTCGTGCCCGCGAAATAGCTTTCCGTCAGCTTTCCCGTCAGTCCCGGGGTTCGCAGTCGCGAGCCCTCCCTTCCCCGAGGAGAACCACGTGAAGAAATTGGGTACCGCTGTGGCGGCCGCCGCCGTCGTCGGAGCCGCCGTGACCGGGTGTTCGAGTTCCGACCCCGGTGGGAGCGGCTCGGCCGACGGGGTCGTCAAGGCCGCGATCATCACCTCGGGTCCGGTCAACGACGTCGGCTGGAACCAGGGCATGGTCGAGGGCGCCGAGAAACTCGAAGCGGAAGGTCTTATCGACCTGACCGTGGTGCAGCAGGATTCGGGCGCGACCTCGGAGCAGATCGCCCAGATCGTCACCGACCTCGCGGAGGACGGCAACCAGCTCATCGTCGGCCACTCGTTCAATTACGGCGAACCCATCAAGGGCATCATCGCCGACTACCCCGACGTGCTGTTCGCCTATCCCGGCGGCTTCGGCGACATCACCGCCAACCTCGCCGACTACAGCCAGCCGTTCTATCAGGGTTCGTTCCTCACCGGCATCCTCGCCGGCGACCTGACGGAGACCGGCATCCTCGCCGGCACCGCCGGTTTCGAGATCCCGGTGTGCAAGGCCCAGATCGAGGCGTTCGCCGACGGCGCGCGCCTGACCTACAAGGGCCCCGGTGAGATCCAGTTGCGTCCGTCCTACATCGGCGGATGGTCCGACGCGGCGGCCCAGACCATCGAGGCCGTCAACGCCCTCGTCGACCAGGGCGCCGACCAGTTCTCCACGTGCGGTGTCGACGCGGCCACCATCGAGGGCGCCAAGCAGCGCGGCGTCGGCGTCGCCGGCTACACGATGGATCAGACCCCGCTGGCACCCCAGAACGTCGTCTCCTCCGTCGTGTGGAATCTCGACGAGGTCCTCCGCGCGATGATCGCCGACGTCGAGGCCGGCAACGTCGACCCGGCGAAGTACTACGAGGTGGACATCACCGAAGGCGGCCTGGACGTCGTCATCAATCCGGCCTTCGCCGACAAGATCTCGCCCGAGGCGATGGCGCTGTTCGAGGAGTACCGCGAGAGGATCATGGCCGGCGAGTTCGAGGTCGAGTACAAGGGCGGCGACTGACCCGGAGCACCTCCTGTAGAACGAACGAGACCGACCTTGTGCGCGATTTCCCACCGGATTTCGCACACAACGTCGGTCTCGTTCCGTAGCTTCGACCTTTGTGAAGATCCGACCTATGTTCGGACGCGCTCCGCGCACCACTCCACCAGCGCCGCCGCGAGGTCGTCGCGGGCGGACAGCTGTGGCGCATGGTCGGACTCGAGCGACACGACCTGCGCACCCGGGGTGAGGCGTTGCATCCCCCGTTGGGTGACGAGGGGAACCGAACGATCCAGTGTCGCTTCGACGTACAGGCGTGGCAGGCGCCCGAATCGTTCCGGTGTCCAGCTGGGCGCCATGAGCCGGGTGGTCTCGAGTTGCGGCACGAGTCGGCGCGCGGCACCGATCGCGTCGGCCGAATCCGCCTCGTGGAAGAACACCGCCGCACCGGCCTCCGGGGGCACGATCGTCCCGCGACCGTCCTCGGTGGGTTCGAGCCATCGCGAGATGCCCACCGGCGATTCGAGACCGATTCCGTCGCAGAGCATCCCGAAGTCGACCCCGGACGGAAGCATCATCCCCGCCACATAGGCGACCCCGGTGACACGCTCGGGTAGCATCTCCGCGACCTGCGTGACGACGATGCCGCCACCGGAATGGCCGACGAGGATCACCGGACCGTCGAGCCCGGTCACCCGATCGGCCACGACCGCGGCGACGTCGTCGAGCGTCACGTCGTCGGCGCCCCACGATCCGACACCGGGCAGCGCCAGCGGGTGCGGGACGTGCCCGGCCCGGCGGAGCGGTTCGAGCAGCGTGTCCCACACCCAGCTTCCGGCCCATGCGCCGTGCACGAGCACGACATGACTCACGCGCGGTTCTCCCCCGTCGCCGCCAGCACACGGGCGGCTTCCCGCACGGCAGCGGTGTTGGCCTTGCCGTGCCGCGACCCGGCGAGCTTCGCCTTGATGTGATCGCGGATCAGGATGGGTTCGTAGGGCTCCGGGCCCGCATACTCGGGCAGCGTGGAGACCACCGCGTCGACGTTGCCGTCGTGGAAGAACGCCACCGAACGACGGCGCCGGATCCTGCCGTCGACGATCGGCGGCTTGACGCGGTGCAGCGTCGACATCCACCGGTCGTCGGTGATGCGGGCGGTGAGATCACCGAGATTGACCAGCAGGGCGCCGGGCAGCGGTTCGACGTCGTGCCAGATGCCGTCGGTGCCGAGCACCTGCAGCCCTGCGACCCGGTCGGCCCACAGCACGGTGACGATCCCGAAGTCGGTGTGCTCGCCCATGCCGGTGAGGTCGCCGTCGAGGTCGACAGTGCCTTCGGGCAGCGCGTAGTTGTTCATGCGCAGCACGTCGATCGAGTGGTCGGTGAGCCGCTCGAAGTAGTCGGGGGCCTGCCCGAGCGCGTCGGCGAAGATCCGGGTGAGGGTCCGCGCGACCCGCGAGGCCTCGGTGAAGTAGGTCTGCACGCGGTCCTCGAAGCCGGGGACGTCGGGCCAGACGTTGAGTCCGTAGTCGTCCTCCGACAGGTCCAGGTGGGGGAACGACCGGGCCTCCACGCCGACGTTGTATGCCTCGAAGAAATCGTTCATACGGCTGGCGGATTCGACGCCGAGGCTCAGGCTCAGCGACTCGCTCTTCGGCGGGCTGTATCCGCGGTTCGCGCCGACCACCCGGTACTGCTGCTTGTCGTCCATCGGCAGACCGAAGAAGTCGTCGAGGGCGCCGGCGAGGCCGTCGACCACCGGATCGGGGATGCCGTGTCCGAGGATCTGGACGAATCCCACACGGCTGCAGGCTTCGTCGATCTCACGGGCGACACGAGAGCGTTCGGCCTCGTCGCCGGCCCGGACGTACGGGCCGATATCGACGGCGGGAACGACGAAGGCGTCAGACGGCGACTGGTTCATGGGCAACTCCGTGGGGAGAGGGGGTGCCGGCCGAGGTGACGGGGGCCGGTGTGCCGGACCGGGACGCGCGAGCCAGTGTCCCGAGACGAGTGTGGTTGAACAGCAGGTTCAACGAGAACGCCGCGATCGCGGCGAGCGTGATGCCGCTGCCGAGCAGGATCTGCGCGGCGGACGGGAAGCGCTCGAACATGCCCTCGGCGAGTTCGGGGAGCAGACCCACACCCACCGCGACGGCGGCGATCGTGGAGTTGATGCGGTCGGACAGGTCCACCGAGCGCAGCGTGTTGATGCCCACCAGGGCGACGGTGGCGAACAGGATCAGGCCGACACCGCCGACCACGGGCTTCGGCAGCGCCGCGACCACCGAGCTCACCTTCGGCAGGGCACCGAGGACGACAAGGATCGCACCCGACGTGGCGGTGACGTAGCGGCTGTAGACCCGGGTGGTGGCCACCGCACCGACGTTCTGGGTGAAGACGGTGTCGACGAAGGCGTTGAAGACACCGGCGAGCACAGCGGACGCTCCGTCGCCGGCGAGTCCGCGGGCGATGTCGCCCTTACTGACGCGCTTGCCGGTGATCTCGGCGACGGCGAGCATGCTCGCGGTGGATTCGGCGAAGACCACGGCCATGACGATGCTCATGGCGACGACCGCGGTGATCGGGAATTCCGGTGCGCCGAAGTGGAAGGGCGCGGGCAGACCCACCCACGCCGAGCCGGCCACGCCGCCGAGGTCGATCAGGCCGAGCGGAACCGCGACGACGGTGCCGACGGCGAGGGCGATCAACACCCCGAGCTGTGCCCAGATGCCGCGCCCGAGGCAGAGGAAGGCAACGGCGACGACGATCACCAGCACGGCCAGGGCGATGTTGGTGGGCGAGGCGAAGGTCGGCGACGACGGGTCGGTGCCGACGATCAGCCCGCCCGCCACGCCGATGAGCGAGATCCCGACGACGGTGAGCACGGCACCGGTGACGAGCGGCGGGAAGAAGCGGATGATCCTGGCGAAGGGCCAGGCCAGGGCGAGACCGACGATGCCGCCGATCAGCATGGATCCGTAGACGGCCTGCAGGCCGTATTCCTTCGCGATGAGGATCATCGGCGTCAGGCCGGCGAAGGTCGCACCGCAGACGATGGGCAGGCGGACGCCGACGAGTTTGCCGACACCGAGACTCTGGACGATGGTGATCAGACCGGCGATCAGCAGGTCGGCGCTGATGAGCATCGCGATGGTGTCGCGGTCGAGTCCGACGGCCGCGCCGAAGACCAACGGGACGGTGATGCATCCGGTGTACATGATCAGGACATGCTGGAGGCCGAACGCGAACTGCCGGAGGAACGGCAGTCGCGCGTCGACGGGGTGCGGTGAGGTCATGTGATCGCTCCCATTTCGGATGCAGTGCTGTATACGGTGCCGGATACAGCTTGGGGGCCGAAGTTTTCGGGCTCGAGTCATCGTGTTTCGTGCGGGTAAGGAACCGCTCACCGCACCCGCGTCGGAGTTAGGTCAGTCGTCCGTTCACGCGCAGGCGGGCGATGCCGCCGTCCGGATAGACGTCGAGCCGCACGAATTCCACCGGCGTCGGCGAATCGACGCGGAAACGGTGCCGGCAGTCCGGGAGCAGCGCGGTGCGCGGCACGAGTTCGACCCAGGACGATTCGTCGGACATCGCGTTCCCGCTGGGAATTCCGCTCAGGCGTGCCGCTCCCGGTGCGTTGCCGACGAAATAGGAGGTGTCGATCTCGACGTGGTCGACGCAGCCCTGCCCCGCGAGGCGGATCACGACGTAGTCGTTGCCGTCGTCGCGGCGACGCGCGTTCTCCCAGCCCTCCCCCATGTGCCGCGAGCGGCCGAGGCCGATGATGTTGCGCGGCGACGAATAGAAACGGTTCGAGCAGGCGACGACGTCGCCACCGTTCTCGAGGGCTGCGAGATCGATCGTGCCCGTGAGAAAGGCCGGGTCCGGACGGGCATGTCCGTGCACGCGGAATCGGGCTACACCGCCGTCGGGAAAGATGTTCAGGCGCAGGTGTGTCCAGCGCCGGTCGTCGTCCACCGCGAAGGCGTTCGCGGTGTCGCCCTTCAGGGCCACGCGATCGAGGACCGGTTCCCACGGCGCGTCCAGCAACTCCTGATCGGTCGGGTATCCGTCGAGGTTCACCCCGTCGACGGATGCGAAGGGCGGGTAGTTACCGGTGAACCAGGCGGTGTCGATCACGACGCCCTCGACGACGCCGGGAACGCCGAGCCGGACCACCGCGAAGTCGTGCCCGGCTTCGCGGCGACGCCGGGTCTCCCACCCGTCGTAGACCTTTCCCTTGTGCCCGAACTCGGACGGATCGAAATCGGGTGCACCCGGCGAGATCAGGTTCTCGCGACTCGCGAAGAACTCGTCGTTCGCGAACACGACGGCCCCGCCCAGCGATCGCGCGGCGAGATCGGGTAGTTGCAGGAAATCTGCTTCGGTCAACGGTTTTCCTTTCGGGAGAGCAGCGCACCACGCGGTGCGGGGTCGGTGGCGTCGAGGGTGACGGTGAGCGGTTCACCGGCGAGCCAGGTCTGCCGCACGACCCCGGCCAGCGCGCGTTCGGCGTAGGGCGTCACGGCGTTGCGGTGGTGCAGCCGCTCCGGGAAGACGACGAAGGCGTCGTCGGGCGCGAAGACACACAGGTCGGCACTGTTGCCCACGGCGATGGCACCGCGGTCGGCCAGTCCCACGAGGTCGGCGGTGCGGCCGGCCATCCAGCGCACCACGTCGACGAGGGTGTGCCCGCGCTTGCGGGCCTCCGACCACACGATGGGCAGTCCGAGTTGCAGCGACGAGATTCCGCCCCAGGCCTCGCCGAAGTCGCCGGTGACGAACTTCTTCAGCTCCGGCAGGCACGGCGAGTGATCGGAGACGATGCAGTCGAGCGTGCCGTCGGCCAGGCCGCGCCACAGCGCTTCCCGGTTGCGGGCCTCACGGATCGGCGGGCAGCACTTGAAATGTGTGGAGCCGTCGAGGATCTCCTCGCTGAACAGCGACAGATAGTGCGGGCAGGTCTCCGCGGTGACGGGCAGGCCCTCGGCCTTCGCCGCGGCCACGAGCGGAAGGCTTCCCGCATCCGACAGATGCAGGATGTGCACGCGGCACCCGGTCTGCCGCGCGCCGTCGATCACCTGGGCCACGGCACGGGACTCGGCGACCGGTGGTCGCGAGTACAGGAAGTCGTCGTAGCGCGGTCCGGCCGGTGGGTCCTGCGCGTCGAGGGTCGGTCCGTCCTCGGCATGCACGATGAGCAGGCCGCCGAAGCCGGCGATCACGCGCATCGCCTCGATCATCTGCTCGCGGTCCAGCGGCGGGTACTCGTCGAGACCCGAATACGCGAGGAAGCACTTGAATCCGTACACCCCTGCGTCCCAGAGCGGTTCGAGATCGGCGAGGTTACCGGGAATCGCACCGCCCCAGAATCCGACGTCGACGGTGACCTGCCCGTCCGCGACCTTCTGCTTCACCTCGAGGGCCGCCACGTCGACGGTGGACGGGATGGAGTTGAGGGGCATGTCGACGATCGTCGTCACTCCCCCGGCCGCGGCGGCACGCGTGGCCGTCGCGAAGCCCTCCCATTCGGTGCGGCCGGGTTCGTTGACGTGGACGTGCGTGTCCACCAGGCCGGGGAGCAGCACCTCGTCGTCGGCGAGGACGGTCTCCCGCGCACCGGTCGGAGCGGCACCGTCGTATTCCTCGATCGCGACGATGCGGCCGTCGCGCACGTGGACGGCGCAGCTGCGTTCCTCGTCCCCCACCACAGCGCGTCGCGCGCGGATCACGGTGGTCATCGCGTCACCGCCGTCGGTCGACCCGCGAGCCGGGCCAGGTGGTCGAGATTCGTGCCGGTGCGATCGCATACTTCCTTCTCGGTGAGAGCTCCGCAGCTCGTTCCCCGCAGGAGGAAGGCGGCGAGAGCACGGGCGGTGGCGGGTTCGTCGAGATACCCCGACGACAGGGCCGGGTCGATGTAGGCCGCGACGCGTCCCGCGGCGGTGGACAGCGACCGGCGGTAGAACGCGAAGGTCGCGGCGTAGCGGGTGGGCAACTGCGCCGGATGCAGGTCCCAGCCCTGGTAGAAGCCGCGGCGCAGCGACCGGTCGATCAGGCGGGCGTGCAGTCCCCATGCCGCGCGGATCTCGTCGCGGGTGCCGACGGGAAGGCGATTGGTGGACCCATCGGACAACCGCACCCCGGTACCCGCTGCCGCGACCTGCATCGTGGCCTTGGCGTGGTCGGCGACGGGGTGGTCCATCGCTTGGTACTCGGCGGCGATGTCGCACGCGGCCGAGTAGTCGTAGGTGCCGTAGTGCAACCCCGAACAGCGCCCGTGGGCCGCTCGGATCATGGTGGCGACGGCAGCGGTGCCGTCGGGGCCGCAGATCGCCTGCGGCGTCTCGATCTGGATCTCGAACCGCAGGGACGCGGCGAGCGAGTGGGTGGCTTCGAGATGTTCGCAGACCGTCACCATGGCGGCGACCTGCTCGGGCGCGGTGACCTTGGGCAGTGTGACGACGAATCCGTCCGGGAGAGCGCACTTTCCGGTCAGCTCGGCGACGAAGGTGTCGAGCGTGCGGAGACCGCGGCGCCGGGTGGCGGCCTCGAAGGACTTGAACCGGATGCCGACGAAGGGTGTCGCGGTGGGATCGGTCGCCAGCGCGCCGGCGGCGCGGGCGATGTGGGCGTCCTCGTCGGCGTCGCGTTCGTGCTCGGGAATGCCCGGGCGGGTGAACCCGTCCTCGAAGTCGATGCGCAGATCCTCGATCGGTTCGGTGCGCAGTTTGGCCTCCACGAGCGGGAGGACGGCTTCGGCGAGTTCGGGTTCGATGCCGGTGACCGCGGCGAGGTCCGCGGGACCGTCGATGTGGGTGTCGAGGACGTCGAGCGCGTCGGCCCCCCACCGCGCCACGATCCCGGCGTCGTAGCGGTCGGCCGGGACGTAGACGGTGTGCACCGGTTGGCGGGCACCGTCGGTCCCGGGATAGGTCGCGGCGTATGCCGCGTCGGTGTCCGCGAGCTGCGCGTCGAGCGCAGCCGCAAGCCTGTGCAATCCTGTCGGCACCCGAACTCCTGTCCTGTATCCACGGCTGTATACGTCGTGGTGCGCCGACGTTATCGGCGCCAGGTCATGTGTTCGGTTAACTGCGGTTACGGGCCCGTTACACATCTGCCGGGGCGGTGTTCGTCCTCGGCTGAACCCGGTCCGATGCCGCCGGATCGACGGCACAATGGTCGGCATGGAGCCGGAGCAGGGTCGTGTGATCGATTTCGCCACCGCCGCGAAGGCGGCACGGGCGACCGCCGCGAGGGCGGCACGTGCGACCGCCGCGAACGCGGCACGGACTCCCGTGCGGGGAGCCGACGGCACCGAACCCCGTCTGCTCCGTCAGATCTACGGTGAGATCCTGCGCGACGAGCGTCGCGATCAGGACCGCAGCCTCGAGGACGTCGCCCGCACGGTCGGGATGTCGAAGCAGTACCTGTCGGAGGTCGAACGTGGGCGCAAGGAGGCATCCTCCGAGGTGCTGCGGTCCGTGTGCGATGCGCTGGATCTTCCGATGGAGCAACTGCTCGCGCGCGGGATCCGCCGGATGACCGCGCACCGCACACTCCGGACCACGGGTCACGCCGGCGTCGAGTTGTGCGCCGCGTGACGGTGCAACTACGTCACAGTGTGACCACGTGACGGGTCATCCGTCCCGGTCGACGATGACGTGATCGGCCAGGCCGTAGGCGACCGCCTCCGCCGGTGAGAAGATTCGGTCCCGGTCGGTGTCGCGGCGCAGTTGGTCGATATCTCGTCCGGTGTGCGCGGCCAGGATCTCCTCGGTCTGGGCCCGCACCCTCATCACCTCCGCTGCCTGCAGGGCCAGATCGGAGATGGTGCCCTGCCCCTGCGCCGACGGCTGGTGCAGCAGCACCCGCGAATGAGCGAGCACGTGCCGACGGCCGCGCGCTCCGGCCGCGAGCAGCACGGCGGCCGCCGACGCGGCCTGTCCCATGCAGTAGGTCGCGACCTTCGGGCGCAGGAACTGCATGGTGTCGTAGATCGCGAGCATCGCGGTGGACGATCCGCCGGGTGAGTTGATGTAGAGGCCGATCTCCCGATCGGGGGATTCGGCCTCGAGATGCAACATCTGCGCCATGATGACGTTGGCGACCCCGTCGTCGATCTCGGTACCGAGGAAGACGATGCGTTCGTTGAGCAACCGGCTGAAGACGTCGAACGACCGCTCCCCCGCCGGTGTGCGTTCGATGACGTTGGGGATCGTGTAGGTGCTCATCGTCCCAGTCCCATCTGCCGTCCCGTGGCGAACGGCGCCAGTTCGGCGAGCGAGCCGACGACGGTGTCGACGATGCCGTACTCGCGTGCCTGTTCGGCGGTGAACCACCGGTCGCGGTCGCTGTCGCGTTCGATCTCCTCGAGCGAATGTCCGGTGGCGTCCGAGAGGATCTGCTGCGACTGCAGTTTCATGTATTCGAGATTCTCGGCCTGGATCGCGATGTCGACGGCCGTCCCCGAGAATCCGGCCGAGGGTTGGTGCATCATGATCCGGCTGTGGGCGAGGCTCGCGCGTTTGCCCTTCGTGCCCGCCGCGAGCAGGACCTGCCCCACGCTGGCGGCGAATCCCGCTGCCACGGTGACGATGTCGTTGGGAACGAGTTGCATCGTGTCGTAGATGGCGAGGCCGGCGAAGACCGATCCGCCCGGTGAGTTGATGTGTAGGACGATGTCGCGCCGGTCGTCGGCGGAGGCGAGCAGGACGAGTTCCGAGCACACGCGCTCGGCCATCTCGTCGTCCACCTCCCCGGTCAGTCGCAGGATGCGCTGACGGAAGAGTCTGTCGGCCAGTTGGTCCCGGTACGAGAGTGGTTCGGTGGTCGTCATGCAGCCAGCCTGACCCCGGACGGGCGCGAACCGGCGGTTCGTCTGCTCACGGCAGACGGACCGGTCGTTCCGGCAGATCAGTCCCCTGCGGATCGGACGGCGCTGATCACCGCCGCGACGAGGACGGCCAGCAACAGGATCACGAGCAGGACCGGTCCGAGCAGCAGCACCAGCACGATCAGGACGGCCAGTCCGATCTTCGCCTTGGTGCTGAGTCCGGAGATCAGCCCGCCCAGTGCGGCGAGGGCCGGATTGCGGCCTTCCAGCGCGGCCCGGATGCCGGCGAGGACCGCCTGCAGTCCCACGCCGCCGCTGGTGACCTCGCCGAGGAGCGAGTCCACCCATCCGCGGATCTTCCGGGTCAGTCCCGCCCCGAGCCCCCGGAACCCGCCGAGCGCGGTACGGACACCGGTCCGCAGCGCATCCTTCAGCCTCTCGAGGAGCGATGTGGGTTCCGACTGTGCCTGCTCGGTTCGTGGCCGCTCACGTGCGGGGCGGGTCGGTTTCCCTGCCCGGGCGTCGTTCGCCGGTGGACGCGGTCGTCTCTCCTTCGGAGGCGCCGGCTTCACACGAGAGCGGGGCGTGGCGTCCGAACGGGTCGATGTCCGAGTGGTCGATCGGGATGAGGTTCGGGTCGAGGTGCGCCGCGAGCCGGTTCCGGGGTCGCGGTCCCGACGCCGTGCAGCGGGTTCGGGTTCGCGGGTGCGACGCCGCGCGGTGGGCTCGGGCTCGCGAGGTCGACGGCTGCGCGTCCGCACAGGCTCGACGGGAGTCTCCGTCTCCGTGGCCCTCGCGCGCGTCGCGGTCGGCCGCCGCGCCGGACGGGAGGTTCGGCGGGCTTCGTTCTGCCGAGCACTCATACCACTCGCCTTCTCTCGTGGACGAGCACGGTGCCTTTCAGTGAACGCCGGATTCCGGGTCCGGTCAACGGCAGACGGAGCGTTCAGCCGGTACGGAAAAAGGGGTGGACCCTGTTCAAGATCGGTAACGGCTCTTGGAAGAATGGTCATCGCCCTCACAGCACACGGGGAGGTGTGCGCATCATCGTTCGCGATGGGGAGTGCGCGCGCGACGTAATCCGAAGGAGCACCGACAGACGTGACCGAGCAATTCAGTTTCGAAACACTCACGCCCACGGCATTTCTCGACCGTTCCGCCCGGGTCTTCCGTGACGACCTCGCAGTGGTGGACGGCGACATCCGTCGCACCTATGCCGAATTGCGCGATCGGTGCCTGCGACAGTCGGGCATGCTGCACGCTCTCGGTGTCGAGCCCGGCGACCGTGTCGCAGTACTCGCGCCGAACACCTCGCTGATGCTCGAGGCGCACTACGGTGTGCTCTACGCGGGCGCCGTGCTCGTCTCGCTCAACACGCGCCTCACCGCGCCGGAACTGCGGTTCATTCTCGAGCACTCGGGCAGCCGGGTCCTGCTCGTCGAGGAGTCGCTGGCCGACCTGGCCCGCGAGGCCACGGCCGATCTGCCGTCGATCACGGTCGTCGGCGACGACTACGAGGACAAGCTCGCCGCCGCCCGTCATCGGTGCGTGCCGCTCGCCGACGAGCGCACCATGATCGCCCTGAACTACACGTCCGGCACGACGGGTGATCCGAAGGGCGTGATGTACCACGCGCGCGGCGCCTACCTGCAGGCCCTGGCGATGGTCGCGCATTTCGGGCTCGACAGCGGATCCACCTATCTGTGGACGCTGCCTATGTTCCACTGCAACGGCTGGACGTTCACCTGGGCCGTCACAGCAGCCGGTGGCACGCACGTGTGCCTGCCCAAGGTCGACCCCGAGCGGATCTGGGATCTCGTGCGCACCGAGAACGTCACGCACCTGTGCGGCGCGCCGACCGTTCTCGCGTCGCTGGTCGACGCCCCGAATGCGGGCGGCATCGACCATCGTGTCGTCGCGGCGATCGGTGGCGCACCGCCGGCGCCCGCCCTCATCGAGCGGTGCACCGCGCTCGGACTCGACATCACGCACCTGTACGGGCTCACCGAGACGTACGGCCCGGCGGCGATCTGCGAGTGGCGTTCGGAATGGGACGTCCTCCCCGAGGACGAGAAGGCACGGCTGCGCTCGCGGCAGGGCGTGGGCAACGTCGTGGCCGGCGAACTCCGCATCGTCGACCCGATGGGATCCGACGTTCCCGCCGACGGTGAGACGACCGGTGAGATCGCGCTGCGCGGCAACAACGTGATGCTCGGTTACTACAACAACCCGGACGCGACCGCCCGCGCCGTGCCGGACGGCTGGTTCCGCACCGGCGACATCGGCGTCATGCATCCGGACGGCTACATCGAGATCCGCGACCGCGCGAAGGACGTCATCATCTCCGGTGGCGAGAACATCTCGTCCGTCGAGGTCGAAGCGGCGCTCATCAGCCATCCGGCCGTTCTCGAGGCCGCCGTCGTCGCGGCGCCGAGCGAGAAGTGGGGCGAACGTCCCGTCGCCTACGTGGCACTGCGCAGCGGCGCGAGTGCCGACGAAGCGGAACTGCGCGCGCATGTGCGTTCGCAGCTCGCCGGTTTCAAGGTTCCCGACAGCATCGTCTTCGGTGCCCTGCCGAAGACCGCCTCGGGCAAGATCCGCAAGGTCGAACTGCGCGAGCGTCTCTGAGCACCGGCCGGGGCGGTTCCCGACGTCACCTCTCGTCGAGAACCGTCCCGGCCCGCTCGGGCAGCGTGAATGCCGCGACCGCGGCGACGACGAACGATGCCGCGAACGCACCGAAGACGAGACCGTTGCCGCCGGCGCCCAGCAGCACCGGCACCAGCAGCGGCGCGATGATCGACGCGAGCCGCCCGAAGGCCGCCGCCGAACCGGTGCCCGCGCCCCGCACCGGCGTGGGATACAGCTCGGGTCCGATCGCGTACAGGGCACCCCACGCGCCCAGGTTGAAGAACGACAGCGCCATGCCCGCCGCGACGATCGTCGACGGAGTCTCGGCGAGCCCGAACAGCCCCGCCGAGACTGCCGATCCGGCGAGGAAGACCCCCAGAGTCAGGCGGCGTCCCCACACCTCGATCAGCCACGCCGCGACGCCGTAGCCCGGTAGCTGGGCGAGCGTGATGAGCAGCGTGTAGCCGAACGAGGTGACCAGGTCGAAGCCCTGCGCGACGAGCAGGCTCGGCAGCCAGATGAACGCGCCGTAGTACGAGAAGTTGATGCCGAACCACACGATCCACAGCGCCGCCGTGCGGCGGCGCAGGTTCGGCGCCCACACCGAGCCTCGGGGTGCGCGCTCGACTTCCGCGACGGTCCGGACGGGCTGTTCGTCCTCCGGAACGGACGTGACACCGGCCGAGCGCTCGTAGTCGCGCACGATCGCCTCAGCTTCCGCGTGCCGTCCGCGACTCTCGAGATAGCGCACCGATTCGGGTAGGCCGAACCGGACGACGAGGGCGTAGGCAGCCGGGACGAGCCCGACGGCGAGCGCCCACCGCCACCCGTTGTCGCCGGCAGGAACGACGAGATAACCGACGAGAGCGGCCAGGAGCCAGCCGACCGCCCAGAACGCCTCGAGGGCCACGACCACGCGTCCTCGCACCTTGCGGGGCGCGAACTCACTGACCAGCGTCGACGCGACCGGCAGTTCGGCGCCGAGACCGAGTCCGACGACGAACCGCAGGACGATGAGCATCGCCACCGAGGTCGACAGCGCCGCCGCGCCGGTCGCGAGACCGTAGACGAGCAGCGTCGCGGCGAAGACCTGCCGGCGTCCGATGCGGTCGGCGAGCAGACCACCGAGGGACGCACCGATCGCCATGCCGACGAAGCCGATGGATCCGATCCACGAGAGCTGCGTCGACGACAGATCCCACTGCACGGCCAGGGCTGCCATGACGAACGAGATCAACCCGACGTCCATGGCGTCGAGGGCCCAGCCCACGCCGGAGCCGGTCAGCAGGCGGCGATGTCTGCCGGTGAACGGCAGGTCGTCGAGCCGCTGGGTGCGAGTGGTCATGCACCGAAACGTACCGCAGCGCTCGGGCGCCGATCAGCCGCGCGCGGCGGCCTCCAGCGCCGACACGTCGATCCGGCGCATCTTCATCATCGCGGCGGTCACGCGCTTCGCGACCTCCGGATCCGGGTCGGCGAGCAGTTCGTTCAGCCGTTTCGGTACCACCTGCCACGACAGGCCGTACTTGTCCTTCAACCATCCGCAGGCGGATTCCTCGCCGCCGTCGGCGGTCAGCGCGTACCAGTAGTGGTCGGCCTCCTCCTGATCGGCGCAGTCGATCTGGAGGGACACCGCTTCGGAGAACCGGAACTGCGGTCCCCCGTTGAGTCCGTAGAAGACCTGACCGTCGAGGAAGAACTCGACCGTCATCGGGGTCCCGGGCGGGACCGGGATGTCGCCTCCGGTGGACTCTTCGGTGTAGCGGGTGATCTCACCGATCTCGGAGTTGGGGAAGATGCCGATGTAGAAGTTCGCGGCCTCCTCGGCGTTCATGTCGAACCACAACCACGGAGTGATCCTGGGCATCGTGACTCCTCGTGTCGTCGAATGTGTTCCACTGTCACGAAGGCAGACCCTGTCCGGCCCGGATTCTCATCGCCGTGCGCACTCGCAGGCCGAGCCGCAGGGCTCCCGTGCTCGTAGGGGGAACGCATGCCCCAACGGTTATGACCGGAGGCACGTCGGGTTTCGGGGCGATCGCCGCCGAACGGATCTCGGGCGCAGACGGGATTCGCCTCGTCCACAGTGCCCGGCACGCCGCATCCACCGGAGAGGCACTACCGCTCGATCTGTCCTCCCTCGATTCCGTTCGTACCTTCGCGGCGACGGTTCGCGAGCGGAGCGACCGGATCGACGGGCTCGTGCTGAACGCCGGGATGATCCGGAGCGACGTCGCCGCGCGGACCGTCGACGGTTTCGAGACGACCTTCGTCGTCAACCATCTCGCCCACTACCTGCTACTGCGCCCGTTGCTTCCGGCTCTGGCGGACCGGGCCGTCGTCGTTGCGACCACCAGCGGCACACGCGACCCCGCGACCGGTGCGGGACTGGTACCGCCACGACATGGCGACGCCGGGTTGCTCGCCCACCCTGAACGGGATCCCGACCTCGATACGCATCCCCGCAAGGCCGGACAGCACGCCTACACCGCCTCGAAACTGTGCACCGTCCTCACGATGCGGAGGTTGTCGAAGGACGACACGGTTCGAGCCGGACGGATCACCGCGGTCGCCTTCGATCCCGGCCAGGTCTTCGGAACCGGTCTGGCACGAGCACTCCCCACTCCGATGCGACTGGCGTGGCGCGGCCTCGGGACGCGGGCCGGCATGTTCCTCCGCATCGTGCAGGACACCTTCAACACGCAGACCGAAGCCGGGAACACGCTCGCAGACCTCGTTCTCGGTGACATCGACGTTCCGGACGGCCGGGGTTATCTCGCACTGCGCCGCGGCGAACCGTCGGTGCTCGCTCGCAGCGACGAGCAGGCCGAACGGTCGTGGCGCGAGAGCGCACGGCTCGTCGGACTGCCCGACCGTTAGGTGTAGGTCCCCCGGGCGTAGTATCGGGTGGCATGGGGAGCGCCTCGCGGTCCTCACGGCCTCTCAGCGATCGTCTCGCCGCACGGGCGCGACGTGTGTTCGTCGGTCGCGATGCCGAACTCGAGATCGTTCGCTCCGCACTGGACTCCCCCGAACCCTCGATCGCCGTGCTGTACCTGTACGGTCCGGGAGGCATCGGCAAGACCTGCTTGCTCGGCGCGATCTCCGATCTTGCGGAACGGAGCCATCGCGCGGTGACTGTGATCGACGGGCGCAACACGGATGCGTCGCCCGGCTCGGTCCTCGCGTCGGTGGATCGCCACATCGGCGACCGGCCGAGGGTGCTCCTCCTGGACTCGTACGAGCGGCTACGCGTGCTCGACGACTGGATCCGAACCGATTTTCTTCCCGGCCTTCCTGCGACGACGCTGACGGTGATCGCCGATAGGTCACCGCCCTCCGCGGGATGGCGCACCGATCCGGGTTGGGGTGATCTGCTCCGGATCGTGTCTCTCAGGAATTTCGACCCCGCTACGAGCGCCGCCTACCTCACCGCTGCGCGGGTTCCCGAGGAACTGCACGACGAGATCATCGGGGCAACGCACGGACATCCGCTCGGGCTCGGTCTGCTCACGGATGTCTTCGTCCGAGGAGGCGATGTACGTGTGCCGTGGCCTCCGGATCTCGTCGGGATGTTGCTCCGACGGTTTCTCAATACCGAGCCGGGGATCGCACATCGCCGCGCCCTGGAAGTGTGTGCGCTCGCCCGGGTGACCACCGAAGCCCTGCTGCGTGACGCCCTCGAGCTCACCGATGCACACGCCGAGTTCGAATGGCTCCGTGAGCTGTCGTTCGTCGAAGCAGGGCCGGACGGATTGTTTCCCCACGATCTGGCACGCGATGTCCTCGACGCCGATCTGCGCTGGCGCGATCCCGATGCCTACCGGTACACCTTCCACCGCGTGTGGAAGGGCATTCGCCGCGGTCTCGATTCTGCAGGAGAATGCGAACAGCAGCAGGCCATTGTGGACCTGAAGTTCGTGTTCCGCAATCTCCCCGGTGTGCTGTCGCCGGTGGATTGGCAGTCGTGGGGAAGCGCGCAACCCGAACGTGCGGAGCAGGCCGATCACTCCGCGATCGTCGATCTCGTGCGGACGTCGGAGGGAGACGAATCCGCGGTGCATGCGCGACGATGGCTCGAGCGACAACCCGAGGGTTTCTTCGTGTTGCGCGACACCGACGGATCGATACGTGGTGTGCTCGGTCTGTTGGAACTCTCGCGAGCGTCACCCGAGGATGTCCGTGCCGACCCGGCGACGCGAGCCGCGTGGGATTTCGCCCGGCGGACAGCGCCTTCCCGTCCCGGCGAGTGTGTCGCGATCACACGCATCGTCATCGACCGCGCTGACTACCAGAATCCTTCTCCGACAATGAACTCGGTTCCGGTGCTCACCTTCCAGCGCTATTTCACCCTGCCGCATCTGTCGTGGGACTTCCTGGCGCTGGCGGAGCCCGACCGGTGGAACGAGTACTTCGCGGTCGCAGATCTCCCCCGTGCCGAAGGAGCGGATTTCACGGTCGGCGATCGTCACTACGGACTGTTCGCTCACGACTTCCGCCGTCGGGATGTCGACGAGTGGCTCACCGTCGTAACCGATCGTGCTCTGGTTCAGGGGCACAGCGGTCCCGAGCCCACGATGTCCCTGCCTCTCGCGCTGTCGGAGAAAGAATTCGCGGAGGCGGTCCGAAATGCGCTGCACGACCTCCGTCGGCCCGATCTCCTCTCTCGTAATCCCTTGTTGCACACGAGGGTCCTCCACAAACGGTCCTCTCCCGACGATCCCGATCCGGTGGTGTTGCGCGCGCTCCTTCGTGAGGCGATCGATTCCTTGGCGAGCGACCCTCGGGACGACAAGCTCTTCCGCGCGGTGGACCGCACGTACGTGCGCGGCGCAGCAACACAGGAAGCAGCGGCAGCCAGACTCGGGCTGCCGTTCAGTACGTACCGCCGACATCTGACCCGCGGCGTCACCCGCGTCGTCGGATGGCTGTGGGATCTGGAGGTGTACGGCGAGGCACCGTCCGGCCGTGAGCACATGTGAGCAGGTTCCGGCCTGTCGACCGAGCACCTTCCGCAGCGACGATCGATTCCGAGGAGGAGGTGTGATCATGCCGATCGGAGAGCGCGCCGTGGTTCTCGGCGCGAGCATGAGCGGATTGTCGGCGGCCCGTGTCCTGTCGGACAGGTTCGCCGAGGTGACGGTGATCGATCGTGACCGGCTGCCGTCCACGGACGAACCACGCCGTGGGGTGCCCCAGGGACGGCACATCCACGTGCTGATCTCACGGGGACAGCAACTCCTCGAGGAGATGTTCCCCGGGTTGTCACAGGAGCTGACCGCTGCAGGCGTTCCCACCCTCGACCACCTGGGCGACGTACGGTGGATTCTCAGTGGTCACCGGATTCGTCAGGGGCCGAGCGGTCTTCGAGTACTGGCAGCCGGCCGTTCGCTGCTGGAGCGCCGGATTCGTGACCGTGTGGCCGCGTTGGCGAACGTCGAGATCGTCGAACGGTGTGATGCCGCGGGTCTCGTCGCGACCGCGGACCGGAGCCGGGTGGTCGGTGCGCGGATCATCCGCCATGCCGACGGAAGCGCCGAGCAGGTGCTCGATGCCGACCTCGTCGTCGATGCGACCGGACGCGGATCCCGCGCCTCCGAATGGCTCGGGAGACAGGGCTGCCCGCAGCCCCGGGTCGACACCGTCGAACTCGATGTCGGCTACGCCACCGCGGTGTTCCGCGCGTCTTCGGTTGCACTCGGCAGCGACCGGGGCATCGTCATGGCGCCCACGCCCGAACATCCACGCGGTGCCGCCCTGCTCACCCTCGAATCAGATCGGTGCATGGTGGCTCTGATCGGGGTCCGCGGCGAAACCGTGCCGGCGACTCGGAGGGACTATCTCGAATTCGCACGGTCCCTGAGGTACCCGGACGTGTACGACGCGATCGCGGATGCCGAATGGGTCGAGGATGTCGTCCGGTATCGCTTCCGGGCGAGCACGTGGCATCGCTACGACCTTCTCGACGGATTTCCCGACGGATTCCTCGTCCTCGGCGATGCATTCTGCAGTTTCGATCCGATCTATGCCCAGGGGATGACGGTCGCCGCTCTCGAAGCCACCGCGATGGGCCGTCTCCTCGACGACCACGGGCCGTCCGCTGCCGTGCAGCGGAAGCTCGCGCGTGTCGTCGACGATGCCTGGGCGATGTCCACCGGTGGCGATCTCGCGTTCCCCGGTGTCGAGGGCCGGCGGGATCCGAAGACGAGGATCGGCAATGCATACGTACCGATGGTGCACGCGGCAGCCGCATACGACACGAAGGTGGGCACAGCGTTCGCCCGGGTGTCCGGACTGCTGGATCCCCCATCGGCATTGATGCGCCCAGGAATCATGGCACGTGTTGTCCGACAGAACATTTCGCATTCGGTCGCGTGGCCATGGCGCCGAGCCGACGGATCCGCGATGCCGCCTCGCCGGTCGTCTCCGGGACCCGCCGGTCCGGCGGCACGATCTTCGTCCCTCTCGCGGGCCGGGCGCATGCACACGTAGTCGTCGGAGTGGGTATACATCGTCCGTGACGAAGAAGACGCGCGATCGCAGGAAACCGGGGCGGCAACGGCACAGGGTGGGCGAGGACACCGTCTCCCCGGCGGTCGAGGCCGCGGTGCGCGCGTTCGCCGCCGCACCCGACAGGGCGGCGATCGTGCTGCTCTCGGGACGCGACGGCGTGTGCCGACCGGAAACCGAGGAGTGGCTCGCCCGGCACGACATCCCCTACGACGAGCTGTACATGCGTCCGGCCGGCGACAACCGGAAGGATTCGATCGTCAAGGCCGAGCTGTTCGACCGTCACATCCGGCACCGCTATCGCATCATCGCGGTGCTCGACGATCGCGATCAGGTGGTGCGCATGTGGCGACGGATGGGACTGGTGTGCTTCCAGGTCGCCGAGGGCGACTTCTGACGAGCACCGGCGCATACCCGGTTCTCGAACGATGTTTCAATCATGCTGGGACACTTCGGCACTCAGCGTGGACGGCGGAACGAACGGGGCCGCGCCGAGATCGACACGCCGAGTCCCGCACCCGACACAGCGCACGTACAGCACCTGTCCGATCGACGTGGCGTGGCTCGACTCCACACTCCATGCGTGTTCGTGAGGACGGGTCGAGGTCGGGCATTCCTGTGGGTTCCGAGCTTCGATGGCGGTCATGCCCACCACCATGATGTAATGCCCTTATGCATCTCAACCCTTACGGCGAGTATGCGGTCCTCCTCGCGGCGTCGCTGGCCGGCGACTGGCCCGACGATCGGGCCGGCATCATGGCCCGTACGCGCGAGGTGGGCATGACCATGGACTTCCCGACCGCGCCCGACGACCATCAGCGCACCCGTGAGGTCATAGACGACTGGCTCGCCGTCGTCGACGCGTCCGACCCCAGGGAACGTGCGCGCCTGCTCAACGAGCAGATGGCCGCCGCAGCGGCTTATCCCCGGCTGACCGATCACGACGGCGAGGGGTGGCACCTGCACTACCGCGACGAGGTCCAACCGCTCCCCGACGTACTGCGCGCGGTGATCAGCGTCGGCACGGCACTGCACCTCACCACTCGTGGAATGCACCGCCTCCACCGGTGCGCCGCAGCGGACATCCCGACCAACCCGTGCTCGGCCGTGGTCGTCGACATCACCCGCAACGGCCGCCAGCAGTACTGCTCCGTGCGCTGCGCGAACCGCGCTGCAGTGCGCCGGCACCGAGCGCGAGCGGCCCAGCAGCGTCGACCCGCATAGCCCGAGTAGCACATCGCAATCGGGAACGGGCCTGTCCCCCACGTTCCCGCGAACCCGACGGGTTGGGAAGCTGGACCGCAGACACCCCACCGATCCGGAGGCCCCGAGAACCATGGCTGCTCGTTCCACCACCCGCCCGCCGAGGATCGACGCCCCAGACCTCGGCGTCCTCACCGACGCGGACGGCGACGAGTTGCTCGCGCACGGAATCTTCGAGAACAGCCGCTACACCGACACCGACCTGACGGGTCGTGATCTGGCCGGGATCATCCTGTCCGAATGTTCGCTCGTCGCACCGATCGTCGCCGACAGCGACCTCACGAGCGCACGCCTGCGCGACACTCTGGTCGAGCGCATGCAGGCACCGAATCTGTTCGCACCGCGCAGCGGCCTGCACCGCGTGCACATCCGGGACAGCCGGATCGGTGCGCTGGACCTCTTCGACGCGGATCTGCGCAGCGTCACGATCGCGGATTCGAAACTCGGCCTGGTCAATCTGCGGGCCGCCACGGGACGCAACGTGCTCTTCCGCGGCTGCATCCTCGACGAACTGGATCTGGGAGGCGGCACGTTCACCCGCGTCGCCTTCGAGGACTGTTCCGTCGGCGTCCTCGACGTCGACCGCGCAACCCTCGACCAGGTGGATCTGCGCGGCCTGCGGATCGACACGATCCGCAACATGGGCGGTATGAAGGGTGCGACGATCAGCGCCCATCAGGCCGTCGAACTGGCAGGACACTTCGCCGCTCATCTCGGTCTGCGCATCGAAGACCCCTCCTGAGGACGATTCCCCGCCCGACCGATCACATTCGTACGGGTGGGACCGAGGAGACATCGAACGCCGCCTCGTCGAACGTCGACAGCTCCCGCAGCATCCGGTCCGTGGACCACGGCCAGTTGAAACTGTTGCGGCCGTTGACATCGAAGAAGTAACTACGACAACCGCCGGCGTTGTACACCGTCCCGTCGAGTGCGTCCTGCACCGTCCGGTTGAAGGCATCCTGCACGGCCCGTCGCGGCTCCATCCGGGTCCATCCCTCCTGCCGCGCTCGGATCAGCGCCTGCATGACGTATCCCAGTTGCGCTTCCAGGATCGTGAAGGCGGACGTGTGTCCGGTGCCCAACGAGGGGCCGAGCAGCACGAAGGCATTGGGGAAACCGGCGACCGTCGTTCCGAGATACGCCTGGGGGCTGCCACTCCAGTGATCGTCGAGGCTACGACCCTGCCCGTCGACGATCCGCCCGGCGATCGGCATGTCCAGGATGCGGAAACCCGTACCGAAGATGACGGCGTCCACCTCGCGTTCGACACCGTCGCCGCCGGTCACCACATTTCCCCGCACCGACGCCACGGCGGTGGGATGTACTTCGACGTTCGACCGGGTCAGGGATCGGTAGTAGGTGTTGGAGAACAGCATGCGTTTGCAACCCGGCGTGTACTCCGGTGTGAGGAGGTCGCGTAGTCGCCGGTCGTGCACCTGCAGACGCAACCATGCCCGGCCGACCTGCTGCAGCGCCTTCATGAACACCGGGTTCCGGAAGCCGAGTCCCAGCATTTCCATGATCGCGTACTCGGATCGTCGCAACATTTCGTGGGCACCCGGCACTCGGCGCAGGACGGCACGTTCGAGACGCCGGAGGGGATAGTCGGGTTTCGGCAGCACCCATTGGGCGGTGCGCTGATACAGGTGCAGTTCGGCAACGTCCGGCTGGATCTCGGGAACGAACTGCACCGCGGACGCGCCGGTCCCGACCACCGCGACGCGTTTTCCGCGCAGGTCGTACCGATGGTTCCATCGGGAGGAGTGGAACACCTCACCGGGAAAGGTGTCGAGCCCGGGAATGTGCGGGATGAGCGGTTCGTTCCACGGGCCCGCGGCCGCGACGAGCGCATCGGCCGTGATCACTCCGGCGGACGTGTGCACCGTCCACCGATGGGCGCGGTCGTCCCACCGGGCGCGCTGCATCTCGGTGCCGAACCGGATGTGCGGGAGCACTCCGTTCGTCTCGGCCACGCCTTCGATGTACCGCCGGATCTCGGCCTGTCCGGCGAACAAGCGGGACCACTCGCGGTTGGGCGCGAAGGAGTAGGAATAGAGCGCCGACGGCACATCGCATGCACAGCCGGGGTAGGTGTTGTCCCGCCAGGTTCCGGCGATCGCGTCGGCCTTCTCGAGGACGACGAAGTCGATACCGTGTCGGCGCAGGTGGACCGCGGCACCGAGACCGGAGATACCGGCACCGATGACGACCACATCGTGGTGAACGTAGGCGTTACCCGGCGTCATACCAAAAGTATGACACGTGGGGGCGTGACGGCCGACACCCTTTCCCGTCGCCCGATCCGACCTCACGCCAGTTCGGCGAACCGTTCGGTGTCGCGCGCCTGCCCGGAGACGATGATCGTGTCGCCGGGAGAGATCACGGTGTCGGCCGTGGCGTAGGTGAATCCCTCCCCCGGTCGCTTGATCGCCACCACCGTCACGCCGTAGCGGCTTCGGATCGTCGTCTGCGACAAAGGCTTTCCTACGGCGAATGCCGGTGCGACCGTCTTGACCATGGCGAAGCCGTCGTCGAACTCGATGTAGTCCATCATCCGCCCACGCACCAGGTGCGCAACGCGTTTGCCCATGTCGTGCTCGGGTCGCACGACGTGATGCACACCGATCTGGGTGAGGATCCGGGCGTGCGCGTTGCTGATCGCCTTGGCCCACACGTTCGGTACCGCCATGTTGATCAACGCCGAGGCCGTGAGGAGGCTCGCCTCGAGGTCGGACCCGATCCCCACGACCGCCCGGCCGTATTCGTGCACCGACAACTGCCGAAGTGATTCCTCGTCGGTGGTGTCGGCGACGGCGGCGTGTGTGAGCCGGCCCGACACCTTCTCGATCACCGCTTCGCTCGCATCGATACCGAGCACCTCGGTGCCCTGAGCCATCAGTTCGAGCGCAAGCGATTTGCCGAATCGTCCGAGCCCCAGGACGACGACGACATCGGCGGCCGGTTTCCTAGCCAATGAAGGGCCTTTCTGTGGGTAGTTCGTAGCGGCGACCACGGTCTCGGGCCGCCAATGCACTGACGAGCGTGATGGGTCCGATCCGGCCCAGATACATCAGCGCCACCAGGATCAGTTGTCCCCAGGACGGCAACTGAGCGGTGATGCCGGTGGACAGCCCCACGGTCGCGAACGCCGAGGTGACCTCGAACAGCAGTACGTCGAGGTCGAATGCGGTACCGGCGAGAAGCACGAGTGTCGGCACCATCACCAGCGCCACACCGATCAACGCCACCGCCAGGGCCTGGCGTTGGAGACGCGGATCGATGCGCCGATCGAACACCGTCACGGACTTCTCGCCCCGGACCTCGGCGGCGATGACGAACAACAGCAGGGCGAACGTCGTGACCTTGATACCGCCGGCGGTGCCGCCGCTCCCGCCTCCGATGAACATCAGTACATCGGTCACCAGCAATGTCGCGTTGTCCACCTGGGCGTAGTCGACGCTGTTGAACCCCGCGGTGCGCGGCATGACGCCCTGGAAGGTGGCCGTGAGAAGCTTCGCGCCCCAGTCGTGCCCCTGCAGAGTGTGATTCCATTCGAGCGCCAGGACCAGCAGCGGGCCCACCACCAGAAGCACCGCGGTCACCACCACCGTCAACCGGGTATGCAGCGACCAGCGCTTCCGGTGTCCTCTCAGGTGCCTGCCGAGTTCGAACAGGACCGGAAACCCGATGCCACCGAGGATCACCGCGATCATCAACGGCACACAGATCCACGGATCGGCGGCGAACCCGACGATGTTGTCGCTGTAGAGAGCAAACCCCGCGTTGTTGAACGCCGAGATCGCGTGGAAGACCCCCAGCCACACCGCTCGGGCCGGGGTTTCGTCGTAGCCCACGGCGAAACGGAGCGCCAGGGCCGACGCCACGACAGTTTCGATGAGCACGCTGGTACGCACCACACCGACGACGACACTGCGGACGTCGCCGAGTCCGGACGTACGAACCTCCGCAGCAGCGTTGAGCCGGGCCTTCAGGCCGATCCGGTCGGCCAGCACCAAACCGATCAACGAGGCCATCGTCATGATGCCGAGTCCACCCACTTGGATCAGCCCGACGATCACACCCTGCCCGAATCCGGACCAGTGGGTGGGCGTGTCCACGACGATCAGGCCGGTCAGGCACGTCGCGGAGGTCGCGGTGAACAGCGCCGCCATCACGCCTGCTCCGGTACCCGACTGCGTCGCGGCCGGGGTCAGCAGCAGCACCGTGCCCACCGCGATCGCTGCGGCGAAGCCCAGCGCCACCACCCTGGCCGGGCTGTGCGTCAACCGGTTCGCGAGGCGCCGGATCGGCGCGGACACCACTTCGGTGCGTCTACTCACATCGCCGAACACTAGACCCGCCGGCCGCACGTCCGGAATCTCGGGGGGATCACTGCGGTGTCAGGCGTTCCCGGCCTGCTCGACGGGAACGCATGTCCGCGCACGCCTCACGCCCTGCATCTCGCGAATCCAGAGCCCGAGACCACAGGTGGGGAAGACTGCCCCCAGCACGCACACCGCTTTCCAGCCTCCACCGAAGTACGCGAGGGTGGACAGCACACTCCCGAGCGATCCTGCGAGGAAGTAGCAGGTCATGTAGGCGGTGTTGAGGCGACTTCGAGCGTCGGACCGAAGCGGGTAGATCAGACTCTGGTTGCTGATGTGTGTTCCCTGGATCCCCAGATCGAGCAGTGCGACCCCGATCGCCAGCGCGACGACGTGACGCTCCCCGACGGCGAGCAGCACGAAACTCGCCGCGGTGACGGCGACGAAGAATCCGGTCTGGCGACGCGCATATCCCCGGTCGGCGAGAGCACCCGCCACACGGGCGGCCAACGCACCCGCGACCCCGAAGAGGGTGAACATCCCGATGCGCGCATCGGACCACTCGTATCCCGGTCCGGCGAGGAGGAATCCCACGCTCGTCCAGAACACCCCGAACGACGCGTACGTCAGTGCGCCGTACGCGATCCGTTGCCGCAGAACGGCTTCGGCGGACATCAGTCGGAGTACCGAGGCCAGCACCGCACGGTACCCGGCATCGGTGGTGGGGACCGACTCCGGCAGGATGCGGATCAACAGCACGGTGAGCAGCATCAGCACCGCTGCGCATACGAACACCGCCCGCCAGCCTGCCACCTCGGCGATCAGTCCTGCCACCACGCGGGACAGCAGGATGCCCAGCAACAGACCGGTCATGACGTTGCCGATGACACGTCCACGCTCGTCGTCGCGGGCGAGACTCGCCGCGAAAGGCACCAGCACCTGGCCCACGACCGATCCCGTACCGACCAGGACGGCGCACGCCGCCAGGATCCGCCAGTCCGGCGACCACGCCATGACCAGCAAACCGGCAGCGGTGACGAGGAGCATCCAGCGCAGGAGTGTCCGTCGTTCGACCATGTCCCCGACGGGAACGAGGAACGCCAGGCCGAGCGCGTACCCGATCTGTCCGGCCGTGACCACGAGCCCGACCTCGGCAGTGGAGGCGTCGAAGGTCTCGGCGATGGCGCCGACCAGCGGTTGCGCGTAATAGCTGTTGGCCACCACCAACCCCGAGGCAAAGGCCATCACCGCGACGAGTCGGCGATCCATGCGAGGCGTCGAGATATCGGTGCGTGACATGGATCCGATCGTCGAACGCCGTCCACCGATCTGTCCAACGGGATAAATTGATCGATCCCAGAAGTAGAATCGATCAATGGAGTTTCGTCAGCTCCGCCATTTCCTGGCGGTCGTCGAGCACGGTCACTTCACCCGTGCCGCCGAATCCGTGCACCTGTCCCAGTCGGCCCTCAGCGCCTCCGTCCGCGCGCTGGAGAACGAGCTGGGAACACCGTTGTTCGAACGCACCACCCGCTCGGTGGTCCCGACCGATGCCGGCAAGGTGCTCTATCCCTATGCGCAGAGAATGCTCGGGGAAGCACAGGACGCGGTGGCCGCCGTCGACCGGTTGCGGACCGGAGAACTGGGCACACTGACGCTGGGGACGGTGCAGACGTTCACCGCAGTGGACCTCCCCGCACTGCTGGCGCGCCTGCACGGCAGGTTTCCGGGAATCGGAGTGACGCTGAGAGAAGCGACCACGGACGAACTCTTCGATGCCGTGACCACAGCGGAGCTGGACCTGGCATTCGTCGCACTCGATGCACGCCCGCTCAGGTCGGGGCTGACCGCCCTCCGGACCTACCGTGAGGAACTGACCGTCGTCGCGGCCCCGGATCATCCGCTCGCTGCGGTGACGGACATCGAGATGCACGACCTGCAGTCCTGTTCGTTCGTCGATTTCCACGCGGGCACCGGTCTGCAGACCACGATCGAGTCGTTGTTCGCGGCTGCGGGAGTGCACCGGCACATCACGTTCCGGGTCGGCGACATGGACCGGCTCCTCGAACTGGTCCGCTACGGCCTCGGAGTGGCGGTCGTGCCCGAACCGATCGCGCAGCGCAGCGGGCTTCGGCGGATTCGCATGAACACCGAAAACCGGTGCCGCACTCTCGCACTCGTCGGACGCACCAACGCGTCCCCCAGTAGGGCCGCGAGACTCTTCCTCGACCTGCTCACCGATCCGATCGCATGACCCCGGTGCCGAGCGAGTGTTCTCATCCCACCGAGCGTGATTCCAGGGCGATGTCCGAACCGTCCGTCAGGTCCCGCACCTCCGCGTAGCGCTCCCGCACGTGCGGGGTCGGGTCGGCCTCGTAGCGGCGTGTCGCGCCGGATTCCCACGCCGGGGGCTCGTCGCCTCCGCGCAGCACCCACGCCGCCTGCCTGGCGGCGCCCCGCGCCACATACTCCCCCGGTTCGGGAACGTCGACAGGCATGCCCAGCACCGCCGGCGCCATCTCGCACACCGCCTGCGAGCGCGCCCCACCGCCGACGAGCAGCACCCGCCGGACCTCCGTGCCCTGCGCCCGGATGTGGTCGATGCCGTCGGCCAGCGAACACAGCAGGCCCTCGAACGCCGCGCGGGCGACATGCGCGGGCGTCGCCGTTCCGAGCCGCAGCCCGTGCAGGGCGCCCGTCGCGCCGGGACGGTTCGGGGTACGCTCCCCTTCCAGATACGGGACCAGCACGAGTCCGTCGCTGCCCGCCGGCGCCGAGAATGCGAGCCGCGTGAGCTCGGTGTGGTCGACCCCGAGCATCGTCGCGGTGGCGTCCAGTACCCGGGCCCCGTTGAGCGTGCACACCAGTGGCAGATGCCGGCCGGTCGCGTCGGCGAATCCCGCGACGTAACCGTCTGCGTCGCGTGCCGGTGTCGTGGACACGGCGCACACCACGCCCGACGTGCCGATCGAGACGACCACATCGCCTTCGCGGACGTCGAGAGCCAGCGCGCTCGCCGCATTGTCGCCGGCCCCCGGACCGAGCAGGGCACCGGCGACCGTCTCCCCGACACTCTCGGCCGGCCCGGCGACCCGCGGGAGGAATGGGCTCGGCCGGCGCAGGGCCTGTTCGAGCAGATCGTGTCGGTAGGTGTCGGTGGATGCGTCGAAGTAGCCGGTGCCGCTCGCGTCACTGCGATCGGTGGCGAGCCGGTCGAGGTCACGGTCGGTGCGCATCGTCCACGTCAGCCAGTCGTGCGGCAGGCACAACGCCGCCGTGCGGTCGGCATTGCCGGGTTCGTGGTCGGCGAGCCAGCGTGCCTTCGCGACGGTGATCGCGGCAAGCGGGACCACCCCCACGGCCTCGGCCCACGCGCCCGCGCCACCGGCCTCGTCGACGAGATCGGTCGCTGCCGCTGCGGATCTCGTGTCGTTCCACAACAACGCGTCGCGGACCACGTCGCCGCGCTCGTCGAGGCACACCATGCCGTGCTGCTGCGCTCCCACCGAGATCGCCGAGACGTCGTCGAGTCCGCCCGCTTCCGAACACGCCCGCTCGAAGGCAGCACGCCACTCCAGCGGGTCGACCGCGGTGCCGGACGGATGGGGAGCGCGACCCTCGCGCACGACGGCCCCGGTGTCGGCGTCGCACACGACGACCTTGCAGGACTGGGTGGACGAATCGATCCCGGCGACGAGCGTCATCGCGCCGCCTCCCGGGCCGCGGTGCGGTCGGCCAGCGTGGGCAGGTCGGCACCGGCGCGGGCCACCGTCAGACCGGACGTCCACGCGGCGATGTCGAACACATCGCGCACATCGTCGATCCCGATGCCACGCAGTCGTTCCCGACGGTCGGCCCCGAGGAGACCGCAGGTCCACAATCCGTCGAGCAGACCGGTGGTGAAGGCGTCGCCGGCGCCGACCGTGTCGACCACCTCGACCCGCACGGCGGGTACCTCGACGGTCCCGGCCGCGCACAGCGCCACCGCACCTTGTTCTCCACGGGTCACCGCAACGATCGCCGGCCCTCGCGAGAGCCAATCCCGCGCGGTGTCGAGGGGATTACGATCGGGCGCGAACCACGTCAGGTCCTCGTCGCTGGCCTTGACCACGTCGGCGAGTGAGACCAGACGTTCGATCCGTTCCCGTCCGCGCGCCGGGTCGTCGATCAGCGCCGGTCGGACGTTCGGATCGAAGCTCACCGTGGATGTTCCCGCCTGCTGCGCAACGAGTTCGGCGACGAGATCGCAGCCGGGTTCGAGCACCGTCGCGATGGACCCGGTGTGCACGAGCACGGCGTCCACCGACGGCGGCGGCTCGACAGGATCCCAGACGATGTCGAATTCGTACGTCGCGGAACCCTTCTCGTCGATCTCCGCCTGCGCGGTCGCCGTGCGCTCGGCTGCTGCGCTCCCCGGCGTCAGCGACACCCCGGAGGCCGCGAGGTGATCGACGATCCGCCGTCCGCGGGCGTCGGTGCCGACGCGTGTCGTGAACTGCACGGGCCGGCCGAGCCGGCCCAGACCGAGCGCGACGTTGAGCGGACTCCCGCCCACGTGCTCGACGGGTTCGGCGCCGCCGCGGTGGACGATGTCGACGAGGGCTTCTCCGACGACGAGGGCGTGGCCGTTCATTCCGGCTCCCCCGGAAGTTCCTTCAGGGTGGCGCGTGCGCCGTCGCTGTGCAGGGCGTTGAGCGCCCAGGTGTAGGCGTCGACGAAACGGTGGTTCTGCGCGAGATCACCGAAGACCTCGGCGTTCTCGATGAAGGCGGTGGGATGCGTGAGTTGTCCTCGCGCGATCGGGACGAGCGTGTCGGCGAGCCGGTCGACCACCTCGATCGGTTGTCCCTGTTCGTCGATACCTTCGGCGTAGCGCGCCCACGAAGCGACGATCGCCGCGGACAACCGCACGTGCCCATTGGCGGCAAGGTTCTCCCGGATCACGGGCACCAGCCACTTCGGAATGCGATCGGACGACTCGGCGCACAGGCGTGCGATCGTGTCCCGGATCTCGGGGTTCGCGAACCTCTCGATCAGGGTGGTCTTGTACTCGTCGAGATCGATGCCCGGCACCGGTTTCAGGGTCGGTGTCGCTTCGGTGTCCATGTACGCACGGACGAATCCGGCGAGGAGCGGATCCTGCGCGGCCTCGTGGACGAGGCGGTATCCCATGAGATACGCGAAATAGCAGAGTCCCTGGTGACCGGCGTTGAGCAGACGCAACTTCATCAGCTCGTAGGGAGCGACGTCGTCGACGATCTGGACTCCCGCATCCTCGAAGGGCGGTCGCCCGTCGGCGAAGTCCTCCTCGAGCACCCAGGAGGTGAAGGGTTCGGCGGCGACCGGCCAGCGGTCCTGCACGTCGAAGCGTTCGGAGAGCGCCGAGACCACCTCGTCGGTGGTCACCGGGGTGATCCGGTCGACCATCGAGTTGGGGAAACGGACGTGCTCGGTGATCCATTCTGCGAGATCGGGATTCAGAAGGCGCGCGTATTCGGTGAAGACGCGACGCGCGACGGTTCCGTTGCCCTCGATGTTGTCGCACGACATCACCGTCGGAGCGCGCAGCCCCCGCTCCCGGCGCCGGGCGAGAGCCTCGGTGACGAGACCGAAGACGGTGGCCGGGGGTTCGCCGGACCGCAGATCGTGTTGCACGGCCGGATCGTCGACGTCGAACTCACCGGTGTCGTGACGGATGTTGTAACCGCCCTCGGTGACGGTCAGCGAGATGATCCGGGTGGTCGGGGCCGCGAGGAGCTCGATGACCGCCTCGGGATCGTCTGGGGCGTAACGATAGTCGACGATGGAGCCGATCACCCGCGGCTCCCAGGTGCCGTCGGGGTGGGTGAGCACCAGCGTGTACAGGTGGTCCTGGACGGCGAGCGCCTCCTGCATACGGCGATCACCGGGGAGCACCCCGACGCCGCAGATACCCCATTCCTTCGCCTTCCCCTGTTCGAGGAGCCGGTCTACGTACATCGCCTGGTGCGCGCGGTGGAATCCGCCCACACCGAAGTGCACGATGCCGACGGAGACGTCGTCCCGACGGTAGGTCGGGACGGGCACACCCAACTCGGGAAGCGTCTGCTCGTTCACGTGCATGGATCTTCAGTCCTTTCCCGCCGGATCGGTCACGTCCACGACGGCCTTGATGTTTCCGGGTGTCCGATCGGATTCGAGTGCGTCGGCGGTCTTGTCGAGGGGGAACCGGGCGGTGACCATCGAGTCGAGATCGACCCGTCCCGCCCCGAGGAGCGCGAGCGCGGTCGGCCACGTGTTCGCGTAGCGGAACACGCCGGTCAGGATCAGTTCGCGGTTCTGGACCCACTGCACTGGCAGGGTCATCGTCTCGGCGCCGGATCCGACGAGGACGACGGTGCCGCCGGGACGGACCGCGCGGATGCCCGAATCGACGGCGGCGGGGGCGCCGGACGCGTCGACGTAGGCGTCCACACGCAGGGCCGACGGGTCGTCGACGCGGGGATCGAGCGCAGCGCTCGCCCCGAACGACAGTGCGGTCTCGCGTCGTCGCTCGTCGAGGTCGGTGACGACGACCTCGACCGCACCGAAGGCGCGCGCGACCTGTGCGACGACGATGCCGACGGGCCCGGCACCGGTGACGAGGACTCGCGAGCCGGCGGTGACACGGGCCTTCCGGACGGCCGCGATACCGACCGACAGCGGCTCGCACAGGGCGGCGGCATCGTCGGACACGGTGTCCGGAACGGGATGCGCGAAGGCCGCCCCGATGGTGACGTACTCGCACAGCGCGCCGTCGACGGGCGGTGTGGCGTAGAAGCGCATGTGCGGGCACAGGTTGTAGTCGCCGCGGCGCGTCTCCTCGGTGAGCGGGTCGGGGCGTTGCGGTTCGATCGAGACCCGCTCGCCGATCCGGCTCTGCGGAACACCGTCCCCGACCGCGACCACGACCCCGGACGCCTCGTGGCCGAGCACGATCGGATCGGTCACGACGAACTCGCCGATACGTCCTTCGCGGTAGTAGTGCGCGTCCGAACCGCACACCCCTACGGTGGTCACCCGGACGAGGACGTCGCCGGGCTCCGGTGCAGGTAGTGGCCTTTCCTGCATCTCGATGCGGCCGGGTTCGAGAAGTACGGCGGCACGCATCGTGTCCGGGAGCGGCGGGCGAACTGTTGTGTGGGTCACACTGTGATGCTAACGTACTGAGCAGATGCACGCACCCCTGAGCAGATGCTCACGCAGCGTCCGAATACTGCTCACACCAAGGAGAGCTCGTGACCGCCCCCGGCCCCACCAACATCCCCGACACGGAGAGCCCGGTATCCACCGATGATCTCCGTCTCGCCGTGCGGGCCGCGACGCTCTACTACCTCGACGGACTCACACAGGCCGAGGTGGCGCAGCGTCTCGGCGTCTCCCGTCCCACCGCCGGCCGGCTCGTCGCGCGCGCTCGCGCCCAGGGCCTGGTGCGCATCGAGGTCACCGTGCCACCCGCCTGGCGCGACGACCTGCACGCCGAGACCGAACGGGCACTCGAGGAGCGCTACGGACTCGTCGAGGCCGTGGTGGTCGGGCGCCGGGTCGACGACGCGGGTCCGATCGAGGACTCCGCAAGCTTCACCGCCCTCGGGCGCGCCGCCGCCGGCCTGCTCACCCGCCGTCTCCGCCCCTCCGACACCCTCGGATTCACGTGGGGTCCGGAGACCGTCGCCGTGGCACAGGCCATCCCGTCGGGTGTCGCCAGTTGCGCCACGATCGTCCAACTCGACGGCTCCCTCTCCACGAGCGCCTACCAGACCGGCACCGAGTTCGTCCTCGGCCGCTGCGCAGAACAGCTTCGGGCGCAACCGCTCCGGCTTCCCACACCGCTGTACGCCGATCCGTCCACGGTCGCGTCGATGCGCGCCGACTCGTTGATCTCCCGCACGCTCGAGGTCGGGCGCCGCGCGGAGGCGATGATCTTCGGTGTGGGCGCCGTGTCGACCTCGACCACCCTGTTCGAGGGCAGCTTCCTCGACACCACGATGCTCCACGAACTCGACGGCCTCGGTGCGGTCGGTGAGATCGGCGGCCGGTTCTTCCGTGCCGACGGCACCGCCGTGCACGGCGAACTCGAAAGCCGCACCATGTCGGTACCTCTCGACGACGTCCGCGACTGCCCCGCCACGATTCTCGTCACCGGCGGACAGTCCAAGCACCGCGCTGTACTCGGTGCTCTCCGAGGCGGTCTCGCGAACATGCTCGTCTGCGACATCGCGTGCGCCCAGTACCTGCTCGACCATCCCGACCAACGCCCTCGAGAACGGCACCCCGAAGGACGAGGCACCACCGAAATGAGGTAGACCATCGTGCCTACAGCAAGAAGATCCATCCGCGCGGCCGCGGCAGGAGCCGTGGCCCTGAGCGTCGCACTGACCGGTTGTGCCGGTGCAGGATCAATCGGTACGTCCGGCCGCACCGTCACCATCGCGATGGTGTCGAACTCCCAGATGCAGGACGCACAGCAACTCGCGTCGCAGTTCGAGGCCGAGAACCCGGAGATCGACCTGAAGTTCGTCACCCTCTCCGAGAACCAGGCCCGCGCCAAGATCACCGCGTCCACGGCGATGGGCGGTGGCGAGTTCGACGTCGTGATGATCAGCAACTACGAGACTCCCCAGTGGGCGGAGTACGGCTGGCTCACGAATCTGTCACCGTACATCGAGCAGACCGACGGCTACGACGCCGACGACATCATTCCCTCGCTGCGCGAAGCACTCTCGTACGAGGGCGATCTGTACTCGGTGCCCTTCTACGGCGAATCGTCGTTCCTCATGTATCGCAAGGACCTGTTCGAACAGGCCGGCATCACGCTGTCCGACCCGCCGACCTGGACCGAGGTCGCCGAGGCCGCAGCGCAGCTCGACAGCCCCGACATCAACGGTATCTGCCTGCGCGGCAAGCCCGGCTGGGGTGAGCTGCTCGCACCGCTCGACACCGTCATCAACACCTTCGGCGGACGGTGGTTCGACGAGAACTGGAACGCACAGCTGAACAGTCCCGAGGTACGCGAAGCGGTGCAGTTCTATGTCGACCTCGTCCGCGAGTACGGTCAGCCCGGTGCCGCGACGAGCGGATTCAGCGAGTGCGCCACGCAACTCGCGCAGGGCCGGGTCGCCATGTGGTACGACTCCACCTCCGCCGTCTCGACCCTCGAGGATCCCGCGTCGAGCAACGTCGTCGGGAAGATCGGCTACGCGGCCGCGCCCGTCCAGGAGAAGGACCGCTCGGGCTGGCTCTACACCTGGTCGCTCGGCATCCCCGCGAGCAGCGAACACACCGAGGACGCCTGGAAGTTCATCTCGTGGATGACCGACCAGCAGTACCTGCGCACCGTCGGCGAGCAACTCGGCTGGGAGCGGGTGCCGCCGGGCAGCCGACTGTCGACCTACGAGATCCCCGAATACGCCGAGGCCGCCGCGGCCTACGGCCCGATCACCCTCGAATCCATCGAGGGAGCCGACCAGCAGAACCCCACGGTCGACCCCGTCCCGTACACGGGCGTCCAGTTCGTGGCCATCCCCGAGTTCCAAGATCTCGGCACCCGGGTCAGCCAGCAGATCAGCGCCGCCATCGCCGGACGGCAGAGCGTCGAGGACGCCCTCGACCAGGCACAGAAGTACGCCGAGGCCGTCGGCGCGACCTACCGGGAGAAGACGTCATGACCGCACCTGCAGCGCAGCGTCCCGCACCGGACGCCGACGAGCGCATCCGCGCCGTACGGGAAGCGAAGGAGGAGCAGATCTCCCGCGCCGAGGGATGGCGCCGGCGCGGCCCCCTGCTCCCGGCCCTGATCTTCACGATCGTTGTCACACAGATCCCGTTCCTGTTCACGCTGTACTACTCGACCCAGTCCTGGAACCTCGTCAGCCCCGGCTCCCGCCGGTTCGTCGGACTCCAGAACTACGTCGACGTCTTCCAGGACAGCCAGTTCTGGCAGGTCACCCTGAACACGGTGATCCTCATCGTCGGCACGGTCCTGATCTCCGTGATACTCGGACTGCTTCTTGCGCTCCTGCTCGACCGGGCGTTCCTCGGCCGCGGTATCGCACGGACCCTGCTCATCACGCCGTTCCTCGTCACCCCGGTCGCCAGTGCACTGATCTGGAAGACGTCGATGTTCGATCCCGTTTTCGGCATCGTCAACTTCGTTCTCTCCCCCTTCGGATTGGGAGAGGTGGACTGGATCAGCCGGTTCCCGCTCCCGGCCGTGATGGTCGCGCTGGTGTGGCAGTGGACGCCGTTCATGATGCTGCTCATCCTCGCCGGCCTGCAGTCGATGCCCCGCGACATCCTCGAGGCCGGCCGCGTCGACGGCGCCGGAGCCTTCGCACTGTTCCGCGAACTGACGCTGCCGCATCTGCGCCGGTTCATCGAACTCGGCACCGTTCTCGGCGCGATCTACCTGGTGAACACGTTCGACGCGATCTACATGATGACCCAGGGCGGACCCGGCACGGCCAGCTCCAACCTGCCGTTCTACATCTACCAGCGCGCGTTCCTCGGCTTCGACATCGGCCAGGCCGCGGCAATGGGTGTCGTGGTCGTCATCGGCACGATCGTCATCGCCACCTTCGCGCTGCGCCTGATCTTCACATCGTTCACCGGCAAGGAGGAAGCGGCATGAGCACCACGGCCACGCAGCCGCAGGCTTCGGACACCACGGCACCCACCGGCCGTGTCATGCGCACGGCCCGGAAGCGCAAGAACCGCAAGTTCAATCCCTGGGGTGTGGTCGCGTGGATCGCCGCCATCGGATTCTTCTTCCCGGTCTTCTGGATGGTGCTCACCGCCTTCAAGCAGGAGGCCGACGCCTACTCCGATCCACCGAAGTTCTTCTTCACCCCCACCCTCGACCAGTTCCGGGCGGTGTTCGAGACCGGAGTGGGCACGGCCCTGCTCAACTCGGCCTTCGCCACGATCGTCTCGACGGTGCTGGTCCTGCTGCTCGGCGTGCCGGCGGCCTTCGCGCTGTCGCTGCGGCCGGTGAAGAAGACGAAGGACGTGCTGTTCTTCTTCATCAGCACGAAGATGCTGCCCATCGTCGCGGCGATCATCCCGCTGTACGTGATCGTCGCGAACGTCGGCCTGCTCGACAACATCTGGGCCCTGATCATCCTGTACACGGCGATGAACCTGCCCATCGCGGTGTGGATGATGCGGTCGTTCTTCCTCGAGGTCCCGGGCGAGCTGCTCGAGGCGGCGAGCATGGACGGCGCGAGCCTGTGGACGGCGGTGCGCGAGCTGATCCTGCCGCTCGTCTCCCCCGGCATCGCTGCGACCGCCCTGATCTGCGTGATCTTCTCGTGGAACGAGTTCTTCTTCGCCGT
The DNA here is from genome assembly GCF_019641445.1 of Rhodococcus sp. DMU2021. Taxonomy (NCBI): domain Bacteria; kingdom Bacillati; phylum Actinomycetota; class Actinomycetes; order Mycobacteriales; family Nocardiaceae; genus Rhodococcus; species Rhodococcus sp. DMU2021. The sequence goes on from NZ_JAIFKB010000002.1 coordinate 257,886, forward strand.
CAACCTGACCGCTGTTCAGGCGCAGACAATTCCCGTCTTCCTCGTCGGCTTCATCACCGGTGAGGGCCTGTACTGGGCCCGGCTGTCCGCCGCCGCGACGATGGCGGCGCTGCCCGTCGTGCTCGCGGGCTGGCTCGCCCAGAACAAGCTCGTGCGCGGCCTGTCGTTCGGCGCCATCAAGTAGACCCGATTCCTTTTACCAGCAAGGACTTCCATCATGGCCGACATCACCTACCGCAACGCCTCGTGCATCTACGAGAACTCCGACACCTTTGCGGTCGATTCGCTGAACCTCGACATCGAGGACGGTGAGTTCGTGGTCCTCGTCGGACCGTCCGGATCCGGCAAGAGCACCGCGCTGCGCATGCTCGCCGGGCTCGAGGACATCGACGAGGGGTCGATCTCCATCGGCGGCAAGGACATGACCGGTGTGCCGTCGAAGGACCGCGACATCGCGATGGTCTTCCAGAACTACGCGCTGTACCCGAACAAGACGGTCGCCGAGAACATGGGCTTCGCTCTGAAGATGCGCGGTGTGAGCGCGGACGAGCGTCGCCGCAAGGTCGAGGAAGCGGCGAAGATCCTGGACCTGACCCAGTTCCTCGACCGCAAGCCCGCCAAGCTGTCCGGTGGTCAGCGCCAGCGCGTCGCGATGGGACGCGCGATCGTGCGCGAGCCACAGGTGTTCTGCATGGACGAGCCGTTGTCGAACCTCGATGCGAAGCTGCGCGTGCAGACTCGCACCGAGATCGCGGCGCTGCAACGCCGTCTCGGCACCACCACCGTCTACGTCACCCACGACCAGGTCGAGGCGATGACGATGGGCGATCGCGTCGCCGTCCTGAAGAACGGGGTGCTGCAGCAGTTCTCCAGCCCCACCGAACTCTACGACCGTCCCGCCAACGCGTTCGTCGCCGGTTTCATCGGCTCACCGTCGATGAACCTGCTCCGCGCGAAGGTCGTCGACGACGGAGTCGTCGTGGGCAGCACCGTCATCCCCGTCGAACGCGACCGCATCGCGCGACTGCACTCCGCAGGCATCGAGGAGGTCACCGCCGGGATCCGGCCGGAGGACTTCGAGATCGCCGACGAGGGCGTCGAAGCCGTCGTCGAACTCGTCGAGGAACTCGGCAGCGAGTCGTACCTGTACACGCGGGTGCCCGGCACCGGCAATCAGGTGGTCGCGCGGGCCCTCGTCCGCACCCCCGCACGCCTCGCCGACACCGTGCACCTGCGCAAGCGCGAAGGTACGGTGCACCTGTTCCACGTCGACACCGGAGAGCGAGTGGGCGACTGACCCGGCGACGGAAGGATCCTCAGTGGGCGAGCAGAAGGAACGGATGCTGGCCGGCGAACTCTACATCGCCGACGACCCCGAACTCGCCGCCGACGCGCTGCGGGCAGCGCTGCTGACCGAGAAGTACAACGCGTCGAGTGCAGCGGATACGGATGCGCGTCGCGCACTCCTCGAGGAGTTGTTCGACGCGATCGGTGACGACGTGGAGATCCGGCCGCCACTGCAGGTGGACTACGGGTATCGGATCACCGTGGGGGACGGGACATTCGTCAACTTCGGCGCGATCATGCTCGACGTCGCGCCGATCACGATCGGCTCGGACGTGCAGATCGGCCCGAACGTGCAACTCCTCACCCCCACTCATCCCCTCGATCCCGATCTCCGCCGCGCGAAGTGGGAATCGGCGCAACCCATCACGATCGGCGACAACGTGTGGCTCGGCGGTGGCGCAATCGTCGGACCGGGCGTCACGATCGGCGAGAACACGGTCGTGGGAGCCGGCGCGGTGGTCACCCGCGACCTGCCGCCGAACGTCGTGGCGACGGGCGTACCTGCTCGGGTGACGCGCCGGCTCTGAGCCGATCGAAGCCACCGCCTCCGAGTCGATCGGAGCGGAACTTGCGTCGATCCCGACGCTCGCTATGCTGCCCCGCATGATCAGTCGCCGCGCACGCCTCGTCAGCTTCGTCGTCGTCGCGGGTGCGGCACTCGTCGCGGCAGGGTGTTCGCGCAGCGTGGAGGGTGAGGCCACCGCATCCGAAGCACCCCCCGAGCCGTCGAGCACCACGGCGACCTCGTCGGCGCCGACCACGACCGCGACCGCCACGGCCGCACCGAAGCCGGTCGACCCCGACGACTACGCGGCGACCAGCGAGGGCGTGTACTACTTCGCCTCGCCGGGCGGGCAGTTCGGATGCGCCATCCTCGTCCACACCGCTCCCCTGACGGGCTGCCAGGGCACGATGCCGGCGAGTGCACCCCGGGTCCCCGGCAGCGGCGCGCCCGACGTGCTGGTGCCCGCGAACGCCCTGATGCTCGAAGGGGACGGCCCCGGAGAGTGGGTCAGCATCGGCGACATCGCGTTCACGGATCTCGGAGGTGCCCCGAATACGCTGCCCCACGGCAGCACTCTCACCGTTGATCCGTTCACGTGCACCGTCGACGAGAAGACCGCTGTCACGTGCGAGACGGACACCCATGGCTTCACCGTGTCGGAGACCGGTGGCGAGGTGTGGTGACCGCATCGGCGATCAAGGAGCGCGGTCAGGGCAGGTCGTCCCGCGCCATCGGCATCATGAAATCGCCGATCTCGTCCCGCATCCACCACTGGCGCGTCGCGCGTCGTTCGGCGCGCGTGGCGAAGCGGTAGCGGAACGGGCGGGCCCGCACCAGACGGGGCGGTTCGTCCGGGAACGGGTTGTGCCGGAGCAACTTCACGGTGGCCGGATCGTTCTCCAGCAGTTTTCCCGCGAACCGCGGGAACCACCCCGCGGCGTAGTCGCGCGAGATCCCCGCGAACCACATCAACCAGTCCAGACGCAGGTGGTACGGCGCGTACTGACGAGGCCTGCGATATACGTCGCCCGGTTTGCCCTTGAACTCGTACTCGCGCCACTCCGTCGCCGGTGTCACCACCGCATCGGTGGTGCCTTCGACGATCACTTCCCGCCGGGTGCGTGTGACGGTGCCGAACGCGCCGTAGGTGTTCACGAAGTGCCACTTGTTGAACGAGGCGTTCATCGCCTGCCGATGCGACATCAGATTCGACACCGGCCAGTAGCTGAGCACCGCGACCAGCACGGTCAGCGCCACCACGGCGACGGTGAACGCGATCGGTGTCGGACCGTAGGTCGTGGTGGAGTCGATCAGCAACCCGTAGAAGCTGTCGGGCACCACCGACAGCGCGATGACGATGGTGATCCAGTTGAGCCACGCGAAATTGCCGCTCGTCACCAGCCACAACTGCGTGACGATCATGATCAGTGCGGCGATCCCGGCGACCGGTTGCGGCAGGAACAATCCGAACGGCACGACGAGCTGGGTGAAGTGGTTACCCGCCACCTCCACCTTGTGCAGCGGCCGCGGTATCAGGTGGAAGTAGCGGCTGAGCGGGCCGGGCATCGGCTGGGTTTCGTGGTGGTAGTACAGGCACGTCAGATCGCGCCAGCACCGGTCGCCGCGCATCTTGATCAGTCCGGCACCGAACTCCAGGCGAAACAGCAACCAGCGCAGCAGGATCAGCACGAGCAGCGGAGGCGCGGTATCGGCGTTGCCCAGGAAGATCGCGAGCACACCGCCCTCGAGCAGCAGCGACTCCCAGCCGAACGAGTACCAGACCTGGCCGACGTTGACGATCGACAGGTACAGCAGCCACATCACGAACCACACGAGCATGCAGACCACGAGCGGCAACTGCTCGGTGACACCGAGCACCGTCACCACCGACAACACGAGACCCACCGCGGCAACCGCGGTGAACAGAGCGTCGGAGTATCTCCAGTGGAACAGGCTCGGCGACTGCCGGAACGATGTGAGCGCCAGGAAGCGCGGGGCGGGAAGGATGCCGCGTTCGCCGATCAGCGCCCGGAACTGCAGCAGGGCCGCGAGGAAAGCCACGGCGTACAGCACCGCGAGTCCACGGGTGACCAGCAGCCGCCCGATCGTGTACCCGTCCGCGTCCAACCAGTCCATCGCTCGGCTCGTTCGTCGTCTGTCGTGCGCGCCATCTCGAGCATGCCACGTCCGGTTCGCCGACGGAGACAGTGTTGCGACGATGGGTCGACGGGATCGGGCCTCGTCCTCACTCGATACGGGTGCGGAGACCGACCGGCTACACGCGGATCTCCCGCCGCAGCCCACTCGCTCGGAGCACCTGCCGTGCCACGCCCGCGCGTACCGCATCCTCGGTCCCGATGATCCGCACGTGCGACCGCGCACGCGTGATCGCGGTGTACAGCAGTTCGCGGGTGAGCAGCGCCGATCCCGAATCGGGCAGCACCACCGAGACGGTGCCGTACTGACTGCCCTGGCTGCGGTGGATCGTCATCGCGTAGACGGTGCTCACCGCCGGGAGCTGACTCGGGCGCAGTTCGAACGGCGTCTCGCCGCGTGCGAACGCCGCGACGAGTTCGTCGCCGCGCCGCACGACCACGCCGGTGTCGCCGTTGTAGATCTGCATGTCATGGTCGTTCGCGGTGACGAGCAACGGCCGGCCCGGATACCAGCTCTCGGGATCGAGTCGCTGCCCCGCGGCCTCCCCGATCCACTCGGCGGCCTGCCGCGCCCACCACTGCACGCCGGCCGGGCCGTCGCGGTGCGCGCACAGCAACCGATGTTCCTCGAACCGCTTCAGCGCCGTCTCGACGTCCCCCGTCTCGGCGGACTTGGTGACCTCGGCGGCGGAGCGGACGATGTCGTCGCGTAGGGCGTCGAGGTCGGAGGGGGCCACGAACGAGACCTCCGGGTCGCCCCTGCGCAGGATGTCGAGCACCTCGTCGCCGGCGCCCTTACGGACGGCCACCGCCAGCTCGGCGATCGCACCACCGAAGCGGCGGCCGCGACTCAGCCGCACGACACCGCCACCGAGCCGGGCGCGTTGGGCCGGAGTGAAGGCCGCCTCGGCGGGGTCGTCGGCGGCCGCCACATCGCGGGCGACGACCCGTTCGAAGACCGGATCGAGGGTGCCGCTGACCGGGCGCCCCACGAGGTCGGCAAGCACAGCACCGGCGTCGACCGAGGCGAGCTGGTCGGGGTCGCCCACGAGGACGAGCCGGGTGTCGGGCCGCACCGCCTCGAGCAGGCGGCACATCATCGTCAGCGACACCATCGACGTCTCGTCGACGACGATCACGTCGTACGGCAGGTGGTTGCCCGCGTGGTAGCGGAAGCGGGTGCGGCCGCGCTGCCAGCCGAGCATCCGGTGCACGGTCATGGCGGTGAGATTCGGCGGCAGACCCAGCTCGGTCTCCTGCTCGCGCACCGATTCCTGGAGGCGCGCAGCGGCCTTGCCGGTGGGAGCGGCCAGGCCGATGCGCAGTTCGTGTCCGTACAGGCGGGTGAGCAGCGCGAGGATCCGCGCCACGGTGTGGGTCTTGCCGGTGCCCGGCCCGCCCGCGATCACCGTGGTCGGTCGGGTGGCGGCGAGTGCCGCCGCGACGCGCTGACGATCGGGTGCCGGCGCGGGCCGGGAGGGATCGTCGGGATGGTGGAACAGCTCGTCGAGTGTCGCCGCGATGCGCTCCTCGTCGAGGTCGGGGAACGTCGCCGTGCGCTCGGCGAGCACCCGGCGGATCGTCTGCTCCTGCCGGAAGTACCGGTCGAGATACAGCAGCGGACCTTCCGCGGTATCGACGAGACGCAGCGGACGCAGAGGTCCGCGGTCGCCACCGACCACGAGGGGGCTGCGACGCAGCGCCGCGAGCACGTCCTCGTCGCGAGGCCACGGCAGGCTCGCGGGGTCGACGACGGGATGGCCGTCCGCGTCCTCGTCGACCGTGACCTCGCGGAAACGGGTGAGGTCGAGGCACACCGACCCGGATCGCACGGCACGCACTGCCAGCGCGGTGGCGAGATGCACGTGCGGGTCGTCCTCGCCGCCGAGCGCCGCGAGTCGCAGGGCGACGTGCACGTCGGCGGCGGAGAGTGCGCCCACCTCGTTGAACTGCCGCAGAGCGCCCTTGCCGCGCTGGGCGATCCGAACGTCGGTCATGGACTCGATCACGAAATCATGGCCTTTCCGGCGAGGAGGTCGGACAGGTCGGTGACGAGATCGGCCGGCGGATGCCAGTCGAACACGCCGCTGCCGGGTGGACTGTCCGGTCCGGCCATGCCGCGGACGAACAGGTACTGCACACCACCGAGGTGGACGTGCGGGTCGTAGTCGCGCATCCGCCACCGCAGATAACGGTGCAGGGCAACGGAATAGAGCAGAGCCTGCATCGGATAGTGCGCGCGGAGCATCTCCGCCGCCATCGACTCGCGGGTGTAGTGGGCGGTGGTCAGTTCGTCGACGGGCGCGAGCCGGTTGGTCTTGTAGTCGACGACGACGAATCGCGGACCGTCGGTGCGCAGCACGGCGTCGATACTGCCGTTGAGGTAACCCCGCAGCGGCACGGACTCGAGGGTGCGCACCAGATCGGCGTAGGTCGCCATCGGATCGTCGGCGGGCAGGTGCCGGCGCAGCAACCCACCGACCGCGTCGAGGGTGACGGTGACGGGCACCGGGCTGTCGCCTCCGGTGAGCGGCAACTCGAAGTCGAGTTCGGAGAGCCGGTCGGACGGCGTGAAGTCGGCGAGGGTCCGGCCGAGTGGCCCGAGTGGGGTGCGCATCACCGGGAGCAACGCCGCCGCGAGCTGGACGGGGTCGATCGGCGACATCTGGCGTCGCACCGTCTCGTGGCAGCAGTCGAGTAGTTCGGCCTCGAGGTCGGCGGCGGAGGTGTCGACGACCTCGAGGACGGCGTGCACCAGCGTGCCGAAGATCGTGCCGCCGGGCAGTCCGTTCATCGGTGACGGAATGCCTTCGCGCGCCGCTTCCGGTGCGCTCAGCGGAGGCTCGGCAGGCTCGTCGGTCGTCACCGGTTCCTCCACCTCACCGCTCACCACGGGCGCATCGTGCACCGAGGCGGTGAGCGCCGAATAGGAGGTCCTGCGCCAGTTCTCGTCGACGACCCGATCGAAGCGCGCGGCGGCGAGTGGGCCGGTCTCCACGCGGGGGCGGGTCCAGCGCAACACCGGAATCGGGTGCGGCCCGACCGCTTCGGCGGCGATGACCCCGTCGGCGCGCGCGGCCCACCGGTCGAATTCCTCGGCCATGGCCTCGTCGTGGCCGATCCGGCCTTCCGCGGAGACCTCTGCCGAACCGGGATCGCGGGCGAACAGCAACCGGTGCAGCGGAGACCGCGAGGTGGGGGTGGACGGCGCCCACCAGAGGGTGAGCGCACACTGCGCGCGCGTCACCGCCACGTACAGCAGGCGCAGTTCCTCTCCCGCCTCCTCGAGTTCGTGCTGACGCCGCCGCGCGACATAACCGGGACCGCTCTTGCCGCCCACATCGAGGATGCGTCGGCCGTTCTCGTGCAGCAGCAGCTTGTCGGGCTCGGGGTTCTTCGCGGCATCCCACCCGTACGGGACGTGGACGACGGGGAATTCGAGTCCCTTGCTGCCGTGCACGGTGAGGATCTGGACCGCCGCGGCGTCGCTGTCGAGGCGCCGGATCCGGTCGGCTCCACCTCGGTCGGGGTCGTTGATGCGATCCTCGAGCCAGCGGGTGAGTGCGGCCAGCCCCAGCGACTGTGCCGAGGCGACGTCCTCGAGCAGCTGTGCGACGTGCCGGATGTCTGTGAGGGTGCGTTCCCCGGACGGCTGATCGAGGAGGCGGGCCTCGACCGAACCGAAGGACGCGAGGCGTTCGAAGACGGCGGCGAAGCCGGTGCGGGCGTAGACGTCGTTCAGTTCGCGGAGCAGTCCGCCGACCTCCACGACCAGCGCTTCGCCCTCCGAATCGATGTCGGTCATCGTGCGGCCGAGCAGCGGGGTGAGCGCGGCGAGCCGGACGCGATCGGCGCGATGGGGCTGCTCGAGCGCATAGAGAACCCACAGCCAGTGCTGTGCGGACGGTGTGGCGAACACACTCGTGCCCCCGGCGACCACGCACGGCACGTTCGCCTTCGTCAGCGCGTCGTGGACGAGCGTCACCTGTTTGTGTTTGCGCACGAGGACCGCGATGTGCCCGGGTTGCACACGCTCGGGCCCGGAACCGAGGTCGACGGTGACGTTCTCGTCGTCGAGCAGGCGCACGATGTCGGCCGCCACGTCGCGAGCGACCCGCCCACGTAAGCCGTCGAGGTTCTGCGGGAAACCCCAGTCGTTGAGCGGACCGGCACCGGCGCGGGGCAGGTGACGCACCCGCAGGGACGCGATACCCGAGAGCCGGGAATCGGCGGCTGCCGCCTTCACCGGGTTCACCACGATGCGGGGATCACCGAGAGCCGCACCGAGATGGACGTGTTCGAGCGCCCGGACGAGATCGCCGTCGCTGCGCCAATTGGTGGTCAGCTCGCAGTAGGTGTCGGATTCGGAGACGGCGTCGAGATAGCTGAGCACCTCCGCGCCGCGGAAGGCGTATATCGCCTGTTTCGGGTCGCCGACGAGCACGAGCGTGCTGTGCCCGTGGAACGCCCGGCGCAGGATCTCCCACTGCTTGGGGTCGGTGTCCTGGAACTCGTCGACGAGGACGACGGAGAAGCGCGCACGCATCCGCCGGCAGGCGGCGTCGCCGTGCTCCGGATCGCCGAGCACCGCGTGCAGTAGGGACAACTGGTCGTCGAAGTCGCGCAGTCCGAGCCGGCGCTTGCGCCGTTCGACCTCCTCGCGGACCGCACGCGCGAATTCCACACGCTCGCCTGCCGCGGTGCCGTCGGCGTCGTTCGGTGCGAGTTCGGCCTGCGGGTCGAAGATCGCCTCCTTCGCGGCGACGGCCGCCTCGGCGTAGGTGATGGGGGCCTGTCCCCTGCCGTAGCGCCGCAGGTAGAGATCGTCGACGACCTCCACCCGCAGGTCGTCGACGTCCTCGACGACCGTGACGTCGGGTTCGCGTTCACCGGCGATCCCGAGTTCGTCGAGCATGCGGCGGCAGAAGCCGTGCGTGGTGGAAATGGTGCCGGAGTCGAAGTCGGACAACGCCTGTCGTAGGCGGGCCCGCCGCGCGTCGACGTCCTCGCTCGCGAGATGACGGACGAGCATGTCGGTGCTCGCCCGCGCACTCTCGGGATCGGCGAGGGCGGTGGCGACCTGCGCGAACCGGTTCCGGGTACGTTCGCGCAGTTCCTGCGTCGCAGCCCGGCTGAAGGTGACGAGCAGCAGATCCGACAGGTGGGCGCGCCCTTCGGCGACGAACCGGGTGGCGAGCCCGACGATCGCGTACGTCTTCCCCGTTCCCGCGCTGGCCTCGAGAACGGTGGTGCCGCTCGGGAGCCGGCCGAGCAGATCGAAGCCTGCCGGCGGCGGACCGCCCGCGGCGCGCGGATCGGTGATGGCGGTATCGGGCACGCTGCGTCCTTCTCTCACGGGCGTCCCTGGTTCTCGGAGGCGAGCAGGGGTTCCCACAACCGTCGGGCGAGCACACCGAAACGGGTGGGGTCGTCGAACCAGCCGGCCTCGACACCCTCCGGTGCGTCGGCGGTGAGCTGCCCGAACGTGACGTCGGGCCCGTACAGATACTGCACGTGACGGTCCTTGCCGTCGCCGAACGCGCCACCGAACGCCTTCCCGGCGGCCGACAGTGCCATCTCCACGGAATCACCGCGGTGGCGGCGATCGGCGTACTCGGCCGACGCGCCCGTCACGAGCGGCAGCGGCCGGCACAGTCCACGATCGCGCAGATCGACGAGTGCGGCGAGCAGCGCGACGGGATCGGCGGGAGCCAGAAGGGTCGAGCGCCAGGCCGGATACGAGCGCGAACGGCTGCGCCCGGTGGTCACCGCACGCCACTGTCCGGGATGACCCGAGGCGACGACGGCGAGCAACCGGATCCATGCTTCCAGCCGGTGTTTCGGGGACAGCTTGGAATAGGTGCTGCGGGCCAGTACCTCGCCGTGTACACCTCCGACGGTGCCGGTGAGCCGACGACCGTCGCCGAGATCGACGCGGATGTCGACGGTGCGGGCCTGCCCGGTGTGCACACCGGCGCAGGCGTGCACGAGGCGGTCGACGTTGTCGCTCACCGCGTCGAGGGTCCTGCGGCCGAGCGCGAACGGCGGGAGCGTGCCGCGACGCCATTCCGCGTCCTGGAAGGCACCCGCGGACATGCCCGCCAATCGCGCTTCGAGCATGCGGTCGCCCAGTTGCCACTGGGCGAGACCGTCGAGTTCGACGTCGAGTGCGTCGGCGATGCCCTCGTCGGTGTCGGGGATCCGCAGACCGAGTCGCTGCCGGAGGAATCCCTGCGTCGGATGTGTCAGGAAGGAAACGAGTTCGTCGAGATCGACATCGGTGCGTGCCGGGGCCGGAAGGTCGTCGACGAGGAGCGCACCCGACCGGTCGCGCTCCACCGAACCTCCTTGTCCGGCACGGGCTCCCGCGAGTGCGGTGACACCGAACCCGAACGGGTCGTCGGCCCGGAAATTGCGCGGATCGAAGGGCTGCAGGGGATGTCGCCGCACGATGCGCTCGTCGTCGACGTCGACTCCCGTCATCGTCGACACCACGTCGCGCACCTCGGTGAGCGGAATCGCCGGTGGGCGCAGTGCTCCGGTGACGGCGTCGGCGCCGGTGTGGAACAACAGCACACGCTCCTCCGCGGCCATCAGCGCGTCGAGCAGCAGCTGCCGGTCCTCGCTGCGCGGATCACGCTCTCCCACACAGGGATTCTGGGTCAGGACATCGTCGCCGTCGATGTGGGCCGTGCGAGGGAAGACGTCGTCGTCGAGACCGAGGAGAACCACCACGCGATGGGGCACCGAGCGCATCGGCACCATCGTGCACACGGTCAGTTCGCCGGTACGGAAGTTCGAGCGCGACGGACGCCCGGCGAGCCGGGAGCCGAGCATGGACCGGACATCGCTCAGGGACAACTGCGTGTCGCCGGCATGCTCGACGGCCTCGCCGATCTCGCGACGCGCGCGGGTGAGCTGCCATGCGTCGGCGGCGGGAACGTCGGCGAGCAGGTCGATGCCGTAACCGAGTTCGTCCGACCACCGCGCCGCCGGGTGCGGGCCGCGCAACCGGAGCAGCACCACCGTCAACCGGTCGATGAACTCGGCGAACCGCCCGGCGAGGTCGATGTCGTTGCTGTCGACGTCGTCGAGGGGCAACGACAGGGACAGCCACTCTCCGTCCGCGCCGTCTGCGGCGACACCGAGCAGGATACGGTCGAGTGCCGCGCCGAAAGTGTTCTGCATGAAGTCGCCGAGGCCGAAGCTCTTGCGCTGCCACGGCCCGAGACCCCAGCGGGCACCGGTCTCGGTGGTCCACTCCTGCAGGCGCTCGAGTTGATCGTCGTCGAATCCGAACTTCCGGCGCACCGGAGCCGACGCGGCGAGGTCGAGAACCTCGCTGGCGGTGACCCGGCCGTCGGCGAGCGCGAGCAGTTCGGACACCACCGCAAGGATCGAATCGGTGCGGCGCAGGCCGCGATCGGCGAGACGGACCCGCAGCGTGTGGCCGGGATGCTCGCCGACCCCGGCACCGAAGGCGGCATGGACGAGCGGCGCGTACGTCTCGACGTCGGGGCACATGACGACGACGTCGCGCGGTTCGAGCGTGGGGTCATCGCGGAACAGGTGCAGCAGGCACTCTCGGAGCACCTCGACCTGCCGGGTCGGGCCGTGGCAGGCATGGATCATCACGGTCCCGTCGGGCGCGGCCGATCCGTGTGCGGGGGCGCGGTCGTCGCGGAGATCGGCCTGCAACCGGCCGAGGAGCGTCGCCGGCGGCCGGGGTGAGGGATGCGGAAGGTCGGTGCACTCGAGGCCGGAGAGCCGGCTCTGAAGTTCGCGCACGTCGCGGCCGAGCGCGGCCAGCAGCGGGTGCTGCACCCCGAGAGCGCTGTGGTCGTCGGCGCGACGCATCGACTCCGGACGCCGGGTCAGTCCGTCCCACATCACCGGGCTCGGATGCGGAAGCCAGATGTGCACGTCGCGGTGGTGCCCGAGCGCGGTCAGCACCTCGACGAGGACGGTGTCGAGGCGGGTGGGACCGAAGATCGAGAGTCGTTCGGGCAGGTCGACGACGTCGGGGTCGTCTCGCAGCCGGCCGCACAGTTCGTCGAGTCGCTGCGACGGGCTGTCGACGCCGATGCGGGCGCGCAGCCGTCGCCACAGCTCGGCTTGCCAACGCAGATGGTCGTCGAGAGGCGCACCCGTGCCGTCGGTATCGTTCCCCGCCGCCCACTGGGAGATCATCCCGGGGCGCTGGAGTCCGTAACTGCGAAGAAGGCCGGTGAGATGCGCTGCGGTGGCGTACCGGCGTCCGGCCCGGTGGTCGTCGGCGCCGTGACCGAGATGCCGCGCGAGGGTGGCGCACCACGGTTCGCCGACGCACTCGTCGATCACCCTGAGCAGCGACCACAACATGCGGGAGGGATGCCACGGATCGTCGTCGGCGGTGATGCCGGAGGCCGCGGCGAGCGCTTCGTCGACGAGGCGGGACGGGGACGGGAAGTCGATGTTGGCGGCCACCCCGTCGCCGGCGGAGGAACCGAGCATTCCCGACAACCGCTGGGTGAGCCATCTTTCGACACCGCGCGCGGGCACCGCGACGACCTCCCGCGCGAACGGATCGTCGAGGGGCTCGGCGAGCACCTCGGCCAGCGCATCCGCCAGGATGCCGGTGCGCTCGGCACGGTGCAGTATCAGCACGCGTCGCTCCCCCTCGTCGTCGCTCGTTCCCGTCCGGTACGGCTTATCACACCGCCCGGACAGGCGACTGCGTCGCAGGTCGCGAGTGCTCCGTGCCGGAGGTTGCGGGCGCTCCGTGCGACGGACGAGCTACAGGACGGGACGAACCCCGCCGGGAGAGACTCCGAAGACCGCCATCGATCGCGTACCCGCGATCGAGACGACGTCCCCGGCACGAAGTGGAGTACGGGGACTGCGGACCTGGCGATGATTGACGCGGACGAGACCTTCCATGAGCAGCGCCGCCGCTTCACCGCCCGAGCCGGCCAGTCCGCTCTCCTGGAGGAAACCGAACAGGGAGTCGCGCACGAGTGCCTCCATGACACCTACGGTCCCCTCCGGAGGCGACGATGCCTCCTCACACGGGGTCCGTGCGGGTGCACATCCGATGAACACACGGCGAACACCGGCGGCCGGGATTCAGGTCTCGGTCGAGATATCGAACAACGACAACTGGTTCCTCGTCATCTCGGCAGTGATATCCGCGCGGTAGCGCTCCCCCAGATTCTGTGCGACATGGGCAGGGCAACCGAGTTCGCTGCCGATCTGCTCCCAGGTGTATCCGGCCTCGCGGCGTTCCCACGCGTAGCCGCCGTCCTCGTCCCACGGCATCGACATGATCCGATGGTGGCCTGGGTCACACCCCTCTTCAACGACCTGACCCGGTGTGTCGCCGACGAATCCGGCGAGAACGACGATGCCGCCGTACCTCGGAAGAGGAACGACGGCATCGGACCAGATGATCCGTCGATCGGAAGCCGATCGATCGGGCGCCCCTGCGAATCAGTTCTCCGTGAGCCACTTGTCGAGGTCGGTCCGATCGTTCTGGACGATGTTCTCGACGAGCTGGACGATGAGGCCCTCGATCTGCCCACCGACGACGGGAACCTTGACGGTGGCCTCGCCACGCACCTCGATCTCGGTACCGCCGTCCGCGTTGCCACGAAGCTCCGAATGGGCCGCGATCGTGATCGGCAGCCCCGACGTGCTGCCGGCGAGGGTTCCCTGCGCCGTACCGTCCTCGAGTCCGCCCCATTCGTCGGTGCGCTCGATGATCAGAGGTCCTCGCACCACGCCCCGGACGACCGCGGGCAGCGCGGAGGTGTCGATCTGGTCGGAGACCTTCGCGCGGAAAGTCCCGGGACCGGAGCCGACCTCGAGCTGCGCCACGCCGGTCTGGCTCGCAGCCAGTCGGCTGTTCCAGAAGTCCTCGCTGGTCAAAGCGCCGTGGACGCGTTCGACGCTGTGGTCGAGCGTGGACGTGAAAACGAATTCCTTGGACATGACCGGAGACGATATCCTCCCGCTCGGATCTGGACGAAACGGGCCTACCGGTGTCGTTCTGCCACGTCAGAGAACAGCGACGAGGGTCGCCGCCGCTCCTCCGACGACACCCACCAGAGCGAGCCCGGCCGCCAGGGATCCTGCGACCACCGCGGCGGCTGCGAATCCGCAGACGGCGAGGACGACGAACATCAGCATGCCCGCGATCGGGTGCTCGAGCAGGGCCGGCATCTCCTCTGTCGCCGGAGGTTCCACCTCCCTCGACGCCACGGCGGCCGACGGCGGGGCCTCGACGGACCGCGCGTCGATCGTCTGCGCCGGAATGTCGGCCGACTGCGACGGAGCAACCGTCGCCGGAGCGGTGATCACGTCCGTGGGCATGACGGGTGCTGCCGTGGTCATCGTGTCGTCCCCGCTTTCCTTTGTGCTGCTTGCGGCCGTCTCACGGTCGCCGATCACCTGAGGAGTCAGGCGGACCGCGTCTCGTCCCGGCCTCGATCTCTCACGTCAAGGTGTGCTCCGAAGTTTCCCCGCGAGTAACCGGCTCAAACCGAGACCCGTGCGACTCGCGTGCGCCGAGTGGTCACTGCAGCAACGAACCCGACCAGAGGGTGTGTTATGGATCACATAGACGTTAGCAGTTACGGGGGTCGGGTAGCCGACAGTTGTCACGTCATTTCTCGATGGATGTGAATTCGTCGGTAGATCACCGACTCTTCCAGTGCGAAGGAGGCGAACGCACGATGACCGAGAACCGAACTCCCGCGTTGCTCACCCAGTTGCGCACTCTCCACGAACTGACCCATGCAGAGACCCAGGTCGCCGAAACGCGTGTCGCGCAGGCCCGAACCGAAGCGGTACGCAAGGAGCTGACCGAGAACGCCGAGAACTGCCGCATCCGTGCGGTGGCGATCGAAGAGGCGATCCGCGATCTGGGCGGACTTCCCGATGTGGTCGGGCCGTTCATCGGCCGCGCCGCCATCATGGTGAAGGCCCTCACCGAGCAGGCGCAGCCGTTCGACGAAGCACTGCTGTCGGACCTCGCCCTCGAACATCAGCTCCTCGACCGTGCCCGCTACGTGAAGGCACTGGCCATCGCGGGCGGACACAAGTCGATCGTGTCGCTGGCGGACCGTCTGATCACGGCTCACACGGCGACGGTCGAGTGGCTCACCACCGTCATCGCGGAGGAGGCGCTCGGTGGTCCTGCCGCTCTGCGTCGCACTCCTCTGCAGGCCGCGGCCGGCGCAGCGGTGCGCCTGGTCAACACGCCGGTCACCTGGTCGGCGCGCAGCATCGATCGAGCGATCGATGTCGCCCGCTCGACGCGTCCCCGCATCGAGTCGCTGCTCTCGCGCGGCGCGCATGCCGGTGACGTCGCAGCCAAGACCATCGGTGCCTCGCGCGATGCGGCTCTCGAGACGGCCGAGCGCGTGAGCCGTCGTGAAGGCGCCGACGGTACCGCCGGCGCTCTACACAAGGCACGCAGCGCCTCGGGTGTCCTCACCGAGGAGGAGTTGCCGATCCGGAACTACGACGATCTCACCGTCCCGAAGGCCGTGGCGGCGGTCAAGGAACTGACCGAGCCCGCGGACATCCGGGCGATCGTCGCCTACGAGGAAGCGCACAAGGCACGACACGGTGTTATCTCCGCGGCTCAGACCCGTCTGGCCGCCATCGCGCAGGAGGTGGTCGGCATCTGATCCGCCGCACCCCAGTCACGTCACACGATCGCCGGGTCCCTCGTGGGCCCGGCAATCGTCGTCACCGCCGGTGTCGGTCCCGCTCACAGCGGTTACCCGGCCTCTGCGTTCATCAGAGAGGACACACCATGACCCGCATCCTGTTCGTCGTCAGCTCCGCCGATCATTGGACATTGCAGGACGGCACCCGCCATCCCACGGGCTTCTGGGCGGAGGAACTCGTCGAGCCGTACACCGTCTTCGACGAAGCCGGCTACGACATCACCGTTGCCACTCCGGGCGGCCGCACGCCCGTCGTGGACCAGGCCAGCCTCGAACCCGACGCCGCAGGCGGTGAGGACCGCGTGGCCGAGTTGAAGTCGTCGCTCGAGAAGCTGCAGCCGGTGCTCACCGGTGCGGCGGTGCTCGAGGACCAGCGGGCCGAGGACTTCGACCTGCTGTTCGTGCCCGGTGGCCACGCCCCGATGGAGGATCTGGCCGTCGACGAGCGGTTCGGTGAACTCGTCCGGCACTTCGTCGAGGCCGACAAAGTGGTCGCGATGGTGTGCCACGCCCCGGCTGCCCTGCTTCCCTCCCACGAGTCCGGCGGTCGCTGGTTGTTCGAGGGTTACAGCCTGACGGCGTTCACGAACGTCGAGGAGGTCCAGGCGGGACTGGCCGACAAGGCACCCTGGTTGCTGCAGGACCGCCTGCAGGAGGCCGGGGCCGTCTTCTCGTCCACGGACGCCTGGCAGCCGCACGTGGTGGTCGACCGCGTCCTGTACACGGGCCAGAACCCGGCCTCCTCGCGGCCGCTCGCCGAACGCATCGTCGCCGAGATCCCCGCGCGCGCTACGTCGTGACCTTGCGGACGAAATCGATCGTCCGCTCGAGCGCGGCACGCGCATCCGGTGTCGACAGATCGAACTGGTACTCGTGTGCCAGTTCCGGTGTGTGGTCGTCCGGATAGAACAACGCATCCACCTGCACACCCAGTCCGGTGAGCCGCTGCGCGAGCCTCTCGGACTGGGTGGCGGTGAGCGGATCGGCGTTGCCACCGGAGATGTAGGTGGCCGGGAAGTTCTCGGTGACCGAGTTCAATACCGACATCTGGCCCGCCGCATCCGAAGTGGCGAACTCCCGGGCGCCGGTGTAGGCCCACATCGCCTGCTGCACGCCCCATCCGGTCAGCCCGCCGCCCCCACCGATCGCGGACACGTCGTAGATGCCGCAGTTGAGCACGACACCGCGAACGTTCTCCCGAGTGAACGCCGGGTCGACACCGAGGGTCGCGGCGTAGTCGGGGTCGGTGATCGCCGCGGCGATCTGCGCGGACAGTTGCGCCCCGGCCGAGTCACCGGCGAGCACGATCCGCTCGGTGTCGATGTGCAGTTCGTCGGCGTGCTCGAGCAAGTAGCGCTGTGCATCGACGAGTTGCCGCACCGGGGTCGGATAGCGGTGGCCCGGTGCGAGCGAGTAGCCGACCGACACCACGGTGAATCCGGCGGCCGCGAGACGCCTGTAGTAGCCCGCGTAGTTGGTGCGGTTACCCGACAACCACGCGCCACCGTGCGTCCACACGATCGTCGGCAGCGCCTCGGTGGTCCCCGGCGCTGTGTACACGTCGAGATAGGCGTCCGGGTCGTCCTCCCGATAGTGGAGGTCGGCGACGAAGTCCGTCTCCGGAGCGTCCACCGCGAGCTTCGCGGTCTGCTCCCGCGCGTCGCGTTCGAACACCTTCCGCACCACCAGTGATCCCGGCACAGGGGTGAGGACGAACGCCGCCGCCACGCCGACGAGCACCACGACGAAGACGATCAGGATCCATCGACCGACGCGCCGACGCGGCGCTCTGTCCGTACTGCCCTCCGACACCTGTCACTCCTACCCGGGTCACGACGCGCCCGGGCGGATCCGGACCGAACGATCATGTCAAACAGTGCGGCGGGATGCGGGTTCTCGGGCGGGGCGTCCGCGCCGCGAGACGACCGTCAGGGTTGTTCGCTCAGCGCCTGCAATCGGGTCTCCTCGAGGTCGAGGCGGCGCTGGGCCGCACCGAGCGTCTGCGAACTGTAGGTTCCGGGGGAAGTCCTGGGCCGGGATGCTCAGCGCGGCCGAGTACAGCCGCGATGCTCACGATGCCGGCGATGCCGACCACTGCCATGAGAGCCAGATCCATTCGGATCATTGTGCTCGCTCATGACCCTTCGGCCGCGGAGCGGTGCACGTGGTGTTCGTCGTGCGTAGACGGATATCGCGGGCTTTCTCGTTGAATGAGAAGAATCGATCCTACGAGCCGTCATCGCTCCCACACTCGTGGAACACATCGGTGTCCCACGCGCGCGGGACGGCGACGACCACGCTGAGGAGAACTCTATGGCCTTGCTCGACGAAGCCCTGTGGACGGGAAAGATCCATCTCGACGGCTGGCGCCCCGGCAACGGCGGCACCACGAAGGTCACCAACCCCGCGACCGGGGAACAAATCGCCGAGATCGGCCTGGCCGACCCCGATGACGTCTACGCCGCCGCCCGCGCTGCCGCCGCCGCACAGAAGTCCTGGGCCGCCACGGCGCCGTCCGAGCGTGCGGAGATCCTCCGTCGCGCCGGCGAGAAGTTCCGTGAGCACGCCGACGAACTCATCGGCTGGGGACTCCGCGAGGCCGGGTCCATTCCGGACAAGGCCGCCATGGAGGTGTTCGGTTCCGCCACCGAGTGCTTCGAGGCGTCGGCGCTGCCCACCCATCCGCACGGTGAGTACCTGCCGTCGGACAACGGTCACTGGTCCATCGCGCGCCGCCTGCCCGCCGGCGTCGTCTCGGTGATCGCACCGTTCAACTTCCCGTTGCTGCTCGCGATGCGCTCGGTTGCCCCGGCTCTCGCCCTCGGCAATGCGGTGCTGCTCAAGCCGGATCCGCGGACCACCGTCATCGGTGGTGTCGCCGTGGCCCGGATCTTCGAGGAGGCCGGACTACCCGCCGGTGTGCTGCAGGTGCTGCCCGGTGGTGGTGACGTCGGCGCCGCAACCGTCGATGCTCCCGAGGTGCGGGTGGTCTCGTTCACCGGATCCACCGCCGCCGGACGCCACGTCGGCAAGGCCGGCGCGGAACATCTCAAGCGCGCCCACCTCGAACTCGGCGGCAACAACGCGATGATCGTGCTCCCCGGCGCCGACGTCGATCTCGCTGCCGGTGTCGGAGCGATGGGATCGTTCTTCCACCAGGGCCAGATCTGCATGACCACCGGCCGGCACCTGGTGCACGAGTCCGTCTACGACGACTACGTGCGCGCCCTCGCCGCGAAGGCGGATGCGCTCGTCGTCGGCGATCCCGCAGGCGGCCCGGTTCACCTGGGCCCGATCATCGACGAGCGTCAGCTGGCGAACATCGACACGATCGTGCAGGACACCGTCGCCGCGGGCGGCACTCTCGCTGCCGGAGGCACGCACGAGGGGTTGTTCTACCGGCCCACCGTCCTGACCGATCTGACCACCGAGATGCCCGCCTGGGGCCAGGAGATCTTCGGTCCCGTCGCGCCGGTGCTGAAGTTCTCCGACCCGGACGAGGCCGTCGAACTGGCCAATGCGTCCGAGTACGGCCTGTCGGTGAGCATCGTCGGCGACGTGGGACAAGCGATGAAGATCGCCGACCGGATCCACTCGGGCAAGATCCACATCAACGAGATGACCGTCGCCGACGAGGCCAACGCTCCCTTCGGCGGGGTCGGGGCATCCGGTACCGGTTCCCGTTTCGGCGGTCCGGCCGCGAACATCGAGGCGTTCACCGAGACCCAGTGGGTCACGGTGCGTCCCGACATCGCGCCCTACCCGTTCTGACGCAGATCGCGAATCGGCCGGGCGAGCGTGTGCTCGCCCGGCCGTTCTCGTATGCCCGACAGGACTATTCGGCGAAGGTGAGTCCGCGGGCGGCTCGTTCCTCCACCGCCGCGGCCGTCTCCTCCGCGATCAGGTCGGCGTTCACGGCCGCCCCTGTCATCACGCCGGCGCCTGCAGCGACCACGACCACCGCGGAGAGGTCGGCGGAGTTGCCCGCCGCCCATACGCCGGGCAGAGCGGTCTTCCCCGTCGGATCGGTCTCGATGAGGGTCCCCACGGGATGGTCGGTGACCGTTCCGCCGAGCTGCTCGTACAGGTCGGCGCGGGCGACGAAACGCGGTGCGACCACCACGGCGTCGACCTCGACCTCGGTGCCGTCCTCGAGCCCCACGGCACGGACCTCCTCGCCGTCCGCTCGCAGTTCCGCGACGGTGCCGTCGACGATCCGCACGTCGCGCGCCTCGAGCTGGTCGCGGGCCTCGCTCTCCAGGGCGGGCGCCGAGTGGGTGAAGAAGGCGACGTCGTCGCTGAGCTGACGGAACAACAGGGTCTGGTGCACGCTCATCGGCCCCGACGAGATCACGCCGACGCGCCGGTCCCGAACCTCCCAGCCGTGGCAGTACGGGCAGTGCAGGACACTCTTCCCCCACAGTTCGCGGACTCCGGGCAGGTCGGGCAGCTCGTCGACCAGCCCCGTCGCGAGGATCAGTCGACGTGCCTGCACGGTGGTGCCGCCGGAGAGACCGATCTCGAAGCCCGTGTCGCTGCGACGAGCGGATTCTGCTCGCGCGGACAGGATTTCGGCGCCGTATCCGGCGGCCTCCTCCCGTCCGAGAGCCAGCAGTTCGGTCGGCGCGATGCCTTCGTGTCCGATCACGTTGTGCGCGGCCGCGGCAGAAGCGTTGCGCGGTTCTCCGGCATCGACGACAAGCACCGAGCGGCGTGAGCGTGCCAGCGCTGTGGCGGCACTCAGTCCGGCGGAGCCGCCGCCGATCACGACGACGTCGTAACCGTCCTGTGTGGGGTTCTCCTGGGTGTTCATCGGTTCTCCTCCTTGATTGCCTGTGCGATCCACACGGTTCGGGATCCACGCACCACCAGATCTGCCCGGTGCAGCACCGAGTCGGGACCGTCGCCGACGAGTCGATCGAGCGTGTCGAGATCCTCGTCGGACACGGCGTTGTCGAGGCCGGTCCGCATCCGGCTCAGCACCGCGTGGGCGTATCGGCGTGCGGTGTCGTCGACGTCGGCACCGAGTTCGTCGCGGCGCATCTCGACCATCCCGAACCCGGCGCGACGCAGGTTGTCGCTCCAGTCGGGCCACCTGTTCCACCCTCGGGACGCCGCGGCCTCGTGACATCTCGCTTCGAGTCCCGGTGTACCGATACCGATGTCGTCGGGCAGGAATCGTGGTTGCGACTCCATCTCGGTGACGACCACCGTCCCCCCGGGTGCCATCGCCTCGGCGAGTTGCCGGAGCGTTGCATCCGGATCCTCGATGTGGTGCAGGGACAGCGCCGCCCAGGCGAGGTCGATCGCACCGACGGCCGGAAGTCCTGCATCGAGGTCGGCCTCGACGGTCCGGATCCGATCACCGAACCCGTTGTACGCGGCGGTCTTCCGGAGTCGTTCGAGCATCCCGGCGGACCGGTCGAGAGCGACGAGCTGCGCGTGGGGGAACCGGCGCGCCAGGGCGAGTGTGCCTGTTCCTGTGCCGGCGCCGATGTCGACGACGGTGCGCGGTTCGCGCTCGAGCTGTCCGGCGACCCGGTCGAGCAACGACTCGAAGTAGGGCCGGTTCATCGCGGCGTCGAGGTCGAGCACCTCGGCCATCGACTCGTCGTGCGCGTGGTCGTGCGGTGCGTGGTGGGCGTGGTGGTGCATGACTCCACGTTAGGACGCGTCATCCAGTTTCGGCATATACTCTTGCCTATGGAGCAAGAATCGTCCGATCTGGACCAACTCATCCGTCAGCGCATCCGCAGCCTGCGCCTCGCGCGGGGGTGGACCCTCGACACTCTCGCAGGCCGGTGCCACATCAGCCCGTCCAACCTGAGCCGCATCGAGACGGGCCGTCGCAGGATCGCACTCGACCAGCTCGTTCCCATCGCGCGGGCACTCGACACCACGATCGACCAGCTCGTCGAATCCGGCGAGGACCAGGACGTGGTGATCAGGCCCCAGGCGTGCGACACCCCGGGGTACACGACCTGGCTATTGTCGCGGGAACGATCACTGGGCGGCGTCACCATCGCCAAGATGCGGATCACGAAGCAGGAGCCGGTGCCGGCCGACACGCTCCCCGTGCACCCGGGGCACGAATGGTTCACCGTCCTGACCGGCACCGCCCGGCTCCAACTCGGCGAACGGACGATCCTCATCCAGGAGGGCAACGCAGCCGAGTTCTCCACGATGACACCGCACGCCATCAGCGCGCACGACGGACCGGTGGAGATCCTCACGATCCTCGATCAGAACGGGGAGCGTGCGCACCTGCGCAACCCCGCATCGCACTGAAAGGGCCGGGTTCGCCCGTCAGGCGTACAGGCGATCGACGAACGCGCCGAGATTCTCGCGGACGCGCTCGGCCTTCTCCTCCGGCTCGAGATCCTCGCGGTACCGGCTGCCCAGTGCGGGCTTCTTCTTGCCGCGCGCGTACAGCGAGCACTGCAGGTCGATGCACATGTAGGTTCCGACCGCGTTGCCCGCTCGACCCGCATCGCCGACCTTGTTCGCCGTCATCAAAGCGATGCCACCCCGGGTGTGGGTGGTGAAGCAGATCGTGCACATCTGCGTCTTGCCCGAGCCCTGCTGTTCGAACCGCATGGCGACACCCACGAGTTCGCCGTCGCGGGGGACCACGATGTAGCCGCGACCGGGGAACGACGGGTCGGTCCAGCCGAGGAAGTCGAGTTCGTCCCACGGCCGGTCGTCGAGATCGCGCGGCACCGGAAGCCGCTTCGCATCACCCTTGGAGCAGTTGACGAAGGATGTTCGAATGTCCCGTTCGGTGAGCGGGTCCATGGCCGGGACCACCTTTCGTTCGCGTATGTACCGACCCGAGGACGGTACGCGCACCGCTCACACCGGGCAAACGATTTTCGCGGCCCTCACGCCGACGAACGCGGTGCTCCGATACCCGGATCGATCGTCACCGGACCGGATGCGGTGGGCGCGACCGGGAAGTTGAAGATCGCCGTCGGAAGATACACCGTGGCACACGAATTCGGGATGTCCACGACACCCGACAAACGTCCCTCGATGGGTGCAGCCCCGAGCAGGAGATACGCCTGCTCGGGGCTGTAGCCGAATTTCGTCAGATAGTCGATGGCGTGCAGACACGCCCGCTGGTACGCCAATTGCGAATCCAGATACCGCTGTTCGCCGTCGAGCGTCACGGACGTGCCGGAGAACGCGAGCCACTCGGAATACTGCGGGTCGGTGTTGCCCGGCATGAAGATGGCGTTCTCGCTCACCCCGTAGGTCTCCATACCGCCGGGGATCAGATCGACGCGCAGGTCGATGAACCCGCCCATTTCGATGGCACCGCAGAAGGTGATCTCGCCGTCACCCTGCGAGAAGTGCAGGTCGCCGACCGACAGATTCGCGCCGTCGACGAAGACCGGATAGAAGATCCGGCTTCCCTTCGTGAGGTTCTTGATGTCCTGGTTGCCGCCGTTCTCCCGCGGTGGAGCGGTGCGCGCCGCTTCGGCCGCGACCCGGTCGAAATCGGCGCCCGACAGGCTGCCGAGAATCGCGCCGTTCGGCTCGGGCGGCAGCGCCAGCGCCGGCTCGCGGTCGGGATCCGTCGCGATCAAAGCAGCTTCCCGAGTGTTCCACGTCGACAGCAGTTCGTGCGACGGCGCCGTCCCCATCAGGCCGGGATGCACGATGCCGGTGAACGACACGTGGGGCACGTGGCGGCTCGTCGCCTTCTGCCCGGAGAAGTCCCAGATCGCCTTGTAGGCGTCGGGGAACTGGTCGGTGAGGAATCCCCCGCCGTTCGTCTTCGCGAAGATGCCGGTGTAGCCCCAGCCCTGCCCGGCGAGCGGACCCGAGTCCTCCTGCGGAATCGGGCCGAGGTCGAGGATGTCGACGATCAGCAGGTCGCCGGGCTTGGCACCCTCCACTGCGAACGGTCCCGACAACGCGTGCACGATGTGCAGCGGGGCATTGCGGATGTCGTCGGCGGAGTCGTCGTTGTGGATCTCGCCGTCGAACCATTCGCGGCAGTGCACGCGGAAGGAATCCCCCGGTTTCAGCATCGCGACGGGCGGGATGTCCGGGTGCCAACGGTTGTGACCGATCTTGTCCTGATCGGTGAACCGGCGGGTCGAATCGAGGGGGAACACGACGTCGGGCACGGGACCTCCTGGAGCGGTGTCTGATTACGGGCGGTGTCTGATTACGGGCGGTGTCGGATCACGGGCGGGGCAACGTTCGATGTCGGGGATCGGTCGTGACCGGCCGCGACGGACGCCTCGACACGCCTGGGAGGGAACCCGAGACGACGTCGGGCTCGGAAGCGGTACGGGCCGTCGCGTCGTGCAGGCGCATCGCTGCCGAATCTCCCCGACCGAGACGCGGTGGGGTGAGAGAGCGACGAGACTGTTGCTCGCACCGCGGGCACGGAGCCGATGCGGAGACTTCGCTCATGGGAACGGAGACGTCGAAGGGCCCGCAGTCGGCACATCGGAACTCGTACAGCGGCATCTGCATCGCCTCTCGCGCGTCGGTGCACCGACCATAACGGACCGAGCGGAAACCCGCGTGTCTACTCCGAATCTTCCTGCCGTCCGGATCTATTCGGTGACGCGCTCCCGTTTCGTCAGCACCAGCGGTTCACCTTCGGTGATCGCGATCGTGTGTTCGCTGTGCGCGGTACGCGAGCCGTCGGCGGAGCGGATGGTCCAGCCGTCCGGGTCGTAGACGATCTTGTCCGTCCCCGCCGCGAACCACGGTTCGAGGGCGAGCGTCAAGCCGGGACGCAGCACGAGCCCACGCCCCTTACGCCCGGCGTTCGCCACGTGCGGATCCTCGTGCATGGTGCGGCCGAGACCGTGACCACCGAATTCGGTGTTGACGGGATAGCCGTACTCGGCGGCGACGGCGCCGATCGCCGCGGAGATGTCGCCCAGGCGGTTGCCGGGGAGCGCGACGGCGATACCCGCGGCCAGCGCCACCTCGGTCGCCTCGACGAGATGCCGGTCCTCGGGACGCTCCGCGCCGACGATGATGCTGCGCGCCGAATCGGCGACCCAGCCGTCGATCGAGACCGCGATGTCCATGCTGAGCAGGTCGCCGTCCCGGAGCACGTAGTCGTGCGGGAGTCCGTGCAGCACTGCGTCGTTGACGGACAGGCAGATGACGTTGCGGAACAGTCCGCTCCCGAACGACGGCGCGTAATCCCAGTAGCACGAGACCGCGCCACGTTCCTCGATCATGTCCCGTGCGCGCTGTTCGAGGTCGAGCAGGTTCACGCCGGGACGGGCGCGGCCCGTCAGGTCGTCGAGCAACTCGGCGATGAACGTACCGGTCACATCCATTGCCGCGATCTCACCGGGGGTCTTCAGTTCCAACACGTGGGCACTCCTCAGGATCACGAGACGGTATTTAAATACCACCCTAACGCGACGGTCGGTATTTTCATACCGACGCGGTTAGACTGCGGGTCATGGTGCGACTCCCCCTGACCCCGGAACAGCTGGCCGCCGGCAAACGCCTGGGCGGGCGGCTGCGCGAAGCCCGAGGCAGCAGGACGCTCACCGAGGTGGCCCGGGCCGCCGACATCTCACCGGAGACCCTTCGGAAGATCGAGACCGGACGACTGGCGACGCCGGCCTTCGCGACGATCGCCGCCCTCGCACGGGTGCTGCCCGTCTCCCTGGACGATCTCGCCGAACTGACCCTTTCCTGCACCGACCTGCAGCGCACCGGATAGCGCCACCCCAGTCGACGTAACAGCGGGAGACATCGGCAGCGATATCAGGAGGCACACCACCGCGACAGCGAAGGGACCCGTATGTCGATGCAGCCTCCGCCGGACGGATACGGCTACGGCTACGGCGCTCCCCCGCCACCCTGGCCCACACCGACCCCGCCGCGACGACCGAAGTGGCCGTGGCTCGTGGGCGGTGCCCTGCTCGTCGCCGTCGTCGCCGCAGTCGCCGCCCTGGTCGTCGTCCTGACCCGCTCGTCCGATCCGGGATCGGAGAGCGCCGTCGCCGCGAGCCCGTCCCCGTCGACCGTGACGGTCACCGTGTCGCCATCCGCAGCCCCGCAGACCGAGGCGGATCCGCCCACCCCGCGAGCGCAGACGAGCCGGCCTGCCACCCCGAGCGACTTCCCGACCAACGGCACCCTGAAGGTCGGAGTCGACATCACCCCCGGCGAATACGCGCTACGCCCGACGGATTCGCTCGGCGGCTACTGGGAACGGCTGTCGTGCCTCACGGGCGACTTCGAGTGCATCACGGCCAACAGCATCGTGCAGGGCAACAGCTACGTCACCGTGCTGCCGGGCGACCTGGCCCTGCGGATCGAGGATCTCGAACTCACAGCAACCGGCAATCCCGCGCCCGCGACCGGACCCGCACGTCCACTACCGCCCGTGTCGGCCTCCGAGGACACCGACCCCCAGGGTTTCGTCGGCATCCCCGAGGCGCGGTGCAACCACACGAATCCCGCCGTCGCCATCGGCCAGACGGCCGACTCGCTCGTCGTGGTGTGCGAGACCGGGGCCGGCCGGTACTACTACAAGGGCGTTCGTACGAACGACGGTGCGGCGATCGAGATCGACGACCCCGTGCCCTCGGGCGACGGTTTCACCGCCACGAACGCCGGTGTGCAGTACAGCATCTCGTCGCGTGCTCTCGTCATCTCCGAGGGGTCGACGGTGCTCGCCGAGGAGCCGATGCTGCAGTACTGGTCGCAGTGATCGGCGGTACCGGTGATCACCGGGGACGCGAGGCCGCCCGCCCCGCGCCGCTCTGCCACACACCGTGCACCCCGCTCGGCCCGATGCCTCGATCAAGAGCGAGCAGCAGGACGGCACATCCGATTCCCGACAGCACCAGGCTCGTGCCGAACAGCGCGGGATAACCGAACACGTCTCCGACCACACCGGCGGTGAAGCCCGCGATGCCCTGCACCACGACGATCGCGCACGCGAGCAGGGTGTAGTCGCTGCCGGCGTGGTCCCTGTCCGCGGCGTCCATCATGAGCGTGAACACCGCGACCGTCGCGGCGCCGCCGAGGACGTGTTCGGCCAGGCTCGCGGAGACGATGAGCCCGAACCCGCCGTAGCCGAGCGACGCGACGACGTACAAGGCGAGGCTCGCCGTCTGGGTCACGCCACCGATCAGCAGGGCTTGCCGACGACCGCGACGGAAGCACAGCCACCCACCGAGGGCGGCACCGCCGAGAGCGCCTGCCGAGGACAGCACACCCTTGACCAGCGCGATCTGCCCGAGGGTGAGTCCCGAGTCGGACATGAACGGACCGACCATCGCCGAGCCCATCGAGTCACCGAACTTGAAGCCGCCGATGAGCAGGATGAACGCGAGCATCCCGGGGCGGCGCAGACGCGTCCACCACGCGACCGTCATGCGGGTCGCGCTTCGCGGTTCCCGATCCGTCGTGGCTCGTCGCTCCGTGCGCGGCAGTCGCCACACCGGGATCGTCGTCAGCACCAGCAGGAACGCCATCGCGAGGAACAGGCTGCGCCAACCCGCGAGGGAGAACACCCACAGCAGCGCTCCCCCACCGACGATCATCCCGATGCGGTACGCACCGACCTGGATGCCGTTCCCCAGCCCGCGTTGTTTCGGTCCGAGCAGTTGCACGGCCAGACCGTCGGTCGCGACGTCCTGCGTTGCCGAGAGGGCGTTGACCACCGCGATGCCGACGAGCAGCCACCGCAGCGTCGACGACAGGTCGAGGCACGCCAGGATCAACGACACCGCCGACGCCGCGAGCTGGAGCGAGAGCAACCACTGCCGCCGGGTCCCGTAGTGGTCGACGTACGGCGCCCACAGGAACTTCAGCGCCCACGGCGCGAAGAGCACACCCGTCGCGCTGATCGCGATCAACGAGAAACCCGACTCGCGCAGCACCACCGGAAGCGCCTGGGTGAAGAACCCGTACGGCAGTCCCTGCGCGAAGTACAGGGCGGCCAGCAGCGCGAGCGTGCCGGTCGGGATGCCGAGCCGGGCCGGTGCAGTCATGCGGACATGGTGGCAGAACGGTGTCGGCCGTCCCCGACGAGCATCTGTGAACCGCGCCTCGCTCTCCGATCGCGCCACCGCCGATCACCCGAGGCGCAGCTCACGTTGCAGCCGATGGGAGGATGGTGCCCGTGCCGATGCCCTCACCCTTGCCCGTCAGGAACGGGGTCGGGCCCACGCGACTGCGTGTTCCGACCTCCGGTCCGTGGTCGACGGTCGCCGAGTACGTCGTCGCACGCTTCGACCATCTCGACGCCGACGATCTCTACCGCCGATTCGACGACGGCGAGATCGTGGGCATCGACGGAGAACCGATCGGTCGCAGCACCGAACTCCGAGAGCACCGGTTCGTCTGGTACTACCGCGATCTGCCCGTCGAGGAACCGGTGCCGTTCCACGAGGAGATCCTGCATGTGGACGACGACCTCGTCGTGGTCGACAAACCGCACTTCCTGCCGACCACTCCGGGCGGGCGCTACCTACGCGAGTCGGCGCTGGTCCGGCTGCGGACCCGCCTCGACAACCCGGATCTGACACCGATCCACCGGCTCGACCGGGCGACCGCCGGGCTCGTGATGTTCTCGGCCCGGCCCGAGACGCGCGGTGCCTACCAGTCGTTGTTCGAGAAGCGCCGGGTCACCAAGGTGTACGAGGCGGTGTCTGCACTGCCGGCGGAATGGGATCCGGCAACGCCGGAGATCGCGGGACGTCCGCTCCCCGTGCTGTACCGCAATCACATCGAGGCGCGGCGCGGTGAGTTGCGCGTCGTCGTCGACGACACCCGCGAACCCAACTCGGAGACGCTGATCGAGGTGCTCGGATCCGGGATGAGCAGGTCGGGACGGGCCGTCCTGCACACCCTGCTGCGCCCGCGCACGGGTCGGATGCATCAGCTGCGAGTACACCTGGCGGCGCTCGGTATCGGGATCCTCGGCGACCACTGGTATCCCATGCTGCTGCCCGAGACACCGGATGACCATTCGCTCCCCCTCCAATTGCTCGCGCGCGAACTCGAATTCGTCGACCCCTTGTCAGGGGTCGAGCGTCACTTTTCCACCCGGCGCAGCCTGGCCGAAGCACCGACCACGCAGGACTGAGGGCGCCCGAACGGATCCTGCTTGATCCTCCGAAAACTCCGACATGCCCGGCTTCACGAAATACGCTGGTAGGCATGACCAAGGTCGTCGACGGTTACCTCCGGTCGCCACTGTCGGGCATCGCACCGTGGATTCTCATGTCCGTCCTGTCGGCCCCGGGACGGTTCGAGGAAGCGGTGTGTTTCGCTCTCGGCCTCGTCCTGCTGACGATGTGGGTGGGCGCGCGACGCGGCATCAAGATACACGCCCTCGACGTGTTCGGCGCGGCGTTCTTCGTCGTGCTGGCCGCGGTGGGCCTCATCGCGTCGGACGGTGTCATCGACTGGATGGAGATCTGGGCGGGTGAACTCACCAACATCGCGCTCGCGGTGTTCGTCGTCGCCACCCTGATCGCGCGCAGACCGTTCACACTCCCCTACGCGAAAGAGGACACGCCCCAGGAATACTGGACGTCTCCCCTGTTCATGAAGATCAACTACGTGATCTCCGCGGTCTGGGCCGGTGCGTTCACCTTCTCCGCCATCGTCGGATTCATCGGCGACGCCGTGATGCGCGACCCGGGCAACTTCTGGACCGGTTGGGTGCTCCAGCTCGCGGCGATCTTCTTCGCGGTCTCCTTCACCGAGTTCTATCCGGACTACGCCGGTGCGAAGTTCGCGGCGTCGCAGGGCGAGTCCGAGCCCGCGCCGTCGCTCCTGAAGCTGATCGACTGGATACCGACGTTCGTGCTGGTCGCGGGGATCTTCGGGTGGGTCACCGACTCGATACCGGACGCGGTCGGGATCGGCATGATCGTCGTCGGCATCATCGGAAGCGCCGTGATCGGCAGACTCTCGTCGAAGACCGAGAAGGCCTCGAAGACATAGCGGACTCGGGAGCAGCAATTCGGTCGATCGGCGGACGGGGCCATTCGAGCCGGTGAGAATGGGGCGAACCCGACCGGCACCCGAAGGAGACCCTTGCGGCGCCCTCGAACGGCTGCGGCGATCCGGCAGGCGCTGGCGTGACCTCGGCGCACCCTACGAACGTGCCCGGGTACGAGTGCTGCAGGGTCGATGCTGCGCCGCACTCGGCGACGACGATGAGGCCCGCCTCGAATTCGACTCGGCAGCATCGATATTCCACGGCCTGCACGCGTTGCCGGATCTACGTGAGCTCCGCGTTCCCGAACTCGCCGACGAACCGAACGGACTGACGCCCCGGGAGGTCCAAGTGTTGCGCGCCGTCGCCACCGGCAGGACGAATCGAGCCATCGCCCACGAGTTCGTCATCAGCAAAAAGACGGTAGCCCGGCACCCGAGCAACATATTCACCGAGCTCGACGTGTCCTCACGAGCAGCGGCGACGGCCTATGCGTACGAGCATCGCCTGCTCTGACTGGTAGAACCGCCCATACGCCGCCACCTTCGATTGCACGCTCCTCCCGACGCGGCCGACGGACCGCAGTAGCTAACGTCGTCGGTGTAGTTCCCTCACTTCGGGGAGTCGTCATGACCGTCCACAGCGCACCCCAACAGATCGACACCGTCATCATCGACGCAGGTCAGGCGGGCCTGTCCGCCGACTACCATCTGGCTCGTCGCGGCCGTCCGTTTCTCATCGTCGACACGAACCGACGCATCGGCGACAACTGGCGCTGCCATTGGAACTCGCTGCGCCTGTACAGTCCCGCCGGCTACGACGGACTGCCCAGCATGCCGTTCCCGAGCGACCCCACACCGCTCCCCCACCAAGGACGAGCTCGCTGACTACCTGGAGTCCTACGCCTCCCGATTCGACCTGCCCGTATTCGGTACAGGACACGCTACACGTCGAAGCGGAACTCCACCGCGTCGCCGTCGGCCACGACGTAGTCCTCGGCCATCGAGTCGGCCGACGTCAGAGCGCCCGTTCGAGTCCAACCTGGGTGCAGCCGTAGCCGAGCCGCGCCCCGAACATCCGAGCCCGCTCGTCGGACGCGTCCACGGCGATCTGCGCGAGCGTGGCACCCCGGTTCCGGCCGTGATCGTGGGCCCACTCGAGCATGGCTGTGCCGATGCCGCGGGAACGTTCGGACGAGGCGACCCGGATTCCTTCGACGAGCAGGCGGGTGGCACCACCACGGAACAGACCCGGCACGATCGTCAACTGCATCGTGCCGACGATCCGGCCGACCTCGTCGCGCACCACCGCGAGGTAGTGCGAGGGGTCGCGGGCGACGGCGTCGTAGGCCTCTTCGTATCGGGCGAGTTCCGCACCGTCGCAGGGGGTCTGCTCGTCGTCGGAGAGCAATGCGACGATCGCCGGTACGTCGGATCGACCGGCACGTTGCACCCGATAGCTGCTGTCGCCCAACCGGATCTGCCCGCCGACCGATTCGCGGGCGCGGGCCTGCAACCGGGCGATGAGCAGGTCCAGCCAGCCACCGACGTGCCGTCGAGCCTCGACGGTATCGGGATAGCGGCACCGCAGGTGCAGACCCGAGTCGTCGAGGATGAACCACAGCATCACCCCGTCGGTGCGGATGGTCGCGCCGACGTACTGCGCCTCGAGGCCGGTGGCGTCGACCCGGACGGGAAGCCTGCGCAGGTCCAGCCAGGAGATCGCGAACATGCCCGGGACCTCCGGCATACCGCCCCACGGGCGCAGGATGTCCTCGAGGGGCCAGGATCCGAGCCGGACCGCCTCCTTGACGGCGTCCGCGGCCGCGCGAGGTTCGGGGACGCACGATTCGAGCACCGAATTGGTGATGAACCAGCCGACGGAGTCGTGCCAGGTGGCGTCGTACCGGCTGTGCACCGGGAACACCGCCCGCAACGGGACTCCGGCCAGTTCGAGGGTCACCTCGGTCATGGCCGCGACCACCAGCGCGAGGGTGGACACCCCGTCGTCCTTGGCCTGGGAGGAGAAGGCGGCGCTGTCGTCGACGTCGAGCACGTCGCGCACCTCCACGCGTTCGCGTTGGAGACTCGCCACTCCGAGGGAGAGCGGGAAGCGCGGCATCACGTCACCGCTGGCGGCGAGCACCTCGGCCCAGCGCTCGTGGACTTCGGCGGGTGCGGCCGGACGGTCCTGCAGTGCCCGGGTGTGTTCCGCGAAGGCCGGTGTCGGCGACAGGGACGGTTCCCGTCCCGCGCGCACGGCGGCGAGGGCAGCGAGCAGGTCGCGGGCCATCACCAGCATCGACCACATGTCGACGTGCGAGTGATCGGCGGCCACCACGACGGTCGGTTCCGTAGCGGTCTCGAGCACGCATAGTCGGTGCGACGGCCGATTGTAGGGCGAACATGCGCTGTCGAGGACGTCCCGGAGGGCGTCGTTGACGGCCTGACCGGGGCCGATCGGATGTTCGACCCAGCCGCCCGGGCGGAACTCGGCCTCGTGCAGGCGCGGCTCACCGTCGTCGCCGTGGGTGAACACCGAGCGCAGGGTGCCGTGCCGCGCGATCACCGCCAGCCACGCGGCTGCGAGGTCGTCGAGCGAGACCGGCTCGAACAGACGGAAGGACAGAGCCATCCAGGAGCCGGGACGATCGCCTGCGCCGACGTGCCGCCGCTGGTCGAACGACACGGGAAGCGCCCGGCCGAGCCCCGCGACGGTGACGTCGTAACCGAGCAGTCGGCCGAACGGCAGGCGCAGGTGCGCCACATTTGTCAGCCGCATGCCGGGTATCCTAGGCGCCTTCTCCAGCAACTGCTTTCCGACATCGGGAGACGACGTGCCGACCTTCAGTGTGCCGGGAGCCGAACTCGACGTGGAGCTGAGCGACGAGGGTGGCCACCCGGTCGTCCAGCTCCACGGACTGACCTCGAGCCGCCACCGCGACCGCCTCATGGACCTCGACCTGGGCCGCGGGCTCAGCGGCACTCGACTGTTGCGCTACGACGCGCGGGGGCACGGCCACTCGACGGGGCGTGCGGTGCCGGAGGACTACCGCTGGCCGGTGCTCGCCGACGACCTACTGCGGCTGCTCGATCACTACTTTCCCGGAGAGCGGGTGCACGGGGTCGGGCCGTCGATGGGCACCGGGACCCTGCTGCACGCGGCGGTGAAGGATCCGGAGCGGTTCAGCAGCCTCACGCTGTTGGTGCCGGCGACCGCCTGGGCCACCCGCACCGCGAAGGCCGCCGAGTACCGGGCCGCCGCCGATCTCATCGAGCAGCAGGGACTGGCGGCGTTCCTCATGCGCGATCTGAATGCACCACGTCCACCGGCCACCGTCGACGCGCCGGAGACCGCCCCCGACGTCACCGAAGAACTGCTGCCGTCGCTGTTCCGGGGCGCCGCGCTGAGCGACCTGCCCGATCCGGAAGACGTGTCCGGCATCGACTTTCCGGTGACGGTGCTGGCGTGGATCGACGACCCCGCCCACCCGGTGTCCACGGCGGAAACGCTCGTGGGTCTGCTCCCCCACGCGAAGCTGGAGATCGCGCACACCCCGGCCGATCTCGCGCAGTGGCCGAGCATCCTCTGCGAGGACGTCGCCCGGCACGGTTGATTCCGTCGGCATAACGATTTCGGTGTTCCCGACCTCGATATACGGGGTCGAGAACACCGAAATGCGGATGACTACGGAGGAACGCCCCGATGGCGTTCGTCAGACGTTGAAGCGGAACTCCACCACGTCGCCGTCGGCCATGACGTAGTCCTTGCCCTCCATGCGGACCTTGCCCTTGGCCTTCGCCTCGGCCATCGAACCGGCCGCGTCGAGGTCGGCGAAGGAGACGATCTCGGCCTTGATGAAGCCGCGCTCGAAGTCGGTGTGGATCACGCCGGCCGCCTTGGGAGCGGTGTCGCCCTTGCGGATGGTCCAGGCACGCGATTCCTTCGGACCCGCCGTCAGGTAGGTCTGCAGACCGAGGGTGTGGAAACCGGCGCGCGCGAGCTGCTTCAGACCGGCCTCGGTCTGACCGATGGATTCGAGCAGCTCCATCGCCTCGTCCTCGTCGAGCTCGAGGAGCTCGGACTCGACCTTGGCGTCGAGGAAGACGGCGTCTGCCGGTGCGACGGCCTTGCGCAGCTCCTCCTTGCGCTCCTCGTTGGTGAGGACGGCCTCGTCGGCGTTGAAGACGTACAGGAACGGCTTGGCGGTGAGCAGGTGCAGGTCGCGCAGCAGCTCGCCCTTCACCTCGGCCTGGGCGGAGAAGATGGTGCGGCCGTCCTCGAGGATCGCCTGCGCCTTCTTCGTCTCCTCCAGCTGAGCGACGAGTTCCTTGTTCTTCCGGGACTCCTTCTCGAGCCGCGGCAGTGCCCGCTCGATCGTCTCCAGGTCGGCGAGGATCAGCTCGGTCGCGATGACCTCGATGTCGGCCATCGGGTCGACCTTGCCCTCGACGTGGACCACGTCGGGATCGTCGAACACTCGCACGACCTGGCAGATGGCGTCGGCCTCGCGGATGTTGGCGAGGAACTTGTTGCCCATGCCCTCACCGGCGGAGGCGCCCTTGACGATGCCGGCGATGTCGACGAACGACACCGTGGCCGGAAGGATGCGCTCGGAACCGAAGATCTCGGCGAGCCGGTTCAGCCGCGGATCGGGCAGTTCGACGACGCCGACATTGGGCTCGATGGTGGCGAACGGATAGTTCGCTGCCAGCACATCGTTCTTGGTCAGCGCATTGAACAGCGTCGACTTGCCGACGTTGGGAAGACCGACGATTCCGAGGGTAAGGCTCACGGAATCGGTATTCTACGCGGCCGCCCGCCGCTCATTTCACCCGCACGGCTCACTTCACCCGCACGCCACCCGCACCAGTTGCGCGATGCGCGCGGCCTGGTCCTCGTCGGGCACGGTCGATCCGTTGGTCGCGACCTCCTGGACCTTCGCGTTCACTTCCTGGTCGGACGCACCCTCGTCGATGAGCGGACAGGTCTCGGTGACGATGGACTCGATGTCCTGTGTCTCCCGGTCGGCCGACAGCTGCGGATAACCGGTACGGAAGGCCGCGACGAAGACGTCGAGCTTCGCCTCGTCGAAGATGTCGCCGGCCCGCTCGGCCGCGCTGGACGCGATGCTCTGCACCGACGAGATGGCACCCTCGGCCTGCTCTTGAACGCTCGTAACGGCGACATCCGCCGACGACCGCACGTCCTCGTTGCTGGAAGTGTCGTCGGAGCTGCACGCGGTGAGCGCGAAAGCGGCGGCGATCGCCACAGTCGCAGCGGACACACGCAGGAGTCGGGTCGTGCTCGTTCGGTTCGTCACGTTTCGAGGATGCCACGGCCGGGGACCCTTCAGCGCCGTTTCCGGCGTGTCGTCCGGACCACGCGCGGCGCTCGGTGACCGTAGATTGGCGACTGTCGATCGGTATCGAGCTCGATACATGTCGGAAGGACCGTCGTTGACCGAATCGAAGACCGCGCCCAGCGGAAACAGCAGTGGGAAGCCGTCGGCGAAGCCCGACCGCGGGAGCCTGCTGGGCACGGGCGGAATCTGGCTCGCCAAGTGGTCGGCCTGCCTGGTCGTCATCGCCGCCGGTGCGGTGGTGATCGGCTGGATCATCGAGAAGATGTGGGTGATCGTGCTGCCGGTCGCCCTCGCGATCGTCGTCTCCACGATCCTGTGGCCGCCCACCCGCTTCATGACCAAACGCGGCGTTCCTCCGGCTGCTGCGGCCGGCCTGACCCTCGTGATGTTCTTCGCGATCGTCGGCGGCATCATCGCCGGCATCGTCCCATCGGTGGTCTCCCAGATGCCAGACCTGGCCAACAAGGCCACCGAAGGCATCAACACCGTGCAGGAATGGGTGAAGGGACCCCCGATCAACCTGCGCGACGAACAACTCGACAACGCCGTCCACGCGGTGGTCGAGCGGGTGCAGGGCAGTGCCGCCACCATCGCGGGTGGTGTCTTCTCCGGTGTGAGCACGGCGGGCTCGCTGCTCGTCACGCTCGCTCTCGTCCTCGTGCTGACCTTCTTCTTCATCAAGGACGGCCCGCGCTTCGTGCCGTGGCTACACCGTGTGAGCGGCGGCCGCGCCGGACGTCACCTCGAAGCGGTACTCGGCCGCATGTGGGACACGCTGGGCGGGTTCATCCGCACGCAGGCCCTGGTGAGCTTCATCGACGCCCTCTTCATCGGTATCGGCCTGCTGATCCTCGGAGTCCCGCTCGCACCCGTGCTGGCGATCCTCACCTTCATCGGCGGATTCATTCC
The DNA here is from genome assembly GCF_019641445.1 of Rhodococcus sp. DMU2021. Lineage (NCBI taxonomy): Bacteria > Bacillati > Actinomycetota > Actinomycetes > Mycobacteriales > Nocardiaceae > Rhodococcus > Rhodococcus sp. DMU2021. The sequence continues at coordinate 293,836 of NZ_JAIFKB010000002.1, forward strand.
CATCGTCGGTGCGTTCGTCGCCGGTGCGCTGGCAGTGCTGGTCGCACTCGTCGCCAACGGTTTCACGACCGCGATCATCGTGCTGGTCCTCATCATCGCCGTGCAGCAGATCGAGGGGAACGTGCTGCAGCCGGTGCTGCAGTCGCGGTCGATGAACCTGCACGCAGCCGTGGTGCTGCTCGCGGTGACGGCCGGCTCGTCGCTGTTCGGGATCATCGGTGCGTTCCTGGCGGTGCCGGTCGCGGCGGTGGCCGCGGTGGTCATCCGCTACATCGGCGAACAGATCGACGAACGCGCCAGTGATGGCGACGACGACGAGACGAAGGCACTCCCGGCTCCGGGCGACACCTCCGTGCCCGATCCGAAGCCGGCCTCTCCGGCACCCGCCGCCTCCGAGGACTGAGGGGCGGTCAGCTCGCGACGCGGACGGTGGATCCCGAGCGGCCACGGATGACGTGCAGCCTGCTCGGGATCCGCTGCCGCATCTCGTCGACGTGACTGACCACGCCCACCACACGGCCTCCCGCGCGCAGTTCGTCGAGCACACCCATGACGGCTTCGAGGGAGTCGGCGTCGAGTGAACCGAACCCTTCGTCGATGAACATCGTGTCGAGTACGAGCCCACCGGCCTCTGCGGCGACGACGTCGGCGAGGCCGAGGGCAAGGGCGAGGGACGCCTGGAAGGACTCGCCGCCCGACAGTGTCTTCGTCGATCGCACGGCGCCGGTGTACTCGTCGTGGATGTCGAGACCGAGACCGCCGCGACGCCCCCTGCTTTCGGCCGCGTCGGAGTGCACGAACTCGTAGCGACCGCCGGACATCCTGCGCAGGCGTTCGGAGGCGGCGTCGGCGACCTCCTCGAGTCGCGCCGCGAGCACGTACGAGCGCAACGACATCTTCTTGGCGTTCGACCCCATTCCGGCGACGACGTCGGCGAGCGCGGAGAGTTCGGCGTGTTCGTCGAGCAGCGGGACGAGTTCGGCGCAGGCACGCTCGAGTCGCCGGGAGTAGTTCTCGATGTCGAGGTGCCGACGCTCGGCCTCGGTGGCCGCGCTCAGGGCGGCCTCGACCGCCGCGGCACCGTCGTCCACCGCTGCGCGCGCGGCCGTCACGTCAGCGACCTCGTCGCCGGTGAGGGCCGCGATCGCCGGGTCGTTCAGCGTGGAGGTAGCCACCGCGCGTTCGTCGTCGGCGGCGCGCAGGACGCGGTCGATCTCGGCGAGCCGCTCGGGTGTCCGGACAGCTGCGCGGGCGCTGTCGAGGTCGGTGAAGCCCGCCTCCGCGGCTGCGGTGCGGGCGTCGGCGGCGCGTTCGTCGGCGGCCGTGCGCGCCTGCAGGGCGGCGGTGCGGGCGTCGAGCAGCGCGGTGGCGGCGGCGGACAGTGCCGCGACCGTCCTCCGTCGCGGGGCGAGCAGGTCGAGGTCGCCGACGGCCTCGACGATGCGCTCGCGGATCTCCGTGATCTCGGCTGCGCGGACCGCGTCCTCGCGGGCGAGTTCGGACAGTTCGGCGTCGAGCCGCTTCTCCTGTTCGGCCAGCACCGTGTCGAGTTTGCGCAGGTCCTCGACCGTCGCGCGCAGATGGTCGAGCCGACCGGCGACGGTGGCGGCCTCGTTGTGGACGCGGACCGCCTCGGCGTGGGCGGTGGTGAGTTCGGCGAGTTCGGCGTCGCCGCAACGCTGCCGGAGGACGGCGACGATCCCGGAGAGTTCGGTGACGGCCTCGCGTGCTTCGCTCAGCGCGGCGGCGGCGCGTTGCTCGGCGGCGTGGGCGCGTTCCTCGTCGGCCTTCGTCGCGGTGTCGGGCGCCGGGCGGGCAGGCTCGGGATGTTCGGTGGAACCGCAGACCACGCACGGTTCGCCGTCGGTGAGACGCGCGGCGAGTTCGGCTGCCATTCCGTCGATCCGGCGCTGCCGGACGTCGAGGTGCGCGTCGCGTGCGTGGTTGTATTCGGAGTGCAGTCGCAGTACCCGGGCTTCGAGCCGTTCGAGTTCGTTTCGGCGCGAAGCGAGTTCGGTGGCGGCGTCGAGCGCGTCGGCGGCACGGTCGCGTGCGGTGGACAGGCCGGGGAGCATCGCGGCTGCGCGTTCGGCCTCGGCGACCGCATCAGCAGCGGCGGTCGATCGTTCGGGCAGCGCGGCGCGCTCGTCGATCACCTGCCGACGCTCGTCGGTGAGGGCACGGCGACGTCCGGCGAACTTCTCGCGTTCGTTCTCGAGCTCGGTGAGACGACGACGGCGATCGAGTAGGACGTCGAGTCGCGCTGCCTCCGAGGACCATTCCTCGCATCGAGGTCGGATGATGTCGCGGTCGGCGGCGGACGACATCGGCCCGACAGCGTCGAGGAGATCGCGTCCTTCGTCGTCGTTGCGGAGCGGCGCGGCGGCCGTCTCGGCGCGCGCTGCGGCGGCATCGGCCTCGCGTGCAAGACGGTCGGCCTCCCGATCGACGACCGCGACGCTCACCGCGCGATGCGCGGCGTCGCGTTCGGCTGTCACGGCGACGCGCTGCGTCTGCGTCTGCTCGAGTTCGGCAAGGATGTTCAGGGCGTCGCGGCGGCGGCGGAGTCGGTCGGCGAGAGCGATGGTCTCGTCGAGCCTGCGCCGGTTGACCTCGTCGACGGCGCGGACTCGTGCAAGCGCTGCGGCGGCGTCGTCGCGGCTCTCGGCGGCCTCGGCGAGCAGGCGGCCCGCCCATTCCACCGGATCGGCGTCGGCTCCCGCCTCGATCCCGGCCGACGCGGCCACCTTCGCCGCGAGCACTTCGACCTTCTTCTGTTGCTCGGCAAGCAGTTTCGTTCCGGCACCGCGCCGATCGCGGAACCACTGCTCGACGTCGCCGAAACGGGTGGTGTCGAACAGACGCTCGAGCAGCCTGCCGCGCTCTTCGCTGTTCGCACGCAGGAACCGGGCGAAGTCGCCCTGCGGAAGGAGCACCACCTGGAAGAACTGTTCGGCGCTCATCCCGAGCAACGACTTGACGACGTCGCCGATCTCCTGGGCGCGGGACAGGTTCTCCCCCGACCCGTCGAGCCAGGTGAGATTCGCCTTGGCCTGCTGCTTGATCGTGCCGGTGCCGCGCTTCTTCGGGCGTTCGAACTCGGGGCTGCGTTCGATGGCCAGACGGCGACCCGCGATGGTCGCCTCGAGCCGGACCGTCGGCACAGCACCCACCCGTGCGTGGTCGGACAGCAACCGGCGCCCCTCGGAGCGAGCACCGGGGACGGTGCCGTAGAGCGCGAACGCGACCGCGTCGAGGATCGACGTCTTGCCCGCGCCCGTCTGCCCGTGCAGTAGGAACAACCCATCGGCGCCGAGCTCGTCGAAGTCGATCTCGACGGTGTCGGCGAACGGACCGAAGGCCGTGATCTCGAGGTGGTGCAGTCTCATGCGGGCACGTCCGTCCGCCACTGCGTGTCGGTCTCGTCGCCGATGCCACGACGACGGTCGACCTCCCTCAACGCTTCGTCGATCCAGCCGCGCTCGCGTTCGGACGGCTCGGAACGCACATCGGTGAGGAACGACGCGGCGATGTCGCGATCACTGCGCCCGCGCACCTTGTCGCGGTAGCTGCCCTCCGTGGACCCGGCCGGTCGCTGCCATTCGACGTGCACGGCGTACGGGAACCGCTCCTGCAGGCGACGCATGGCGTCGAGCGGGCGGATCGCGTCGGTCAGCACCGCGGAGACGTAGTGCTCCTCGACGGCGGCATGCGCCGGATCGGCGAGCAGATCGTCCAGTTCGCCTTCGAGACGAGTCAATTCGCGGATCACCGGGAGATCGACTCGCTCGACGGACGCCGCACCCGAGGCGTCGAGGTCGACGACGAAGACCGCCTTGCGGTGCGAGCGCTCGCCGAAGGAGTACGGCAACGGCGATCCCGAGTACCGGACCGTCTCGCTCACCGTCTGCGGGGAATGCAGGTGACCGAGCGCGACGTAGTCGACACCGTCGAACGACGACGCGGCGACCGTCTCGACCCCGCCGACGGAGATGGACCGCTCGGAGTCGCTGGGCTCGCCACCGACGACGAAGGCGTGCGCCAGGACGACCGTGCGGCCGTGCCGATCCGCGACATCGGCGCGCACGCGTTCCATCGCCGCGTCGAGGATCTGCTGGTGCGAACGGGCCTCGGGCACGCCGAGCTCGGCGCGGGTGATCTCGGGTTCGAGATACGGGATGCCGTAGAAGCGGACCGGGCCGTGCTCGTCGTGCAGGACGACAGGGCTGTCGATCTGAGATACGCGGGTGATCAGGTGCAGACCCCCGTGCGCGGCGAAGGCAGCGCCGGCACCGAGCCGGACCGGCGAGTCGTGGTTGCCGGAGGTGGCGACGATGATCGCCCCTGCCTCACGGATGGCCTCGAGGCCGGCGTTGCACACGGCGACCGCGTCGGAACTCGGGATCGACCGGTCGTACACGTCGCCCGGCACGACCACCACGTCGATCCGGCGTTCGGCCACCAGATCGGCGATGGCCCGCAGCGCACGCGCCTGGTCGGCGAGCAGGTCGACACCGTGGAAGGTGCGGCCGATGTGCCAGTCGGAGGTGTGCAGGATCCGCATGGGACAGACGGTAGAGGAGAGGACCGACATCCCCGGATGTCGGGTGGATGTCGCATCGATGAGGCATCATCCGCCACATGACAGCACTCACGGCACTCGGCCTGCTCGTCGCGCTCGGTCTCGGGGTGGTGCTCGGCTGGCTGTTGCGGGCCACCCGCGACGGCGAACGCGCAGCCCGTGCCGAGGCGCAGCTGGCAGCCCTGCGGGACAACGAGGAGCAGCTGCGTCAGTCGCTGGCAGCGGTGAGCGAGGATGCCGCGCGCCGGCAGTCCGGTGCCATCGGCGACCAGGTCTCGCGGCTCGTCGGCCCGTTGAACGAGGCCGTCGGAGCGCTGGCCCGGCAGGTCGAACACGTCGAACGCAACCGCGTGCACGCCTACGCCGGGCTGAGCGAGCAGGTCGAGGGCATGCACCGCGCGTCGCAGCTGCTGTCCACGCGGACCCAGCAGCTGGTCACCGCGCTGCGCGCGCCGCAGATCCGCGGACGATGGGGCGAGATCCAGCTCGAACGCGTCGTCGAGCTCGCCGGGATGGTCCGGCACTGCGACTTCGACACCCAGGTGAGCAAGGACGGGGTGCGCCCCGACCTGCTCGTCTACCTCGCCGGTGGCAAACAGATCGTCGTCGACGCGAAGGTGCCCTTCGCCGCCTATCTGGATGCCGCCGAGGCCGAGGAGCCCGACGAGCGCGACCGGCACCTCACGCGCCACGCACGCCAACTGCGCACCCACATCGACCAACTGGCGGCGAAGGCCTACTGGGAGTCGTTCGACCCGACGCCCGAGTTCGTCGTGTTGTTCGTCCCCGGCGATCCGTTCCTCGATGCCGCGCTCGGCGCCGATCCCGATCTGCTCGAGCACGCTTTCGCCCGGAACGTCATCCTCGCCACACCGACCACGCTCGTCGCGTTGCTGCGCACGATCGCACACACCTGGCGGCAGGAGGCGCTCTCCCGCGACGCCGCGACCATCCACCGATTGGGCCGTGAACTGTACCAACGGCTCGGTGTGGTCGGTTCCCACCTCGATCGGCTCGGCAACCAGCTCGGCAAGGCCGTCGATTCGTTCAACATGACGGTCTCGTCGATGGACACCCGGGTGGGCGTGACGGCCCGCAAGCTCCACGACCTGGAAATATTCGACGGTGAGGTGCCCGAGGTGCAGCGTGTCGACGCTTGGCCGCGACGCAGCACTCTGGCAGAAAGAGCAGTGGCGGACGGTCCTGTCGACGAAGCGAGCTGACATCGCCACGCTAATGTCTACGTTGTGTCTGCAACCCAACGTGCACGTTCGGCGGTGCCGCTCGACATGCGGTCGTTGGTGCCTACGGTGCCCGGTGTGCCCTGGTGGGGTGCCGTGGCGATCGCAGCCGGAACGACGCTTCTCGGGGCGCTGCTCGACAGCGCACGCGGGAACGAGCTGACCTCTGCGTTCACTGTCTTCTACGTGCTCGGCTGCGTCGCGGCCGTGGTGGCGGTGCGCTATCGCGGACTGTTCACGGCCATGGCCCAGCCGCCTCTGCTGCTGCTCCTCGCGGTGCCGATCGGCCAGGAGATCGTCTCCTCCGCCAGCACCGGCGGATTGAAGGATCTCGCGCTCAACGTCGCCTATCCGCTGGTGAACCGCTTCCCGGCGATGCTGGTGGCGACACTCCTGGCACTGGCCATCGGCGGTTTCCGGATCTTCGTGACCCGACAGAACACGGGAGTACGTGCCCGTGCGCCGCGAGAGCGGGCGAAGCCGCGGGCAGCGAAGACCGGAACCGCGAAGGACCGCCCCGCTCGCGCCGCGGGCGACCGGCCGACACGCGCTGCGAACGCCCGGCCGACCAGGCGTGCGGGCCGGGGGCGACCGGCGACGGCCACCCCTGCGGATGCACGTCGCACCGCTTCGGGCCGCGGGACGCCGGCCGCGAAGGCGTCGGTCCGGGAGGTCGCCGACACCCGATCCCGTCGCCGCGTCCGTCCCGAATCCCCGACCGCCGAGCAGCCCGCTCCCCGGCGTGCCCGCGCTCCCCGACCTGCGGACCCGGTGCAGCCGGAGGTCCGCGAGCCGCGGCGCCGTCCGGCACCCGAGCCGGACACCGGTCGACCGGCGCCCTCCCCCGCACCCACGCAGGGCTACGAGCCGCCGCGCGTGCGGTACCGCGACCGCTACGAGGACTGACCCACACGACGAAGACGACCGGTCACGTGCCGATTCACGGCGGTGACCGGTCGTCTTCGCTCTACGGAACTACCCGGTTCAGCGACGCGACGCGCGCAGTTCGCGCGGGAGAGCGAACACCAGGGTTTCGTTGGCGGTCGTCACCGACTGCACGTCGTGGAAACCGCGCTCGTCGAGGAACTGGACGACGCCCTGAACGAGGATCTCGGGGACCGACGCGCCGGAGGTGATGCCGACGGTCTCGACACCCTCGAGCCAGGCCGGATCGATCTCCTTGGCGTAGTCGACCAGGTGCGCTGCCCGGGCACCCGCACCGAGGGCGACCTCGACGAGCCGCACGGAGTTCGACGAGTTCCGCGACCCCACGACGATCACCAGATCGCACTCGGGCGCCATCGCCTTCACCGCGACCTGGCGGTTCTGCGTGGCGTAGCAGATGTCGTCGCTCGGCGGATCCTGCAGCTGCGGGAACTTCTGGCGCAGACGCTGCACGGTCTGCATCGTCTCGTCGACGCTCAGGGTGGTCTGGGACAGCCAGATGACCTTCGACGGATCGCGCACGGTCACCGAATCGACGGCGTCGGGACCGTCGACGAGCTGCACATGGTCGGGGGCCTCACCTGCGGTGCCCTCGACCTCCTCGTGGCCCTCGTGACCGATGAGCAGGATGTCGAAGTCGTCGCGGGCGAAGCGCTTGGCCTCCTGGTGGACCTTCGTCACCAGCGGGCAGGTCGCGTCGATGGTGCGCAGCTGCCGGGCAGCGGCCGATTCGTGGACCGCGGGCGACACACCGTGCGCCGAGAACACGAGCACGGCACCCTCGGGCACCTCGTCGGTCTCGTCGACGAACACCACGCCGCGGTCGGCGAGCGTGTCGACGACGTGGCGGTTGTGCACGATCTCCTTGCGGACGTAGATCGGCGCACCGTACTTGTCGAGCGCCTTCTCGACGGTCTCGACGGCGCGGTCGACGCCGGCGCAGTAGCCGCGCGGCTCGGCGAGCAGGACGCGCTTTCCGGAGGTGGAGAGACCGGCGGACCGTGTGATCCCGACTTCGAGAGGAACAGGCGCAGACATACCTCCAGAGTACGGGGCGCGTCGGAGTGTGGCTTTCCAGCTCGCAGCCGACGTGCTCCCCGGCTACCAATCACGCCGATCATCGGGCAGTCTTGGGGCATGATCCGTCCACCGTTCCTGGCACGGGTGGCTGCCGGCGTTGCTGTCACCGCGTACGAAGAGACCCTCAAGCTGCCGAGCACAGCCGTTTCGTTGCCGATGACGACGGTGAGCCAGATCCTGCAGACGACGATGCGAGTGCAGCAGGTCATGACCTCGTTCGCCATCAAGGGCGACCAGTTCTTCGAGATCTTCGGAGCGGAGCCCGCCGAGACCGCACAGTGGGCGACCTTCGACGACGACGGCTCGACCCCTTCGGACGAGACCGCGACCTCGACGAACAGCGCCGCGAACGGCGCTCCCGGCCGGTTCGCCCTGTACTCGATCCCGCCGGCCACCGAAGCCGACGCACCCGTGGCCGAGCAGGCCGCACCGGTAAAGGCCGGCACCGCGACGACGAAGGGGCCCGCGAAGAAGACGGCAGCCGAGACGTCTGCTCCGAAGAAGGCCGCCGCGAAGTCCGCAGACGCCGAGGTCACGAAGATCGGCGAGACCACGGACACGAAGGTCGCCTCCGACGATCGTTCCGAGATCGTCGAATACCTCGACTACGACTCGCTGACTCTCGCCCAACTGCGTGCCCGCCTGCGCGCACTGTCGGTGGACGAGCTCACAGCGGTGCTCGAATACGAGAATGCTCACGCCGCGCGTACTCCGTTCGTGACGATGCTGTCGAACCGGATCACGAGCGCGCGTAACAAGTGACGGCCGGACAGAACGCGGCACGCCCGAACTCCGCGGAGCAGCCCTGGCCCGTCCGCACCGTGGCGCAGAAGGTCGCCGGGTGGATCGACAAGCTCGGCACCATCTGGGTCGAAGGGCAGATCACGCAGATCAACGCCCGCCCCGGGACGCGGACGGCGTTTTTGACCCTGCGCGACCCGTCGGTGGACATGTCCCTGCAGGTGACCTGTTCACCCCAGTTGTTGCAGCAATCGGGGGTGCCGCTCACCGAGGGCAGCCGCGTGATCATGTTCGGGAAGATGACCTTCTGGCCCGGCCGCGGCAGTCTGGCGCTGCGAGTCACGGAGATCCGGGCCGTCGGTATCGGTGAACTGCTCGCGCGGCTCGAACGACTGCGTGCGTTGCTCGCGGCCGAGGGACTGTTCGACCCGCGGTTGAAGCGCCCCCTCCCCTTCCTGCCGCGCCGCGTCGGTCTGGTCACCAGCCGCGGCAGCGCGGCCGAACGCGACGTGCTGTCGGTCGCGCAGCGTCGCTGGCCGGCCGTGCAGTTCGACGTCCGCCACGCGACGGTGCAGGGCCCGACCGCGGTCACGCAACTCATCGACGCCATCGAAGCACTCGACAAGGACCCGGACGTCGACGTGATCGTCCTTGCCCGCGGCGGCGGCAGCGTCGAGGATCTGCTGCCCTTCTCCGACGAGGCGCTGTGCCGCGCGATCGCCGCGTGTACGACGCCCGTGGTCAGCGCGATCGGCCACGAGCCCGACAGTCCGCTCTGTGATCACGTCGCCGACCTGCGGGCCGCGACCCCGACCGACGCCGCGAAGCGCGTCGTACCCGATGCGGTTGCCGAACTCGATCTCGTCGACGAACTGAGAGCACGGTCGGCGGCGGCGCTGCGCAACTGGGTCCGGCGCGAGGAACACGTGATCGCACAGTTGCGCGACCGTCCCGTCCTGGCCGATCCATTCCGCGATCTCGACCGGCGGAACGAGGAGCTCGAGCGGTTGCAGCACGCGGCACGACGCGACGTCACGCGATTGATCTCGTCGCAATCGTCGACGCTCGAACACCTGCGGGCACGGTTGGCGACCCTCGGGCCCGCGGCGACCCTGGCGCGTGGCTACGCCGTGGTCCAGCGGATCGTGCCGGGCAGCGCCCCCGAAGTGGTACGCACACTCGACGAGATGCCCATCGGCACCCAGCTGCGAGTGCGCGTGGCGGACGGCGCGGCCCGCGCCGCCGTCATGGGACACGAACGACAAGGAAGATCAGGACAGTGACGAACGCGGGAACCGACGACGCCAACGCCGATGTGCGGGAGTTCGGCTACGAGCGAGCTCGGGACGAACTCGTCAACGTCGTGAAGATGCTCGAGCAGGGCGGACTCGACCTCGACGACTCGTTGCAGCTGTGGGAGCGCGGCGAGGCACTCGCGCAGCGCTGCGAGGAACATCTCGCCGGCGCCCGCGAACGTGTCGAGCAGGCGCTCTCCCTCACGGACGACGAGGACGAAGACGACGAGGACGAAGACGACGAGTACGAGGACGAGGACTGACCTCGACCGAGCTCACGATCAGGGCTCGGTCGCTCCGACCCGGATCAGGGTTCGAGGGGCTCGGCCCTGCCCGCGGCGGTGGCCAGGGTCGTGAACTCGGCCTCGTCGCCGGAGCCACCGATCAGGATGCGCACGTCGCCGAAGTCCGACACCCAGAGCGCTTCGACGCCCTCGCCGCCGTAGACCACCCAGTCGTGGCCCTCGACGGACCTGGTGTCGGTGGCGGTGCGGGCACCTCCGGCGACGAATCGCACCAGTTCGTCCTCACCGGCATCCGATTGGGTGAAGCGCACGTAGCGACCTGCAGGAGTGATGAAACCGACGGTGCTCGAATCGCCGCCCTGGTTACCGGAAACGATGCTGCGGCTACCGGAGTTGGGCTGCCAGTCCTCGGGCACCTCGGGGTGGCGGATCGGGAATCCGAGTTCCGCCGCGTCGTACTTCAGGCCGGCATCGATGTCGAAGCTCGGCACGGGACCCGCCGTGGGTCCGCCGGGCTTGAACTCGCACTGGCTGGCGATCGCCGCGATGAAGAGGATCAGCACGAGCAGCGGGATCAGCGACCACGCCATATCTCGACCGTCTTGCAGGATGCGAGGTTTCTTGGATGCCACCCGTCCAGTCTGACAGCTACGAAACAGGCAGGCTCAGGCCGGGCGGGTCCGACAGCCCACACCATCGGCCGTGATGAGACAATAGCCACGCGACACACACGGATCGTGCGGGCGCCCTCGGCGCCCGCTCCCTCTGCCGGCGCAACCCGCGTCGACCGAAAAGTCTCCAGGAGGCAGTAGCCCATGACGGCCAGCACCCCACGCCGCGAAGCTCCGGACCGCAACCTCGCGCTCGAACTGGTCCGCGTCACCGAGGCCGCGGCGATGGCGGCCGGCCGGTGGGTCGGACGCGGCGACAAGGAAGGTGGCGACGGCGCCGCCGTCGACGCGATGCGGCACATGGTCAGCTCCGTGTCGATGCAGGGTGTCGTCGTGATCGGTGAGGGCGAGAAGGACGAAGCGCCCATGCTGTACAACGGTGAGGAGGTCGGCAACGGCGACGGTCCGCTGTGCGACGTCGCGGTCGACCCCATCGACGGCACGACCCTCATGTCGAAGGGCGCTCCCGGCGCGATCGCGGTGCTCGCCGTGGCCGAGCGGGGCGCGATGTTCGATCCGTCCGCCGTGTTCTACATGGAGAAGATCGCCGTCGGTCCCGAGGCCGCCGACGTCATCGACATCACCGCCCCGATCGCGGAGAACATCCGCCGTGTCGCGAAGGCGAAGAACATCGCGCACGCCGACCTGACCGTGACGATCCTCGACCGTCCGCGCCACGCGCAGATCATCAGGGAGGTGCGCGAGGCGGGTGCCCGCATCCGTCTGATCTCCGACGGCGACGTCGCCGGCGCGATTGCCGCTGCACGTCCGGGTTCGGGTGTCGACATGCTGCTCGGCATCGGCGGTACCCCCGAGGGCATCATCGCCGCGGCCGCGATGCGCTGCATGGGTGGTGCGCTGCAGGGGCGCCTGGCACCGAAGGACGACACCGAGCGCCAGAAGGCGATCGACGCCGGACACGATCTCGACCGTGTCCTCACCACCACCGATCTCGTCACCGGCGAGAACATCTTCTTCTGCGCGACCGGCGTCACCGACGGTGAGCTGCTCCGCGGCGTCCGCTACTCCGCCGGGGGCGCGGAGACGCAGTCGATCGTGATGCGCAGCAAGTCGGGCACGGTCCGCATGATCGAGGCGTACCACCGCCTGCAGAAGCTCAGCGAGTTCTCGTCCATCGACTTCCACGGTGTCGCCGGCTCCCCGCCGCCCATGCCCTGATCATCACTGCCCTGATCATCACTGCCCTGATCGTCACCGATCCTTCCGAGGAGGGGCACTGCACCGAGTTCTGGTGCAGTGCCCCTCCTCGTTCGTTCCGGCGGCATAACGTGGAGGACATGACCGACACCGAACAGTCTTCTCAGCAGTTCCGTATCGAACGCGACACGATGGGCGAGGTCCAGGTTCCGGTCGACGCCTTGTGGCGCGCCCAGACGCAGCGCGCCGTGGAGAACTTCCCGATCTCGGGCCGTGGACTCGAACGCGCACAGATCCGCGCGCTGGGTCTGCTCAAGAGCGCCTGCGCCCGGGTGAACAAGGACCTGGGTCTGCTCGACCCCGACAAGGCCGACGCGATCGTCGCGGCCGCCGATGCCATCGCCGCGGGTGAGTACGACGACCAGTTCCCGATCGACGTCTTCCAGACCGGTTCGGGCACGAGCTCGAACATGAACACCAACGAGGTCATCGCGTCGCTCGCCGCGAAGGCCGGCGTCACGGTCCACCCCAACGACGACGTCAACATGTCGCAGTCGTCGAACGACACTTTCCCCACCGCGACGCATGTCGCCGCGACCGAGGCGACGGTGAAGGATCTGATCCCCGCCCTCGAGCACCTGCACGGTGCCCTCGACGAGAAGGCGAAGGAGTGGCGCACGGTCGTCAAGTCGGGTCGTACGCACCTGATGGATGCGGTCCCGGTGACCCTGGGCCAGGAGTTCGGTGGTTACGCCCGCCAGATCGAGGCCGGGATCGAACGTCTCCGCGCGACCCTCCCCCGCCTCGGCGAACTGCCGATCGGCGGTACCGCGGTGGGCACGGGCCTCAACGCACCGGCGGATTTCGGGGCGCGTGTCGTGGCCGTGCTCGTCGAGACCACGGGGCTCGACGAGTTGCAGGGGGCCCGCAACAGTTTCGAGGCTCAGGCCGCGCGTGACGCTCTGGTCGAGGTGTCCGGGGCGCTGCGCACCGTCGCCGTGTCGCTGACGAAGATCGCCAACGACATCCGCTGGATGGGGTCCGGTCCGCTCACGGGTCTGGCCGAGATCCAGCTCCCCGATCTGCAGCCCGGTAGTTCGATCATGCCGGGCAAGGTCAATCCCGTTCTTCCCGAAGCGGTTACGCAGGTCGCCGCACAGGTGGTGGGCAACGACACCACTGTGGCGTGGAGCGGCGCGGCCGGGGCGTTCGAACTCAACGTCTACATCCCGGTGATGGCCCGCAACGTCCTCGAGTCGATTCGTTTGCTCGCCAACGTCTCCCGACTGTTCGCCGATCGCTGCATCACCGGGCTGGTCGCGAACGTCGAACATCTGCGCACACTGGCGGAGTCGTCGCCGTCGATCGTCACTCCCCTCAACTCCGCGATCGGATACGAGGAGGCGGCCGCCGTCGCCAAGGAGGCGCTGAAGGAGAAGAAGACGATCCGTCAGACCGTCGTGGACCGCGGCCTCGTCGGCGACCGCCTGAGCGAGGAGGAACTGGACCGCCGCCTCGACGTCCTGGCGATGACGCGGGTGGACGAGAAGTCCTGACCCGCAGGGTTCCGATCGACCTGTCTGCATCCGCTACGAATTTCGCCATCCGCTACAGCAATTGCTGTAGCGGATGGCGAAAACGTGAGCGGATAGCGAGGGCTCAGCGAGCCGGGAGTCACCTCACTCCTGGACCACCTCGGTCCCGGTGCCGGGCGCCCACGTGATGTAACCGAACTGGAAGTTGCTTCGCGCACCGTCGGGGGTCTGTTCCTCGTCGGTGATCGGGAAGCCCAGGTCGCCACCGGCACCACCCGCGGCCTCCCAGGCCGTGCGGATCTCACCCCACACGATGTGGGAATCGGTGTCGGGGCTCCACGCAATGATGCCGCCCTCGAACTCCGCGACGTAACCGTCGCCGACTTCCTCCTGCTGGCCGGTCGCGGCGCCGAGCGGGCTGGACGCACCGCCGACCTCGTCGTACTTCTGCAGGATCGGTCCGCTGAGTTCGACCTGCTCGCCGTCCGGTCCCGGCACCGCACTGGACCGATCCGCCGCGGGCTCGTCGGCCTCGGGCGAATCGTCGCCCTGCGTGATCGATTCGACGGCGCTCTCCGCCCCGGATGCCACGCTCTCCGCGGCGGATTGGACCGCGCTGGTCGCGCTGCCCACCGTGTCCTCCGCGGATTGGTCGTCGCTGCAACCGGCGACCACCAGTCCGATCGCCGCTGCGGCCGCCACCAACGCTGCTCTGCGTCGGGGAATTCGATTCATCGGTTCGCTCCTGTCACTGAGAGGACGGGTACCTGAGTTCAGGGTGCCCGACTCCTCGGCGACACAACCCGGTTTCCGGTGATTCCGTGCCGTGCACCAATCCGCCCCACCCCAGGTCTCCTGCCGTTACCATGCGACGCAGCCGACGCCGAGGAGAACGATGAGCACACAGACCGTCACCGCGCACGACGCCGTCGCCACGGTGACCGATTTCCTGGAGGCAACGGCCGCCGAGGACATCGACCGCGCCGCCTCTCTGATCACCGACAACATCGCGTGGCACAACACCTGGCTCCCCACCGTCCGCGGCGGCGCCCGGGTCCGGAAGATCCTTGCCGGTCTCGCGCGACCGTCGGTGGGCTTCGGCGTCGTCGTCCACCACATCGCAGCCGAGGGCGACATCGTGCTCACCGAACGCACCGACATCCTGCGCTTCGGGCCGGTGCGCATCGAGTTCTGGGTGTGCGGCACCTTCGAACTGCGCGACGGGCGGATCGCCTTGTGGGACGACCACTTCGACGTCCTCACCTTCCTCCGCGGAACCGTCGTGGGCGTCCTGCGCGCCGTCCTGCGTCGCTCCTGACGCTCCTCGCCCTCACCGCTTCCCTAGGCTGCCCGCATAGAATCCGTTCGTCGCCGAACCGTTCGGCGACGGATCAGCAGGGAGCGATGACATGTCCGACGCCGAGCACACTCCGGGATTCACGACGGGTCTGGAGATCCGGCGCGAAGTGATGGGTGACGACTTCGTCGAGCGGGCGTTCGAGCGTTCCCGTGGCACCGACTCCGAGGCGATGCAGGAGTTCGTGACCGAGCACGCCTGGGGCGCCGTGTGGTCGCGCCCCGGCCTGGACCGCCGCAGCCGCAGCCTGCTCAACCTGGGCATGCTCATCGCGTTGCGTGCCGAGAACGAACTGCGCGGACACGTCCGCGGTGCCCTGCGCAACGGACTCGACCGCACGGAGATCGTCGAATCCGTCATCCACTGCTCGGCGTACTGCGGCGCTCCCGCCGGACTCGCTGCGATGCGCGTCGTCCAGGAAGTGCTCGAGACCGAACTCGGCCCTCTCCCCGAGGACACCGACACCTCCGACGAGGCCTGACGACGACGGCGCGTCCGGCATTGCCGGACGCGCCGTGTCGGCCGTGCCCGGGCGTCAGGCGCCCGGAGCGAACTCCTCGAGCATCTCCGTCACCAGCGCCGCGATCGGCGACCGCTCACTGCGGGTGAGCGTGACGTGCGCGAACAGCGGATGTCCCTTGAGCTTCTCGATGACCGCCGCGACACCGTCGTGCCGGCCGACACGCAGGTTGTCGCGCTGGGCGACGTCGTGGGTGAGCACGACGCGCGATCCCGCACCGAGCCGCGACAGGACGGTGAGCAGCACGTTGCGTTCGAGCGACTGTGCCTCGTCGACGACGACGAACGAATCGTGCAGCGACCGGCCGCGAATGTGCGTGAGCGGCAGCACTTCCAGCATTCCGCGGCTGAGCACCTCCTCGAGCACCGCCGGGCTGGCGAGTCCTTCGAGGGTGTCGAAGACCGCCTGCCCCCACGGATTCATCTTCTCGGCCTCGGTACCCGGCAGGTAGCCGAGTTCCTGCCCACCCACCGCGTAGAGCGGCCGGAAGACCACCACCTTGCGGTGGGTTCGTCTTTCCAGGACGGCCTCGAGTCCCGCCGTCAGTGCCAGCGCGGACTTTCCGGTTCCGGCCTTGCCGCCGAGGGAGACGATGCCGACGGATTCGTCGAGCAGCAGGTCGAGGGCGACGCGCTGTTCGGCGGAGCGCCCGTGCAGTCCGAACGCCTCCCGGTCGCCGCGGACGAGCTGCACCCGCTTGTCGGCGGTGACCCGGCCGAGCGCGCTGGAGGAGCCACCGAGAAGCCTGATCCCCGTGTGGCACGGCAGATCCCGAGCATCGTCGATGTCGACGATGCCCTCGGTGAACATCTCGTCGATGAGGGTCCGGTCGACCTCGAGTTCGGTCATGCCCGTCCATCCCGAGATCACCACGTCCTGGGCGTGGTACTCGTCGGCGTCGAGGCCGACGGCACCGGCCTTGACGCGCAACGGGATGTCCTTGCTGACGAGCACCACGTCGCGTCCCTCGGTGGCCAGGTTCAGGGCGCACGCGAGGATGCGGGAGTCGTTGGTGTCGGTGCGGAATCCCGCGGGCAGGACCATGGGGTCGGTGTGATTGAGCTCCACGTGGAGGGTGCCACCCTCGTCCCCGATAGGGATGGGCTGGTCGAGGCGTCCGTGCCGCTGCCGCAGGTCGTCGAGCAGGCGCAGCGATTCGCGAGCGAACCAGCCGAGTTCGTGGTGGTGCCGTTTCCCTTCGAGTTCGCCGATCACGACCAGCGGAAGGACGACTTCGTGCTCGGCGAACCTGGTGACCGCCCAAGGGTCGGAGAGCAACACTGAAGTGTCCAGCACGTAGGTGCGTACAGCGGATTCTTTCGCAGCGGCGGTACCGGAGGCGTGGCCGGAGCGGGTGGGGACGGAGCGTGTTGCGTTCACGTGGGGCTCCTCGGCCCGGACGGCACCGCCCGGACGTATTCGGTGGGCCGGTGGGTCCCCGGTGTCGTCACGACCACGGAGGCCCGGTGCCGGCCCCCTCGCTCGGACTGTGTCAGCCACACGATCAGGGACCTCCCGTGTAGACGGCACCTGCGCCGCCTACACCCCCGACGCTAACCCCGATACGGGCGATTCGCTCGATGGCGGAGGAAGCGTGTCGGTGAAGATCGCGTTAACGACACCTCATAAGTACCCCTGAACCCCAGCAAACACGGTCGGCTCCGCTGCGTCAGGAACGCGAACCCGTGGATCGCGCGGCGTACGGTCACTCGACCGTCACCGGATGCGCGCTCGGTTCCACCGTCGCGCCGCGCAGTCGTCGCAGCACCAGGGTCACGAGCAGCGCGAGGACGGCCATCGCGGCGCTGTACCAGACGACCGCGTCCGGGGCGTCGAAGATGCTGCCGAACAGACCCGCGACGAGCGCACCGACCGACATGCCCGCGACCTCCTGGGCGGACCACAGACCGTTCACCCGGCCCAGCAGCGTGTGCGGCGTGTGCGTCTGGATCAGCGAGTAGCGCAGCACCTCCTGCACGGCCCCGAACACACCGACGATCACGAGCAGCACGACGGTGAGCGCCAGGACGGACGTGAAGCCGACCAGTGCCTGGACGACGAATCCGAGGACCAGGGCGGTGAGCAGCACGCGGCCGGGCCGCACCGAACGGCCGAGCCATCCACTGGTGACCGTGGCCGCGGCGGCGCCGAGCGCGATCGCCGCGTACATGACGCCGATGGCGACCGCATTGCCCTCGAAACGCGCGTCGGCAAAGGCCGGCACGAGCACGAGCACACCGCCGCCGAGCATCGCGACGACGCCGGCGATCATCACCCCGCCGACGACGCGTTCGCGGCGCAGGAAGCCGGTCACCGTCTCCGCGGGTGCGTCGGCGTCGTGCCCAGCGTCCGCCGTCGGTGGGTTCAGCGCCGGCAGGCCCGAGAGCAGGGTGACGGTCACGGCGGTGCCGATCGCGGCCACCCAGTAGTTCCACGCCACCGAGAACGTCGCGATCACGAGACCGCCGAGCGCCGGGGACAGGACGGCTCCCGCGCGGGCGCTGAGCACGTTGAGCGCACCGACGGCGACGAGCTGGTCCTTGGGGACGAGCGTGGGCACGACTGCCAGCAGAGCCGCGATGCTGATCGACCCGATCAGGCCGTTGACGACCGTCAGGGCGATGATCGCCGGCACCGAGGGCGACGACAGACCGGCGTTGACGGCCAGTCCGACGAAGGTGAGACCGGAGACGGTGCGGGCGAACAGGATCAGGAACTTGCGGTTGTAGCGGTCGGCGAGCATGCCGCCGAGCAGCATGCCGCCGATCGCAGCGCCCCCTTCGAGCGCGGAGACCAGACCCACCATCGGCGACGATCCGGTCAGGTCGTAGACCTGGATCGGTACGCCGACCATGAGCATCCCGATACCGAAGATCGAGATGGTGCGAGCGATGAAGATCCGGCGGAAGGCCGCGCTCTCGCGCAGCGGCCGCAGATCGAAGAGGGCGCCGTTGCTCATTGCCGGGCCGTCACTCGGACTTCGCGGCGGCGTCGGCGAGCATCGGAGCGATCTCGTCGGTGGCCCACTTCAGCGACAACGCCGACGGGAAGCCCACGGCGTTCGGCATGCCGGTGTTGCGGGCGAGCGAGACGACCGCGCCGCGCTCGACGGCCGGAAGACGGTTCCACGCCTCGAACTTGGTCAGGTATCCGAGATCGCCGGTGGGCGAGACGACCACGAGCAGGTCGGCGTCGAGCTGCGAGATCTCCTCGTAGGACAGCACACCGCGTCCGTCCGCATCGACCTGCAGTGTGTTCGCGTACTCGCTGAGCTCGAGGCCGAGCGAGTTCAGGAACTGCCCGATGCCGCGGTCGTCGGCGGCGAGCACCGACAGCTGGCCACCGGTGTCGCCGATGATCGCGTTGTAGGTCGCGCCCTCGAGTGCGGGGTACTGCTCCTTGGCGGCGTCGAGATCGACCTCGGCCTGCTCGATGACCTCCTCGGCCTTCTCGGGGATGCCGAGGGCCGAGGCGATCTTGCGGGTGGAGTCCTGCCACGGCTCACCGTTGGCGCGGTAGTCGAAGTGGACGACGGGGAACTGTTCGGCGAGCTGGTCGTAGGTGTTCTGTTCGAGTCCCCAGAAGCCGGTGGAGACGATGATGTCGGGCTGCAGCGCGGCGATCTGCTCGGCGATCACCGTGGCACCGCCGTCCATGTTCAGCAGCGGCGGGACGTCGGCGCCGAGTGCTTCGGCCTCCCACGGCCACACGCCGGTGCCGCCGGTCGCCGCGAGGTTCTGGGCATCGACGGGGAGCGCGAGCGGGGTGACGCCCAACGACAGCAGGATGTCGGCGTCCTGCGGCGACAGCGGCAGGGCGCGGGTCGGGGCCGACTCGACGGTCGTGTCGCCGAACTTGCCGGAGACGGTGACCGGGAACTCGTCGTTCGCCGCCGTCGCGCTGCCGGACGAGCTGCCGCTGTCGGTGTCCGAGCCGCACGCCGTGACACCGACCAGCATGGCGGTGGCGGCGAGGGCGACGCCGATCCGGCGCAGTCGCTTGTGGATCCTCATCGATTCTCCTCTGCTGTAGAACACTTCGTAGGTCCGTCGTCCGGGTGTCCGTTCCCGGCGCCGCGGATCTCGTCCTCGTGGAGGGTCGCGGCGAGTTCGCCGATCGACCCGGCGGTGAAGATCGACTCGGCGTCGATCACGTATCCGGCCGCCCGCAGTCCGCCGAGGATCCGCATCACCGAGATGCTGTCGCATCCGAGTTCGAGCAGATCGTCGTCGACGCCGACCTGCTCGACGCCGGTGACCTCGGAGGCGAGGGCGCACAGCAGCTCTTCGGCCGGTGTGGACGGTGCCCGGTGCGTTCGCGGGGCGAGTTCCGGTCGCGGCAGCGCTGCGCGGTCGATCTTGCCGTTGGCGAGCGTGGGCAGGGCGTCGAGCACGACCGTCGCCGACGGCACCATGTAGTCGGGCAGCACCCGCGCGACCGCGCGTCGCAGCGTCTCGGCGTCGAGGGTGTGCCCGGCGGCCGGGACGACGTAGGCGACGAGACGTGCCGTCGCACCGAGATCGGTGCGGGCGAGCACCACTGCGGTCGCGACGTCCGGTCGCGACGAGAGCACGGTCTCGATCTCGGCCGGTTCGATCCGGTATCCGCGGATCTTGACCTGGTCGTCGCCGCGTCCGCGGTAGCGGATGTGTCCGTCGGGCGTCCACAGGGCCCGGTCACCCGTGCGGTACATGCGGTCTCCGGGGAATTCCGGATCGATCGTGTCCGCGACGAAACGGTCGGCGGTGCGACCCGGGTCGGCGAGATAGCCGCGGGCCAGTCCACGACCGGCGAGGTAGAGCTCGCCCTCCACACCGATCGGCGCGGGACGCATCCACCGGTCGACGATGTAGGCCCGGGTGCCGGCGACCGGTCGGCCCGCAACGGGCGCCTCGGCGTCCGAAGCCCGTGCGACGAGCGCGTCGACGGTGCTCTCGCTCGGCCCGTAGAGGTTGTAGGCGCTCACGCCGTCCAGCCCGCGCAACCGGTCCCACATCGGTTGGGAGACCGCCTCGCCGCCGAAGCCGAGCGAGGCCGGGCACCGTCCGTCGTCCGCGAGTCCGTGATCGAGCAGCTGCGCGAGGTGCGACGGGGTGACCTCGACGAAGTCCCAGCGGGATTCGTGGGCGACGCGGACCATCTCGGCCGGATCGCGCTGGACCTTCTCGTCGACGACGTGCACCGCGTGCCCGTCGAAGAGCCACAGCTGCGGTTGCCAGGACGCGTCGAAGGCGAACGACCACGCGTGGCCGACCCGGAGCCGGTCGCGTCCGGTCCGTGCCTGCGTCGGCGCGTAGAGGTCGGCGCGGTGGCTGTAGAACAGCGCGGTCAGGCCGCGGTGCAGGGCGAGGACCGCCTTGGGTGTGCCGGTGGAGCCGGAGGTGTACACGACGTAGGCCGGGTGGTCGGCGCGCAGCGGTGCGAGCCGGTCGGCGTCGGTCAGCGGGGCGTCGTCGTAGCCGGCGACCCGCGCCGCGAGCGTCTCGTCGTCGAGCGCGAGCACCGGCGCGTCCACCGCGGGCAGCGACGACGCGAGTTCTCGGGTGGTGAGCACGACGGCCGGCTCCGCGGTGCCGAGGATCGTCGCGAGACGCTCGGTGGGAGTGCGCGGTTCGAGCGCGACGTAGGCACCGCCGGAGACGAGCACCGCGAGCATCGCCGCGATCGTGTCGGCCGTGCGGGGCAGCACGAGCGCCACGCGGGTCTCGGGAGCGACACCGTGGTCGACGAGCAGTCGCGCCCACCGGCGGACCAGGGACGCGAGGTCGGCGAAACTCCATTCGAGATCGCCTGCCACGAGCGCGGTCTCGTGCGGGTGACGGGCGACCGCGTCGTCGAACAGGTCCGCGACGGTGACGGCTTCGGCGACCGGTGCCGGTGTGGCCCGCCACTGTTCGAGCCGGGCGCGTTCGTCGGCCGGCAGGACGTCGATGGCGGACAGGCGCCGGTGCGCCTCTCCCCCGGCCAGCGTGCGCAGCACCCGGTCGAGTCCGGCGACGAGACGTTCGACGGTGCCGCGGTCGTACAGGTCGGAGCTGTACTCGACGACGCCGACGAGGGTGTCGGTGCCCACATACTCGACGAGGTCGAACGACAGGTCGAACTTCGAGGTCTCCATCGGGTGCGGTTCGGGGGTGACACCCGCCGTGAGCCCACCCGCACTGCGCGGATCGGGTTCGACGAGATAGACGATCATCACCTGGAACAGCGGGTGCAGGGCGCGCGAGACGGATCGGTCGGAGCCGAGCACCGCGTCGACGACCTGCTCGAAGGGCAGGTCCTGGTGGTCGAACGCCTCGAGGTCGGTGCGGCGGATCCGGTCGAGCAGTTCGGCGACGGTGGGGTCGCCGGACAGGTCGGTGCGCAGCACGAGGGTGTTGAGGAAGAAACCGACGAGATCCTCGAGTTGCGCGTCGCCGCGTCCGGAGACCGGGGTGCCGAGGGGGATGTCCTCGCCGCCGCCGTAGGCGGCGAGCAGCACCGCGACGGCGGCCTGCACGACCATGAACATCGAGAGGTCGTGTGCGCGTGCGAGTTCCCGCAGTGCGCGCACGACCTCCGCGTCGAGCGCGAATGGCACCGCGCCACCGCGATAGGAGGTGCGGGCCGGACGGGTCCGGTCGGTCGGCAGCGGCAGTTCCTCGGGCAGGCCGGCGAGGGCGTCGCGCCAGTAGGCGCGCTGACGCGCGGCGAGCGACTCCGCATCCGCCGGGTCGCCGAGCAGGTCGCGCTGCCACAGCGTGAAGTCGGCGTACTGCACGGCGGGCTGCATCCACTCCGGTGCCTGCCCCACCTCCCGCAGCGCGTAGGCGGTCGCCAGATCGGTGAGCAGCGCCTTGGTCGACCACTCGTCGACGGCGATGTGGTGAATCACCAGCGCCACCACGGTGCCGTCCCCGGCGTCGAGGACCGACAGCCGCACCGGCAGTTCGGCCGACAGATCGAAGCGGTGATCGATCGCCTCGGCCAGCGCATCGTGGACATCGGCCGCGGCGACCGAGCGGTGGTCGACGACCACGCGGACCTCGTCCGGCGCGAGCACCTGCTGGTAGGCCTGTCCGTCCGCGCTCGGGAAGACCGTGCGCAGCGACTCGTGACGCAGGACGACGTCGCGCACGGCCGCTTCGAGTGCCGGGACGTCGACGCGCCCGTGCACCCGCCACGTGACAGGCACGTTGTACACGCCGCCGCGGGCCCCGAGCTGGTCGAGAATCCAGAGGCGTTGCTGCGCGTACGACAGCGGCACCATCGCAGGTCGCGGGTCAGCCGCCACCAGCGCGGGTCGCGGCGACGCCTGCCCGGCGGCCGCGCACCGCTGCGCGAGCGACTCCACCGTCGGGGCGTCGAAGACCGTGCGCAGGGCCAGATCCGCGCCGAGCTCCGAACGGATCGCGTTCACGAGCCGGATCGCAGCGAGGGAATGCCCACCGAGCGCGAAGAAGTCGACGTCGATACCGACCTCGTCGAGTCCCAGTGCGTCGGCGAACAGAGTCGCGATCGTCGCCTCGAGTTCGGTACGCGGCTGCCGTCCGGATCCGGTGTCGAACTCCGGTGCCGAAAGGGCACCGCGATCGAGTTTGCCGTTGAAGGTCGTCGGGACCGCGTCGATCACGAGAACCCGTGCGGGCAGCAGATACTCGGGCACACGTCCGACGAGTGCGTCACGGACCGCCACCGGATCCACCGCGACTTCCGCTGCGGGAACGATATATCCGACGAGCACCGAATCGCCTGCGGGACGGGGTTTGATCGCGGCCACAGCACGGGCGACACCGTCGACGGCATCGAGAGCCGCCTCGAGTTCGCCGAGTTCGATGCGCAGACCGCGCAGCTTGATCTGGTCGTCGCCGCGGCCGAGATATTCGAGGTCGCCGTGGGCGTCCCAGCGTGCGAGGTCGCCGGTGCGGTAGAGCCGGTCGCCGGGATCGCCGTAGGGGTCGGCGACGAACCGCTGGGCGGTGAGCGCCGGGCGCCGCAGGTAGCCCTGCGCAACCTGTACTCCCCCGATGTACAGCTCACCGGGGGTGCCGGCCGGCACGGGGCGCAGATACCGGTCGAGCACGTACAGGCACACGTTCGCGCCCGGCCGCCCGATGACGGAACCGCGGGTAGGCGAACCGATCCGGGCACCCGGGTCGGCGTCGAGGGTCACCTCCACCGCGGCTTCGGTCGGGCCGTACAGGTTGTGGACCTTCACCTGCGGGAGCACCGTCGCCGCGCGTGCGACGGTGCGCGGCGACAGTGCTTCACCGCTGCACACGATGCGGCGCAGGCTCGCGGCGTCCGCGGTGGCGGGCACGGCGAGGGTCTCCTCGAGCATCGACGGCACGAAGTGGGCGACGGTGATGTTCCCGTCGCGCAGCAGGGTCGCCGATTCGACGGGATCGCGGTGCGCGTCGGGTCCGCCGACGACGACGCTCGCACCGTCGACGAACGGCGCGAACAACTCCCACACCGACACGTCGAAGGTCGCGGGTGTGCGCAGCAGCACCCGGTCGTCGGGCGAGGCGGGCAGTTCGCGGCGCACCCATTCGAGCCGGTTCGCCACGGCGCGGTGCGACACGGCGACGCCCTTGGGCAGACCCGTCGACCCCGAGGTGTAGATGACGTAGAGCGGGTGGTCGAGGGTGAGCGGCGCGATCCGGTCGGTGTCGGTGACCGACTCCGGGCTGCGGGCGTCGATGCGGGCACGCACCTCGGTGTCGTCGAGGTCGAGTCGCGGATGCTCGCCGGGCAGTTCGATGTCGCTGCGCGTCAGCACGACTCGCGGATGCGCATCGCCGAGCAGGTACTCGATGCGCGTTTCGGGCAGCGTGGTGTCGATCGGCTGGTAGGCCGCACCGGACTTCACGACGGCGTGGATCGCGACGACCTGCCCCACGGAGCGGGGCACCGCGACCGCGACGATCGCACCCGGACCGGCGCCGAGCGCGACGAGTTCGCGGGCGAGGCGGTTCGAGGCGGCGTCGAGGGCGGCATGGGTGAGGGTGTGGTCGGCCGCGACGAGAGCCGGCCGTTCGGCGTGCTCGGCGGCGCTGCGGGCGAGCACCTCGCTCAGCGGGGCGAGAGCGAAGTCGACGCGCTCGCCGGTGCCGACGGCGAGTTGTCCCGCGGCCTCGTCGGCGTCGAGGATCGCGACGTCGCGGATCCGGGCCGCGGGTGCGCTCGCGACCTGATCGAGCAGAGTGAGCAGCGCGGCGAGAAGCGTGTCGGCCATGGTGGCGTCGAACAGGTCGGTCGCGTACTCGACCGATACGGCGACCTCGCCGGTGTCCGGGGCGTCGACGAAGGTGAGGTTGAGGTCGAACTTGGCGCGGACGTTGCTCAGCGGTTCCCAGCGGGTGGGCACACCGAGCAGGTCGGGCAGCTGCGCGGGGCGCTGCAGGTAGCTCATCATCACCTGGAACAGCGGGTTCCGTCCCTCGACGCGCGGCGGTGCGAGTCGCTCGACGAGCTGCTGGAAGGGCACCTCCTGGTGCGCCATCGCCGCGAGATCGGTCTCGCGCACCCGGTCGAGGAGTTCGGCGAAGGTGGGCTCGCCGGACAGATCGGTGCGCAGCACCAGGGTGTTGACGAAGAAACCGACGAGTTCGTCGAGTGCGGTGTCGGAACGGCCCGAGACGGGGGTGCCGACGACGATGTCGTCGCCCGCGCCGAGCCGGGAGAGCAGTGCCGCGACGGCCGCGTGCAGCGCCATGAACATCGTGCCGCCGCGGGCATCCGCGACCGCGCGCAGGCGGGCGGCGATGTCGGCGGGGACCGTCGCGGTGGTGTTGCCCGCCGCTCCGGTCGGCCGCGCGGGGCGGGGCCGGTCGGTGGGCAGGACGATCTCGTCGGGCAATTGCGCGAGAGTGTCGGTCCAGTAGTCGATCTGGGTGTCGATCCGGCCGGCCTCGATCAGTTCGCGCTGCCACAGCGTGTAGTCGGCGTACTGGACGGGCAGCGGAGACCATTCGGGTGTCACGCCGGCCGACCGGGCTTGGTAGGCGCGGGTGAGGTCGCCGAGCAGCGGCGCATCCGACCATTCGTCGGTCGCGATGTGGTGCAGCACCACTGCGAGGACGTGCCGGTCGGGCGCGACGCGCACCAGCACCACGCGCAGCGGCGGGTCGGTGTGCAGATCGAACGACGCGGTGAGCCGCTCGGTGAGCAGCGCCCGGACGGCATCCTCGGACTCTGTCTCGTGCAGTTCGAAGCGCACGGCCTCGGGCGTAGCCAGGATCCGCTGGTAGGGCGTGCCGTCCTCGGAATCGACGACGGTGCGCAGGCTCTCATGACGTTCCACGACGTCGGCGACCGCCGCGACGAGGGCATCGGCGTCCACCGCGCCGTCGAGGCGTGCGACGTGCGCGTAGTGGTAGGCGAGGCTGTCGTCCTGCAACTGCTGGAGCAGCCACAGGCGTTCCTGGGCGGCCGACAGCGGCACCCGGTCGGGGCGCGTCCGCGCGGTGATCGGCGGGAGCGCCGCTGCGGCGCCGGGGATGCGGCGGGCGAGTTCCTCGACGCTGCGAGCCTCGAACAGGTCGCGGATGGTGACGTCCACACCGAGTTCGGAGCGGATGCGGCCGACGATCCGCATGGCGATCATCGAGTGCCCGCCGAGTTCGAAGAAGTCGTCGTCGGCGCCGACCTCGTCGACCCCGAGGACGTCGGCGAAGACCTCGCACAGGACCTTCTCGGTCTCGGTGCGCGGGGCGCGTCCACCGAGGCCCGTGGCGGCCTGCGGTTCGGGCAGGGCGCGGGTGTCGAGCTTGCCGTTGACGGTCATCGGCACGGAATCGATGAGCTGCACCCCGGCCGGGACCATGTAGTCGGGCAACTGGGCGCGCAGGTGGGCGACGAGCCGCGACGACAGGTCGGACGGGTCACCGTCACCGACCGGAACGGCGTAGGCAGCAAGTCGTTTCGTGCCGGGCACGAGCGGGTCGTCGACGGCGATCACCGCCGCGGTACCGACCTCGGGGTGCTCCTCGAGCACAGCCGCGATCTCGTGCAGTTCGACGCGGTAACCGCGGATCTTGACCTGGTCGTCGACGCGGCCGAGATAGTCGAGGTTGCCGTCGGTGCGGCGGCGCATGAGGTCGCCGGTGCGGTACATGCGGCCACCGGTCGACCACGGATCGGCGACGAAGCGGTCGGAGGTGAGCCCGAAACGGTTCAGATAGCCGCGCGCGAGACCCACACCCGCGATGTACAACTCGCCGACGACACCGTCGACGACGGGTCGCAGCCACGGATCGAGGATGTAGGCGCGGGTCGCGCGGATGGGGACGCCGACCGTGGGGGTCGCGCTGTCGTCGGTGCCGCCACCGAGGGTGTTGATGGTGTACTCGGTGGGGCCGTACAGGTTGTACCCGAGGGTGCCATCGGTCTCGCGCAGGCGAGTCCACACCGAATCCGACACGGCCTCACCGCCGAGCAGAACGAGCGGCGGGCGGTGCTGTCCCGGACCCTCGTCGAGCATGCCGTCCGCGATCAGCTGCGTCGCGTAGGTGGGGGTGACGTTGACGACGTCGATGGCGTGGGTGTTGCAGTACTCGACGAGCGCGGTGGCGTCGCGACGCAGGTCCTCGTCGCAGACGTGCACCTCGTGGCCCTCGACGAGCCAGAGCAGTTCCTCCCACGACATGTCGAAAGCGAACGACACGGTGTGCGCGACCCGCATCCGGCGTCCGTCCACCGACGAGACCACCGGATCGAAGATCTCGTCCTGGTGGTTGCGCTGCATGTTGGTCAGGCCCCGATAGGGGGTGACCACGCCCTTCGGCTTGCCGGTGGACCCCGAGGTGTAGATGACGTAGGCGGGGTGCTCGAGCCGGCCCGGGCGACCCGGGGCGAAGGCACCGAGTTCGGCGTCGGTCAACGGCGCGGTACTCGCGGCGAGGGGCTCGTCCAGACGGATGCTGCGGTCGGCGGGCAGGCCGAGACGGTTCTGCACCGCGGTCGTGGTGAGGAACAGCGCCGGCAGCGCGTCGTCGATGACGGTGCGCAGACGCTCGTCGGGCTGGTCGAGTTCGAGCGGCAGGTAGGCGGCACCGGTGCGCAGGATCGCGAAGAGCGCGACGACGGTGTCGATGCTGCGGGGCAGACCGAGGCACACGATGGTCTCGGGTCCCGCTCCCCCGGCGATGAGGGTGCGGGCGAGCGCTTCGACGCGGCCGGCGAGTTCGCCGTAGGTGCTGCTCTGTTCACCGGAGACGAGGGCGATGCGGTCGGCGTCGGTCGCGGCGCGGGCGATGAGCATCTCGGCGACGGTGACGTCCTCGACCTCGGGGATCTCGGCGCGCAGCCGGGCGTCGGTGACGGTGTGTTCGGCGGCCGTCAGTGCGGGCACGGACGCGACCGGCAGATCGACTCCGCGGGCGACGAAGTCGAGCAGCGCCACGAAGCGGTCGTGCAGGGCCCGGGCACGCGCACCGTCGACGACGTCGGGCCGGTAGTCGATCTTGACGTGCATGGTCCGCCCCGGCGACACGACGATCGCGAGGGGATAGTGCGTGTGGTCGAGGCTGTCCTCGGCGAGGATGTCGTGCCGCGCGGACTGCCGGGCCATCTCGTCGGCGTCCTTGAAGTTCTGCAGTACGAACAGGGTGTCGAACAGTTCGGAATGACCGACGGCGCGGAGGATGTCGCCGAGTCCGAGATACTCGAACTCCATGCGGTCGGCGTACTCGTCCTGCATGCGGCGCAGCAGGTCCGCGACGGTCTCGGCGCCGGACAGGCGCACCCGCACCGGGACGGTGTTGAGGAACATGCCGACCACGCGGTCGAGTCCGACGATCTCGGTGGGCCGCCCGGCGACGGTGGAGCCGAACACGACGTCGGTGCTGCCGGATTCGGCGGCGAGCAGCAGGCCGACGACGGCGTTCATCAACGCGTTGAGGGTGACGCCCGTGCTGCGGGCCCGATCGCGCAGTGTCGCGGTGAGCGTCTCGTCGATGTACGACTCGATGCGCAGCGGCACGATGGCGGCGCGGTCGCGGGTGGATCCGGCGAGCAGCGTGGGCTTGTCGAAACCGGCGAACTCGTCGCGCCAGGCCTGCTCGGCGGCGGCGCGGTCGCGGGCGGCGAGCCACTGCAGGTAGTCGGTGAAACCCGCTTCGGGCGCCGCGATTTCGTCACCGGCGTAGCGGGCGAGCAGTTCGTCGACGAACAGCGCACCGGACCAGCCGTCCCACAGGATGAATTCGCGGTTGACGACGAGACGGTCGATGCCGTCGAGGTGCAGCAGCAGCATGCGCCACAGCGGCGGGGACGCGAGGTCGAACGGCTGCAGCCGATCCTCCTCGATGAGTTTCTCGGCGCGGGCCTGCTGCTCGGCGGGGTCGAGGTCGGTGAGGTCGACCTCGGTGAACGGCACCTCGAGATCCGCCGCGCCGATGAACTGCACCGGATCGGCCAGACCGTCGTCGGTGAAACCGGCACGCACGGTGGGGTTCTCGGCGAGCAGACGTGCGGCGGCGCGGCGCAGGCGCTCGACGTCGAGGCGGTGGCCGAAGTCGAGCGAGAACTGGGCGGTGTAGATGTCCTTCGACGAGTCGAAGACCGACTGGAAGTACAGGCCGCGCTGCAGCGGCGACAGCGGCCAGATGTCCTCGATCCGCACGGGCGCGATCCGTGCGACGCGGTCGATCTCGGTCTGCGTGAGCGTGACGTGCTCGAGATCGGACGGAGTGAGACAGGTCCGCCCCAAAGCTGCGTCGGCGCGGCCGAGGAGATCGTCGAATGCCGCGCGCCATGCCTCGGCGAGCCCGGCCACGAGATCGGGGGCGAGCGCCTCGTCGGCGGTGAGATGCACCGTGGCGCCGCCGGTTCCCCGTTCGACGTGGATATCGAGCAGGTAGTTGCCGATGCGGTCTCCGCCGCTCCGCACGAGCACCTGCGGCTGTCCGAGCGGCGCGAGGGCCGGTCCGGCCTGGACGTTGGCGTAACGCAGCATCGGCCAGCCGATGCCCCGGTCGGGGGCTGCGCGCAGGCGTTCCTTCGCGGTGCGCAGGGCGTCGAGCGGATCGGTGGCGAGCGCCAGCCGCACCGGCGTCGTCCAGTCGAGCGCGCCGACGGTGCGGGTGAGGTCGGCGTCGGGGGCCAGTGCGATGCGGCCGTCGCGGACGATGTCGACGAGCAGTTCACCGTCGCCGCTCTCGCGGGTGTTCGCGACCGCGGCTGCGGTCACCGCGGTCCACACATCGGTCGAGACGCCCGAGACGAGACCGGCCACTGCGGTGGTCGCCATGAAGAATTCGTCGTCGGTCAGGGTGAGGGTCACAGGCGTCCGTGTGCGGCCGGTGGCCACCGCTGCGGCGAACTCGGCACCGGGTGCGACGGTGGTCATCCAGTCGGGAAGCTCGGCGAGTCGCTGCGGGGAGGCGGCCTGCTCGGTGAAGACGCGGGCGTGGGTCGCGGGCGAGGTGGGCACGGGCGGCAGCATGATCTGCGTGCCGCGCCGGACGGCGCGCAGGGCACGGTGCAGGTCGGCGGTGACGATCGACCAGGACGTCTCGTCGACGAGCCCGGCGGGGGCGAGGAAGACCAGTTCCCCGGCGCTCTCGTCCGCAGCGGTGAGCCGCACCGCGGTCAGGACCCGGCCGGCGGTGGCGTCGGGGCGCAGGGGCAGGTCGGCGGTCGCGGTTCCCACCGGCAGGGCGGCGTTCGCGACGAGGGTCCGGACGTCGACGGCGGCGGTGTCGTTCACCGACAGCAGCCACAGCACCGGGGCCGGTGCGGTGAGGGTCGTCCGCAGCGCCGGGTGGTGCTCGACCACGGCGGCGACCGCGGCGAGCACGGCGTCGTCGGTGAGATCCTCCGGAGCCGGGACGCGGTATTCGCGCAGTTCGGCGTCCACGGAGAGTCCGGCGTCGCGGCGTCGCGCGGTGGCCGGCAGCAGCGCGAGCGGTCCGGCGGCGGTGTCCTCGTGGTCGGCCTCGGAGCTGTCGCCGAGGGCTGGCGCCGGGGCGACGTCGAAGGTGCCGAGCGGCGCGTCGAGGTCGTCGAGGATCGCGGCGAGGAAGTCGTCGAGATCGGCGGCGCAGCGCTGCGCGAGCGGTGCGTCGTCGGCATGACCGCGCAGTCCGATCTCGATCGGGTGCCCGGCCTTCTCGAGCACGAGGATGAATTCCAGTTCGCCGACCGGCCCGGAGGACAGCATGTGCGCCTGCGATTCCCGCCCGACCGAGTACCGCGAGGCAGCTGCGGGCATGATGTTCACGCCGACGGTCGGGGGCCGCCAGTCCGGGTCGATCTCGGCGAGTTCGCGACCGAGATCCTCACCGCGGTACCGGCCGTGTTTGAGCAGGCCGAGCAGTTTGCCGTCGATCACCTCGGCGACGTCGGCCAGGCGCGCGTCGTCGGGAACGTCGAAGCGCAGGGGCAGGACGCTGGCGACCATCGCGGGCACGGTGCGCAGTTCGCGGGTGCCGCGCGCGGTCGTGGGCAGGCTGATCACCACGTCACGGCGGCGGGTGGCCCGGGCCAGATAGGTGCCGAGGAGGGCGATGAGCACGGTGGCGGGCCGGGTGCCGTGGGCCTTGGCGTACCGCTCGAGCCGGCCGCGT
Organism: Rhodococcus sp. DMU2021; assembly: GCF_019641445.1. NCBI lineage: Bacteria > Bacillati > Actinomycetota > Actinomycetes > Mycobacteriales > Nocardiaceae > Rhodococcus > Rhodococcus sp. DMU2021. The sequence goes on from NZ_JAIFKB010000002.1 coordinate 324,757, forward strand.
CCGTCGGTGTCGATGTGCGACCAGGCGACGAGTTCTCCGGGGCTCGACAGGCGACCAGAGCCGAGCAGGCGCGTCACCTGCGGGAGGTCGGCGAGTTCGTCGAGCCAGTAGCGGCGGTCGAGTTCGCGTTGTTCGCTCGCGACGTACTCCTCGTCGACGCGCACGTACCGTTCCAGGGTCCACTCCGTGGCGCGGTCGGGACCCTTGCCCTCGACGTACGCCCTGGTCATCGCGGTGGTCGCGAGACCGATGCCGTAGCCGTCATTCACGATGTGGTGGTACTGCTGGTACAGCCGTACGGTGTCGTCGGAGAGGCGGTGGATGGCAAATCGGAACAGCAGGTCGCGGGCTAGATCTTGCGGTTCGTTCATCGTGGCGCGCATCCAGCGGTCGGACGCCGCGGCCGGGTCGTCCTCGCCGCGGAAGTCGATGACCGGCAGGTCCCACTCGCGGGTCGCGCGCCGGATCTGGACGACATTGCCGTCGGCGTCGACGTCGAAGTTGACGTGCAGGGTCTCGGCGGCGTCGAGGACCGAGTGGATCGCCGTGATCATCCGGTCGATGTCGATGTCGTCACCGATGGTCTCGGTGTACATGCCGGTGTTGTAGAGGTGCCCGGTGGCGTCGAGCTGATGACCGAAATAGATGGTCCGCTGCGCGCGCGTGACGGAATACACCGACTGCATCGAATTTTCTCTCTCCCACGGATGCCGCGACGAACCGCAGGCGCATACCGACTAGCTAATGGTTAGGCTAACCATACTAGGCGCCCGAGGGGGTGCTGAAACCTGCTCCCACCGGCGCGTTCATCGCCGTCGTCCAGGCCTCGGACAGCCCTCGGATCTCCTCGCAGGAAATTCGTCCGTCCGACCGCATCGTGGCTGTGAATATACGACCGCCCGCTTTCTCCTCGATCCGCACCGACAGCTCGAGGGCGCGCCCGCACGGGGTCCGCCGTTCCGTCGGCACCGTGTCGATCCGGACGAGGACGTCGGGCCGGGCCAGTGCCATGAAGGCCGGTGCGGCCTGGGCGTTGAGGTGCCGCAGCAGCGCGTAACCGGACCCGTCCCCGGGCACCCCGTCCACGGCGGCGGCCACACCGGTCGACACCGCGTCCGGATCGTCGGCGACGGGAACCCGCACGGGCACACCGACGGCGAACGGACCCACGGTCCGGGTGCAGTCCGGCTCGCCGTCGGAGAATTCACGTGCGTCGCGTTCGATCTCGACGAGCAAATGTGCCGGCGCGGCCTCGCGGACGCGTCCGACGGCGACTGCCAACGCGGTCACTGCCGCGACAGCGAGGTCCTGTTCACCGGACGGACCGGCGTTGACCTCGACTGCGGCGATCTCGACCGGATCGCCGACGGGGAGCACCGCGGTGCTCAGCGCGGCGCCCGGGGCGAGGACCTGCGCCCAGTGCGCCAGTTCCCCGAGCAGCGCCGGGTCCTGCGCGCGCTCGTTGATGCGGGTCGCGAGTCCCTGCGCGGTGGCTGCGGGAACGGCAACCGGTCCCCCGGTGACCGCCGCAGCCAGGTCGGCGGCGAGCACGCCGACGGAGACACCGTCGGCGACGATCGGGTGGACCGCCACCACGAGTCGACCGGTCTGCCCGGTGGTCAGCCACACGGCCGAGAGCACCGGTCCGGCCTCGGGGTCGAGAGCCTCGGCGGCCTCGGTGCGGGCCTGCTGCTGCGCTGTTGCGAGGTCGGTGGTCTCGACGACCCGTACCGGTACCTCGTCGCCGGCGGGGTGGGTGTCGAGCGACCACAGCACCGAGGCCACGCGGGTGAGCCGCATGCGCAGCGCATCGTGAGCGGCGACCACCGTGCGCACGGCACCCGTCGCCTTCTCCTCGTCCGCCGGGGTGTCGACGGCGAACACGAGTGCGGCTCCGGCCGGCTCTGCACCGATCTCTCGCAGTGCGTGCACGGCCGGCGGCACGGGCACCGGGCCCGGCTCCCGATCGTCCACGAGACCGGCCGGCTGCCCCGCCGTCTCGGCGAAATGAGCAACAGCCGTCTCGGCGAACTGCGCGACGGCGGCGAGACCGGCCGGGGTGCGCCACCGGAAGATCTCCCGCGGGCCGAACTCGATGCCCTTGCGGCGCGCGGCCGTGACGACCTGCATCGAGACGATGCTGTCGCCACCGAGCGCGAAGAAGTCGTCGTCCGGTCCGACGACGTCGAGACGCAGTGCCTCCTCGAACAATTCGCACAGTGCGGCCTCGGCGGGGGTCTCCGGGTCGCGGCGCGTCGTCGCGGTCGGTTGCCGATCGGGAAGTGCCCTGCGATCGAGTTTGCCGTTCGGTCCGAGCGGCAGTACCTCGAGCACGGTCACGGTCACCGGGACCATGTGATCGGGCAGGGAGGTCGCGGCGTGCGCGAGTAGATCGGCCGGTTCGACGGTGCGCCCGGACAGGGGCACCACGTAGCCGGCGAGCATGCCGTCGCGCACCACGACGGCGCTCTGCGCGACGTTCGGATGCGCGACCAGCGTCGCCTCGATCTCCCCGAGTTCGATGCGCAGGCCGCGGAGTTTGACCTGCCCGTCGGCGCGGCCGATGTAGTCGAGTTCGAGGCCCGCGCCCCGGTCGCGCCACCGCACGAGGTCGCCGGTGCGGTAGAGCCGCTCCCCCGCGTCGCTGTAGGGGTCGGCGACGAACCGGCCCGCCGTCAGGCCCGCGCGCCGGTGGTAGCCGCGGGCGAGCTGGACACCGCCGAGATACAACTCGCCGACGACGCCCGGCGCCACGGGCCGGAGCCGCTCGTCGAGGACGAGGGTGCGGGTGTTGTCGATCGGCCGTCCGATCGGGACCCACGGAATGCCCTGCGCCGGAATCGGTGCCGCGGTGACGTCGACGGCCGCCTCGGTGGGGCCGTAGAGGTTGTGCAGTTCGGCGTCGACGAGGGTGTGGAAGCGGTCGCGATGGTCGGCGGTCAGCGCCTCACCACTGCAGATCACCCGGGTCAGGCGCAGTGCCCGGTCCTGCTCGGCGGCGAGCACGTCGAGCAACGCCGCGAGCATCGACGGCACGAAGTGCGCCGTGGTGATCGACTGCCGGGCGATCACATCGCGCAGATAATGCGGGTCGCGGTGACCGTCGGCGGTCGCGACGACGAGCGTGGCGCCGGTGATCAGCGGCCAGAAGAACTCCCACACCGACACGTCGAATCCGGACGGGGTCTTCTGCAGCACCCGATCCTCGGCGGTGAGACCGTATTCGTCCTGCATCCACCGCAGCCGGTTGGCCACGGCGCGATGGCCGACGACGACACCCTTCGGGGTTCCGGTGGATCCGGAGGTGTAGAGCACGTACGCCGCGCAGTCGAGGGGCATCACGGTCGGTGCTGCGACCGGATCTGCGGGATCGGTTCCGACGGAACCGGATTCGTCGACCTCGAGCACCGGCACACCGGAGTCGAAGGTCATCGCCACACCGGCGGCCGCCACGACCGCGACGGGCTGCGCGTCGGAGAGCATGTACGCGAGTCGCTCGGCGGGATAGTTCTCGTCGAGCGGCAGATAGGCCGCACCGACGCGGTGGATCGCAAGGAGGGCGATCACGAGAGCGGTGCTGCGCGGAATCGCCACGGCCACGACGGCATCCATTCCTACTCCGGGAACGGCACGCAGATGCCCGGCCAGAGCGGCGACGGCACGGTCGAGTTCGGCGTAGGTCCACCGCCGTCCGGTGGCGTCGTCGACGAGCGCGAGGGCATCCGGTGTCGCAGCGACCTGCTGCGAGAACAGCTCGGGGACCGTGCGATCGGGACCGTCGTCTCGGACCGTGCCGATCTCCACTGCCACCAATGCCTTCCGGTCGTCGACGGTGAGCACGCTCAACTGCGACAGCGAGGCGTCCGGATTCGCCGCGATCTCCGCCAACAGAGCCGTGAGTCGCTGCACGAATCCGTCTACGGTGCCGCGGTCGAACAGGTCGGTCGCGTACTCGATGCGACCGCGGATCCCGCCGTCGTCGGTCTCGGCGAGGTCGAAGGTCAGGTCGAACTTCGACGTGCCGGTCTCGACGAAGACCGGTTCGGCGTCGAGTCCGGGCATGCGGATCTCGTCGAGGCGGTCGCGGTACTGCACCATGATCTGGAACAGCGGCTGGCGTGCGAGCGACCGTGCCGGGGCGAGTCGTTCGACGAGCACCTCGAACGGCAGGTCCTGGTGAGCATAGGCGTCGAGGTCCACCTCCCGGACCTGCGTGAGCAGGTCGCGGACGGTGGGGTCGCCGGACAGATCGGTGCGCAGCACGAGCGTGTTGACGAAGAAGCCGACGATCCGGTCGAGGGCGGCGTCGGGACGACCCGCGACGGGAGTGCCGAGGACGATGTCGTCCCCGGCGCCGTGCGCGCGCAGCAGTACTGCGACGACCGCGTGGGTGAGCATGAACATCGTCGCGCCGGATTCGGCGGCGATGTCGGCGAGTGCTTCCCGGGTGCGCGGGTCGACGGTGAACGGGACCGCGCCGCCGCGGTAACTGCTGACGGCCCCGCGCGGCCGGTCGTGCGGAACGGCGAGTTCCTCGGGTGCGCCGTCGAGGACGCGTGCCCAGTACTCGGTCTGGACCTCACGCAGAGACTCGTCCCCGGTACCGAGACGTTCGTCCTGCCAGAGAGTGAAGTCCCGGTACTGCACCGGTAGCGGCGCAGGCGCGGGTGCCCCGGTGGTCAGGTGCGCGTACCAGGCGGACAGGTCGGCGACGAGCGGCGTGGCGGACCACTCGTCGGCGGCGATGTGGTGCACGAGCACCAACAGGCGCGCGTCGTCGGGAGCGGTGCGCACGAGCGTCGCGCGGATCGGCAGGTCGTGGGCGAGATCGAACGGACGGCCCGCCTCCTCGGTGAGCAGCACGTCGAGATCCGCCGGGGCGGCGTCGACGATCCGCAGGTCGACGGTGCAGTCCTCGGCGGGCAGCACCCGCTGGTAGCCGATCTGCTCGACGTCGCCCTCGTCCGGCTCGGTGAACACCGTGCGCAGCGTGTCGTGCCCGGCGATCAGGTGCTGCAGGGCACCCCGCAGAGCGTCGACGTCGAGCGCGCCGCGCAGCCGCATCGTGTACGGGATGTTGTAGGTCGCCGACGCGCCCTCGAGGCGGAAGAGGAACCACAGCCGGCGCTGCGCCGCCGACATCGGGACGAGATCGGCGTGGTCGCGGCGCACGAGTTCGGGTCCGACGGCGGTGGCCGGGACCGTCGCCGCGAGTCGCGCGGGGGTGCGCAGATCGAAGATGTCGCGGATCGACGGGTTCCGGCCGGTGCGCATGCGCAGCGCCGCGGACAGACGTGTCGCGAGGAGCGAATTGCCGCCGAGGGCGAAAAAGTCGTCGTCGGGGCCCACCTGGCGGACACCGAGGAGTTCGGCGAGCACCTCGCACACGGCGCGTTCGTCATCGGTGGCCTCGCGTGTGCTGTGACTCCGGGCGGGATCGGGCAGGGACGCGCGGTCGACCTTGCCGTTGGGCAGGGTCGGCATGGCGTCGAGCACGACGAAGACCGCGGGAATCATGTAGTCCGGCACCACGGTCCGCAGATGGTCCTGCAGGTCGATGGCCGCCGGACGCGGCGCGGCCGGATCGGCGACGACGTAACCGACGAGCAGATCGGTCCCGGACGCCGACGGGCGCACGGTGACGAGGGCCGCGGTCACCGCCGGGTGCCGCAGCAATGTGGCTTCGACCTCGCCGGGTTCGATGCGGAAACCGCGCAGGCTCAGCTGGTGGTCGGCGCGCGAGACGAACTCGAGTTCTCCGGAGGCGTTGCGCCGCAACAGGTCCCCGGTGCGGAAGAGCCGGGTGCCGCTGCCGGTGGGGTCGGCGACGAACCGCGCCGCGGTCAGATCCGGGCGGCCGAGATAGCCGCGGGCGGACTGCACTCCCCCGACGTAGAGTTCGCCGGTCACCCCGTCCGGGACGGGACGCAGGTGCCGGTCGAGGATGCGCGCGGTCACGCCGTCGACTGGGGCACCGATGCGGACGCGGTCGACGTCGGAGCCCGGCGCCGTCCAGATCGTGACGTCGCCGGCGACCTCCGATGAACCGTACGAGTTGATCACCCGTGCGCCCGGCAGTGCCGCGATCACGCTCGTGCCGAGGGGTTCTCCACTGAGGAACCACGTGTCGACGAGTTCCGCGGCCTCGGGGCGCAGGGCGGCGAGGGTCTCGGCGAGGCTCGGCACCGCGGTGAGCATCCGGACGCGGTGCCGGACGACGAGATCGGCGAGGGCCTCGGCGTCACGGGAGGCGGCGTCGTCGGCGAGGACCATCGTCGCACCGGAGAGCAGACCGGCGAACAGCTCGGTGGATCCGTCGATGAAGCTCAGCGAGCTCTTGGCCAGGCGCACGTCGTCGCCGGCCGGGCGGACGCGTGCCGCCTGCCAGACCAACCGGTTCGCCAGCGCCGCAGCGGTTCCGACGACACCCTTGGGCACACCCGTCGAACCGGAGGTGTATACGACGTACGACCCGTCCGCCGGATGCAGCGGGCGGCTGCGGTCGAGGTCGGTGATCGGTGCGTCCGAGTGGCCTTGCGCCGCTTCGGCCAGTGCGGCGAGGGTCAGCTCCGGTGCCTCTCCGGGCACGGCGCCTTCCGTATCCACAAGCACGAGATCGGGTGCGGCGTCGGTGAGCATGAACTCGATGCGCGCCGGCGGGTACGACAGGTCGACGGGCAGGTAGGCGGCACCGGAGACCACGACGGCGGCCAGCGCCACCACGGCGGCGTCGGACCGTGCCGCCGCGACCGCGACGACACTGCCGGGCCCGACACCCCGTTCGGCGAGTGCGCGAGCCGAACGGTGCACGCGCGCCCCGAATTCCCGATAGCTCGACGTCTCGGTGCCGAACACGAGCGCCGGGTGATCCGGGCGGGCGGCGAAGGCCGCCGCGAGCAGGTCCGGCAGCAGCTGCGTGGTGGCGGGCACCGTCGCGACGGTGTCGGCGGCGCGCTCTTCGTCGGTGCGCACGTCGATCGATGAGAGGTGTCGCGGTTCGGGGTCGGCGAAGGCCGCGAGCACCGACAGCAGACGCTGCCCGAGGGTCCGTACGCTCGTACGGTCGTAGAGGTCCTCGGCGTACTCGAAGCGGATCGACAGGCCGTCGGCCGCGTCGACGAAGTCGACGGTGAGATCGAACTTCGACGTGTCGGTGGACAGATACGACACGGTCGCGGTGGTGTCGCCGATCTGCGGGACGACCGGTTCGGTGCGGTACTGCACCACCGTCTGGAAGAGCGGGTGCCGCGCGAGCGACGGGGTGAGACCGACGGCGTCGACCACCTCGTCGAAGGGCACCTCCTGGTGGGCCAGGGCGGCGAGGTCGGCGTGCCGTACGCGCGTCAGAATCTCGGCGGTATCGGGATCGCCGGACAGATCGGTGCGCAGGGCGATGGTGTCGACGAAGAATCCGACGACGTCCTCGAGTCCGCTGTCGGCGCGACCCGCGACGGGCGCGCCGAGCACGATGTCGTCGCCCGCCCCGAGCGCGGTGAACAGGACGGCCACGGCGGCGTGGGTGAGCATGAACATGCTCGTCCCGGAACGGGAACACGTACCCCGCAGGGCCGCAGACAGTTCCGAATCCACCTGCACGTGCACCTCGCCACCGCGGTGGTTCGGCACCGCGGGTCGCGGACGGTCGTGTGGCAGGGCGAGTTCCTCCGGTGCTCCGGCAAGGGTGGAGCACCAGAACGCGAGGTCGCGGTCGCGGAGCACGGCGGCGGCGGGGTCGTCGGCGAGACCACGCTGCCACACCGCGAAGTCCGCGTACTGGGGACGCGGCGCGTCGTCGGGCACACGACCCGCCGAGAGATCGGCGTAGGCGGCGGCGAGGTCGGCGAAGACCGTCTCGGCCGACCACTCGTCGCCGGCGATGTGATGCACGACGAGCAGCAGCACCGCGTCATCCGGTGCGCGTCGCACGAGATGCGCACGGAACGGACGGTCTTGTCCGAGGTCGAAGGATGCCCGCGCGGCCGCGTCGAGAAGTGCCGTGGCATTCCCGTCGCGCGCCTCCGCGACCTGCAGGACCGTCGACGGCGTGTCGGCGACGACCTGCACGGGCTCACCGTCGACGACGTCGACGACGGTGCGCAGCACCTCGTGCCGGGCGACGACGTGCACCAGCGCACGGTCGAGCAGGACGGCGTCGAGCCGGCCGCGCAGTTCGAGGGCGAAGGGGATGTTGTAGGTCGGCGACGGTCCCTGGGCACGGTCGAGGAACCACAGGCGCTGCTGGGCCGACGACAGCGGGATCCGCGCCGGTCGCGGTCCTGCAACGAAGCGGGGACGTGCCGGGCTCGCGCCGTCGACCACCACGGCCAATTCGGCCACGGTGGGAGCGTCGAAGACGTCGCGCAGCGACACCTCGACGTCCAGCGCCGAGCGGATCCGGGCGACGAGACGGGTGGCGGACAGCGACGTTCCGCCGAGGGTGAAGAAGTCGGCCTCGACACCGACGGCCGGGAGTCCGAGCAGGTCGGCGAAGACACCGGCGAGGGTGTGTTCGGTGGCGGTCTCGGGATCGCGACCGGTGTCGGGGGCGCCGATCTCCGGGGTGGGCAGTGCCTTGCGGTCGACCTTGAGGTTCGCGGTGAGCGGGAACTCGTCGAGCACGACCGTCAGCGACGGCACCATGTACTCGGGCAGACGTGTGCGGAGGAAGTCGTGCAGTGCTGCGGTGTCGACGTCGGTGCCGGTCACGTAGCCCACGAGGCGGGCCGCACCGGTGGCGTCGGGCCGGGCGACCACGACGGCCTGCGCCACGCCGGCGAATTGCGCTGCGGCGGTCTCGATCTCACCGAGTTCGATGCGGTGTCCGCGGACCTTGACCTGGTCGTCGCCGCGTCCGAGATACTGCAGGGTGCCGTCGGCGGTCCAGCGCACGAGATCGCCCGTGCGGTACATCCGGCCGGCGCCGAAGGGATCGGCGACGAAGCGGGCCGCGGTGAGGTCGGGGCGGCCGCGGTAGCCGCGCGCGAGCTGCTGCCCCACGACGTACAGCTCACCGGCCGCGCCGACCGGCACGGGCTGCAACTGCCGGTCGAGCACGCGCACACCGGTTCCCGGATAGGGGCGGCCCACCGACCCGGTCCACGGCAGATCCGGCGCGACCGGAGCGGAGGTGCACCACACCGTCGCCTCGGTGGGGCCGTACATGTTGACGACCGAACACGCTCGCGCAGCGAGGGTTCCGGCCAGGACGGCGGGCAGGCCCTCGCCGCCCACAAGCACGCCCGTACCGGCGAGATCCAGACCGTCGTGTTCGACGATCGCGCCCCACAGCGACGGGGTGGCCTGGATGCAGTCCACCGACTCGGTGGCGGCGAGCGCGGCCAGGGCCGCCGGATCGCGCGCCTCGTCGTCGCCCGCGAGCACGACGGCCCCGCCGCGGCACAGCGGCACGATCAGTTCGAGCACCGAGATGTCGAACGACAGGGTGGTCAGGGCGAGAAGCCGAGTGTGCGTGCCGATTCCGGCGAGATCGGTCGCGGCGTCGACGAAGCGGGCGAGTGCGCCGCGCGAGAGCACGACACCCTTCGGCCGGCCGGTCGAACCCGAGGTGTAGATGACATATGCCGACTGGTCGGGCACGACTCGCTCGGAAGGCGTGGTGCCGACGGGGACGTCGCCGCGCCAGTGCAGGACGCCGTCACGGAAGACCGCCGTGGCGTCCGGGGTCGATGCACCGAGACGGTCGGCGAAGTCGTCGGTGGTGAGCAGGATCGCCGGTCGCGCGTCGTCGAGCATGTACTCGAGTCGCTCGGCGGGGAAGGCGGGATCGAGCGGCAGGTACGCCGCGCCCGTCCGCAGCACGGCGAGGAGCGCGACCACCATGTCGGCGGTGCGTGGCAGGGCGAGCGCGACCGTCACCTCGCACCGCGCACCAGCCCGTGCGAGTTCGCCTGCGACGGCACCGATGCGCGCGTCGAGTTCGGCGTAGGTGAGACGGTCGGCGCCCGCGACGAGCGCGGGTGCGGCACCGGCGGCGGCCACCTGCGCGTCGAACAGATCCATCGCGTCGGGCGCGACAGACTCGGATACGATTCCGTGCCAACGGGATTCGAGATCGGCGCGGAAATCCGGGTTCAGCAGGTCGGCGTGGGCGAGAGGACGTTCGTCCGCGTCCTCCCGGGCGGCGAAGGTGAGCAGTCGCGCGATGGCCGCGGCGTGACCGGCGACCTCCTCGGCGGTGTACCGGTCGGCGTCGGCGTCGAGGGTCAGTTCGAGTGCGCGGGTGCTGTCGACACGACGGGCGACCACCGCGAGGTCGTGGACGGGACCGCGCGCGAGCGAGTGCACGGTGGCGGTCGCGTCGCCGAATCGCACGGTGTCGCCGAACGGCTTGATGTTGACCGTCGGGCCCACCGGACCGGGACTGGTCGCGGGCAGACGCAGGTCGCGGTGGATGTCCTCGCCCCGGTAGCGACTGTGGCGTCCCTGCGCAGCGACGGTGGCGCGCACGTCGGCGGCGAGCGCCGCGAGACTCGCCTCCGGAGCGACCTCGATGCGGAGGGGCACGACATTGACGGCGGTGGTGAGCACCTTCGCGGCGACGCTGCCCATCCGGTTCATGGCCGGGAACCCGAGCACCACGTCGCGGACCGCGGTGACCCGGCCGAGATAGGCGGCGGTCGCGGCGGTGACGAGGTCGGGCCAGCCCACCCCGGCGCGGCGTGCCGCTACGTCGAGCGCCTCGGCGACGTCCCCGGGGACCTGCACCGATTCGGTGACCACCGCGCGGGCGAGCGAGGACGCGGCCGGCACCGCGGTCTCCGCGAGGCCGAGCGCGTCGGGTGCACCATGCAGCGTCTCGGTCCAGAAGTCGCGGTCGGCGACGATGCGCTCGCCGCTGCGGTACTCCTCGTCCTCGGCGACGACCTGCTCGACGGAGCCGAAGGTCGCGGGCGGGACGTCCTCGCCGCGCACGAGTGCGGTGTACACGGCGACGATGCGGCGTTCGACCAGGCTGTAGCCGTAGACGTCGAGCAAGGCGTGGTGGGCGCGCAGGAACAGCAGGACACGGTCCGGTCCGAGGACGAACACCCGGGCGCCGATGCCGGCTTCGGCCGTCGGATCCATCGGCACGCGCAGGATCGCGCGCATCGTGTCGACGGCCGTCCGCCGCGGATCGGCGTCGGCGGTGAGGTCGGTGACCTCGATCTCCGGCGCCGGATGGGCACCGGGGAACTGGACGGGCACCTCGTCGACGACGGCGATCCGGGCGCGCAGTCCGGCGGATTCGTCGAAGACCGTGTGGACGGCGCGGGCGAGCACGTCCGGATCCATGGCGCCGTCGATCTCGAGGAAGTGCCCGGTGACGAGTGTCGCGTTCGAGGGGTCGATCGTCTGCGCGAACCACATTCCCGCCTGGGCAGCGGTCAACGGCAGAGGCACGATCGATTCCACGGGTACTCCTCGGCATTCCTGGACCCGCCCCCTCGGATCCGCCCCTCCGTCCGGATATAGTTAGGGCCGCCTAACCATACCAGCAGCGACGCGCCCGCCCGAATTGTCCGGCCGGTCCCGTCCGGAAGGAGCTCACCATGCCGGTGACGACGCCCCCGACCCGCGTCTCCCTGCCCATCGTCCTGCGGCGCCTGACCGTGCTCCGCGCGGTGGACGTGACACCGCGGATGCGTCGGATCACCCTGGGCGGCGAGCAGCTCGGTGCCTTCCGCAGCGGCGACTACGATGCCCCGGCGTTCACCACCGAGGGTGCCGACGACTACGTCAAGATCTTCCTGCCCGAACCCGGCAGCGAGACCCCTGCCCTGCCCGAACAGCACGACGGGCACCTGCACTGGCCCCGCAAGCCCGCACCCGTGGCCCGCGCCTACACGGTGCGTCGCTTCGATCCCGTGGCCGGGGAGCTCGATCTGGACTTCGTCCTGCACGGACACGGCCCCGCCGGTAACTGGGCCCGCACCGCCGAACCCGGCAGCGTGCTCCACCTCGCGGGACCCAAGGTCGCGATCATCCCGCCGCAGGGCGCCGACTGGTGGCTGCTCGCCGGCGACGAGACCGCACTACCCGCACTGGGGCGCTTCGTCGAGACCTACGGTGGCACGGTGCCGATGCACGTCTTCGCGCTGGTCGACGGTCCGCAGGAGGAACAGTCCGATCTCGCGGGCGTGAGGTGGGTGCACCGTCGTCCCGGAGTCTCCGACGCCACCGTGCTCGCCGAGGCCGTCGAGTCGGGTGCGCCGCGCGGCGGTGAGGGCTGGATGTGGATCGCCGGCGAGGCATCGATCGTGAAGGAACTGCGCGCCGTGTCGAAGCGACTCGGCATCGCCAAGCCGATGCTCGACGCGTCGGGCTACTGGCGCAGCCCCGAGTCCGATCGCCCGCTGGCCCGCCTGCGGCTGCTGCGCGAGCAGGCCGTCGAGACGCTCGAGGCGCGTCGTCGCGGCACCACCTAGACGATCCGGACGATTTCGGTGTTCTCGACAGCGCCCGGCGACGTCGAGAACACCGAAATCGCTTCCCGCGTCAGCGCGGTGAGAGTTGGTCGCGGTCGATCGTCACCGATCCGACGTAGTGCAGATCGGCGTGGGTGACGGTCGCGCGATGGATCTTGCCGGACAGAAGAATTCGCTGCATGTGCTGAAGTTCCCGATTCTCGGACCGTGCCGGTCAGCGCAGCGATGCGGTGAGTTCTTCGGTCTCGCGGTCGCGGCGACGCGCTGACGCGGTAATCGACTCGATCAGCGCGTCCGTGGTCTCGACCCGGCCGACCCGCTTGGCGACGTACTGGAGCGCCATGAGGTGCTCGTCGCGGGAGAAGTCGGCGGTGGCGTCGAGGGCCATGAACGGCGCGACGTCGCTCATGAAGGCGTCGGCGGCGCTGAGCATACAGCCCATGTGTGCGTAGACGCCGGTGACGATGAGCTGGTCGCGGCCGTTGTGCGCGAGCAGCTGACGGAAGTCGGTGCGCTGGAACGCCGAGTAGCGCCACTTGGTGACCTGGATGTCGTCCGGGCCGGGGGTCAGTTCGTCGATGACCTCGGTGTCGCGGCCGGTGCTCAGCCCGACGCCCCAGAAGTCGGCAAGGATGCCGCGACGCGACGGATGCTGGTCGCCGGGCTGCATCGTGTAGACGACGGGGATACCGGCGGCCAGGCACGCCTCGCGGAGGCGGACGATGTTGGGCACCACGGTCGCGAGGGGTTCGGCATCGCGCCGGTAGGCGTCGATGAAGTACTTCTGCATGTCGTGGATCAGCAGTGCACAGCGGGACGTATCGATCGTCCAGTCCACCCGAGCAGCGGGAATCTCGTCGCTGGTAGGCAACTCGTACGGATCGATGCTCGGGATGGCCATGCGACTTCCTTCTGCTGTTCGGGGTACGCGTGCGGGCACCGACAGTGTCGGCATGCATAGGCTACCCTAACCAGCCCTACGGTGGGATGTCTCGACCCCTGATACGCCGACCGGCCCGCACCGGAGATCGGTGCGGGCCGGTCGGCGACAGTAGGAAGCCGTCAGATCAGACGCCAGTCCTCGAGGCCCTCGTACAGCGGCACGGACTGTGCCAGGGCGCTCACGCGGGTCCGCAGCGACTCGGCGTCGGCGCCACCGACGAGCGTCTGCGCGATGATCTCGGCGACCTCGGTGAACTGCTCGTCGCCGAAACCGCGGGTCGCGAGCGCCGGGGTGCCGATGCGCAGGCCCGAGGTGACCATCGGGGGACGCGGATCGAACGGCACGGCGTTGCGGTTGACGGTGATGCCGACCTCGTGGAGGGCGTCCTCACCCTGCTGGCCGTCGAGCTGCGAGTTGCGCAGGTCGACCAGGACCAGGTGCACGTCGGTGCCACCGGTGAGCACCGAGATGCCCTTGTCGGCGACGTCGGACTGCGACAGGCGGTCGGCGATGATCCGGGCACCGGAGAGGGTGCGCCGCTGGCGGTCCTTGAACTCGTCGCTCGCGGCGATCTTCAGCGCGACGGCCTTCGCGGCGATCGCGTGCATGAGCGGTCCGCCCTGCTGACCGGGGAAGACGGCCGAGTTGATCTTCTTCGCCCATTCCTGCTTGGCGAGGATCAGGCCGGAACGCGGGCCACCGAGGGTCTTGTGCACGGTGGTGGAGACGACGTCGGCGTAGGGCACCGGCGACGGGTGCAGGCCTGCGGCGACCAGACCGGCGAAGTGCGCCATGTCGACCCACAGGTAGGCACCGACCTCGTCGGCGATGGAGCGGAAGGCGGCGAAGTCCTCGTGGCGCGGGTAGGCGGACCAGCCGGCGACGATGACCTTCGGCTTCTCGCGCAGCGCGATGTCGCGGACCTCGTCCATGTCGATGCGGTGGTCGTCCTTGCTGACCCCGTAGGACGCGACGTCGTACAGCTTGCCGGAGAAGTTGAGCTTCATGCCGTGCGTGAGGTGGCCGCCGTGCGCGAGGTCGAGACCGAGCAGCTTCTCGCCGGGGGTCATCAGCGCCATGAGCACCGCCGCGTTCGCCTGCGCACCCGAGTGCGGCTGCACGTTCGCGAAATCGGCGCCGAAGAGCTCCTTGGCGCGGTTACGGGCGAGGTCCTCGACGACGTCGACGTTCTCGCAGCCGCCGTAGTAGCGACGACCGGGGTAACCCTCGGCGTACTTGTTGGTCAGGACGCTGCCCTGGGCCTGGAGGACGGCGCGCGGCACGAAGTTCTCCGACGCGATCATCTCGAGCGTGTCGCGCTGACGCGACAGCTCGCCGGCCATGGCCTCGGCGACCTCGGGATCGAGGTCGTTCAGTGCGGCAGTGTTCACGTCGGCGCCGGGCGCAGCGGTCATCGAGGTTTCTCCAAGCAGAGGACGTCAGGGATACGTCCTCCAGTCTACGAAGGCCGTCCACCGCTCCGGAAGCCGGTCCCCGAGCGACCTGCGGTTCACCGCAGGCTGCTGGGCACCAGGGGTTCGTCGAGCAGGCGCCGGAAACGGTCGGCGCGCTCGGCTCCGGCCGGAACCTGCCCGAGCCAGCTGCCGAGGAGCCGGTAGCCCTCCACATAGGTGCTGATATAGGCGCGCCACAACGGCGACGACAGGAACCGCAGCGACTGCCGGGCACGTTCGGGGCTCGACAGCGACCAGCGCTGCAGGAATTCCACGACCTCGTCGTGGCTGCGCCCGCGGTCGTGGAGCAGCAGCGCGGCGTCCTGCCGCACCGAGAGCAACTGCTCGGACGCCTCGGACAGTTGCTCGGCCAGTTCGCCGTCGAACCGGAGCCCGAGATCGGCGTAGATGTCCTGCGCCCACTCCCCCCAGCCCGGGCCGACGATCGCTTCGAGCGCAAGATCGGCGAGCCCTTCCGCCATGAGGCACTGCGGGGTGTTGACGAGGAACAACGTCTGCTCGGCCTGACCGCCGGCGACGAGACCGGCCTCCTTGCGGCAGTGCTCGGTGTGGTGCCCGGGATACGCCTCGTGCGCGATCAGCCGCGGCAGGTGCGCCATCGTCTGTTCGAGATCGGAGTTGATCGCGACCCGCGAACGGTAGTCGCCGAGGTAGTAGTTGAAGCCCGACCACGGCTTGTCGCCGACGATCTCGTACTCGACACGCTCGGTGTCGGGCAATGGGTAGACCGCCCGCACCTTCTCCCGTAGAGCGCTCGAGAACGCGTCGACGCATTCGGCGAGACGATCGGCGGGGATCACATCGGACTTGCGGTGGGCCTGCATCCGTTCGGTGAGCGATCCGGTGCCGGGCAGCAACGCATCGAGGCGACGGTGCGCGTCGCGGTAGGTGTCCTCGTCGCCGGGCGCGATGCGGACGTCGAAGTATGCCTCGACCTCGTCGACGAAACCGATCTCCTCCCCCGCGAACTTGCGGGCCGAGCAGTCGAGGGCGCGCAGATGCACGTCGAGGAAACGGGTGCGCTCGTCGGACAGTGCCGCACCGGGAAGTTCGTCCCGCAGGCGTCGCGCGGTGTGTGATAGATCACGGGGATCGGGGGTCGGGGCGTTCTCGACCTTCCGCCGCAGCGCGGGATCGCCGGTGTAGGCGTCGACGTACCCGTCCTCGAGCCGGTCGAAAGCCAGGCCCAGCAGCAGATATTCGTTCACGAAGTCGTCGGCTCCCATACCGGCCGAGCGTAGTCGCTCGTCGGCGACCCGACACGGGAGAACCCGCCGGGGTGGGGACCCCGGGGAGGCATCCGCCTGTGTCAGCGAGCACAATCCGTTACATGGACATGCAACGCCGCATCCGCCGCGCCACCGGGAAGCCGTGCCGATGGCTCGTCTGAACGAACCGAGCCCGTATGTCGAGTTCGACCGCAAGCAGTGGCGGACGCTGCGGAAGTCGACTCCCCTCGTCCTCACCGAGGACGAACTCATCGGGCTTCGGGGCCTGGGCGAGCAGATCGATCTCGCGGAGGTCGCGGAGGTGTATCTCCCCCTCGCCCGGTTGATCCACCTGCAGGTCGCAGCGAAGCAGCGGTTGTTCGCCGCGACCGCGACCTTCCTCGGGGAGAAGCATCCCGACCAGCAGGTGCCGTTCGTGATCGGTGTGGCCGGTTCGGTGGCGGTCGGCAAGTCCACCACGGCCCGTGTGCTGCAGGCGTTGCTGGCACGCTGGGACCATCACCCGCGGGTGGATCTCGTGACCACCGACGGGTTCCTCTACCCCACCAAGGAACTGGTGCGGCGCAACATCATGCACCGCAAGGGTTTTCCCGAGAGCTACGACCGGCGCAAACTGCTGCGGTTCGTCACCGAGGTCAAGTCGGGAGCGAAAGAGGTTGCGGCGCCGATCTACTCCCACATCTCGTACGACATCATCCCGGGTCAGTACCACATCGTGCGGCAGCCGGACATCCTCATCATCGAGGGCCTGAACGTGCTGCAGACCGGTCCGCGGTTGATGGTCTCCGACCTGTTCGACTTCTCGATCTACGTCGACGCGCGTATCGAGGACATCGAGAAGTGGTACGTGGAACGCTTTCTCGCGCTGCGTAAGACGTCCTTCGCGGATCCCGAGGCGCACTTCCACCACTACGCGAACCTGTCGGACCGGGACGCGATGAGTGCCGCGAAGGAGATCTGGCACTCGATCAACCTGCCGAACCTGGTGGAGAACATCCTGCCGACGCGTCCCCGCGCGACCCTGGTCCTGCGCAAGGACTCGGATCACGCCATCAACCGGCTCCGGTTGCGCAAGCTCTGACGCGCCCCGCCGCTCGGCCCTGTTCCAGGCGCCGAACCGGCGGGCGCCGTCAGGCGCCGAACCGGCGGGTGCCGTCAGGCGCCGAACCGGCGGTGCCGGGCGGCGTAGTCGCGCAGCGCGCGCAGGAAGTCGACCCGGCGGAACTCGGGCCAGTACGCCTCGGTGAACCAGATCTCCGAGTAGGCGGACTGCCAGAGCAGGAATCCGGACAGTCGCTGCTCGCCGGAGGTACGGATCACGAGGTCCGGATCGGGTTGACCGGACGTGTAGAGGTGGCTGTCGACACCGTCGACCGTTACGGACTCGACGAGCTCTTCGCCACGCAACCCCTGCGCGTAGCGCACCCGCAGGAGCGACTGCACCGCGTCGACGATCTCCTGGCGACCGCCGTACCCGACGGCGACGTTGACGTGCGTGCCCGTCCGGCCCGCGGTGCCGGCCGCGGCCTCGTGCAGCCGCTTGGCGTGGTCGGCCGGGAGCAGATCGGTGGTGCCGACGATCTTCACGCCCCAGTTCTGGCCGGGCGCGGAGATCTCCTCCACCACGTCGGAGATGATCTCGAGCAGAGCATCGAGCTCCTCCGGGTCGCGCCGGAGGTTCTCGGTGGACAGCAGGTAGATCGTCGCCGTCTCGATACCGGCCGCGTCGCACCAGCTCAGCAGCTCGGCGATCTTCTTGGCACCTTCGCGGTGGCCGTGACTGACGTCGGTGAAGCCGTTCTCGCGCGCCCAACGCCGATTGCCGTCGCACATGACCGCGACGTGTCGCGGATGCCGTGCTCCGTCGAGTTCCTTCAGCAGCCTGCGCTCGTAGAGCCGGTACAGCAGTCCGCGGACGCTCACCCCGTCATCACCACGCGAGTCACATTACGCCCAGGCGTACGGACGGTCGCGTCGGTGGTCACAGAGTCTCCCGGAGCGCCCTCACGGGCTGTAACGTGACGACGGAACAAACCTACGGGTGCGTAGGTTACTGATCGGTACCGAGAGGAGCGCACGCATGACGGCATTCGGCCTCGAGGAACTACCCGTCAAACCGCGGATGCGCGGATGGATCCACGCCTGGGCCTTCGGTGTGGCCGTCATCGCCGGCGTCACCCTCGTCTCGGCCGCCGCCTTCCTCGCCGACCGCCCGGACGCCGTACTCCCCGCGACGATCTACAGCCTCACCGTGTGCGGTGTGTTCGGCGTCAGCGCGCTCTACCACCGCCTGAACTGGGGGCCCCGGTCCCGCGTGTGGATGAAGCGCGCCGACCATTCGATGATCTTCGTGTTCATCGCCGGCAGCTACACCCCGTTCGCGACACTCGCCCTGCCCCCGGAGTCCGGGCGACCGCTGCTGATCGTCGTGTGGGCGGGCGCGCTGGCGGGCGTGGCCCTGAAGATGCTGTGGCCTACGGCGCCGCGCTGGGTCGGTGTGCCGCTGTATCTGCTGCTCGGATGGGCCATCGTGCCCGTTGCCGGACAGCTGGTCGCCGAAGTCGGTCTCGCTCCCATGCTGCTCCTGCTGGTCGGAGGGCTGTTCTACAGCGGAGGAGCGATCCTCTACGCGACCCGCTGGCCCGATCCGTGGCCCGCGACGTTCGGGCACCACGAGTTCTTTCACGCGGCCACGGTCATCGCGGCACTGTGTCACGCGATAGCGGTGTGGCTCGTGATTCTCGGTTGAAACCTCACCGACCGCTTCGTGCAACTTCTCACACCACCTGAAGCCTCCGGCACCCGTTTGTAGACTCGCGGGGGATGTCTATTCCGTTGCTCGCCTTCGAACTGACCGAGACCAACAGGGACTGGCTGATCCACCGGCCGCTCGCGATCGTGAGTTACATCGTCGTCGCGATCGTGCTCCGCTTCGTCCTCCACCGACTGATCGACCGCATGACGAAGCCGCGTGAGAAATCCGGCAAGCCCCGCCGATCGTTCCTCGCACCGCTGCAGGAACGCGCCGAACGCGCCATCGGTGATCCCTACGCGCGCGAACGCCGGATCCAGCGTGCCCAGACGATCGGCTCGGTATTCAAGTCCGGTGTGTCGGTCGTCGTGCTCGTCTGGGTGGTGCTGCAGACGCTCGACACGCTCGGCTTCAACGTCGCGCCGTTCATCGCCTCGGCCGGTATCGCCGGCGTTGCTCTTGGTTTCGGTGCGCAGAACCTCGTGCGGGACTTCATCTCGGGCATGTTCATGCTGCTCGAGGACCAGTACGGTGTGGGCGACGTGGTGGACCTCGGCGACGCGGTGGGCACCGTCGAGTCGGTCGGCCTGCGCGTGACGACCGTCCGCGACATCGACGGCACCCTGTGGTTCTGCCGCAACGGCGAGATCCTGCGCGTCGGCAACATGAGCCAGGGCCACGCGGTCTCCGTGATCGACGTACCCATCGCACCGACCTCCAATGTCGACCGCGCCTGCCAGATCGCCCTGCGGGCCGTACTCGACGGCGTCGAACGCGAGGACATCGCACCCGACGTCCTGGAGAAGCCCGAACTGCTCGGGGTCAACTCCGTGACGGCGGGTGCGGTGACGCTGCGGCTGACCGTGCGCGTGCGCGCCGGGAAGCAGTGGGCGATCCGCCGCAGTCTCACCCGCGCGGTGCTCGAGGCGTTCGATCAGAACGGCATCGAGTCGCCGAACGTCGCGGTCGCAGCCGCCGTGAGCAGCTAGACCCTCGAAGTAGAGGACCGAGCGCACCGATTCACCGCCCCTGGCACCGCTTGGCCCCGACGAGTCAGGGCGCGGCGAGCACCTCGCGCAGATCCGTCTCCGTCGTCACCGGCCGATCGCACACGAAGCCCCGGCACACGTAGGCCGCGGATGCTCCGTCGACGAGCGGCCGACCATCGAGCAGCGGCGACGAGTCGGGTTCGCCGCCCACCACGATCGCTCCCCCCGGTGCGAGCCGGCGCGCGAGGTCGAGGAGTGCGCCGCCACCCGCGACGGCGACCTGCAGCGGACCGCGCACCGACGCCTCGGCCACGGTCAGCCAGTGCCCTCCGGCACGCGGCGCTTTCTCGAGCAGGATCGAGGCCGCCGACAGCGACAGCGCGGCGGCATCGGCGTAGCGGGGGTCGTCGTGCACCAGCGCGGACAGACCGAGCAACGCCTCGGCGATCAGCGACGCCCCCGACGGCGTCGCCCCGTCGACCGGATCGCGCGGCCGGGCGACCAGCGATTCGGCGTCGTGCGCGGTGTCGAACCAGCTCCCGGGACGTTCCGGATCCGCGAACTGCGTGAGCGCGACGTCGGCGAGTTCTCGCGCGCGCTCGACCCAGCTCCGATCCCCGGTCCCCTGATGGACGGCGAGCAGCGCGGTGACGAGTGCTCCGTAGTCCTCGAGCACGCCCACCGGAGATCCGACGACACCTCCGAGCGACGCGCGGCGCAGTCGTCCATCGACGAGGTGCCGGTCGAGCAGGAACCGCGCGCATCTCGCCGCCGCGTCGATCCAGGCGGGTTCGCCCAGTGCGATGCCGGCCTCTGCCAGTGCGGTGATCGCGAAGCCGTTCCACGCGGTGACGACCTTGTCGTCGCGTCCGGGTTGCGCGCGATCCTGCCGGGCCGCGAACAGGCGTGCCCGCACGTCGGCGAGACGGGCCGGATCGTCGGGCTCGTCGAGCAGCTGCAACACCGAGGTGCCGTGTTCGAAGGTGCCGCCGGGAGTGACGGTGAAGGCCTCCGCGGCCCACCGGCCGTCGTCCGCGCCGAGCACCTCGACGAGCTGATCGGGGGTCCACACGTAGGTCAGGCCCTCGACCCCGTCCGTGTCGGCGTCGAGCGCCGAGGCGAATCCGCCGTCGGTGGTGAGCAGGTCGCGCAGCAGGAATTCGGCGGTCTCCCGGGTGACCCGCGTCGGCAGTTCCGCGCCGGTCACCCGCGCGAGGTGCGCGTACAGCCGTAGGAGCAGCGCGTTGTCGTAGAGCATCTTCTCGAAGTGCGGCACCGTCCAGGCGGAGTCGACGCTGTAGCGGGCGAAACCGCCACCGAGCTGGTCGTAGATCCCACCTCGCGCCATCGCGTCGGTCGTGCGCTCGACGAGACCGAGCGTGTCGGCGGAGCGCGTGCGCTCGTATCCGCGCAGCAGGCCCTCGAGCAGGTTGGACGGCGGGAACTTGGGTGCGCCCCCGAAGCCGCCGTGTTCGCGATCCTCGTCGGTGGCGATCGCAGCGGCCGCCGCGTCGAGCAGGACCGCCTCGACAGCGGCCTCCCCGACGGGCAGTCCCCCGCTGCTGCGACGGAGTTCGGTGGCCACGGCGTCGGCGGCCTGCGAGACCTCATCGCGCCGGTTGTGCCAGGTCTGGGTGATGGCCTCGAGAAGTTGGACGAAGGACGGCATGCCGCCGCGCGGCGTGTTCGGGTAAAACGTGCCGCAGTAGAAAGGCGAGCCGTCGGGGGTGAGGAAGCAGGTCATCGGCCATCCGCCCTGACCGGCCATGGCGACGGTCGCGTTCATGTAGACCGCGTCGATGTCCGGCCGTTCCTCACGGTCGACCTTGATGCACACGAAGTTCTCGTTCATGACAGCGGCCGTGGCCTCGTCCTCGAACGACTCGTGTGCCATGACGTGACACCAGTGGCAGGCCGCGTACCCGATCGACAGCAGGATCGGCACGTCGCGCTCGCGCGCCTCCGCGAGCGCGTCGTCGCCCCATTCCTGCCAGTGGACCGGATTGTCGGCGTGCTGCCTCAGATAAGGGCTCAGGGCGTCGGCCAGTCGGTTCGCCATGCCCCCACGCTACGGAAGGAGCACCGCCGGTGACGGCCGGTCGTCAGCTTCCCTTGGTGGGTTCCGGACGTTCCGGACCGGTGGCCTTCGTGCCGCCGGCCTTCTCCTCGGCTCCGCCGGGCATCGCACCCGGCAGCGTGCCGTCGTCCACGGCCTGGTCGGGTTCGGGATGCTCCGGCTGGAAGTTCTCGGGCAGCTTCTTCAGCCGCTTGTTCATGTTCCAGATCAGCAGAGCGGTCGCGACCAGCAGGACCACCACGATGGCCAGTCCGAGCGGAGACGCCTTGCCGAACTCGGGGCCGGTCGGCTCCTGGGCCAGAATCTCGACGGCCAGAACATCGACCGCGAGCGTGCCTATCGTCATTTGCCCTGTCCGTCCTCGATGCCCGCAAACAGATCCGTCTCGGGAAGTACCGTGCTCACGCGGGTCTTGGCCAACTCGAACTCCTCGGTCGGCCACACCTTCTGCTGGATGTCCAACGGCACCGCGAAGAAGGATCCGTTGGGGTCGATCTGGGTGGCGTGGGCCCGCAGCGCGTCGTCGCGCTTCGGGAAGTAGTCGCCACAGGTGATCTGGGTGGTCACGCGCCCCATGATGTCGCCCTGCTCGGTGCGCCACTTGTTGAGCCACTGCTCCATCGGGAACGGCTCCCCGCGACGCTCGTACTCCTCGCGGAACAGCTCGAGCCGCTTACGGATGAAACCGTGCGAGTAGTAGAGCTTGCTCACCGCCCAGGGCTCGCCCAGCTCGGGATGGAAATCCGGATCCGCGGCCGCTTCGTAGGCCGCGACCGACACCTCGTGGCACCGGATGTGGTCGGGATGCGGGTAGCCACCGTTCTCGTCGTAGGTGGTCATGACGTGGGGGCGGAACTCGCGCACCGACTGCACGAGCCGGCGGACCGGTTCGTCGAGCGGAATCGCAGCGAAGCAGCCCTCCGGCAGCGGAGGCTTGGGATCGCCCTCGGGCAGTCCGGAGTCGACGAAGCCGAGCCACTGGTGCCGCACCCCGAGGATGCGGGCGGCCTCGGCCATCTCCTCCTGACGCACCTCGCTCATGCGTTCGCGAATGCCGGGCACGTCCATGGCGGGGTTCAGGATGTCGCCGCGCTCTCCGCCCGTGAGCGTGACCACCAGGACCTCGTGTCCCTCGGCCGAGTACCGGGCCATCGTGGCCGCGCCCTTGCTCGACTCGTCGTCGGGATGGGCGTGCACGGCCATGAGCCGTAGTCCGCTCACGTGTATTCCTCCACCTCACGTCGTCTGCTTCGCCGGAACCGACCCTGCGCCCGCGTCGCGGTCGCTACGGATCCGTCCTCTATAGTTCCACCTGATAATTCCGACGTCAGCCGTGACCCTGCGGCGACGCCCGATCCATCGTTCCGCTGTGAAAGCAAAGTGATGAGCAACACCCTGCCCACCGACCGGTACCCCTCCTCCCGGTACCCCGGGCCCCGCGTGTCGACACGCGGCAAGCGCTGGGGTTTCACCATCGCCGGTCTGCTCGCCGGGCTCGTCGTGGCGTTCGTGCTGTTCCAGAACAACTCGGCTCCGATCGAGTCGGAGGTCCTCGCCTTCGAGATCATCGACGACAGCACCATCGACATCCAGCTCAAGGTCACGCGGGACGATCCGTCCGAGGATGCTGTCTGCATCATCCGGGCGCGGTCGAAGGACGGCAGCGAGACCGGACGGCGCGAGGTCCTCATCCCGGCGTCCGATTCGCAGACGGTCGTGCTGACATCCACGGTCAAGACGTCACAACGCCCCGGAATGGGCGATACCTACGGCTGCAGCACCGAGGCTCCCGACTACCTCCGCGCACCCTAGGAATCTACCGCGACCAGCGGCTTCCTGCGCTTTTCCGGAGCAGCGACGATAGTGATGCTAAAATAGCCGGATACACGGTTCCACCCTTTGGGGCCGTGTATTGCTGCATAAGAGCATCAACAGACAGTACGACTTCCGTTCAGCCTGACAACCAGGGGGACGACGGGGGTCGTGCTGTCGCGGTCGTTGCATGTGCACGACTTGTCCACGGAGCCGGGGGCTCCAACCCGAAGGAAGTGATCGAGGATGACCGAGACCCAGGTGACCTGGCTGACGCAGGAGTCGTACGACCGACTCAAGGCCGAGCTGGACCAGCTCATCGCGAATCGTCCTGTCATCGCCGCCGAGATCAACGAGCGTCGCGAGGAAGGCGACCTCAAGGAGAACGGCGGCTACCACGCGGCCCGCGAGGAGCAGGGCCAGCAGGAAGCCCGTATCCGTCAGCTCCAGGAGCTGCTGGGCACCGCCAAGGTCGGCGTTGCTCCGACCGAGTCGGGCGTGGCCCTCCCCGGTTCCGTCGTCACCGTCTACTACGCCGGCGACGAGACCGACACGGAGACGTTCTTGATCGCGACCCGCGAAGAAGGTGCCCGCAACAGCGAGCTCGAGACCTACTCCCCCAGCTCGCCCCTCGGTGGCGCCCTGATCGACGCGAAGGTCGGCGAGACCCGCGAGTACACGCTGCCCAACGGCAACACCATGAAGGTGACACTGGTGAGCGCGGAACCCTACCGCGGCTGATCGCCGAGTGCCGCACCGCGGCAGTCCCTCTGCAGCCGAAAGGCCCGACCGGATTCTCTCGGTCGGGCCTTTCGCGTGTTCACGGCAGGTGTCAGAAGATGCGCCGCGCCTTCATGTCGGGGAAGACCGGCCCCACCCGCACGACGTCGCCGGTGGTGGGTGCGTGCACCATCTGCCCGCCACCGATGTAGATGGCGACGTGACCCGGTCCCCCGGCCTGCCAGTTGCCGAACAGCAGGTCGCCGGGGCGCGCCGCGTACAGCGGCACCTCGGTGCCGATGTGCCACTGTGTCTCGGACGTGCGCGGCAGCGTGATGCCCGTCGCGGCGAAGACCGCGTACGACGTCAGGCCGGAGCAGTCGAAACCGCCGCCGGACGGCCCGTTGATATTGCCGCCACCCCAGACGTACGGCAGGCCGAGGTACTTGAAGGCAAGGTCGACGATGCGATTACCGACGTCGCCGGCTCCGCCTCCGATACCCAGACCCAGGAACGGCGAGAGCATGCGGGCGAAGACGTGCTCGGTCGCGCGGATCTTCGCGACGTAGGGCTTCGTCTGGTTCTCGTAGTCGGGATGACCGGACGGCATGCCACCCGAGCGCTTCACCGCGCCGACGCCGGCGTTGTAGGCCGCGAGGGTCAGATCGAGGGTGTCGCCCTCGACCAGTCCGCGCTTCTTCCAGTCGTCGATGAGCTTGTAGTTGTCGCACAGGAGGTTGCCCGACGCCATGACCGGGTCGGCGATGCCGAGGACGTCGGCCTTGCCGTCACCGTCGGCGTCCTTGCCGTACTGGTCCCAGGTGCCGGGCATGAACTGTCCCGGGCCGCGGGCGCCGACCGGCGAGACCGGCGCGGTCGGGCCGTACCGGAAACCGTTCTCGGCGGAGTAGAGGGCCGCGAGGACCGGCGCGGAGACCCCTTCGCACAGTTCGCCGGCCTTCTTCAGCCACGGCGCGAACACTGCGATCGCACCGATGGGTGCGAGTCGCGTTCCGGGAAGGATCGCCGGGATCGACGGCAACGTGATCCCGGTGCCCGGGATCGTGGGACCGGGTTGCGGGTTCCCGACCACACCGGTCGCCGGGGGTTGGACCGGTATTCCGAAGGGCCCGGGACGCGCGGCCGGCGGTTCGGGCGCCAGAGCGGGCGGAGCTGCTTGCGGATCGGCGGGGTGCAGGGCCGCGGCCGCGTCCTCGGGCAGATGCGGCTCGATCGCTCCCGCGACCGCCGTCGTCGCATCCGCGACCGCCTGTTGTGCTCCCTGCTGCATCGGTTCCGGCAAGGACGCGACGAGATTCGCCACATCCGTGTCGGCGTTCTCGGCAGTTGCCTCGAACGACTCGATCGCCCCGTTGATCTGATCCTTGATCTCTGCTGGTAGGTCCACGCCCTGAACGAGCGCACTTGCTGCCGTAGCCACTGCCACGATGACCGCAGACGGGTCCACCGACATCCGCTACCCCCACATCCATCCATCAACCGCTCTCACCGTAGCTGTGAGGTCGATCACCAGTGCGGCTTCCGGATGTTCTTATCACATATATTCAAGAACACGTTCTAGTACTGGGACCAGTGGGACCGGTGCTTCCTGAGGGTCCGGAGTTACGGTTCCGGATAGAAGTCTGCGGCGTCCGGCTGGGTCAGGACGTCCATGATGTCCACCGCATCGACCGCGTCCTCGTCCAGCAGCGTGACGAGCGTGTCCCGCTGATCCTTCGTCACCGGTTCGCAGCCGCCGGGCATCACCCACCGGTCCTCCCCCACCGGCATCACACGGGCGCACAGCAACGTCCCGGCGGGCACCTCACCCGCGAGCCAGGGCGCGGACACCTCCACCACCCGATCGCTACGGACGTTGCGCAGCGTGAGCGACTCCTCCGGCGCACTCGCCTCGACCTCGAAGACCGAACGCTCGACCGCCAGCCACGAGCGGGCGAGCTCGGCCTCGTCCTCGGGCAGCAACTCACCGCGACGCTCGACGAAATCCGCGAAGGCGCCGGCATCGAAGAGCAGGACGTCCTCGACGAGAGGATCGGCGACGGCCTCGGCCACCGCGTCGTCGTCCCCGTAGCCGGAACGCGCCTCCGCCAGCGCGACCCGCTGTTCGGCCCATCCGGGTTCGAGGGCGTGCATGGCCGCCTTCATGTACAGCCAGTCGGAGCGTTCCTCGAGCGAGTGCTCGGCGCGCCCGAGATGGCACGCCTTGTACTTGCGGCCCGACCCGCACCAGCAGCGGTCGTTGCGGCCGAGCCCCGGGACCTCCTTCGGCCGGTACCGTTCGAGCACTTCGTGGAGGGGATGTTCGTCGCCGCCCGGCACCCGGGCGAGCAGAGACAGCCCCCGTATCGCGTCCCCGCGATCGGAAGCGAAGCGCGCGAGGTCGAACAACGGGAGGTCGAAGGCGGAGTCGAGGTCGGCCGAGCGCTCGTAGTGCCGTTCGGCTTCCGTGAGGCGTCCGGTCGATTCGGCCGCGCGACCGGCGATCCAGTGCGCTGCCCCCGCCGCACGTCGCGGCGCATGGTCGAGCAGCCACAGCGCGGCCTGTTCGATCGCCTCGGGCGCGAGCTTCTCCCCCACCAGTTCGTCGTAGACGGTCTCGGCGATCTCGGGATCGGACAGCACCGAGTACAGACCGGATTTTCCCACGGCGAAACGCTCGTCGAGTTCGGCGTCGTCGCCGCGTTCGAGGGCTTCGACCAGCGACGCGAACAGGGCCACGCCGGGCACGGCGTCGACGGGGATCCCGAGCTGTTCGGCATAGATCTCGAACATTGCCCGGTCGGAGTATCCGTCGAAGTCGAAACCGTTCGGTGCCACCAGGTCTCCGCTGCGGACCAGACCGGCTCCGGCGAGCAAGTCCCCGAGCGGCAGGGACGGCGCGGAGAACGCGTCCGGTACATCGGCGAGCACGTCGAGGAAGGCGCCCCCGAGGCTCGCCACCTGCTGGCGGGCGATGGCCTGTTCGAGCGCGTGCACGAATTCGGCCTCACTACTTCGGACTTCGTCGTCGACCGGAGCGAACGACAAGCGACCGTCCCGCACGGTGAGTGCGAGCAGGTCTCCCGCCTCGTGACCCGCCAGGGCTCCTTCGGGAAAGACGATCGTCTCCTTGCGGACGATCTCATCCGAATCCGGATCGTTTTGCGTGGCAGCAGCTTCGAATCCACCGGGCTGCACGAGATCGAACTCGTCGTCCTCGGAGACGAGCAGCAGGAGCGGTTCGATGTCGTCGACCGGGATCGCGTGCCGGTCGAGTTCGTCCGCGGTGAGGCGGTGTGTGAGCATCCTGCCCTCGAACAGCGCATCCGTCGCCGCGACACGGTCGTCGGACAACCACATCAACAGCGGATGCGGTTCCGACTGTTCGAGATCGATCATCACTTGCTCGGCCGAGCCGAATCCGTGCTCCTCGAGATGATCGGCCACCTCGTCGATCGTCATGGGTCCATGGCGCCGTACCGTGTCGAGCACGGTGTCCCACAGGGCGGATTCGGGATGTTCGTTGTCCGTCACCACGTGATCGTACGGCGCCCGGCAGTGCTTCCGGGGGCTATGCGGTTCCTTCCGCACGTCGCCGTCGGTGTTTTCCCGATCGACACGAGAAGAAGGCGTCCTTCGGGACGCCTTCTTCTCCTGTCTTCTACGACCGGTGTGTCAGCCGAGCGCCTGTTCGACGTCGGCGAGCAGGTCGGCGGCGTCCTCGATGCCCACCGACAGGCGGACGAGGTCCTCGGGGACCTCGAGCAACGAGCCTGCCGTGGAGGCGTGGGTCATCGCGCCCGGATGCTCGATGAGCGACTCCACGCCACCGAGCGACTCGGCGAGGGTGAAGATCTCGGTGCGCTTGCAGAAGTCCAGCGCGGCCTGGCGGCCCCCGGCGAGGCGCACGGAGATCATGCCGCCGAAGCGACGCATCTGCTGAGCCGCGTACTCGTGGCCCGGATGCGATTCGAGACCCGGGTACAGCACCTTGGTCACGGCGGAATGTCCCGACAGGAAGTCGACGAGCTTCTCGGCGTTGTCGGAGTGCTTCTCCATCCGCACCGCGAGCGTCTTGATGCCGCGCAGCGTGAGGAAGGCGTCGAACGGGCCCGGCACGGCGCCCGCACCGTTCTGCAGGAACGCGAAGGCGGCGTCGAGCTCTTCGTCGTTCGTCACCAGCGCGCCACCGACGACGTCGGAGTGACCACCGATGTACTTGGTGGTCGAATGCAGCACGACGTCGGCACCGAAGGTGAGCGGCTGCTGCAGGTACGGCGACGCGAAGGTGTTGTCGACGACGAGCTTGGCACCACCCTCGTGCGCGATGTCGGCGAGCGCCGAGATGTCGCCGATGTTGAGCAGCGGGTTGGTGGGCGTCTCCACCCACACGAGCTTGGTGTTCGGGCGCACGGCCGCGCGCACCTCGTCGGCGTCGTTGATCGCGGCCGGGGTGTACTCGATCCCCCACTGCGTGAACACCTTGTCGATGAGACGGAAGGTGCCGCCGTACGCGTCGTTGGGGATGACGAGGTGGTCGCCCGGACGCAGCACCGAACGGAGCAGGCAGTCGGTAGCGGCCATGCCCGAGCCGAACGCCCGGCCGTAGGTGCCGTTCTCGAGCGCGGCGAGGTTCGCCTCGAGGGGACGACGGGTGGGGTTGCCGGTGCGGGCGTACTCGAAGCCGTTGCGCATCTCGCCGACGCCGTCCTGGGCGAAGGTCGACGACGCGTAGATCGGCACGTTGACGGCACCGGTCTGGGGGTCGGGCTCGTACCCGGCGTGGATGGCGCGGGTCGCGAAACCGTGCTGGTTCTGGTCTGTCATGAAGATCTGTGTCCTATCGGCCTTGAGAGATGAATCCGAGCAGGTCGTGGCGGGTGATGACACCGACGGGCTTGCCGTCGTCGATCACCATGAGCGCGTCGGTGTCGCCGAACGCCTTCGTGGCGGAGTCGATCGACTCGCCCACGCCGATGTTCGGCAGCGGCGGGCTCATGTGCTTCTCGACCGGATCGGCGAGATTCGCGCGACCTTCGAAGACGGCGCTGAGCAGTTCGCGCTCACTGACCGAACCGGCCACCTCACCTGCGGTGACGGGCGGTTCGGCACCCACGACCGGCATCTGCGAGACGCCGTACTCCCGAAGGATCTCGATGGCGTCGCGCACCGTCTCGGACGGGTGGGTGTGCACGAGGTCGGGCAGGTCGCCGCTCTTGCCGCGCAGCACGTCGCCGACGGTGGAGTCGTCGGGCTTGCCGTCGAGCGGCGCGCGGAGGAAGCCGTAGCTGGCCATCCACTTGTCGTTGAAGATCTTCGACATGTAGCCGCGACCACCGTCGGGCAGCAGCACGACAACGACCGCGTCGGGGCCCTCGCGCTCGGCAACCTGCAGTGCGGCGACGACGGCCATGCCGCAGGAGCCACCGACGAGCAGGCCTTCCTCGCGGGCGAGGCGACGGGTCATCTCGAACGAGTCGGCGTCGGAGACGGCGATGATCTCGTCGGGGATCGACGGGTCGTAGGCCGAGGGCCAGAAGTCCTCACCGACACCTTCGACGAGGTACGGCCGGCCGGTGCCGCCCGAGTACACCGAGCCCTCGGGGTCGACGCCGACGACCTTCACCGCACCGTTGGAGACCTCCTTGAGGTACCGGCCGGTACCCGAGATGGTGCCGCCGGTGCCGACGCCAGCGACGAAGTGCGTGATCTTGCCGTCGGTGTCGTTCCAGATCTCCGGGCCGGTGGTCTCGTAGTGGCTCGCCGGGCCCCCCGGGTTGGAGTACTGGTTGGGCTTCCAGCCACCGGGGAGCTCACGGGCGAGACGGTCGGAGACGCTGTAGTAGCTGTCGGGGTGCTCCGGCGGGACCGCGGTCGGGCACACGACCACCTCGGCACCGTAGGCCCGCAGCACGTTGCGCTTGTCCTCGCCGACCTTGTCGGGGCACACGAACACGCACTTGTAGCCGCGCTGCTGCGCGACCAGGGCCAGGCCGATGCCGGTGTTGCCGGAGGTGGGCTCGACGATCGTCCCGCCCGGCTTCAGTTCGCCCGACGCTTCGGCCGCATCGATCATCTTCACCGCGATACGGTCCTTGGAGCTGCCGCCGGGATTGAGGTATTCGATCTTCGCCGCTACGAGCCCCGATCCGGGTTTCACCACCGTGTTGAGCTTGACGAGGGGGGTGTTTCCGATGAGGTCGATGACGGAATCCGCAATGCGCATGACTCCATGTTCCCACGTCGTGGCTTTCCGACAGGGTGAAGGTGTACACCCCTGGGAAAACACCCCCTGGGAAACGACGAAGACCCCGGACCGTGGTCCGGGGTCTTCATGGCGTACTGCTAGTCGTTCTGGAAGTAGCTGAGCAGTCGCAGGATCTCTACGTACAGCCACACCAGGGTGACGGTCAGGCCGAGGGCGACGCCCCAGGCGGCCTTCTCGGGGGCCTGTGCGCGGATCAGCTGATCGGCGGAGTCGAAGTCCAGCAGGAAGCTGAACGCCGCGATGCCGATGCACACGAGGCTGAAGATGATGGCGATCGGGCCGCCGTCGCGCAGGCCCAGGCCACCGTCGATGAAGAAGCCGGCGACGAGGTTGCCCAGCGCCAGGACCAGGACACCGACGAGGGCGCCGACGATCATGCGGGTCAGGCGCGGCGTGACGCGGATGGCGCCGGTGCGGTACACGACGAGCATGCCGAAGAACACGCCGAAGGTACCGAGGACGGCCTGCGCGATCAGAGTCGCGCCGCCGGCGCCACCGAACGTGATGTCGGTGAACATGAACGACAGCGCGCCGAGGAAGAAGCCTTCCGCCACCGCGTAGGCGAGGACGATCGCCGGGTTGTCCATCTTGCGGCCGAACGTCGCGACCAGCACCAGGACGAGGCCGATCAGACCGCCGCCGATGACGAACGGAGCTGCCAGGCCGACGTTGGAGTTGACCAGGACGTAGGAGATGAGTGCCGAGACGGCGAGCACGCCGAGCGTGATGCCGGTCTTGGTGACGACATCGTCGATCGTCATGGTCCGCTGGTCGGTGGGACGTGCCCACGGATCCGTCTGGGGCTGACCGAATTGCTGGGTGGCCTGCGCGGCGCCCGCCGTCGCAGAGCCGAACGTGGCGTATCCGCCGCCCTCTTGCTTGGGCAGGTT
This sequence comes from Rhodococcus sp. DMU2021, assembly GCF_019641445.1. NCBI lineage: Bacteria > Bacillati > Actinomycetota > Actinomycetes > Mycobacteriales > Nocardiaceae > Rhodococcus > Rhodococcus sp. DMU2021. The sequence goes on from NZ_JAIFKB010000002.1 coordinate 356,337, forward strand.
GCGGAACACCGGGTTACTGGTGGTGCGCACCGTGCACTTCCCTTCTCGTGGTCGCTTCTGTCCGTTCAACGAGGCAGTAACCTCACGAGTTCCCGTTTCGTCGAGAAAGCTCGGACTAATCGGACTCTACCGGCTCCGTACCGACCTGGTCACCGTGAACTTGCGGTTGCGGCCCTCGACGCGGGTCGGCCCGACGATGCCCGACAGCGCGGGGCGGTAGTCGAGGTGGCGGTTGTAGACCGTCCACATCTGTCCTCCCGGGCGGAGGATCCGGGCTGCGGCGTCGAACATCTTGTGGGCCGCGCCGGTGTGCACGGCGGCGCCGATGTGGAAGGGCGGATTACACACCACGAGGTCGACCGACCCGGCGGCGATCGAACTCGCGGCGTCGTCGCGGAGCGTGTCGATCCGGTCGGCGAGCCCGTTCGCGGCGGCCGTCTCCGCGGCGGAGGCGACGGCGGAGGCGGAGTGATCGGTCGCGATCACGCGAACGTCGGGCAGTTGCCGGGCGAGCATCGCGGCGAGGATGCCGGTGCCGCAGCCGAGGTCCACCGCGATCTGCTCGTCCGTGTCGTTACGGGGGAAGTCGAGACGGGGGAAGAAGTCGAGGAGGAAACGGGTACCGATGTCGAGGCGCGGGCCGGCGAAGGCGGCCCCGTGCGCGACCACGGTGAGGCCGAGTTCGTCGAGCCTCTCACGGACGGGATACGAGGCCGGTCCGGGCGTTGCTCGGCGCGCGGTGAGCACACGCGACTTCTGCCGTCCCCGCGACGCGCGGACCTCTGCGAAGGACGCAGCGAGGACGTCGTTCATCGCAAGGCTGATGTGCTTGTCGCGGCCACCGGCGAACACGACGACCTCGGGGTCGGCGTGGCGGGCCACGATCTCGGCGATCTCGGTGAGCGCCGACAGCGAACGGGGAAGACGCAGCAGTACCACTCGGGCACCGGCGAGCAGGTCCGCGTCGAGTCCGCAGGAACGGTAGCGGTCGGTGAGATCCTCACGCTCGGCGTTCGCAGCCAGGGCGCGTTCGGCCACCACCGAGTCCTGATGCACCCGGATCCGCTCCGCGCCGAACCGGACGGCCGCACCCAGGGTCAGGGCGCCGTACTGGTCGTCGACGACCACGATCGTGCCCGGCGCTGCGGATTCCAGTGCGGGCGCGGCTTCGTCGAGGAGCAAGCGATCGGCCCCGTCGACGGCGAACAGGTTGGGCGCTTCCACATCCGGGAAGCGCCTCAACCTGTCGTACAACTCGTCGATCACCACTCGACCGTCAGCACTCGCCCTTTCCGGCGTTCTCGATGGCACGCAGGGTGTCGGCCTGCTCCTCTTCGCTGAGATCCTGCCAGGCCGGGAGCTGCTGCTGGGCGTCGGCGACGGCCTGGGCCGCTGCCACGCGGTCCTGGCCCCACTCCTCGAGCTCGTCGAGGTAGGGCAGCAGAGCCTCGCAGTTCTCCTCGTAGCTCTTACCGAGTTCGACGCTGGTGCCCGAGGTGCCGGCCTCCGCCGAAGCCGAGGTGCTCGTCGTGGTGGTGGTCTCCTCGGCCGAGTCGGATCCGTCCGAGGATCCACACGCCGCCGCAAGCAGGACCACACCTGCACCGAACAGCGCCGCGAGAGTCTTCTTCATCTATGTCCCACTTCTGGTCGCAGTGTCGTTTCGTCCGTTCCCGGTGAGGCACCGTGGTCCGGCCGGACCACGTTAGAACAGGGGCGACGCACGATCTGCGGCGGGCGTGCACATTTCGAGACTATCCTGGGGAAACGGCTTCCCGAGGTGATTGCGCCGATGACCGAGAACGATCCGGCCGCCACTCAGCGCGCGCCGATTGTCGACGTCGCAGAGACGGACATCGTGCGCGCGCTGCACGATGCCGGTTTCACCGACGCCGTGGAGATCGGCCGCGGCGGCTTCGGTGTGGTCTACCGCTGCCGGCAGGCCGAACTCGACCGCGACGTCGCGGTGAAAGTGCTGCGCCGCTCCCCCGAACCCGCCGATCTCGAACGCTTCCTACGCGAGCAACGCGCGATGGGGCGGCTCTCCGGCCACCCCAACATCGTCACCGTGCTGCAGGCCGGCGCGACGGACACGGGCCTGCCCTATCTGGTGATGCACTATCACCCGCACGACTCTCTCGACACCCGCATCCGGCGGCACGGACCGATCGCCTGGCCGGAGGCGGTCCGGATCGGGGTGAAGGTCGCCGGTGCACTCGAGACGGCGCATCGTTCCGACGTCCTGCACCGCGACATCAAGCCCGGCAACATCCTGCTCACCGAGTACGGCGAACCGCAGCTGACGGATTTCGGTATCGCCCGCGTCGGCGGCGGCTTCCGCACCACTGCCGGTGAGATCACCGGTTCCCCCGCGTTCACGGCACCGGAGGTGCTGCGCGGTCATGCCGCGACTCCGGCCGCCGACGTCTACGGCCTCTCCGCGACCCTGTTCGCGGCGATCACCGGTCACGCCGCCTTCGAGCGGAAGGAGGGCGAGAAGATCGTCGCGCAGTTCGTGCGCATCACCTCCGAGCCCGTCCCCGACCTGCGCGGCGAGGGCATCCCCGACGACGTGTGCGAGGCCCTCGAGCGCGGCATGGCGACCGATGCCGAGGACCGGCCGCAGACGGCCGCCGAGTTCGGCGATCTGCTCCGCGACGTCCAGCGCGCCCACAACCTGCCCATCGACGAGATGGCGCTGCCCGGGTCACCGCCGTCCGGCCCGCTCCCGCCGCGTTCGGCGCCACCGCTCACCGGACCGGCCTCGACGGTCTCCGGCCGGTCGTCCACGGTCTCGGGACGCACCGGTCCGTCCACCGCACCGTCGACCAGGTTCCGGCCGCCCTCGACCTCACGTCCCCTGATCGAACGCAGCCGTCTGATCTCGTTCCTGCGGGCAGGCGGACGACGCCGTCTCGTCGCCATCCACGCCCCCACCGGCTTCGGTAAGTCCACCCTCGCGACGCAGTGGCGCAACGTACTCGCCGCCGAGGGAGTGCCGGTCGCGTGGTTGACGGTGGACAGCGACGACAACAACGTCCTGTGGTTCCTCGCGCACCTCGTCGAGGCCATGAAGCAGATCCGGCCGGTCCTCGCGCGCGAACTGGGCCAGATCCTCGACGCGCACGGCGACGAGGCCGAACGGTACGTACTGTGCACGCTCATCGACGAGTTGCACCGCACCGACACCGCGGCGACGCTGGTGATCGACGACTGGCACCGCGTCACGTCGACGGAGACCGTCGCTGCCCTCGAGTTCCTGCTCGACCGCGGATGCCATCACCTGCAGCTCGTGGTGACGAGCCGCAACCGATCCGGACTTCCGCTCAGCCGCATGCGTGTTCGCGACGAGCTGGTCGAGGTCGATTCGACGGCATTGCGGTTCGGGGTGGACGAATCGAACGCCTTCTTGCGCGACATCGGCGGGATAGACCTCGGCCCCGAGGACGTGGAGGATCTCACCCGCACCACGGAGGGCTGGGCCGCAGCCCTGCAGCTCGCGTCGTTGTCGTTGCGCGACAGCGACGATCCGTCGTGGCTCATCGAGAACATCACGGGTCGGCACCACGCGATCGGTGAGTTCCTCGCCGACAACGTGCTGGCCGGTCTCGAACCCCGGATGTACGAATTCCTCCTCGCGACGAGCATCACCGAATCGATCAGCGGCAGCCTCGCCGCGGCGCTCACGGGCGATCCGCGCAGCCAGGCGATGCTCGAGGAGGCGGAGGAACGCGACCTGTTCCTGCGGCACGTCGACGACGAACGCGTGTGGTTCCGCTATCACCACCTGTTCCTCGACTTTCTGCGTCGACGTCTCGAACGCGACCATCCCGAGAAGGTCGCGGACCTGAATCGCACCGCCGCCGACTGGTTCGCCCGCAACCGCATGCTGCAGGAGGCCGTCGACCACGCCCTCGCCGCCAACGACACCGACTTCGCCGTCGACCTGCTCGCCGACGACGGCATGTACCTGATGGAGCACGGGCACATCGCCACGCTGCTCGCCCTGATCGACAAACTGCCGCCGCGGGCCGTCGCAAACGATCCGCGCCTGCTGCTCACGCAGGCCTGGGCGAACAGTGCGCTGCTGCGGTTGGACCGATGCCGCAGAACCCTCGCGGCAGTAAGGGAATTGCTCGACCGTGGGGTGACGGACAGCTACGACGTCGAAGCACTCCACATCGAGGCGGGTGCCGTCGAGGCGTCGATCCTGATGAACTCCGACCGCATCGACGGCATCTACGAACTCATCGCGCCGTGCCTGGAGAATCCGACCTCCGTGCACCCGTGGGTGGTGGCGGCCGCAGCCGACTTCGCCTCGTACGCCGACATCTTCCGCTTCGACTTCACCTCAGCGATCCGGCGGCAGGAATGGGCGGAGCCCTACCACCGCGAGACCCGCGGACCGTTCGCGTCGATCTACGGTCAGTGCCTGTGCGGCATCGCCGCGAACGAACGACTCGACGTCGCCTCGGCCGAGAAGTACTTCCGCACAGCGCTGCGCCGAGCGCGACGAAACGGCGGAATCCACACCCACGGAGGGCGTCTCGCCGCTGCCATGCTCGGAGAGCTGCTCTACGAACAGGGACGGACCGCCGAGGCCGAAGCACTGCTCGACGAGAGCAACCTGCTCGGAATAGAAGGCGGTGGAACGGATTTCCTCATCGCTCGCTTCGGTACCGCTGCGCGCCTGAAGATGTTGCAGGGCAACCGGGAGGAAGCCGTCGCCCTGCTCACCGAAGGACTGCGGGTCGCGGCGCTGCACGACCTGCCGCGCCTGCGTGCACGCATCGAGAACGAACGGGTCCGGCTCGGAATCGCCACTCCAGGCCCCTCGACACGCACGATGCCGGAGAACACCACACCCCACCCCGACGGAACCGTCGAGATCACCCTCCAGATCGAGGACTCCACCGCGATCCGGCTGCTCAGCGAGAACGGGGAGCCCGAGGCGTCGGAACAGGCCGTCGGATGGGCGCGGATGTGGGTACAGCGCACCACCTCGCGTCCCCGCGCCCACCTGCAGGCCCACCGTCTGCTCGCCTCCTGCCTGCACGCGGCCGGACGCATCGAGGAGGCCGAGGAGACCCTGGCCGTCGTGGTCGACGCGTGCGCGGCGCGCGGAATGGTGCGCTATCTGACCGACGGCGGGCCACACGTGATCGCCACGCTCACCTCGATGCGGGTACGGATCGAACAGGGTCTGCGGCCTGACGATCGGCCACGGATCGACCTCGGGTTCGTCGACGAGGTGCTGCGATTGGTGGACACCGAGCATCGTCCTGTCGTGTGAGCCCGGTCGTGACGGGAACGCGGTGTGAAGCCCGCCGATTTCGGGGACACTGCCGAGGTGACGGACCGATACGACAACTCCATCCGGACCCGGCGGTGGGCCCACGGGAAACTCGCCGACGAAGGTTTCCCGCTCTCAGCCGTCTCGGAGCATCTCGCCGATCCCGAGGCCCTCGTCTGGGTGGATCTGTGGAATCCCGAGCACACGGCTCTGCTCGAACTCGCCGAGGAATGGAACCTCGACCCGCACGCCGTCGAGGATTCGCTCGCACACGGCGAGCGCACGAAGGCCACCCGCTACGCCACCCATACCTTCCTCACGGTCTACGCGACACACCTGTTTCCGGATTCCGAGGACGAGAATCAGGCGCACGAGTCCCGGCTCCGCACCACCCGGATCTCCGCCTTCGTCCTGCCCCGCGGCGTCGTCACCGTTCGCCGCGGCACTCCCTTCGACATCGACGAGGCGGTGCGCAGGTGGGACGAGAACACCGACCTGCTGCAGTACGGACCGGGTGCGCTGATCCACGGCCTGCTCGACACGGTCGTCGACGGGCAGTTCGAGACCATCCAGGAACTCGACGACGCCGCCGAGGACCTCGAGGACTGCCTCTTCGAGGACGGCGCCTCCACCCGGCAGATCCAGCGACGCGTCTACCGGCTCCGCAAGGAACTCGTGCAGCTCCGGCGGGTCGTGCTGCCGATGCGCGAGGTCGTCAATGCCGTCCTGCGGACCCGCGCCGAGAGCAACCACCACCCCGAACTCGACAGTTCCTACAACGACCTCTACGACCACGTGATGCGTGCTGCAGAGTGGACCGATTCACTGCGCGAGATGGTGAACACCGTCTTCGAGACGAACCTGTCGCTGCAGGACGCGCGCCTGAACATCGTCATGAAGAAACTGACGGGATGGGCCGCGATCATCGCCGTCCCCACGGCCGTCACCGGTTGGTACGGCATGAACGTGCCCTATCCCGGAGTAGGCGAGGCCTGGGGACTGATGAGTGGGGTCGGGATCATGGTCGTGTCGGCGATCGTTCTCTACGTGCTCTTCAAGCGCCGCGACTGGTTGTGAACCCCGCGTTGCTCGGTGAACGGCTCTGTTCAGAGGAAAACTACGAGCAGCACGACGATCACGACGACCACCGCGACGGCTGCGATCACCGCACCCGCCGAACGCCGGCGCTGCACCGGCCCGTCGCGGACGAGTTCGGGATCGGCGTCGGGCGCGTCCCCGATCGGGTCGTTGTTCTCGGGACCGGAGTTGGTGGGATGCGACATCGGTCTCCTCCTGGCTGTCTGTGTCGAAGTCTGACACGGACGAGCCGGTCGTGTTCGGTTTCAGGCTGTTCGGGTGGGGTACTCCGTCAGAGCAACGTTCGATGACACAGGAGGACCCCATGGCCGACTTCGTCGATAAGGCAAAGCACAAGGCAGAAGAAGCGGGCGGCAAGATCAAGGAGAACACCGGTCAGGCGACCGGCGATCGTGATCTCGAAGCCGAGGGTCGCGGCGACCAGGCCTCCAGCGGTCTGAAGCAGGCAGGCGACAAGGTCTCGGACGCCGTCGAGAACGTCAAGGACGCTTTCAAGAAGTAGCCCTTGAACTGCGCGGTGCCGGTAGTTGCGACTACTGGCACCGCGCTGTGTCGGTGCGTGCAGCACCCCGCTCTCACGGGGTGCTGCCGGGACTACTTCGAGGAGGTGCCTTCGGTGTCGTCGAAGAAGTGCCAGGTACCGTCCTGCTCGTTCTGCGCCTCCATACGCCAGCCGAGTTCGCTGTTGTCGGCGCGCTGGTCGACGAACCAGGCGTGCGCGTCGTCCGCGCTCTCGATTTCCTTGGTATCCACGACGTTCCCGGTCGGGTCGATCACTCTGTAGGTAGCCATGCCGAGTGTCTTCCCACGCGACTCGCCGGTCAAACGTCGCGCGAACCTTCTGGTGTAGGGTGGAGACATCGTTCGGCTCGCACATGATGAGCAACCTCGCACCACAGTGCCCGAAGGTTCCGAACCGGACGTGAGAGTTCCCCGCCGCGTGTACCGCGGCCCCTCTTCTTCGCACTGCCCCACGGCCGGGTCTACCCGGCCGCACCCGAAAGGACGGCCATGAGCCAGAACAAAGAATTCGACGGACCCCTCTTCCTCGCGCCCACCACTCCGGAGACCGACGCCGAGACCGAACCCGTCACCGCTGTCGCCGAAGTGGGCGGTCCCCACGACTACACCTCGATCTTCTCCGCGCGCGGCGCCTGATCCCGCCTCATCCGACTGTGAAGCTACCGACTCGGTCGGCTGCGAAGTCGGCGAGCGTCTGCGATACCTGCTCGGGCCGCCCGTCGTTCTGATCAGCGGCCGCAGTGAGTACATCGATGTGCTTGTATCCGGGCAGCACCCACCTGCGTTCGTTCGGATGATCCCTCTCCGGCAACGGGATCCCGCCGCTCGCCACCAGCGTCACCACAGGATTGCGCGCGACACCGTCGCGGTGGAGATGCCCTTCGAAGCGGGTCGCCGATGCGAGGTCGAACCGAAGCCTCGACGGGAAGTACCACTCGGTGAAATCCAGTGGTGGCTCCGACAGATTCCGCGCCAGCTCCGCGATCGACGTCACCTCGCTCCCCCGATCGGTGTACCGCGCCTCGTCGGGTGACGACGCCCCAGTGCCCACCTCGTCGTAGTCGAGCCACCGGTAGACGACTCCCGGATCCGCGAACACCGCCGGCGACGCCTTGAGCGCATCGCCGAAGAATCCCGACCCGAGCACCTCCGGCGTGGCGGGAACAGGAAACAGCTTGTCGCGCACGGGCGCCCCGGTAATGAATCCGACGCTCACCTGCAGGAACCCCAGCGGTTGCGAATTGTCGTCGAGGATCGCGCCGAGCACCGCCTCGTTGGTCGCGTTCAACGTCCGCACATCCGGGTCGCCCGTCGCGAACATCGCGTAGTCCCCCGACAACAGAGTGCGCAACGTCCAGTCGATGTTCGGGTTGTCGGGCATGCGCGGGACAATGCCGTCGGTGCTGTCCGGGTCCAGTCGCGCGGCGAGTCCGGTGAGTGCGAGCAGATTCGTCGTCTCGGGATTGATGACCGTGGGAAGTGCCAGCACCGGCGATGCCGTCGAGATGGAGCCGAAGAACGCATCGACTGGCGCCGAGACCGCTTCGGGCAGATCCGGGAGGGCACTCTGCCCGGGGGAGGGCGCTCCCGCCTCGATCACCGTATCGAGCGCAAAGTACCCGCCGCACTGGTTGTAACCGGCGTCGCCCGTGGTGGCGGGATCTCCGTCGAAGTCCCATTCCGCGAAGTAGCCGGTGATGAAACCACCGAGAGAATGTCCGCCGCACAACACTTTCCGTTTCCGCAGTTCCGGGTCGGAGAGTTCGTGACGCAGCAGGTCGTACTGGTCGCGCAGCGTCTGCTCGATGCCGACATGCGAGAGCCACGCGACGTCGGCGCCGCTCGCGTGGCCGGCGAATCGTCGCCCGTCCACTTCGGCACCGCGGAAGTAGTAGTCGGTCGCGGTGTCGAGCGAACCCGTCCGCAGTGCCGCCCGGGTACCGGTGTGGTCCTCGAGGCAGTTCGATCGCCGGTCGAGTGCCCAGAACTCGACGTGGGCACCACGGGCCGCGGCCGCGACGACGGTGTTGCGCGCGACGCTCTCGAACGCGCCCGCTCCCTCGAAGATCCCGGGCTGGGCGACGAGGATCCGGTCGGCGTCGGCCGAACTCTCCGGTCCGTCGGCCGACCGCCACCGCAGATACGACAACCGGTCGCACGCGGCGGGTCGCGGTCCCGCTTCCGCCGGCAGCGGCACGGGTATCGACACCACGGACCCGAGCACCTCGCCGGCCAGCGGCGCCGACGAGTCATACGGCATTTCGGTGCGTCCGCTCGTCTCCGCCGACACCACCGATGCCGTCAGGACACTTCCCATCACCGCCGCAGCCATCGCGGCGCCCATCATTGCGCGCATCCCATCCCCCGATCGGTTCGTGCGTATTGAACACCGTTGCGGGAGTCGGGTCTACGGAAACAACAGAAGAACGGACCCGTCGGAGTTCACCGACGGCCCTTCATCGTCCGCGCAAGGGAGAGACATGCGCAGAGCGACGGTCCCTGCCGTTCGGGGGAGGTGGCAGGGACCATCACTCGAAGAGTCGGGATCTTCGATCCTTCCGTTGCGGGTGAAATGTGAGGGTGACATCCTGACCTGGGCATTTCCGTAACTTCGGGTCACATCTTCCGTTCTGCTCCCGTCCCGGCGGCCCCAGGAGGGCATGGTGCTAGGGTCGCCCGTGACACGGGGTGCTCCGCACGAGCGGGGCTGAGATCACACCCGTCGAACCTGACCAGGTAATGCTGACGAAGGGATGTCCCGACATGACCACGCCTGTACCCACATCGATCCGTCCCCTGCCCGCGCAGTGAAGGCGCGGCGGACTCTCGCCGGACTGCTCACCCTCGTCGCCGCACTCTCCGCGGTCGTCGGGTGCTCGTCCGATTCCGGGAGCGACACCATCCGATTCGCGTTGGACTGGACGCCCAACACCAATCACACCGGCCTGTACGTGGCGCAGCAGGAAGGTCTGTTCGCCGATGCGGGTCTCGACGTCGAGATCCTGCCGTACAACAACGCGACCCCCGACACCCTCGTCGACGCGGGTAGCGCCGAGTTCGGAATCTCCACGCACGCCACATCGACCATCGCCAGAGCCGCCGGGTCCCGGACCGTCGCGGTCCTCGCACCGCTGCAGCACTGGGCGACGGGGATCGCCGTGCGGGCCGACAACGCCGAGATCACGCGGCCGGCGGATCTCGACGGCAAGACCTTCGCGGGCTTCGCCAACCCTGGTGAGGACGAGATGCTCGCCGAAGTGATCCGCAACGACGGTGGTCGCGGTGAGTTCGAGAACGTGACGCTCGGGACGTCGTCGTACGAGGCCGTCTACTCGTCGACCGCCGACTTCACCGTGTCGTACCTGGCGTGGGAGGGTCTCGAGGCCGAGCACCGCGGCCTGCCCATGCGGTACTTCGGCTTCACCGACTACGGCTTCCCCGACGCGTACGCGATCGTCGTCGACGGCAACGAGGACTGGATGACGGAGAACCCGGAGCAGGCACGCGCTTTCGTGCAGGCGCTGCACCAGGGTTACCGGATCGCCGCCGACGACCCCGATCGTGGAGCCCGGGCTCTGCTCGAGGCGAACCCCGGGGCCTTCCCCGACGAGGAACTCGTCTACGAGAGCCAGCGCATGCTCGCCGCCGAGTACATGCGTGACGCCTCCGGCGCCGTCGGAGTCCTCGACGCCGGGAAATGGTCGGGCTATGCCCGGTTCCTGTACGAGAACGGCGTGCTGTCCGGACCCGACGGCAGCCCGTTGACGACCGAGCCGGACTGGTCGACCTATGTCACCGATGACTACCTCGAAGACCGATAGCATCGGCCGCGCACGTCGGCTCCTTCCCGCGCTGCTCATCGCCGGGGCTCTGGTCGCGATCTGGCAGTCGTACGTCGTGGTGAGCGGTGTCCGCCCGCAGGTGTTGCCCTCCCCCGCACGCGTTCTCACGCAGGGGTGGTCTCATCGCGTCGACATCGCCGGGCACGCCTGGTCCACTCTGCAGGTCACGATGGTCGGGTTCGCCGTGTCGCTGGCACTGGCGTGGGCCCTCGCGATCGTCGTAGACTTCTCGCCTTGGTTGCGGCGGGCCCTCGTGCCGTTGTTCGTGGTGTCGCAGACCCTGCCGATCATCGCGATCGCGCCGTTGATGATCATCTGGTTCGGTTTCGGACTGCTACCGAAGATCCTCGTCATCGCGCTGGTGACGTTCTTCCCCGTCGCGATCGGGCTGCTCGAAGGGTTCGCGGCGGCCGACCGGGAGGCGGGCGCGTTGCTACGCAGTATGGGCGCGTCGCGGTGGCAGCAGTTCCGTTACGTGCGCCTGCCATCCGCGCTCCCCCGCTTCTTCACCGCCCTGCGGATCGGCATCACCTACGCCGTCGTGGGTGCGGTGTTCGCCGAATACGTCGGCGCGACATCCGGTCTGGGCATCTACATGAGCACGCAGAAGAACTCGTTCCGCACCGATCTCGTGCTCGCTGCCGTAGTGGTGACCGCTGCTCTGTCACTCCTGCTGTACGCGCTGACGTTCGTCGTCGAACGGATGGTCGCGCCGTGGGCGCTCACGAGGGGTGAGAGATGAATGCGGTGACGGTGGCCTCGGTCCACAAGTCGTACGGCGACCGGGCGGTGATCGACGGCATCGACTGTGCTGTGGAGCCCGGCGAGTTCGTGTCCCTCATCGGGCCGAGTGGGTGCGGCAAGTCGACGCTGTTCTCGATCGTCGCGGGACTCGAGCAACCCGACACCGGAGAGGTTCTCGTCGGCGACTCCCCCGCGGCACCCGCGCAGGTCGCGCTGATGCCGCAGAAGGACCTGCTGTTCCCGTGGCGGACGGTGCTCGACAACTGCACACTCGGGCTCGAGGTGCAGGGTGTACAGCGATCCGACGCTCGTGCCCGCGCCCGCGAACTGCTGCCGACCTTCGGCCTGGCCGGCTTCGAGGACGCTGCCCCGCACCAACTGTCGGGCGGTATGCGTCAACGCGCGTCGCTCGCACGCACGGTGCTGCAGGGGCGCGACGTGCTCCTGCTCGACGAGCCGTTCGGCGCACTCGATTCGCTGACCCGCACCGAGATGCAACTGTGGTTGCAGCAGGTGTGGCAGCAGCATCGGTGGACGGTGCTGATGGTGACGCACGACGTCCGCGAGGCGGTGTTGCTGTCCGATCGGGTCGTCGTCCTCGGTCCGCGACCGACGCGGGTGCAGCACGAGGTGCGTGTGCACCTGCCCCGACCTCGAACCCTGGAGACGTGCGTGTCGAGCGAGTTCGTGGCGCTCGAACACGAGCTCATGGAGGTCCTGCACCGGTCACGACACGAGGAGCAGCAGAGGTTGCCCTCGGGATAGTCGCCGGCCGAACTGTTCGCCACCAGTGCATCCGCTACAAGATTCGCTATCCGCTACGGCAAATTGCTGTAGCGGATAGCGAGAGCGGTAGCGGATGCATCGGGGACGACCCCGGACCTGTGCCCCCAGTGGGACTCGAACCCACACTGTGCGGATTTTAAGTCCATTCGATACCCATAGTGCGGCATAGTGTGATGCCGCCACCTGGCCTTATTCGCCGCGTGGCACAGGTTGGACCTTGCTCATGTGGCGTGAGTTGTGACAACTCTGTGACAACTTCACCCCGCACGGTTCGCTACTATGTTCGAGCGCGGGCGGTGGGGACCGAGGTCCCGGGAAGCACCGCCCGCGCCCTTCCCCACGAACGACGAAATGGCCCCGCCTTCCGAAGAGGGCGGGGCCATTTTCATGCCTGGAGAAAGCGGGGCCTTTGGATTGCGTTAGGGGGCGGATTCCAGCCCGTCCGTCTCCCATTGGTCCGGGGTGATCTGTTGGGGCATGGACCCGACCATCGCCATCCACCACTCGACGGTCTTGCCGCGGATCGCAATCTGTTCCTCGGGCGGAAGGTTGTGGATGCAGTCGCGGTGGTGGAGATGCTTTCCGCCCTGCGCGGCCCGCTTGTGCAATGCCGACATCATCAATTGCTGAACGTCTACGGACATGAGCATGCTCGCTTTCTGGTCATGTAACTGCCATCGCGGGCTAGACGCGGGGCGGCCAGTTCCAGGTGCCGTTGTCGTCGCCCTGATGGCGCGAGGTTGCCCAGTAGGTATCGGTTCCGTCGAGCAACACCTTGGCGTTGACGAGATCGTCGTTCCACACGCGGATGACGACGGCCGGGTACGTGTCGCCGGCGCGCGCTTCGTTTCCGTAGTGGGCGACGTATCCGGTGTCGGTGTAGTCGTCGGTCTTGCGATGCTGATCGAAGTCGGCGCGGCGCTTGTTGATCGCCTGGGCGTCATCCTCGGTCAGGGTGTAGAGGACGATACGTCCGATGGAGGGCTTCATGATGTTCCTCTCAATGGGGATGAATGTGGTCATGTAACGGGAATCGCGGGATGCGTTACGGGGCGGGTTCAGGCAGCCCGCCAGCGGCCACTCACCCAGAATCCGTGCGTATCGCAGGTATGGCACCAGATGGACGGGCTGAGGGTGTCGGCTGCTGGATCGTAGTTCCATCCCCCGGGTCCGACGGGGAGCGCACCGTCAACAACAGCTCCGTTGCACTCATGCCTCCAGAGGACGGCACGGCCCTCGCGTTCGGGGTCCGGCTCGATGCGAGGCTCAGTGAGCATGACTCCTCCAAGCGGTCATGTAACGGGAATCGCGGGATGCGTTACGGGCGGGTCAAGATGCCGAACTATGGTCGGCGGGTGAAGATGTTCGGATGAGCGAAAGCATGAAAGACATACTCTGGGGACTCGCCGGCGGAGCCATCAGCACCTTCTATCTGTTCATCCTTTGGGGAATCGGAGCCCTCTGATATGTCGGCACCATTCGTCCGGAAACTCGTCCGCGCTCAGCAGCTTCCCATCCTGGGTCGGATCGCCACCGCCAGCTCGTAAAGTGGCGGACCGGCCACGCCCCCGAAGCCGCTACCAGCTGATATGCGTGTGGATGGTGTCAACTTCGCCGAGCGTGGCGCGGAGCTGCTTCCGCGCCCGCTCCGCGTTCCACGCATCCTGTAACACCCCCTGCTGATTGAGAGCATTGGTCACGCGCAGCTTCTGACTCTCTCCGAGCACTTCGATGGTCGGAACGCCGGCGAAATGCGCTGCCATGAAACCGTGATAACGCATCGTCAGCACGTGCTCGCACCGAGCCAGAGCATTCAGAACTACACCAGGGTTCTCGGGTGTGAAGTCGACGACATTGACATCCACACCCGGACTCTTCACCTTCAGTGCCGTGACGATCCTGTCAACGTAGTTGAGGTCTGTGCGATGGAACGGTGTTACCAGCACTCGGTTGTATCCGGTGAGGCGATCCGCTGCCTGCGCCCAGTCGACGTCCTGTCGCTGATGGTCTGCCTCGGTCGGGTTCGACATATTCGGCCATGCGCGTCGCGCAAACGGAATGAATGCGGCTGTTCCTTCGTCTACCGATGCGGGAGGCCGGACAGAATCGAGGTAGATCACGGCAGGGTCGATAGCCTGCTGCGCGTCCACGCCGAACCGTTTGCACGCTTCCACACTGTCGGCATCTCGAACCGACACCATTCTCGCCGCCCGCAGAGCATTCCGCAGGAGACGTTCTGTCCCGCGCAACGCATACGGCTCACGCTCAATTCCTACGCCGTGAACTGCCATCGGGACGCCCCGGTTGTAGGCGTACACGGCGCGAGCTGCATACCCCGCTGCGAGGGTTTGTGAGGCAACGGCATCCACTCGATCTTCGAACAATCCTCCGCCGCCGAGTATGAGCGCGTGCACCCTCGTTGCCACGTCTTCGAACTCGTCGAGTCCGTGATCACGGTCAGGGAGTGCATACACTTCGATGCCGTTGGACAAGAACGCCCGCATGTCCGAGTCGCGGCCGATGATGACCGGCGTAAATCCGGCGGCACGTGTTTCGTTCGCCATGCCTAGCCCGATGAAGTAGTCCCCGTAGCTGGTGTTTCCATAGCCGGCGAGGATTCCGACACGTTTGCCGTTGAGATGTACGTCTGGTTGGCCCGATGCTCGCGCCCATCGGGCCAACCGTTCCAGACGTGCACGCTCCCGAACTTCGATCGCAGCGGCTTTAATCACGAACCCTCCCCTGATTCATTCTCATCTCGAGGGAGAGTAAACCAGTTCGTACCGCCCCGGTCCGGTCAGGCGAGAGTGAGAACGTACCGATCGGCGAGCCAGCGCATCACCGCACCGGACTCCTCTGCGGTAAGCGGACGATTGAACACCGCCACGTATGCGACGTTCATATCGCCGTACGGAGTGCTGCCCGACCCGGACGACCCCACCCGGAGGCCGGTCATAGCACTACCGGCCTCGGCTGTTCCCGAGTTGGCGCTCGTGCGGTCCTTGTAGACCTTCGCGTTCGTGCCGTCCTGAGTGACGATCACTGCGGTGGGAGTGCCGGTAGCCAGCGCCGGAGATGCGACCGCAAACCCCGAGCCGTTACCTTTCGCCCGCCACATGACTTCCTTTGCGGCCGTTCCCGAGATCAGCGGCTCAAGGGCGTTGACCTGTCCGGCGAAGTAGTTTTGCACTGCACCGACCGCGTTCGGGGTGAATGCCGCCACGATCGTCAGTGAGCCGTTCGGCACCGCAGTTCCCCACGCGCCTGTCGTGAGTCGCTGCGAGGAGGCTGCCGAGAGTGTCACGGCATTGTGTCCACCGAATATACCTTCGCCGATCTGCGGGGTACCGCCCGAGACTGGAGTCAGCGCTGCCGTCTCACTGCCAGCCGTAGGTGCCCATGAAGTCAGGGTGCCCGCCGTGAGAGTGTCCGCGTCGAATGCTGCCACCAGACCCGACATCGTGGCCGGGTTGAGCTTCGCATCGGGCGCGAGGTTGCCGATCACGTTCTCGGCAGTAACCGCATTCTCGGTACCCTGATCCGTGACGGCCGCCCCAAGCGCCTCGACAGTGCCCCTGATACCAGAGCTGGAAGCGGACAGGGTGACACCGCCGGTGAACACGTCGCCGGAGAACTTCATGTCCGACGCATGAATCGTCTGCGCCTGGTCGAACTCGCTGTCGCGGAACCGGACGCGCTTGACCGCACACGTAGCGCGAGGAACGGTCACAACCGACCGGCGGAACCTGTTCTTCTGATCGAAGAACACGTCAATAATCGTGGTCTTGGCCGGGTTCGTCGGATCATGCAGCAGAACATCACCGTCGAAATCGTTCCCCGAGAAGGTGAGGCGTTCCCATTTCGCCGAGGTCACCTCGTCGCGAGCCTGGAACTGCACTGCTCGCCGTAAGGTGTGCGCCTGCGTGTTGGCGAACCGGTTCCCCCGAACCACCACGTTCCGGGTCGCCGGGTTCGAGCCTGCCGACGGTTCGGTGCGGAAGAACAATGCTGGCGCGTTCGCGCTGTTCGCCGCGCCGGGCAAGCATTCGACGTCGTTGTCGATGACCCAGATGCCGGACGATCCTTGCGTGATGTTGATGCCCGTGCCCCGATAGCGGACGTAGTTGCGGTCTACCCAGATGTTCTGGCAGTAGAAGATGGGCTGCGGCCCGTCGTACACGTCGATGCCGTGGTTTCCGGTGATCCACCCGCCGACGACGTGACCGAACTCGATCATCTTGTTCGAGGTCGTGCGGATCGTGTTGTTCAGCGCCCGCCAGTTGCGGTGAAAATAGGTGGGGTCGGTGTGCGCGGCCGACTTTGTGGGGCCGATCGGCATCGCCGTGTCGACGATGGTGCAGTGTTCGACCGTCACATCATCTGAATGCAGTAGCGGATCGGCGTCGTGACGGCACGCGAACCCCATCACCGAAGCCCCGCCGATCGCCGCATTGTTGCCGGTCAGCTTCAGATTGCGGATGGTCAACGGTCGGGATGTGGCGACACCGTTGGTGCCGATCCTGATGGGGTAGAACCTGCTCGCCTGCGCCGCCGCTGTGGTCGCCGGGTCGAGGAACAGGTGCGATTCGTCCCCGACGCCCTCGAACACGCCGCCCCAGATCGCAGCGCCGTACGTCTGGCCTGCGCCGTCCGTACCGTCCGGGGTTCGTGCAATCCTGTACTGCCCCGGCGGGACGAACACCGACCCGGCGTCGGCATCGCGAATCATGTCGAACGCCGTCTGCAATGCCGCGTTGACAGGGGTAGCGCCCGTGGGGTCGGCATTGATACGCGGATCGAGCAGTGACAGTCGTTCGTTCATGACCTGCACCGGGGCATAAGTGGCATTCAGGTCTGTTCGTACCGCAGCTGGCAACCGTGATCCGGCGGGCTGTGCGTCGTCCAGAGAAATAAGCTTCTTGGCCATCGCGGCCTCCAATCAGATCAGGTACAAGCCGGGGTTACTGGGGTCCTCGGTGAGGCCGGCGGATGACGGTGAGTACAGGCCAGAACCAGGCGGATCCTCGACCAACGCACCTCCACTGCCACCGCCGGCCTCGGCCAGACGATGCGCCTCAGCGATCCCCTCCTCGATATGATTGAGCGCATCCGCCTTGATCGGCGTCAAAAGGCTCGGGCGATCCCGCCACTGCTCATGAAACTTGCTGTAAGCCATCACGTCCCCTTCACTCAAGCGTCCGACCGGAAATCGTGTCGACCGCGAAGCCATACGACGTCGAATAGAACGACTTGACGTTCGCCACCTCGAACCCCCACCGGACGAAAGTCGAATCCACCGGGAACGCATTGCTCGAATCCGTCCACACCAAAATCTCCACACCATCCCTCAACAACATGTACTTGTTGCCCTGGGCGCGGAACACGAACGTGTTCCCGACCGAGAATGCCAAACCAGTTCGGTTCGCAACCTGCGTCGCAGTACCGTTCTGGTAAGTGTTGATGTACGCCGCCGAACCGGTGACGCCACCGACCACATAGGTGCGCTGCGCGGTACCAGTACCACGCACAAGCGCCCCAACCCCTCGATCCGAATCCAACGTTCCCACTGGCGCCGCGATCGTGAACTGCACTTCCTGATCGAGACCCGGCAACGACAACGCATTGAGTGCAGAGTGCACATTCGTTGTGTTGTTACTGCCACCGGATCCTGCCTGCGCCTTGTTCCCCGCAATGACAGGGGCCATCGAGAACGACTGCCATCCCGACCCCAGCACGCCATCGGCACGGTTGAACGTGTCCGAACTGCCCGTGATCGTCGTCCACGCCTGAACTTCGACCGGAAGACTCACCACCGGAATGAAACTCGGGAAGCTCGACAACCCGACCTCGACCGGCAACGACACATCGACAGTCATCGCCACCGACCCTCCGATCGCGTCCGCCACATAGTCGACCCGCATATTCAACGGCACCGCCACATCGGCACGCATCTCGGGGAACGATCGCACCGACAACGACACCACCAGCGGGATCTCCACATCCACCTGCGGACGCCACGGCACCCGAGCAGGCACCGATCCTCGGGGCGCGACACTGACCGTCACTTGCGGACGCCGCGCAACCGACACCGGAACGATCCCCGGCGGCGGCCACGTCAGCTCCCACGTACCCGGAAAGGTCAGCAGCCCCGGAAACGTCAACGTTCCGGGATACGTCATCAGGACCCCTGCGGGACCTGGAAGATCGGCGAAATCTTCAAAATGCCCTGGCCGGGGAACGTGATCCCGGCGATCGCCTGCGCCCACAAGAACGTGCCACCTGATGCGGCTGTCCAGCACGCGATGTGCGTGTACGTTCCGGCAGGAACATCGAACGCCACCTCGGTACCGACCACGCTGCCATCCGACGCGCCACCCGTCCAGGTGGTCTGCTTCCGGGCATACGTCGGCGACCCACCGGTGGCTTCGCTACCCCCGGTCGTACCGGGATCATTGGTGTGCAGGCTGATGTAGGAACCTTGGGCGGTCGCAGCCAGAGCGACAGCCTCACGGAACGCATTGGTCATTGTGGGCATGTGTTTCTCCTACTGCTCTCGCTTGACCGAACCACGGAACCAGCAGAAGTCCTGCAGTTCCGCATCCGCCGACATCGGCGGATAGTGCACCAGCAACCGCCACGACGCACGATCCGGAATCGGATTGGTGTCTACGACCTGCACCCAGAACGACACATCATCCTCAGACACGTTCTCGGCAGGCCAGGTCGCCAACACTTCCGAATCCGACCTGTTGTTACGGGTGATGACAATCTCCGCGGTCGTCCCCGGCGGAAACTCCGGATCCGACTGATGCCTGCGGTAGATATGAACGAAATCGGCGTCGCGAGTGAGTATCAGATTCTCGCGCACCGGTGAATAACCGGCCATCTATCCTCCTCCGAGGATGCCTTTGCGTGCCTTTCCAGCCCGCTCCATTTCCATAACCCGCGCCTGCTCTTCCGGAGTGGCTGCGGCGAGATACTCGTTGACTTCGCTGACCGTGTGCTGCGACGGATCGAACAATTCCGCGGTGTCCTCAACGGACTCAACGATCTGGTATCCCCCGGCGAGCTGTAACGCCAAACGATGATTCGGTTCGTCCGTCGTGTATGTGCCCGGCTGGGGGCGTACCTCACGACCATAAACAGCACCGCCCGCAGTTGCCAGAACGACGGTCATCTGTCCAGCTTGGCCGTAAATCCGAGGCCGGTGATACACCACCACATGATCAGTTCCCTGAATGGGTGGATCAATCCGATACAAGGTCGCGGGCCCGGCGAATCCCGCCAATCCATCCGCAACAATTCTTGCTGTGGGCAACACAGACTCCTTACACCAAGGTGGTGAACTGCAAAGGGGTAGACAGTTCGGATGCGTTGTCCCCGAGGTCGACCGCCTGCACCTGAACGGTGTACGTCGTCGCCGGCGTCAATCCCACGAAGTCGTGGAATTGTCCGGTCACCACCGCATATCGGGTGCCGTCGAGAAGCAGCACATAGTTTTTCACCATCACATCGTCGACCGCGGGATCCCAGGAAATCCGCACCGACGAAGCAGTCAAATTCGAAACCGTCAGGTTCACAGGAGTGGACGGTGGGATCCCGAACTCATCGGACACATACACGGTGACGAACACGGCACCTCCGGCGCCGTTACCGCCGTTTCCGACACCACCGCCGCCGGCACCGCCGCCACCACCGGGAGCGGAAGGCCAGCCACCATGACCTCCGTGCCCACCGACGTAGAAGATGCCCGACACGTACGTTCCGCCGCCACCACCGGCGCTGCCGGGACCTACCTGTCCGACGTTGACACTGAACCCGTGTCCGCCTTGCGACGTTCCGGCTGTAGTCCCACCGCCGGAACCGCCGGACGCGAACGGTCCATCACTTCCGGCCGATCCCCGCGAACCATTGAGACCGCCCGTGCCGCCACGAAGCTTGTAGGTGCGATTCCCTTCCCCGTAGTTGTCGGTCGTCGCACCATACGAAGTGACGAACGTTCCGAACGAGGATTCGGCAGCCTCATCCGGGGAATTACCCGAGGTCCCCGCCCCGATGGTGACCGCTACCTGGTTCGGCAGATCAGCAAGGGCGGTACCTGTGAATTCTTTGCGGCTCCAACCGCCACCGAAGCCGCCGGCGCCGCCGGCACCAGATGTTCCTCGTTGCCCTCCGGTAGCCCCGGAGAACACGTCGACGACCACTTTGTATGCGGCGGGGTGCTTGTCCCACACATCAGACTCGGAGTAGGTGTACAGGAATGCGCGTTCCGTGCCGAGAATGATCTCGTCGATGCGATTGTCGAGACGCACGATCTCGCCGTTGACGAGCTTCGCCGAGATGAACTCGGCGTGAAGGTTCCCTTGCGCGTTTTGCCAGGGCGGGAGGTTCTTGCCACGGATGAGTGACTTGACTGAGGATTCGTTGTACCCCTGCGGAGTCGAGACTGTGCCGAGCTCCCAAGAATCGTCGGGAGCAGGTCCCACGGGATAAGTCACTGTGACACCTCTTGGTCAGGTTCCTCGTGCTGGAATTCCCACAGCACGATCAGTCGGTGCAGCAACGCCAGCAGAAGAACAACGACAGTCACGGCCCGCACTTCGTTGCGCCAGGCATAATCACCGAACCACCACACCGAAATCAGCTGCAGACCGATCAACCCGAGCGCAACCGCCGTGTACATCAGCGTCTTACCGGCCTCTGTGGTACGCCACGGAGAACGGAACCCGTACAACGCGACGAACAGCCACGCCAAGATTGTCATCGTCGTCAGCAGAATGCGGGCTTCCTCCTGCGGATCGAACACCGCAACCACCACACCGCAGGCGACCGCGGCCACCGCCAGAATGATCCGTCTCATCCGTGCCGCCTCCTCATCGCCGCCGCGGCAGACGCACCAAACCCGTTCACCCGCAACGCCGCCTCCGCACGCTCCGCCAAATGCTCCACATACTCCCGGCGCCCCCGCGCCTCCTCCAGTCGCTGCTCCACCTCGATGCGTTCCGCACGCGCCCGCTTCACCGCTGTCGATTCCGGTTTCTGCTTCTTTCTCCACCACGTCACGGCCCCTCCCCTGCACCCAACTTTTTCAGGGCGTCGGCGATGTGCACCGACAGCTCGATCTTGGGGATGAGCGTGGAGATCTGCTGAGACTGTTCCACTGTCAAATCCTCGAGTTTCTCGATGCGCTTGTTCTTCTCGTCGATCTGCAGGTTCTTCTCTGCGAGCGCGGAGCGGTACAGCCACCGCGGCACCAGGCCGCCGCCAAGAATGAGCAGAACGGCGAGAGACAACAGTCCGGTGAGTCCGAGGTCGGCGACGGCGATGCCCGCCACGGATTCCATGTGCTACCTCCCGAGCGGAGGGACAACGAATGGGTCAGCCGGGGGCAGCGGATCAGGTTGGATTTCGGGTTCACGAACATGAGCCTGGACACGAGGAGACGACGGAAGCCGCGCCGCGATCTCCTGATTCACGCGAGCCTCGATCATCGACCACAGAGGGCCGAGCTTCTCCACACTCTGACGGACCTTCGTCACCGGATCCGCAGGAGAGTTCGGGACGAGGTACACCAGGAGCGCGCCGGCGGTCACCGCGATCACGGTGAGTACCGAGGCGACGTTCTGCGGCAGCACATCACCGAGCGACGACAACAGTTGCGGGATGATCGCCGCGACCGCACTGAGGACGGCGACAGCGAACTTGCGGGCTTCAGCGAACGTCATCGTTCTTCCCCTTCTCGAGAGCTTCCAGGCGCTCAGCGATAGCGACCTGATTGAGGAGGACCTGAGCGATCGCATCCGTGACCGTGCGGAAACCGAGCTGCTCCCACCCGGGGTACTCGCCGGCGTCGCGGCCGCCGGTGAGCTGCTGCCGCACATCCTTCGTGTCGGAACCGATCGGCCCACAGAACTCGACGATGAAGTCCTTGATTTCCTGTACCTCTTGAGCGCTCATCGGCGCATCACCTGCCTTCGGAAGAAGCGCCGCGCCCAACTCGAGGCAACGCTTGTAACGCAACTGGCGGTCGGCAAGGCCATTCGTGCCGCCGTTGATTGCACGAGTGACACCCACCAGATCGCGGGCGTCAGCCATCGTGTTGATGTTCGGGCGGGCCACCACCCAGTACCAGGTCGCGGCGAGGAACCCCCACTTCGGATCCTCACGCACTAACTGGGGACGGTCCTCGAAGTACCGCGGGGAATCCACCCATCCTTGGGCGTGGCACCATTCGGAGAACTTCCGGAAGTTGTGACGGCCCGTGAGCTGAATCGGGCCACTGCCCTTGAACCTCGGACCATCGCCGGGCTGCGTGTTCCCGAGGTCCGCGCGCCCGTTGTAGGCGGCCCCGGAGGCGATCTCCTCCATGTACCGCAGGCCGGCGCTTTCGTGCCCGATCTGGGCGCACCACATCGCAGCGCGCTCAACCGTCGTGCACTGCGCCGCGATCATCGCGTTCACGAACCCCGGCAACAGTTCCCGGTAGCGTTCGATGGGGACACTGCCCCCCATCGCCTGAGACAGCACCTCAGCCGTCAGGCCGCTCGCAGGTACCGGCGCGGGCCTCGGAGGATCCTCACCCGGATACAGAGCTCCGTCGAGCCACGGCACCGGATCCAGCTTCCTACTCGGGTTGTACTCGTACGGCATCACCGACAGATGCAGATGCGGAGCCACACCACCATTGGTGCGCGAATCGGGGTTGATCCGGCCGATCCTCTGCCCGGCCTCGACGCGCTGCCCGACTTGAACCTCGCGGATGATGTGCCCGTACTCGGACACACCGCCGCCGTCCTCAGTCGGATGGTCGATGACAATCCATCCCGCGGGATCGGGGCCGCCGTAGCCGGATGCGGCGCCAGCGTAGATGACAGTGCCGCCCTTCACTGCGTGCACGGGGAGGTTCGCGGATCCGCCTTCCCACCCGAAGTCTGTTCCGGCGTGGAATCCGCCGGCGCGTTGCCCGAAGGGGGACGTAATCATGAAGCCCCGTTTGAGGGGCCAGTACTTGATGCTCATAGGTTTCGTCCTTCCCTGAGCCACTGCAGAACGACCTGGCGGATCGACTCGACGAACGACCGCTGAATCCCCTCGGCCGCGTCGATCCCCAACACTCCGCATGCACCGATCACCAAAGACGCTGACACCCCCAAGTGCTCAGCGATCTCGTCTGCCAGCAACACGTCCGGGTGGCTCATCGTCCCGGCCACTTCCGCAGAATCTGCTCCCGATGCTTGCCTGCCATCTCCGCAGAAATCACGCGTCGGATCTCCGACTCACGGGCCTGCGATTGGCACGCCATCAGGTACCCATTGACCGTCGACGGAGTGTGTTCCGATGGATCGAACAGCGGACCGAGATTCTCCTTCGCCGTCGCCACCTTCGGCTCCTCGGTGGGGATCACACCGTGATACCGCAACTGCTCGGCGATGATCTCCTGCTCGTGACGCGTGTACTCACCGACGTCCGGAATGACGACGGGGTCCGGGTCTGGCTCGTCGATCCCCACCCAACCGGTCGCACCGTTCAGCGTGTGGTCGGGCCCGCGCTTGGGTGTGAGCAGCTTGATCTTCGGATTCGGCAATTGATCGACGTGAATAAATCCGTTCGCGTCGGCCAGTGCCCGCAGGTGTTCCGCGTCCACCATCGCCTGGTCATCGAGCCGCTGCGACCACTCCTCCAACAGTTCGTCCTGTGGAGTGAACGTCTGGCCTGCCAAGAAGGGGAAAGCAACGAACACCCACTGGTACTTCTTCTTCGGGTCGGACTGATCGCAACTGTCGCGGGTGGGGACATGTTGGCCCACTAGATGACTCCTAGATCTTGCATAGCGGCGATTGCGTCCTGGATCATCTGCAGTGCCTTTACTGCGGGATCCTCTGGTTCACGTTCGCCGATGGTGATTTTCCAGGTCGGAGACTCGGTGCGGCTCCACGTCAGCACCAGTTCGGATACGCGCTCGACGTACAACTTGCCGGGCGGCATGCCCAGGACGTTGAACGCCACCCGATCGCCGAGGAAGAAGTGGCCCTTGCCTCGCTGCCCGATTCGCCACGGCGCGCCGTCAGCGACGTTGAGGACCGCACGGACCCGTTCCCTCGAGGCGTACTGCGCTGCGCGTTGTGCAACGAGGTAGGCGAGGGTGTAGGCACGGTCTGCGCCTGGGGCGAACGACTCGTGGTATCTCGAGCCGCCGAGTCTTCTGGCGCGTTGCTGATTTCCGATCTTTCCGAATGCCAGCAGGACGTCGGTGTAGAGGGGGCGGAGGATGGCGTCGGCCACGCCGCCCAGGGGTGGGACTCCAATGATGGCGGCGATGAGGTCGCCGGCCAGTTGGATACCTGCTGAGATGGCCTCGTTCACTCCCGGCATCGAATGACCGCCGGCGACAAACCCGACCGCGGTCGCAGGGTTCCACTCCCATTCCGACGATTGGATGCCGGTGTTCTCGCCTTCGAGGAACACCACGCCCGGCATGGACGGGACGCTGCCCTTGAATCCGGGGGTTTGGTACTCGACCGGAACGTTCGGGTTCGGTACCTGATCGCGGTTCTCGGTGATGCCGTCGGAGCCGATGTTGATGGCTTCGAACAGCAGACCACCGAAGGTGGATCCTCCGAACGATGTTCCGGTGTTCCATCCGGACTTGTCGATCAGGTCCCAGACCAGACACCCGTTGCGGAGGTTGGCGCCTTCCCAGGGCGGTTCGTCGCCGAGGACCGGCAGGTATCGGCGCGGTTCCCAGGTCAGTTGCGCGTCGGCGGTGATGCGTTTACCGAGGTCGTGCATCGTCTTGAATCGCGAGTTGACGATGGCGCCGATCGAGTTGTCCGGCGTGAGATCGGGTTTGACGACCTGCCACCAGGTTGATTGATCGAAGTTGTTCCACTTCGTCGGATCGAGGGGGTTGTCGGGGATCGCCCACAAGCTCGATTCGAGACGCATCAAGTTGACCAGCAGTGTGGTCTTCAGGCACCAGCGGGCCCGGCCGAACAGTACCCACGACTTCGGGAACTGCACCTCTGGGGGAAGGAAAGGGTTCGCGTACCCGAGGATGTACTTGAGTTCTTCTCGGTCGTGCTTGAACGAGATCCGACAGATTCGTTCGCCGTTCTCAGACTTGAGGACCTTGACCGAGTAGCAGCGTCCGCTCCAACGGGCGCCGTCCTTGTTGGCGACCAGGTGGATGTTGGTTGTCGGCCTTGAGTCGACATCGATGCACCACTTCGACAGGTAGTAGTCCACCGGCAGGTCGATGGTGGCGATCCCCGAGTCCTCTTCGAGGAACTGGAAGCTCGCGGAGATCTCGTTCTTGATTTCTCCGCGAAGGTTCCAGTCCCCGTCGAACAGGTACATTTCGGCCGGCGCGAGCCGACGACGCTCTTCCTGCTTCAGGCGAGCGGTGATGTCGTTGAATACCGCGTCGAAGTCGATTGTTTCGACAGGTGCCGTCACAACTCACCTCCTTGTCAATGCAAGCCCCACGGCCGTGACCACGGTCGGGGCATCCGAACTTGAACGCCGACACCCGCAGGCGCGCCGGTCACCGCAACCGGCAGGTCCGTCGGCGGCGTGTAGGGCGGGATCGGATAGTGGAATCGCAAACCCTGCATTCGCAGGTACACCTGCGTATCTAGGCTGGATTCGACCTGTGTCGTTGAGTCGTCGGTGTCGACCCGCAGATGTTCACCGGGCAGGAGAGGTGGAAGATCGATGGTGCGTGCGGCGTGCTGGACCGCCATCTCTTTGCGGTCACTGCCGAAGGAGAAGTCCGGCAGTGTGTACACGGCACCGGGATATGCCTGGACTGTGTACTTGAGCCAGATCTCCTGATCTGTAGGGTTCGAGACCCGTAGGGTTCCCGTCGAGATACTGCCGTCCGTGGTGTCAATGGGATTTATCCACTTCTTCGGCTCGTCCTCCTCGTACCAGAACGGGTCGCCGGCGACGGTCGCCATCGTGGCCTTGACTCGGAGTTCCCCGTGCGGGTCGTACTCCATGTCGACCTTCGGTTCCTCGAACAGGCTGACCGACAGCCACCGTCGAGAGCTATCCGTCTCGACCCACAGTTTCGACTCTTGGTCGTAGTCCCACGCCTTGCGCCATTCGCTGTCGAGTTCTTCCCACTCGTCACCGGTGACCCCAGACACGTACACGCTGAAGATCGGGAAGCGGTCCTCGATGCGTTTGCCGCCGTAACTCGACCCCTTCTGGAAGGCGTGTTTGTTGCGGATGGTGCTGACCGGGGCGTCGTAGAAGTCCTGCACTTCGGAGGCCAACTCGACGCCCCGGTCACCTTGGCCCGGCCCGGAGATGGTGAACCAGTCGCCGCGGAAGGTTTCTACTTCCACGGTCGCTTCGGTCCGCTTACGCGCCATCATCACCCTCTCTTCAGGTATGTTTGGGCTGCCAGGCCTCGTTCGACCCGGTCATGGCGCAGCGCTTCCTGCATGTCGTAGCCGTGGTACTCGGTCCGGTACTGCATCGGCGGGTTGTCGACGAGTTGCTGCAATCGGCCAGCGATCGAATCGAGTTGCTGCACCGGAATCCCTGCGTTGCCGCCACCGGCACGGAGCGCCGCGAGTTCGCGCATGTCGCGGTCGTAGCGGCGCTTGTCCTCCGCGGTTTGCACCCATTCGGTTTCACCGGACAGGTTCAGTGCGGCGACACCGTGTGGGACCGGGCCGCCGGCGTCACGCAGCACTGCGGGGATCCGCAGGGTCTTGATGAGCTCCTCCACCCAATCCGGGCTGCCAGGAGCTACCGGGCCCTGCTTTGCGATCTCCTCATCGGAGAACGACGGAGGAGCCACCGGTCCGACATCCCGCTTCTTCGTGGCCTCCTCGACTCCAAGCAGAATCGCCTGAGACAGCGCACCCTCACCCTGGAAGCCGAGAACCCCGAACGCGGATTCGACCTGCCCCTGCACCGCGGCCTTCGCCACGTTGCCGAACAGTTCCGCGATGCTCGAGGCGGACAGTCCGCTTTCCTCGCCGTCACCCTTCTTGCCCTCATCGAGCGCGTTGAGTGCACGCTGATATTCGCGGTCCGCCTTCGCCCGATCACGATCCGTGGAGCTCGGATCCGCGTACACCCGGTTGCGGTTGAGGCGTGCCTCTTCGACCGCGTCCTCGAGGTCAGCGATTTCCATCTGCTGGTCGGTCATCCGCCCCTGCAATGCAGGGGCTTCCGGTGCGATTGCCGCGTACTGCTCCTGCTGCTCCTCACGCAACGAGTTGATGGCGCGCTGCAACGCATCATCGGCTTCGTCCCGGTCGTACTGCGTTGCCTCGGGATCGGCGTATACCTCGTCGCGATCCCACTTGGCTTCGTCCACAGCCCGCTGCAGTTGCCGCATCCGCAGCTCGTCGTCCGTGTAACTGGTCGACAGCTCCGGCGCGTCCGGGATGACACCGCCACCGGTTTCGGCGATCCGCTTCTTCTCCTCGAGCTTCTGGACCTTCAGCTTGGCCTGCTCGACCTTGTTCGCAGCCTGATCCTTGTCCGCTTGGGACTTCTTCGGATCACCGTTGGCCTTGTCCAAGGCTTCCTGCGCCTGCAACACAGCGATGCGCGCCGAGTCCAGATCGAGCTCGTCCTCGGCGTCCCAGGTTTCGACGTTCCGAGCTGCACCACCGCCGTACGATCCGACGCTCGTGTCCGACCCGGGCGGGTTGAACGACGACGCCGGAAGATGCCACTTCAGCGGCAGGTTCGGATCACTCGCCCCCTGAGTGCCGCTGCCGAACACCACCCCCGACGACGAGGACTCGAACGGGACACCGGCGAGAGTGCCGGCCATGTGCGAGTACTGACCGCCACCGCCGCGCATCACGCCGATGTTCAGTGCTGACGACGGCCCCATGCCGGTTCGGAACCCGAGGGCGTTGAAGTCGCTCTCGGTGGTGAACCAGCGTGTGTTCGGATCGCGGCCAGTGAGCATGGCGTAGGCGGCCGAGGCGTAGCCCGAGCAGTCCCACGAGGGATTGCCGACGCCGCCGTACTGGTACGGCTGGCCGCTTTCTGAGGACAGGTAGTTGAGGGCGCGTCGTGTTGCGATGTCGTCCTCGACAGCGCCGCCGACTTCGAACTTGCCGATCTGACCCGACTGCAGTGCAGCCCGAAACCGGTACACGCCCTCCTGCCCGCCGAGTGCCTTGACGTCGTCGACGTCGAGCATGTGCTCGCCGGGCATCGCCGCGAGCAATACCGAGTCCTTGCCGGGAATTCCCCCGGTGACGGGTCCGCCCTCTGCGTACACCGGCAGCGGGCCCTGCACCGTGGGGCTACCGAAGTAGTCGCCGCGACGGTTCGCATCCCATTGGTTGTCGTAAGTGATACGCACCGTGCGGTCACGTGCAGCCTGATCGATCGCTGCATTGACGACCTGAGCATCCTTCAGCGCCTGCTGAATCAGCAGGATCACCTGGGGGTCAGCCATCGATTCGTCGATCTTCGCGAGCTCTGCGAGAGTGACGTCCCGGCCGGCGAGGAAGTCGTCGATAATCGCTCCCACCGCGGGGTCGACCGTGGTGGTGTCGATCTCTCGGAGAGAGTTGAGGACTTCCTCGTTGGTGACTCGGAATCCGGTGTCGTCCAGATTGACGTCCGGTCCGACATCCTTCAGGTCGAGGTCGTTAAGTCGGTTGTTGATCTCCTGCAGTGCCGTCAGTGCCAGTTCACTCTCGGCGGTGATGCGGATCTTGCCGGTCGTCTCGTCGAGGAGTTCGACCTTCAGGCCCGCATCCTCGAGTGCCTCCCGCGCCTGCTCGTCGTCGACGAACAGTTCCGCTGTCGCGGGCCCTTCGCCTTCGAAGTTCTGCAAGGCGAGCAGTGCCTCAGCGACTGCGACACGGGTCTCATCGGCGCCTCGCACCTCGAGCAGTGTCGAGACAATCTCCGGCGCCAGGCCTGCCTGGCGGGCGAACTCGACAATCTTCTCGATCGGAAGGTCATACTTCGCGGCGAGATTCTCGAGGACAGGCATCGCGTTCTCGAACATCGCGTTCGCGTCGTTGCCTGCTTGCGCCGATCGGATGAACTTGTCGCCCATCTCGTCGAGGGTTTCGAGTAGATCTCGCGCACCCTGCTGGGTGAGGTCGAGTTTGCCGTTCTCGTTGAGGAGCTCGTCTCCGAGCCCGCCGGCCGCTTCCGCAGCTTCGGTTGCCGACTCTGCAACGTCAGCGATCTCCTGCTCGTACGCCGCGAGGGTCTCCTGCCCCTCGCCGGGAATGCCGAGGAGTGACTGGATCGCGTCCTTGAGAGCAGACACCTGCTCATCAGCAGTCGACGAGGAATCCGCAAGAGTATCGATCGCTGTTGCGAACTGCAGAGTGTCCGCATCGGTGGTCGCGATGACGGCCTGCGTTGTTTCGAACTCTTCACGCAGAGGACGGAACTGGGCCAGCGCTGCAGCGCCGCCGTCACCTGCTTCCATGAGGCTGCGCTCGAACCGGGCCCACGCGCCGGATGAGCCATACACCGAGTCAGCGATTTCCTCGTTCGACATCTGCAACGAATCGAGTGCCGCCGCAGTCTCCTCGGAGGAAGCCGCAATCTTGTCCTGCTCGAGCTTGGCGTCAGCGAACCCACGACCGGTCTGGAACAGCTCATCCGACAGGATCTGCAGACCAGCGGCCGTCTTTGTCATCCAGTTCGGGCCGGTCTCAGCGAGCTGTTCCGTCTCCGAACGGATCCGGCCGATGTTCTCGACCGCGACACCCATGACGTCGTCCGTCAGCTCACCTTCGGACTCCATCAGAGCCTGGGTGAGTTTGCGCTGCGCGACCGCGGCGTTCTCGGCGGAACTCTCGAGGATCTCGTTCTGCTGATTCGCCTTCTGAATCTCGGACGCGATCGACGCGACAGCCATGCTGGCGGCAGCCAGACCGACCATCCATGGCCCACCGAACGCCGACACCACACCGCCTGCGGCGGACTTCAAGCCGGACATCGCACCAGCGGCCAGGCCGCCCACGTGTCCGCCGAAGGTGGCGACCGATGCGCCGGCGTTCCGAAGAACACCCGTAAGGCCACCGGTGGCCGAAGCGACGTCACGCTGGCGGGTCGCGAAATCCCCGGCACGCCTGGTGACGTTGCGGTACGAGTCCCCCATGCGGGCTATCGCCGGGGAGCGGGCTTCGAGCGTCGACCACGCGGCGACGACCTCGGAGATCTGCTCTTCGTTCTCCTCCAACATGCCGTTGATCTGGTCGAGACCACCTTCGAAGGTGCTCGCATCGATGTCCGGGTTGGCTTCCTCGAGCATGTTCTCGGCCAGAGCCTGACGGACTTCGTCCATCTGCTCGGCGAACCCCTCGAGTCCGGAGCGGGCGTTGTCGACCCAGCCGGCGATCTTGTCGTCGAAGCCCGTCGCCTTGATTGCGGCAAACCCGGCGACGACAGCCTGGATAGGCGCCGGCAGGTCCATGAATGCGCCCGCCAGATCGCCCACAAGGCTGGCGACTGGAGCGAGTGCCGATCCGACGTTGCCTGCGACATCGGCGACACTGGTCAGTCCGGACACAACCTTGGGGGTGGCGTCGCCGATGAAATCGCCGAACTTCGTGGCGAGACCTTCGAGGGGCCCGTCGACGAGGTCGTACAGCTCGAGGGCGAGACCTTCGGCAGAGTTCTGCACACCAGCGATCGCGCCGGGCAGACCCTGTGTCTTGGCTGCTGCGACGTCAGCGGCGGCGCCTTCGCGCTCGATGGCGGCCCGCATCTGGTCCCAGCCGAGGGTGCCCTGTTCGGCTGCCACACCGGCCAGACGCATTGCGTCCGACCCGAACAGAGTTGCGGTGGCGGCCTGGTACATCTCGGGGGTCATCGACGCGGACGCCGCCTGCAACTGACCGAATAGCTCACGGAAACCGACGAACTCGCCGGCCGCGTTGTAGACGGTCAACCCGAGTTCTTCGATCGCCCCCTGGGCGGGGTTCGACTGGTCGGTCAGCGCGAGCATGGCGGACTTGAGCAGGGTGCCTGCGTCCGAGCCCTGGATGCCGGCGTTGGCCAACATGCCAAGCCCGGCGACGGTGTCCTCGAGGGACACCCCGAACTGGTTGGCCACGGCGCCGGCCTGCTGCAGACCCGCGGCAACATCGGTGATCTCCGCCGACGAAGCGTTGGCGCCGTTGGCGAGAACGTCCGCGGCCTTGGCCGCGTAGTCAGCATCGAGACCGAACGCCTGCAGAGCCTGCGACTGGATCGTCGCGGCAGACGCCGCATCGATCTGTGCGGCCGCGGCAAGCTGCAGCGTGCCGCGCGCGGCGGACATAGACTGCTCGACCGAGAACCCACCCTTGGCGAGTTCCGTCATCGCAGCAGCCGCGTCCGTAGCGGAGGTGTCCGCGATCGTCGCGTCGTTGCCGAGACCCTTCGCAGCCTCACGGACAGCGTTCAACTGTTCCGCAGTCGCACCCGAAACGGCCTGCATCTCGTTGATGCTGTTCGTGAAGCTGTTGCCCAGGTCGAGAACAGCCTGGGCGGACGCGGACACACCGAGGGCGGCGCCGATGATGCCACCGACTTTGCCGGCGACACCAACGGCCTTCTTCATCCCCTTTTCGAGGTCGGCGGGGAAGTTTGAAACGTCAGCCCCAACCTCGATGTCAATTCTTCCGCCCGGAATTGTAATCACCCCATCCCTAATGCAGACGAGGCGACCAGGTCAGATTCGACCGTGCCTCTCGAGATACTCGATTGCGTTCCGAAGCAGTTGCGGACTGTCTTGAAACTGACCAATCCCCGCGTTGCACTTCATACAGAGAAGTTGACGGACCACACCAGTCTGATGGTCATGGTCGACAAAAAGCTTCCTGGTGGCACCACCGGAATGCTTCGATGTTTCCGGTTGCCCGCAGATGGCACACACACCATTCTGCTCAATCATCATGCGGTCGTATTCGCCGATTTCCATCCCGAACCGGGACCGTCTCATTCGGTCCTGGTGAGACTTCTTGTCGGACTCATACCGTTCTTTCCCCAACTGCTTATGACAATCGAAGCATTCGTTCCGCCTGAGTCCGGTTTCTTTGTTTCTTATCTTGAACTCGTCAAGATTCTTTGGAACTTTGCACACTCGACAAGTGCGCGTGCCATCAGGATTGTCGTATTGATGCCAGCGGCGGATCTGCGGTCCATCCGTCTTCCATCGCCGGTTTACTTCCCGCTGACATGAACGGCAAGTCCGGCGACTCGGAGAGCCATCCGGCTTGTCGTCTTTTCGGTAGTAGAAACCATCTCGCGGCAAAAATTCCTTGCATCGAATGCATTGGAAGCGGATAGATGTATCCTCGGACATGTCGAACCTCTCATCCAGGTTTGGCCACGCCCCGGGAGTGCTCCAACACTCGCCGGGGTCTCTTACTTCCTACCACTACTCACTGACGTTCAATTCACATGGAATGCAGAAACCCCGGAAGGCAATGCCTTACGGGGTTCTCGTGAATCGTGCGTTATTCAGTTGTTCCGGTGGTGTCCGGTCACTCTGCGCGTAGGTCCCGGTAGTAGCTGAACAGCGCCTGATAGGCTGGCCAGTCGCAGTTGTACGGGTGATCACGCTTGTCGCCGTTGGTCTCGCGGGCGAGAGCCTTCGCTGCGGCAACGCGTTCATCTTCGGTGGAGTCGGGATCTCTCCACATTGCGTGCGCCCACGACCGTTCGAGGGTTCCTGGGGTTTCCGCGGCGAACGCTTCGCAGTCGGCGGCCCGCTGTTCTGCTTCGCTCGGTTCGCTGCTGCACCCTGCTAGCAGGAGCAGGGCCGCACCAGCGGCGGCTACATATCCACGCATGACCTCGATCATCGCAGACTACGCACCCATCATCTGAGCGAACTCCCGAGCTGTCAGCTTCTTCTCCGCCTTCACCTGAACCTTCGGCAGCAATGCTTCCATGTACTGCTTTCGGCGGATCTCAGCCATGTCCTTCGGCCGCAACGCCACCGGGGCGATGATCGGATGCGGCGGTGGCTTCACATTCTTCCGTTCCTCCCGTGCCCGCTTCACCTCAGGATCATTCGGGTCGGTGGTCCACTGCGCGTACTCGGAATTGAGCCAGTAGTCGTCCCGGTCGAGGAGCATCGCCAAGTTCTCCGAATCCCGAACAGCTTGGGCTTCGTACTCGGCAGCCGCGGCGATCAGTCGTTCGCAGTCTCGCCAGTCGTGGCTGCGGAGGACTTCTCGGAGGTCCCGGTGGAACCATCGTCCAACGCTTGTGAGAGCACCGCGCCAGCCATCCTCGCGGCAGAGGGAGGCGAGAGCGGCACGATTTCCCCCTCGGACAACCCGGAAAGTGAGATCACCTTGTTGAGCAGATCAGCGGTGATCTTCGTATTGAGCTTGGCGCCCATCACGGCATCCCACAGTGCCCGCCCGGCACCGTCGGTGATGACGTCGAGGGCGTCGATCAGTTCGTTGTTGGACATGTGGGCGTAGAACTTCACGGCTTCTTCGCCGGTGAAGTTGCGTCGCACGTCCGCGTCGACCCCGAACAGGGTGATCGGCTGCGGTTCGCCGCCGTCCTGGGCGAGGACGTCGAGGACGTTGAACCGTTCCACCGCCGGCTCCGGCTGGGTGGCCGGAGCCTGGCGGGGAGTGGTCTTCTTCTGGGTGCCGGGCATGATGGTGAGCTCCTCCTAGGGGGCGAGCGGGTTGAAGTCGGTCAGCGGAACGATCTCCGACAGGGCGAGCAGCTCGAACTCGAAACCGTCGAGGGTTTCGCCGCCGAACACGCGCGGGGGCGGCGTCGACAGGGTGACGCGTTCGCAGTAGAAGCCGGCGTTGCCGGTGTCGTCCGACAGGCGGAACAGGGCGGCGAACTCTTCGTCGTCACCCGGTTCCCACTTGAACACGCCCGAACCGGTGCTGGTCTCGGTGATCGAGCCGCCCTGCAGCGCGGTCAGCACGGTCGCCTTCGAGTAGTCGACGGCGCGGAACGTGACGCGTTCCTCGAGGACGCTCTTGATGTGCTTGTACGGTGCCCGTCGACGATTCCACACCGGCAGCGTGGTGACGTTCTGCGTCGGGTTGACGTTGAAGCCCGCCTCGACACCACCGTAGGCGTCCCACGTGACACCAGGCGAGGTGCCGGTGACCGGGGCGGGGGCGAACGGATCGGTGGGGAGAGCGGTGCCCGCCGGCGCGCGGAAGATGTCGCCGTCGAGCCACACGTAGGCCTTGCTGGGATCCGCGTAAGTGCTCACGGATATACCTCCTGGGATCGGCTCACGCCGGACGTGAGCAGTGAAAGGGTGTCCCGTCCCGGTTATGCCCGGCTGGACCCCGGGACGGGACGTGTGAGAGACGCACCCACTGATGAGGGGTGTGTCAGTGCCGCACTGCGGCGATTGAAGAGGCGACGATCAGGTGCGATTGACTTTCATCGCGAACTCGATCTGGCATGTCGCCCCATACAGCGGGAAGTCCACTCCGCGGGTCTTGTCGACCGGCAACACGGACGGGCCGTTGACCCAATGTCCCGTCCACGCACAGTTGCGGAACGGCACGTTGCGGGCCCGGGACAGCAGGTCGCGGGCGATGCTGGTGATGTCCCATGCGAGCTCTTCCGGATCCACCGTGCCGCCGAGCACCTCGAGCTTCGGAACCTTCGTGGTGATCCGCACCAATGGCTTGTTCACCACCGGATCAGGTCCGGCGTTGGTGCTCGCCGTGATAAGCACGAACGGTTCGGTGATCTCGTCCGGGTAGTCCCGGCTCGACACATTCCGCGGCAGGACCAGGTCGAGGAACTCGGGCTGCGACAGCAGATAGTCGCGGGCCGCGGCCGGCGGGAACGGCACAGCCATCTACCGGCCTCCCCTCGGTTGCCATCCTCGGTACTTCCCGTACGGGCGAGCCGATTCGGTCAACGCCGCGAACGCAGGAGTGTCCTCGGTGCCGTACTCGATGTACATCGAGTCCTCGTCCTCGGCGACCACAAACACACGATCGCCTTGAGTTTCGAAGTCGATGCTGCCGCGGAACGCACCGGAGTACACCGGGGCCGCACTCTTCGCGCGATCCACGATCTCCCCCGCGGCCTCGACACGACCGTCGAAGGAATGCTCGAGGGCTTCCCGCCGTGCCTGGTCCCGGTACACCGTGACCCGTGCGCGGGACGCCACGGTCAGCTCTTGACTTCGGTCTTCGTCGACTCGGACGAGGACTTCGAGGCGGGCCGGGACTTCTTGTTCGTCAGGTGATCCTGGTAGGCCTTCGAGTCCTCTGCCGCCCACCGAGTGTTGCCCTCGGTGTCGGTGTACTCGACGACGCCGTCCTTCTTCTTGTCGGTCATGACTACTCCTTCATGTCGGATACGCACCGCACGTTCGCGGCAATGTAGGCGGGTTTGCGTGACCCCCGAGCGGGTTTACGGGGTCGCGGCTGACCCTCCACCTGGTAGATGACGTTGTTCTCGTCTCGGAACCGGTCACGCCTGCCCGGCATCACGGGGATGCCCGGGTCGAGGAGCAGCACATAGGACGACACGACATGGCCGGGATCGAATTCAGTGTTGCCGGCGTCAACCGAAGCGGCCGACAACTGCCGCTGCTGCAGCAACCCAGTCCACTCGATTTCAGTGGGCGGTGCCGGGATCCGATTCCCCGTGGATTCATCCACTACCGTGCTCGGAGTGTCGACAATCAGGACCCACTTCTCTGGAAGTCGGCGCATCACGCGATCCTGATCGAGAACGAGCCGCCCTGGTCGACGTCCGCTGCCGGCGCCAGATCAGCGAGCTCGGAGTCAGTGAAGTACACCAACTCCGAATTCGGATCCGCGTACGTGGTTTGGACTTCCGGGAACTGCTCCGAGCGCACCCGCAACCCGACCCGGTGCGCATCGAACGCCCGGCACACCACGGTGACGAGGATTCCGCGCACTAGTCCGGGTCGCAGGTCGCCATCCGCGAGACGCTGATCGATGTCCCCGACAGCTCTGCGCATCGACGGTGAACGGAGCTTCTCCGACACCAACTCGATGATCGACTCGACCTGTCCGAGTTCAGACTCGGCCAGGGTCTCCCCCAGCCGAGTCTCAACGTCACTCGCTTCGACCAGAATCGGCAGCGGTGCCGTCACTCTTGCTCCCAGCGGTCTTGCGGGACGAGGCGCGGGGTGCTTCCTCGGTCGACTTGATCAGGCCGTCCTCGACGAGCCGATCGATGTCTTCCTTCGACACGTCCGAGGGGACGACCGTGCCGTGGTAGAGGTACTTCAGCTTGCCGTCAGCGCCGTTCACCCCGACGAGGGGTGCGGTAACGATGTGGCTCATGGAATGTCCTCTCAGGCCGTCGCGCCGGTGATCTTGACAGCGGCACCGGGCTCGCTGACGTAGGGGACGAAGACGCGGCGGGCACGAACCTTCCACTGGTCGTTGTCCTCGTCGCGGATCGTCTTGGTCTGGATCGTCTGACCCTCGTAACCGCCACCGAGGTCCTCGTCGGCGATGCCACCGAGAGCGTTGGTGTCGATGACCCAGGCGCCCGCCGCCGGCAGATTCGGGGTCGGCAGGATCGTCAAACCAGCAATGACCGGGAAGTCACCGGTGTAGATCGTGTTCGAGGTGTCCTCGCGAGCACGCGCGGTCTGGATCGCCGGATCCGAGGCGAGGTACGCCCAGGTGACGTCGTCGACGACGAGAACGTTCGGGTCGTAGCCCTTGTTCAGGCCGATGATCGTCGCCTTCGCGAGCATAATGTCGCGGAGGATCTTCGTAGACGTCGACCACGCACCGTCGGTGACCGCCTGGGTCTGGGTGACCTGCGAGGCGATGAGCGACAGGGCGATCGAGTCGCAGTTCTTCACCGCGGTGTTCACCAGGCGGGTGAGGGCCTTCTCGACCGCTCCGAAGTTCGAGCGCTTGATCTTCTCGTCGGTGATCGGCACGTCCTGGCCCCACTTGTTGACCTTCACGGCCTGCGGGACGCTGTCGGCGAGTCCGGTCTGCGGGTACTCACCGCCGGGCGAGATCATCTCGACGGGACGCTCGGTGTACAGCGGGTCGTCCTGCTCGAAGACGATCGCGCCACCCTCGACGGGGGTGCGAGCGGTGAGCAGCACGTCCGAGATGAAACGCTGAGCGGCGATTTCGGTTGCGCGACGCGACACCAGCGTGGGAGATGCCAGAAACCGGTTGACGGTCTGAACATCCCCGGAGAACGTAGGCGGCGCCGGGGGGTAAGTGATGGCCATGTGGCCCCTCCTTCAGGAGATCCGGAGCCTGACGACTCCAGGAATGAATGGGGTGGGTCAGCGAAGAACGACGCGGACCTTGCCGCCGGAAGCGGCCGCCACAGCGACGCCGACAACCTGCGAGTAGTCGGTGCCAGCACCGATCGCGGCGACCGCACCATTGGCAGCCGAGATGACGTTGGCGCCGGCGGCGATCGCACCGGACGCGGTCAGCTCGTGCTCGCCAACCGCGTGGATGGTCACCTTGTCCCCGGCCACAGCGTCGAATGCTGCGATGCCGAGCCACGCTGCCGACGCACCCGAAGTCGGGGCGACGGTGCCGTTTCCGGACACGGCGACGAGCTGGCCGCCGGTGATGGTTGCGGATGCCTGGGAGACGAGTGCCGCCCCCGGCTTCCGGATGGGAACGTATTCGGCCATGTCAGGGCCTCACTTTCTGGGGGATCCGTAGATCTGCTCGTACAGAAGGTCTTCTTCCGTTTGCGGGACACCGCCTTGCGGGCCGGCATTCGGAAGTGGTGCAGGAACGCGAGGCGCGTTCGGATCGACTGCCGGAACGAGGGTCGGCCGGAGCGTCTCCCAGTCCGCGGCGAGTTCCTCATCGGTGCTGCCACGAAGTCGTTCGACCCACGCAGCCGGTACACCGTTCGTTGCGGCGAAACGCCAACGTGCCGCTTCAGCAGCCCGCTGCTCGGCCGCAGCCTGTGCAGCCTGCTGGGCTTCCTGCGCGGCCTGCGCCGCCTGCTGTGCACGCTCGAGGTCACTCAGCTGCGCTGCGTTGATCTCGTCGAGCTGCCGCTGCAAATCTGCGACCTGACGATCTGCTTCGGCGCGAGCGTCGCGCTCCGCCTGCAGGGCTCGCAGGCCCGGTTCACCGAGGGGTGCCTCCGGGGCTGGAGGGGTCGTTGCAGCATTGGGTGCGGGCGGCGTCGCGCCGGCCGGATCGCTCCCAGGATTGGGCACTGCACCGAGACCTTCGTTACTTGCACTCATGGTTGGGGTTCCTCCATCGCGGGGGTGGACCCGGTCCGGCGTCGCACCGGTCGGGAGTTGTCGTCGGCTACGTGAGGTAGCCGTACAGCTTGAGTAGTCGCAGAGCGTCGTCGCGACCTTCTGCGATTTCGAGAAGCGCCTCCGGCATCAATCGGGGCGCTTTGGCTTGGAAGTAGCGGCGTCCGTTGCGGACGTCGGTTTGGCGCCGGGCGTACCCGGCCTGGCTCATGGCGCGATACGCCGCGCCGCGACGTGTCACACCCTCAGTGGTGGTTGCCAGCCGTTGCCCGTACACCTCGGTTCGGGTCAACCGGCCCTTCGGGATCCAACCGGCGACGTTGAGGCTGTCCGTCGACATGTCGCGGCGTGCATTGACCACCTGGGACACGTCGGCGCCCAGGCGGATTGCTTCCGCACCGGACTTCGTGAACAACGTGTCCTGCTGTTCCGTCGACAGGCTGTTGAAGTACTCGTTCGGATCCGTACGCAGATCGTCGGCGTCATTCTCACGAGCCGGAATGTGGCGGCAATCGCATCCGGGATGGCGAGGGAATCCTCGGTTGTAGCGGTAGAACTTCCCCGCCAGCACCGCGCATCGCGCGCACGATGGTGGGTTGAGCATGCGCACGTACCCCACGCCCGGGCGGGCCGCGATAGACAATGCCGTCGAGGCCCTGGCCGCGTCCGCCACCTGCGTCTGCACACGTTGAATCAGCGCCGTCAGCCCCGACTCCCACGCCTGAGCCACACCGAGCCCCTTCGCGACACGACCCTTCGCAGTGATGACCGCGCCGTACATCAGCGAGTCCAACTCACGTCCGTCCGACGCGACACCGACCAAACCCTCAGGCACCGTCTCGGCGTCGGCCGCCACCGGTGTGCCGAGCTCGTCCAGCACATCCGCGACGTAATCGTCCGCAGTCTCGACCGCCCGACGCTGCGCGACGAGCACCAAC
This sequence comes from Rhodococcus sp. DMU2021, assembly GCF_019641445.1. Taxonomy (NCBI): domain Bacteria; kingdom Bacillati; phylum Actinomycetota; class Actinomycetes; order Mycobacteriales; family Nocardiaceae; genus Rhodococcus; species Rhodococcus sp. DMU2021. The sequence continues at coordinate 395,766 of NZ_JAIFKB010000002.1, forward strand.
TCGATGAGAGAGTCGATGTTGCGGTCGAACCACCGATCGAAATCTGCCGGCGGCCGAGAACCCCACAGGTCCACCGCGATCGCCAACGCCTCTATGGTCAGGGCCTGTTGATCGCGGTAGTACGCCACCGACGCGTCAGGAACCATCGCCCGGTCCCGGGCGTGCGAAGCGGGCGATGGCAGCCGACGCCGAGGTCTCCTCGAGCATCTTCCTCATCTGCGCCCGCTGCGTCGCCGAGTATCCGAGGTCGATCCAGGTCTGTTCGAGCGGAACGATTCCGGACTCGTACTTCTTGACCGCAGCATCCGCCTTCTGGGCGACAGTCGGCGTCGCCGGATCCCGCCACACCGTCTCGATCTGGTAGTCGCGGTCCTCGAGGTCAGGGCTCTTGCGCAGGTACATCAGGTTGATGCGCTGCACTTCCTCCCACGCTCCACCGAGGAACGTGTGCTTGCGCTCGACGCGCTTGACCAATTGTGTCTCCGAGGACCGGATCGCATCCGCCGAGGTCGGATTGTCACCGACGAACCCCATGTAATGAGGAGGCAGGGCCGCGATCTGCGAGGTCAGCTGAGCGAGCAACTTGATCGTGTTGTGGAACACCACGAGGTCGGCTTCGTCGAACTGTCCGACCTTGATGTTCGGATCCTCGTTCGCCCACAGACGTGACTTGAGCTTCGACCACGTCGACAACGGATTACCGTTCTTGTCGACGAAGTCGGACTGTTTCAACCCGAACGCCCACCGGCGCGGCATCGCGTGGTATTCACCCGACACCATCATGTCCGTGGCCATCTTGTTCGCCGCGTCCGCCAGCGGGATGATATCGATGAACTCGGTGGTTCCGTCCGGTCGCAGGATTCGTGGACGGTTCACCAGGGGCACTACCGGGACGACCCCGAAGTTGTGCTTGTCCGAGAACTCGCCCGTGACCCACTTGCCGTCCTTCTTCACGAACTCGGCGGTCTCCGCTGGCGTGAACACCATGACGTGTTCGACGTCGTCGGCGTCCTTCCACTTCTTGATCGCCGACGACACCTTCCGGGTCGCCGGATCTCGACGCGCCCACACCTGGAACGGAGACTCCACGGTGTTCCGCGGAGGCTTGTCGGCTTCCTTGTTGGCGCTGATCAACACATACGAACGAGACAAGGCAATCGAATCGAGATGACCCTGCTGAGACTGTTCGTCCATGTCGTTGTACTGCCAACCGGCCCACAACGTCTCGTCCTCGTTGTCGGAGTCCGCGTACCGGAATCCCTCGACGTCGAGACGGGACTCGTACGCGTCCGCCACGAGGCGTGCCCAGTTGAGCACCAGGTCAGCGACTGTGTCGCCGATTTCCTCCCGCATCGCATCCGACATGTACTTCAAGGGCTGCTCGCCCTCGAGATAGTTGTCGTACTTCGTCAGCTTCTCGACGTCAGCGGCGAGACCCTTCTCCAGAATCGGGATGAGGTCGACAGCATCAGGCATCTGCTACATCACCCCATCTCACATCACGATCATTCGGCTACTGACTGGATCAGCCCATCCGGCCTCGCGGGCATCCGCCGCGGCCTCATGAGCAAGGATCGATGCCATCGCAGCGTCGATCTTCTGGTGGTCGGCAGGCTTGCCGAGGATGTACTTCTGCCCCGGCTTCGCTACCTTCCGGGCATTCGCGATGTGCACGGCCGTGATCGGGCACCCGTCTTGGGTGGTGCGCCCTGACACCAGGTCCGTTTCGAATCGGCGGATCGCATGGAACATCCGGTCCACTTTGTTCGTGGGCCACTCGAACACCCGAGAATCCCCGTATTCCAACGCCCAGTCCCCGATCTCCGAATACCAGTCCTGCGGGTCGAAATAGAACCGCGAGACCTTCCAGGTCGCGAAGATCTCGCTGACCGCCGCATGGACTTCACCGCGGGGAATCTGTCCGCCCCATTCGGCCGGATTCCAGATCGTCGGACGCTGATCAGGCCCGTACCGGGGGGTGAACTGAAAACCGTCGCGTGTCTCGCAACGAATCGCCGTGAAGTCGTTGTTCTCCGACCCGTCACCACCGACCGCGATCGGCGTCCCCCGTTCAGGATTGGGCAGCCAGAGCCTCTCCATAGCGCTCCTCCCACAACCCCTGACGCAGCCACGAACCCTGGCCGTACACGAGGCGGTTTCCGAAGAATCGCTCTGCCTGCGCCGGATCCGTCTCGAGCAGCTCCGCGGCCTCCGCTTCGATCGAGTCCAGATCCACCCACCACGAGCCCTCATAGACGTAGGTGTGGATCTTGCGGCGCTCGCGCTTGTTCCGATACGACAGTCCCGCCGGCGGTTTCCGATAGAACTTGAAGATGTCCGTCGACCGGGACTCGTACGTCATCTGCGCCGTCGAGTTCTCCGATGGATCCCAACAGTTCGTGGTCTCCATCGTCCGACCGCCCATACCGGCAGCACCGCGGCGCTGCGTCTGAGCGACATTCACCATCTTGTTCGACTTCGTGTACAGACCCGTCTCGTCCTGCAACACGAAACTCACCGGATTACCCAGGCGTGAGTTCGCCGATGCCGTCACCACATCGATACGGTCGAAGTCGTCGCCTTCCGTCTCCCCCGCGATGCGGATGAACCCTTCACGCGGATACATCAGATCCGCGAGCGGCCCGAGCTTGATCATCGCCGTCAGTGGCCGGTACACGTTCGCGACCTGATCCTCCGACGTTGCTGTCAGCTGGATGATCGGCGACGGATGCCGAATCCCCATCGGCTCACCCGGCAGGTACTCGTACTCCCAGCCGCAGCCGCAGCCATGGTCCGAGCAGGCGTAACCATCGCCCTTGCCGGCCCAGCCGCCGAAGATGCACGGACCCACAGCTTCGTACGCAACCATGCTCGCCGACCACGGTCCCTTGCCGGTCTTCTGCGGTGCCACGATCTGCGAGCGACGGTAGGTGAACGCCTGATTCAACAAAGGCTGCTCGGGTCGCCACTCCGCCTCTTCACGGACCCGGTAATGGTTCGCGGTGCACCAGAACTGCCAGTCGGCGAGCTCGAATGCCCGTCCACGTTGAAAACCGTCCGGGACACGGCAATGCTGCTTCATCCAGCCGTCAGCGAGATCCCCGAGGGTCGGGAAGTCGACGACGAACCCGTCAGTTAGCTCCACCAGGCACCGCCCGGAGGCGACGCTTCGGCGTCGACAATTCCGTCGCTTCCTGCTTCGAAGTCTTCGTGGCCTTCACTGCGGCAACCTCATCCGCGGCGATCTGCCAACCGTTCTCCTTCAGCCCGGCCGGCGTCATACCGATCTGGTCGGCGAACCGGTGCAGCACCGACGCATCCGCGGCACTGGCCTCACCGGACTCTGCGCGCACCTTCCAACGAACCCACATCGCGATGGTCTCCCACCGCCACGGCTCCTTGATCCACTGCGCCGCCTGCGGATACGTCCATGCCTTCTTCCACACGGCCCGCTCACGAGTCGAGCCCTTCGGGAACGGCCACTCCGGCGCCTTCCCCGAGTAGCCCTCACTCGGCAGCGTCACGAACGACACTCCTCGTCGGTCGCTGCGACCGGAGCGAGGATCAGCCTGCGGGCCTGAGCGGTTTCGGGAACCTCCACGCGTCATGTCGATCACTCCTTCGGTGGCATCGCGCCACGTCAGACGTGCCGTCGGCATCGCGCCGGCGGCGGGGATGTTCGGAACCTTTGAACCCTCCGCACCTTTTTCTCACCTCATCCGCGGTCGGGGAGGTTGGTTGCGTGGGGGTCTCCCCCCACCCCTGTTCGGCGTTGCCGGTGCGAACGAGTTTGCATCGTCGCAGGTCAGGGGCTTGTGCGGTTGCGGCGGCCGGCGGTGGCGCGGTTGCAGGAGGCGTGTTCGGGGCCGGTGTATCGGGTGCGGTCGTGGTCGTCGTGCCCGAGGTCCCATGGTTGGTCGGGGTGGATGGGTCGGCCGCATCTGGCGCAGGTGACCCCACCTGCTTGGATGAGTGGTTGCCATTGCCGGCGGGCTGTTTGGTGGGGGCTGCCGTATCCGCGTTGGGTGGTGGTGCCTCGTGCTTGTTCGGCTTCTTGCCTGTGCTGGGCGCATCGGGTTTCGGGTTGGATGCGTGGGCATCCGGGGGTGGCGCAGACGCGGTTGCGTGTGCGGGGCATGGTTCAGTCGTCCGTGATGTGACGGCGCACGATGAGCGATGCGAACTCGACGAGTCCGAGTTGCTTGGATAACGAGACGCTGTCGTCGCGCACGGTGAGGTATACGGCTTCGACCTGGTCGCCATCGTCGTCCCAGAACGTTCGGCCTGCGATCACCAGGTAGTCGGTGAGTACGCCTTCGTTGTCGTCGTGGTAGGCGGCTTGGTGGTTCTCGATGGCGGCGGTGAGGGCGTCGTCGGCGGCTATCTGTTCGGGGGTGCGGGGCATGGTCGTCCTCTTCTCTTGGGGTGGTTGGTGGCCCCGCGCTGTCACCACCCTTGGATCAGCGCGGGGCCTCGGCCACCCGAGCGCCTATGGCTGCTGCGAGGGTGGACGACTTGCGGTGAATACGACGCCTTCGTGATCGATGTGGTCACCTTTGTGGCCTTCGACGAGGGAGCAGTGTTGCATCTCGTCGTCTGACCAGGTGTCGCATTCAGGTTCAGAGCAATCATGCGTATATCGGTGCTCTTCACAGAAGTAAAGTCCGCAGCCTGGCTCATCGTCGTCTTTGTGTCCTGCAGGGTGTTCTCCGCAGATGCATCCGAGTCCCCGGTTGATGGTCTCGGTACATCCCGGTTCGTCGCACTGCGCTTCGACGTTGTAGCCCGCTTCGCGACCGTCGGGGAGGACGTAATATCCGTAACCCATCGCTGCCTCTATTCGTCTCGTGTGTCCAGGTATTGCAGGAGGACGCGTTCGATCTCTGCTTCAAGGACTTGGATTTGCTCGGTGTCGTTGTTGAAATGTGCGACTCGGAGCCTGGATGTGAGGTCCATGAAGCGGTTGCGGTATTCGGTGATGCTCATCGTGTGAGCCTGATGCCGAAGTAGGTGAGGGTGGTGAGGAGTGTGTGGATCCAGGGTCGGAGCATCATCGGGTGTCCCCTCTCGACGACGAAAGCCGAGGGACCTTGTCGGTCACACTCGGCTTCGCCGGAAGTATATCAAACGGGGTGACGCACTTTGGATCAGGCGGGTCTTGCGTGTTGTCGCATGAGGTGGATGGCGTCGGTCAGCGAGTAGCAGCCGGCTTCGTCGGGGATTAGTCGTTTGCGTTTGATCCAGGAGTCGAGGGTTTGCCTGTGTAGTTCGGCTCCTGTGCGGGCTTTGATGGCGATTCGGAGTTCTTTCTTGGTGAGTGGGACTTGGTCGAGGAGTTCGACATCATGCTTCTCGCCGTGCTTGTCGCGTGGTCGGTCGGTGGCTCGACGGGCTTGGCGGATGGCGTGTTGGATTTCGTCGAGTGATTCTTCGGCGCCTTCGGTCAATGCCAACGCGATGATGTGTTGTTTGAGCCAGCGTCCGAGTGTGAGTGTGTCGTTTCCTGGTCTGGGGTAGTTGCGTTGTTCGCAGACGTGGTTGGTCCAGGCGGTGAGTGTGTGGTGGAGGAGGTCTGCGGCTTCCATGGCGTGGAGGCCGATGGGGATGGGTTGTTCGTCGGATCCGTTGCGGGTGCGGGGGCCGCCGCCGCTAATCCGGTCTTGGCGCGAAATCGCGATGGTGAGGTCTTCGATGAGGTCGGGGATTTGGTCGAGGAGTTCGATGAGCTTGTCCTGGTCGTGGCGTGGGAGGTAGTAGCCGTCCCGGTCGGTCATGGTCGGTCCTCGTCGTCGATGTTGGCGTCGGTGAGTGCGAGGTTGTCGGCTTCGTCGATGAGTCGGCAGTCGCGCCAGTCACCGTTCGCAAGGTGCATGCCGTGGATGGCGTCGCGGCGGTCGACGTAGGCTTCGCCGCTGTCGGAGATCACTTCATGGTTGCTGGCGCGTCGTCGCCACCGCCATCCGTCCGCGGCTTGGTAGAGCTCGAGGGTGTGGGTCATGACTGCTCCTCGGGGACGTAGATGGCTGTGAGCGGCCCCCACTCTTCGAGTGCCTCTGCTGCGTAGTGGATGCCGAATCTGTCGGATACGAGCCCGTCTCCGTAGATGACGATGCAGGCGCCTGCGTTCTTCGGTCGTACGCCTTCCTGGATGAGCACCGATCCGGGCGGTAGTGCGTTGAGTTCTTCGGCGGTGGTGATGGTGCGGGGCTTGCGGTATCCGACGTTGAGGACGGCATCGGCGATACCACGCGACACTCCCCCGTCAATATCAACGTCGGGAAGTTCGGGAGCGATGATGCGGGTGAGTTCTTCGCGTTCGGTCATGACGCCTCCTTGCGGATTTCGAGGTATGCCTGGACTGCTTCGCGACCCAGCTCGGAGAAGTCGAACTCGCCGGGGTTGATCTCGACGCCGATGAGGTCTCCGAGTAGCTGGTACGCGCCGCTGATAGCGCAGGCAACGTCCATGTAGCTGGGGACCCACTGTGGCGGCGCGGGTAGTCCGAGCCATGCGCGTTGCTGGTCGTAGGTCATGGTGTGCCAGGGGTCGCCCCAGGTGTGTCCGCAGGCGCATTTGTGGCCGCCGGGGTGGTGTGCGAGGGCGGTGCACAGGCAGGTGTGTGCGTTGCCGGGGAGTTTGTTCGGGCAGTAGGTGTTCACCACAACGCCTCCTGCGTTGGTTCGTGTACGTATTCGCGGCCGTCAAGGGTCGCGGCGATCGCATCGGGGAGGAACCGACACACGCGCTCTTTCTCTGCGCGTTCGAGTTCCTGCACATGTGCCTTCGGGAGGTGGAATCGGAGTGTCGTGTCATGGACGCTCGGTGGGCGTTCATCGATGCAGAACCACGGCACGGTGAATCCGGTGTAGCGACTCAGCGCCTCGGTCTGCTCCCAGGTGGGGTATTTGATTCCGAGTTCCCAGTGGTCGACGTCCGGCTCGCGAGCGCCGCACGCGATGTCCACCTCTGGCCCATCGGCTTCGATCGCGTTGAGTGCTAAGGTGATGCGCCACGGGATGAGCTTGCCTGCCCGCCAGAGTCGGAGTCCCTCTTCGAGGTCGCGCTTCTGTCGCGCCTCGTCTTGGTTTCGTTTGATGGCGAGTTCGCGAAGTCGTTTCTGCCGCTCGACTGGGTCGAGTCGCTCCCCGGCTTTACCCCACTTCCTCGCCGTCATGTCCGGTCCCCGATGATGCGTTCGAGAGCTGTGGCGGTGTCGGCGTACGGCAGCGCGTCGTACGGGTGGCCGGCGCTGCGGATCTCGTTCGCCATCTGTCGCTGCCAGCGGGCGTGGTCCCGCACCCGGCGGATGATCGCCCGCAGCTCGTTGTTCTCGTGCACCATCCCCGCGAGCGCGCACTCGGCTTCCTCGAGCCTCGTGCGGGTGCGCTCCCACTCGTGCTGCGGATCAGCACCAGGGTCACCCCAGCCGCCCACCTCGGCGGCGGTCACGAGATGTCTCCGCGCCGGCGGCGCGCCCGGTACAGGACCAGGCACGCCGCGACGAACAGGAACCGGCCCAGGATCAGCCCGGCGAGGACGGTGAACGGCAGGGCCGCAGCGAACACGACCTTCTCGATGGTGGTCATCAGTCGCCCCTCTGCTCAAAGAGGGTGCACGCGGGCCACCAGGCGCGCATGTCAGGACCGGTCGAACGCACGTCCGGCCTCACCGACGTCTTCGTGCATTTGAGAAACGCGCCAGCGAAGTCGCCACGCTTGCGGTACAGGTGCTCGCAACCACGGCAGCGCAGGCCAGGACCAGAGCGTTCGGTTGCGGCGTCCGGGTGGAGTGGCATGTGAGTTCCGGGGTGGACGCCGGATGCGATGAGCTCAAGGCTCTTTGCCGTGCGTCGGGCGTCGCGGCCCATCCCATCGTGCGGGTCTGGTTGTTCGGGAATCTCTATGGGTTCGAGGTCGGGGAACAAACTCGGCTCGTCACTCATCGGACCTCGACTTCCCTGCTGGAAACGAGGGTGTCTCCTCGCCAGCGCTGGATCTCGAGATGCCCGTCATCGCCGCCGTTCCGCCAGAGCCCGAGCTTCCGCCACAGTCGCGGCATAGCGATCTCGGCGGCTCGCCGAGAGCCATAGACGCCGAGGATCTTGAGGGATTGCTCGTAGTCCTGGACCGGGTCTACGACGATCCACACGTCGGTGCTGTTCGTGGTGGCGCTCACTGTTCGACCTCCCACGGGCCGGAGGTGACGGTGCGGGACACGACGTGCGGGCGGATCTCCCAATCGCCAGGGTCGCGCCCCCACTCGATGCTTCCCGCCCAGTTCTCAGCGTCTTCCTGATCACGACACGGCTTCCAACGCTCCACGCTTCCGTGCACCTTGGAGTGAACGGCCCACTCGACGCTGGCCTCAGAGGCGTGCAGTAGCAGTCCCGCAGACTCAAGTACCTCGACCGCGGTAGATGCGGGCAACCACGGTTCTGCGAGGAAGAGGTGCCGGATCGTGTGGATCGTCTTGTCGTCGAATCCTCCGGCCGCGGCAATCTTGAGGCCGATGTCGATGTAGTCCTTGACGACTTTCTCGATGCGTTCGTGCGCGGCTTCGCGGGCAGTCTTCGGGTGGCCGTCGGCGTCGAGGCCCCAGGGTGCGGTGCTCATTCGTCTTCTCCGAGGTGGATGAGGGCGGTGCCGGCCATGTCGCATACGATGGCGGCCAATGTGAGCCAGCCTGCGGTGCAGAGGGTGGCGATACCCGCGATGGTGACAACGGTCTTCATGATTCGATCTCTCGTCGCGGATCGACGATCTCGCCGTCGATGACGTCCGACACGCCGATGGTGAAGCCGTAGCCGTAGTAGAACGCGTTGCCCGGTGACCAATCCACCTGCAACTGGAGTACGTCACCGAGATCGGCGAAGATGTGCCACTTGGTGTATCCCTCGGTGGTCTGCACGCCCGTGATCATGTGGTCGACTCGCTCAGGGTTGAGCAGGAACTGTTGGACCTCGGTGTATGCGCAGCAGTCGGATGTGTCCTGCAGGATGACGCGGCGTCCGTCGTCGAGGGTGAGAACGAGTCCAGAACCGTAGTCGATTTCGTCTGTCCAGTCGTCTCCGACTCTGCGGAACTCGCTTCGCTTCACTCGCGACTGTTCGGCTTTGACGATGCGGTGTCCGATGACTTGCTGGGCGAGGGTTTCGACGTTGCGGGGCATGGTGCCGTCGTCTTCGTTGCCGTACTCGCCGGGGTAGTTGTCGACGGAGTCTTCCGGGTAGAGCGTGGTGCGGGCGGGCGTGTTGTCGCTCATGGCTGTTCCTCGTCGAGGCTCGTGTACCAGGCGTCGAGCTTGGCGCGTTCGACCATGCCCAGCAGTCGGGTGATGTCGAGTTCGTCGCCATCCGTGGTGGTGGCGTGCCACGAGACGCCTTGGTCGCCGTCTGGGGTGATGGCTTCGACGATTTCGATGCGGGCGGTGACCATGCTTCCTTCGGGGAGGAGGTCTTCGGGCTTGGTCATGGCTTCTCGATTCGGGGGTCGTTGGGGTCGAAGCCGAAGCAGTCGCACACGATGCAGGACATCGAGTCCGGGCCCGCTTCGCCGTTGCGGCTGAGCAGCTCGCCGCTGTACGGGCAATGGCCTTTCTTGAGTTCCGATTCGACATACCGATCCCAGTCACTTCCGGGCGTGTGCCATTCGCAGCCTGGGTGTGGTTCGTCAACCGGCTTCCCGCATCGGCATCGATGCACCCCGTCGTGCGCTGGCTTCTTGTCGCAGGATCCATACCCGCAGTAGTTGTATGCGGCGGACGGGACAGGATTGCTGGGGTGGATGCGCTTCTGTTCGCTCATGGCTGGGTCTCCTCGGGTCGGTGGTGGGTGATGATCGCGATGAGGTCGGCGAGGGTGCAGAACACGATCTGGTCGAGCGGGTTGGTGGTGCCGCGGCGCTTCGCTACGACAATCGAGGCCAGGGCGTCATCGTTGATGCGCTCTTTTGCGGCCTCATTGAGCCAGGGACCGACTTTCAGGGTGCCGCCGTAGTCCTTTAGCTCGGCGACCACTTTCGAGCCGTCTGAGAGCCGTAGACCGGCGATGTCGCCACAGTCCTTCGCGCCTGTGCGAACCCGGCGGTCGATGCGGTCATCGACGTGGCGGGCGAGAGCGTCTGCGATGAGTCGCTCGAATCGGGCGCCGGCGGCCTTGGCGGATGCGCGGGATCTGGTCATGCTGCGGCCTTCATTCGGGATGGGCAGGGCATCCGGCGGGCCTGGCCGTTGATCGGGTTGGTGCACGGCTCCATCGGTTCCGCTTCGCATGTGGGGCAGTCGCGGTCGATGGCGCCGTTGATCTCGTAGGCGCCCGGCACCGGCGGCCCGTCTGCGTTGAGTGCAATCGGGCTGCCGGCACCCACGGGTTCGAGTCCGTGCCGCTGGTCGTTGAGTGCTGCTCGCTGTTCGCGTTCGAGTCGGTCTTCGCGTTCGGCTCGGTCTTTGCGGATCTGGATGGCGATCTGGTTGATGTGGGCGGGCATGATCCGGTCGGAGCTGGTGGCGTAGTGGATGCGGAGGGCTTCGAATGCGAGTTCGCGGTCGAGGTCCTGGCGGATCATGGCGCTCCATCCGGTGACGTCTGCTTCGCCGACCTTGCGGAGGTCGACGGTTGCTGCGGCACTGAGGAGGTCGACGATGTCGTTTCGGGTGAGGGTCATGTGAGCTCCAGTGGGCTACCGGGCCATGCGCTGCCGTTCGAGTCTTTGAGCGCTTGGGCTTGAGCGAATCGTTGGTCCGCGGTGGATGCGGTGCCGGTTGGTCGGGTGAACGTTGGGTGTGGTCGGTCCCGTGTCCGGATGACTTCGGAGACGAGGCTTGGGAGGGTTCGTGGTCCGAGGTTGGGTTTGGTGAGCCACAGTTCGAGGGCGGCTCGGATGTCGTCGCTTGGTGTTCCGCCGAGGATGAGTCCGCCGGCTTCTTGGGCGAGCATCGATTTTGTTGCTTGGGGGTGGCTCGCGGGGATGATGTCGCGGACGAGTTTCCAGCCTTCGACGTTGATTGCTGGCCCTGTGGGCCGCTGCTCTTCGACCTCGCCCGCGTTACTTACGGGAGATGCCTCCTCAACGGAAGTTCTTTCTTTTATGTAGTTGTTACTGTGTCCGTGCGACATCGCACTTTTTTCGCGCGAATGTCGCGCGACATTTTCGACCTTCTCGCGCTTCTTGCGGACCCTCTCACGGTCTGCTTTACGCTTCCTGACCTGGCGTTCCAGTGGTTCGTTCCATTTGAACCAGGCGGGGAAGTCATACCCCAAACCGTCACTCGATTCGGTCATGATTCCGTTCCGAATCAGTTCATCAACTCGTCGCGAAACGGACCGCAAACCGAACTTTTTGAGCGCAGTCTTGGCGAGGTATCCAGACGTCTCGTTGTCGGCCATGTAGGCCAGGGCGCGCACAAGAAGGGTCTGAGCGGCCTCGCTCACACCTTCGTCGTCGAGTTCGATGTAGAACTTCGAGGACAGCGCAAACCAGTCCATCAGAGGTCTCTCCTCTCTGATTTCGATCCACCTCGGCAGTCGTGGCACCACATGGATCCGGCCGCGGCCGGCGCGCCGCAGACCTTGCAGGCGCGCCGGGGCGGGACGTGAGGGTTGGTGGTGCGCACGATCTCCGCAGCTACGGAAACCGTGCGCACCACCGATGGGTCGTCGCTCATTCAGATGGCTCGCTGTTGAAGCCGTCGAGGAGCCACTGCGCCTGGTCGTGTGTGAGGTCTTCGAGCTTTTCGAGGTCGGGCTGCTTCACGGTTGCCGCGGCCCACTTCACTGCCTCTGCAGGATCGGTGATGCCGTCGTCGGCGATGGCCTTCGTGAGCGCCGTGATCTGCTCGTCGGTCGCGAGCACCTCCCCGTCTGTGAGGTTGTCGTCGACGATGTCACCGTCGATGATGTCGCCGATCGACCGATCTTCCGAAGCAGCGCGGGCACCGTTGGTGCGCTCGTTCCGGATCTGCTCGGCGACCGCTCCCTCCGTCTGTACGTCCCGGACAGCGCGCAGCTGCTCGCGGACGTACTCGGCCGAGGTGGGCACCCACTTTTGCAGTTGGCGGACTGCGGACTTGAGCCACATCGATGGCTCATGCTGCGTCCATGGCGAGTACTCGCCGGACGATCCCTGCGAGGACTTCTTGATGCGCGCGATATCTGCCTTGTTGAGGACGACGACCTTCGAGAAAGAACCGTCCTTCATACGGGCGTACGCGTACACCAGGCGTAGCGTTCCGCGATCGTCGGCATCCCAGTCGATCTCGTGGTTGGGGATCTCATCACGGCCAGGCTGGTAGCGGAAGATGTCGTTGCTGTACACGACTTCGGCGACGACCGAGGAGATGGCGCCGGCCCGGTACATCAGTTCGATGATTCCCTGATAGCCGACGATGCCGAGGATCTCGAGCTTGCCCTTCACCTTGCGGGGTGTGAGGTAGTACTGCTCGGTGCCGGGTTCGAGTCCCAGGCGGGCAGCGTCGAGCAGGGCGGCCATGAACACCGGCGGGTTGTTCGAGGCGGCGATCTCGAGTTCGGTGCGGCCCTGCTGGTCCTTCTTGCCCTTCTTGAGGGCGCCCTGGGCGATGCGCACGAACGTCTCGGGCTTCACGTGGGAGGGCAGCACGGTCGCGAAGTCCTGCGAGTACTGGGCGATCATTCCGCGCGGGGTGTTGTCGCGGGTGGCGACGGCGGTTTTCAGGTTGGTCATGCTGCGCTCCTGATGTCGGTGATGGGAGTTGTCTTGCGGGTGCCCTTTTTCAGGTAGGGCGGGTTGTCGCCGCGGCCGGGGACGCGGGTGGCGACATGGATTGATGTCGGTTCGGCGGCGAGAGGGTCGAGGGCGATGGCGCGGCGGGCTTCACCCATGGCGGCGAGCACGAGGTTCGCGGCATACTGCCGTTCGGATTTCGCGGCGTCCTCCGCGTCGATGGCATCGAAGTAGCGGTCAGCCAGATCGAGGTCGATGGGTGTCTCGTCGGTGCCGTCGAATCCGGGTGCGAGTTTGCGGAGGGTCTCGTAGGTGACGGTGTCCTCGTCGATGTTCGGCGGGGTCGGGTTCTTCCCTGCGGGAAGGGTGTCGAGGAATGCGAGTGCTTCTTCGCGGAGCCACTCGATCTCTTCCTGGACGTCCGGGGTGCGTTCGATGACGTACTCGTCGAACGCCAGCCGTGAGTTGATGACCGCGAAGTGGACGACGTCGGCGTCGAGAGTGTCCATCTGCCACAGGCCTTGGGCGCGGTAGAAGACGGGGATCTCGTCGGTGCCGGGTGTGCCGAACTCGTATCCGGATGCGTCGGACTTGAGTTCGAGGATCCGCCGGCGCCCACCGGTTCGGTGGATGAGCCGGTCGGGGTTCGAGTACTGCCACGGTCGCTGGTTGTTCCGCCAGGTGCCGGTGCGCACGATCTTCCAGTCGGGATGCCGGTCGGCGAACCATGCCGAAATAGCGGGCTCGAGGTAGTGGCCGCGGCGCATCTCGTCGGTCGACTCGTCGGCGGGGACGAGGCCGGCCATCTCGTGCCACAACGAGAATCGGTTGCCCCAACCGGGCGGGTTGAGGCGCAGCATCGCGGGGATCTTTGATGCTGTGAGGGCTTCACGCCATGCTGGAGAGCCTGGGTCGAGTGGCGTGGCGAGGAGAGTTGCGCTCACTGGTCGACTCCGTTCTCGAAGTCGAGGTTGTCGTTGATGGTGTGGCCGCGGAGTTGTGCCCGGAATTCGCGGGTGTCGATGCGGTCGTTGGCGCATCCGGCGGGTTTGCAGGCGGTGGTGCGGACCATGTGGCAGCCGGGGTTGTTGCACGGCCATGTCGGGCCTGGGTGCCGGTATGGGGTGGTGGTGACACCGAGCTGCGAGTCGAGGGCGATCTCGTAGGCGCGGTCGTGATCGATGTCAGTCATTCGTTCTCCCAGGTAGCGCACAGCTTGCGATCGGTGGAATTTCCTGCCCATGCCTCGTGTGCTCCGGAGTGGCCTTCTCTCAGGGAGCACCGGAACGGATCACCGAGGGGGCGGGTCTGGCCGCACACCTTCGAGGTCGGGGTTCCAGCGTCTTCCTGCTCGATTCGGTAGAGCACTGCTCGGATAACGGCGCTGTAGAGCCCCACAGCGGAGGGGCTCGCGTTTTTCCAGTTGGTGCTGGACTTGAGGTACACCCCAGCGGCTCGGTATGCCTCCGCTGCGAGTTCGTCGATGCGTTGTTCGTCGGCCTGCTCACGCTCCATCTGGCGGGCTGCATCAGCGAGCGCGTGGGCGACGGAGGCTGGGAGTGCCGTGTCGAATATCCAGTCGGCGACGGCCCGCAGCATCTCCGGGGTTACGTCGGTCATGCGATTACCTCCACGGGCATTTCGATGTCGTTGATGGGGACGGGGTGTTCGCCGTGCCACAGCCACTGGTGGGAGTAGGGGCTGACGATCAGTTCGCGTCGGGGGCTGTTGAGTTCGCGGACCTTGGAACCTGCGGGGAGCGTCCAGAGTTCGCGGTCGTCGAGGATGGTTCGGGGCAGGTGGGTGGTCATGCGGCGCTCCGATCCCGCACGATCTGCCTCGGGGTGACCTTCAACTGGTCGGCGATCTGGCGAGTTGTGAGCCCCTTAGCGGTGAGCTCCCGAACCTTCTCGATGCGCTCGAGCTTCGGGCCGAGGACGTCGTCCTTCTTCCTGCGTCGCGCCCGAACCGGCTCAGCGGCCGGATCGTCGATCAGTTCCTCGTCCCACTCGAGAGGCAGCGCCCACCCATGCTTGATGCCGAGATTCCGGGCGTACGTGCAGGTCCCCAGACTCAACTGCAACTCATCGAAAAGCTGTCGGATCGCGTGGTAACGCTCCGCAGTGACACACTCGCGCTGGCTGTGGACTAGCTCGGAGATCCTCGAATTGGTGATCCCGAGACGCTCGGCAAGATAGGTCTGTGCCCATCCGTTGGCCATGAGAGCCTGCAGTCGACGGGTCGCTCCGATAGCGGGTACCAGGTCGTTGTTGACCGCCACCTCGTAGCGGGATGCCGGCAGTCGTGTGTTGAGGATCTTCTCGGCGTTGTCGCGGCGGATCTTGGTGGTGCGTCCTTGTGCGAGTTCCTTGAGCTGGGTGTGCGTCACGCCGGTGAGATCAGCGATGGTCTTCCAGGACATTCCGATGTCACGGAACTTGCGGACGTATTCCCGGGCCGGTGCCGGGTCGACGTTCATGGGCTGGAATCGGCCGTATGCGTGCTGTCGATTACGCCAGGTTTGGTAACAAGAACCGCACATGCCGCGTTTGAGGAGTCCGCCGCGGGTGCAGCCGGGTCGGTTGCAGTTCACTGGGCTGTCTCCTCGCGGTCTTGCGCGAAGGCGGCGTAGAGCTTCTCGTCGCGTTGCAGCGGGGGCCGGTTGGGGATGGATCGGGCGTATACGTCGAGGGCGTCGGACAGGTTGGGCTGGTTGAGGAGTTCACTCATGCGGCACCTGCCTTGTCCTTGAGGTCCTGGTACTGGTCGTGGATGGCGACGAGTTCGTCGGCGATCTCGATGCCGATGTGTTGTTCGATCAGCTCTTGGACGGCCGGCGGTGCGGCGAGGTAGACCTCGGCGAAGGCGATGGCGGGGAGGGTGACTCCGGTGTCGCGGAGGGCGTGTGAGCGTTGGATGACACGTTTGCGGCGGTCGTAGTCGCGGCGCGCGTCGAGGCAGGGCTGGCAGTAGGCTTCGCCGCGCTTGTAGTGCCGCATGTATCCGGAGGTGGTGCCACATTTGGCGGGTGGTCGGGTCATGGTCGGGTTCCTTGTGGTTCGGTGAAGTCGTCGCCTTCGACGAGTGAGGCGTAGGTGCGCATGTGGCAGGCGGTGAGGGCGGCGAGTTCGGCTTCTTGCAGCCAGGCCATGCGGTGGGTGGGGTCTTCGACGGCCTTGATGGCGAGGGTGTCGGCGAGGTTGGCGAGTCGGTCGGCGGATTCGCGGGCGGCGCCGGCATCCAACTGCGGCGGGGTCACGAGTCACCGTCCAGGGCTTTGCGGCGCGCCTCGGCCAACTCGTCGGCGTTGTAGTGGTGCGAGTTCTGATCTCGCTCATCACCGCACGGGTACTCCTCACGCTCGGCGTAGCGCAGGTCGCACCACGTACAGCGCACGTTCCCCTCATTGACGAGCGCGTTCCATTCGCGCACCCGTTGTTCCTCGGCTCGGTATCCGGCGAGTTCTCGTTCCTGCCGTTCGAGTGCGGCCTCGGCCTTCTCTGCGCGGTCACGAAGCTCGGCGAGCTGCTCTTCCTGCAGGGCGAGCGCCATGCCGTATGCCTTGTTCTGCTCGACGTGTGGCCGGTACTCGTCGGTGAGTGCTTGCTGGAAGGCGTCGGCGACCTTGCTTTTTGTGTCGGCCATCTTCTCGGCCTCTTCGAGTGCGTCGAGGAGTGCCGGCAGCGCGTTCACCGCAGCGACGATCAGCTCGGCAGTGCAAGGCCCCGCATCGGCGATCCACTTCGCCATTTCCTCCGAAGCATCCTCGGCGACAGTCCGCCCGTCATTGCAGAGCGACCATTCAGCATTTCGGCCGTCGGCGAGAAATTGCCGGAGGTCGGCGCGGCCTTCGGGTGTCATCGGATCGCTCACGGCTGCACCCCCATCAGGGCCATGTATTCGAGGCCGAGGATCGCGGCCACGAGCACAGCGGCCCAGATGTAGCCGATGTAGGTGTCCCACTGGGACGGCGGCTGCGGCTCATCCTGTTCGTCGTCGCACAGCCATTCGCACGGCACATCGCGGCGAGTCTGCTGGTAAATCGGGAGGGTCATGGTGTGGTCCTTCGAGTGGTGGCCGGTGGCCCCGCATCCCCGTACGGGGCCACCGGTGGCTTGGGAGGAAACAGGGTTAGGCATCGGACATGCCATTGCTTCGCGGCTTATCCGATGGCATGGGCCTGTAGGCACGCTCGATTTCGGCGGCGACCAGAAACCACCGGATGGCGCGAAGCAGGGCGCGATACTCAGCGGTCCACATCGGTGGCCTCCGGGCGTCGGAGGTATCCGGCCTGGATCGCGCGACCGATGCGGGCGCCGCATTCGAAGATGTCGTACTCGCCCAGCGTGTAGCCGTCGATTATCCAGTCGATGCGGCGAACGGTGCCCTCGCGAAACTCAGCGCTCATGCGGTCACCGCCAGCAGGATCGACGTGACCGCCACCGCTGCGAACCACAGCAGCAGAGAGGTGGGCAACGCATACACGGTGCCGCGGATCGCATTCCGATCCGGCCGGGCCGTCATGCCGACACCAGGATCTCGTCGGCGAACAAGGTGAGCGTGCCGCCATTCGCGAGCGTCGCAAGCCACAACGACCCGGAGATCCGATCGACCGCCGCGATCTCGGCGCCATTCTGACGCTCATGCCTTCGATTCACAGTCAGTTTCATGGCAGTGCCTTTCACGGGAGGAGGGAGGAGAGGACAGCGCCGGCCGACATTGCGGCCAGCAACAGGGACACACGGGCGCGGCTCATGCCGCGAACTCCTCACGCTCAGCAATGAACCGCTCCAATTCAGCGCGGGTGACCTTCCGGCCCTTCCCAATCCGCACAAACTTGAGGTGTCCTGCACCCCACAGTTCACGGATGGTGGTGTCGGAAACACCGAGGAGTTCGGCCGCTTCGAGAGCGTTGAGGAGCAACTTCGGCCCCAACTGCCCGCTCATGACTTCGCCTCCGCTCGGTTCGCGGCAGCGAGACAGCGAGCAGCCAGGTCCTGCAACTGGAACGGGTGGACGCCGGCGGTGGCGCCGAAGTACTCGGGGACCTCGAGTTGAGTGCGGCCGTCCGAGTACACGGTCAGGCGAATGTGCTCGTTGGAGAAGTCTGGGTTACCCCAATCGTCCTTCTCCGGCGCGGGCAGCTCTACGACGCCGAACCGGGAGAGGATCGTGTCGGCTGCGTGCCCGCCTCTGCTCAGCAATTGCTTCTGCCGGTTCGGCGACAGCTCGTCGAATGCTCCGAGTCCGCTCGGGTTCGTTTCCGCCAACGCCACCGCGATTACCTGGGCGAGTTCGTCTCGGATGCTCATGCCGCACCGCCGTAGTACTTCGCCCACACTCGATCGAACAGGTCGCGGTCGGCCTCGGTGTAGGCGTTAACCGGACGGATCTGCCCCGACTTCGTTTCGAGCGGGTACTGCTTCGGATCCTCGCCGTGCTCCAGCTGGTACATCGCCTTGAGTCGCTTACCGAACACGGGCGAGACGGACTTGACCTCGTCGCGCGTCAGGCCCTTCTCCTCGAGGTAGGTCTGCGCGTAGAGCGGCGTCGTCGCGGGGTCGAGCTCCGGCGCCTCACCGAGCGCGCGGGCCAGGACGAGCCGGGCCTTCGCTTCGAGGTGGCGAGGGTCGATGAGTCCCTGAGCGAGCTGCATGAGCTCCATCTGCCGCTTCGAAACGTCGATCGCGTCGACGATCTTCGACTCGACGACCTCGGCCTGCCGGGTGCGGATTGCGAAGTACGCCTGCGCGGAGGCGATTGCCGGCTTCCTCGGGTCGCCGTTCATGACGACCAGATATGCGCCGAAGCGGGAGAGCTCGAAGTCCTCCTGGCGGACCGACCCACCCTGGGGGCGCTGGACCAGCTTGTCGGCGCCAACAACGTGGCTGGTCACGGCCTCACCGGAGTTCTGCAGTGACACCTTCGCCCGGTCGATTGCGGCGGCGAAGTTGCGCCACGTCTCATATTCGACGACTTGGCACAGATCTCGTGCGGACCAGAACTCGGTTCCGTCAGAGCGGACCTGACGGATGGCGTCGAACGGGGACTGCCCCGGGATGGCGATGGTGTTCATGCGGCCACCACCAGACGCGACGTCTCGACAGCGAGACGCAACGAACCGAGACCGTCCTCGTACTCCAGGTCCCCGTCGATCTCCACGATCGCCAGGTGCTTACCGTCCACACCGACGCCGTACTCGATGACCGTGACCGCTTCATCACTGTCCAGTCGGAGGGTGCAGGTAGTCTGTAGATCAGACATTGAGTTGCCTTTCATGTCGTGGCCGTCAGCTGGTGGTTCAGCTGGCGGCCTTTCTTATGCGCAGAGCTTCGTGCGGTGACTGACAGTTGTCCCTTCACTGGGGGACAGCTTGGGCTCGAAAAGCACCTCGGTAGGCACGTGAAGTGCCTCCGCGATGCGTTCGGCGAGCTCGGGCGTGCAGCTCGATCGCCGTCCCGACAGCAGGTGCGAGATGAAGCTCTTGGAGCAATCTGCATACCTGGCCAGTCGCGCGAGGGAGAAGTCGTCCTGTCGCATCAATGCACGAAGCGTCTCGGGGCTGCGGAGTTTCATCCATGTTCCCTTCGGATACCGTCGTCGCTTCCTCATCACTGTCCCCTAGTAGCCGGTTACCTGTCAAGTAGTACGGGACAATGATGTGGCTACTGGTAGCCGGTTGTCAAGTGGCATGTTCGTCATATCGCCGCAGTACAGGGCGTTTGTGCTGCTCGCGCCTACTATTTTCGGTAGCCGGTTGGGTATCGTTTGAGCGTCCCCTACTGGTAGACGCTTGGAGATGCACCGTGGTTGAGAGACGCGAGTCGGCGCCGCACCATCAGTTCGTGCCCACAATCAGCGAACTGATCGCGGCTCAGATGGACGCCACGGGACGCTCGTATCGTGAGCTTTCCAAGGCATCCGGAGACCGCGTGAAGTATCAGACCTTCCACGAGCTGTGTACCGCCCCGCCGAAGTCGTGGCCAAAGAATGTCGAGACGATTCGCGGCATGGCCGCCGCACTCGACGTCTCGGAGACCGCGGTTGTTCTTGGTTACGCACGCAGCCTCGGAGTCGAGGTCCAAGGCGAGTCGATGCTCGCCCAGCAACTGCCGGCCTCGGCCGGACGCCTCACGCCGGCACAACGGAACGCGATCGTCTCTCTTATCCGAGCGATCACCACAGAAGGGACCCACCATGGAGCAGGCATCGAAGAAGAGCAGGAACCGCGGTCGCAAGCGGGCGGCCCGGAGCACAGCGGCGAGGCTCGCGGCGATCGCCGCCGGACAGGAGCCCCCATGATCGACGACAACGTCACAGCTTTGAACCCCCACGATCACGACGTCGAGCCTGGGCACCATCTGCCGGCGCCCCACATCGAGGATGCACTCGCGGCACGAGAAGGCGACCCTGAGTTTCCGTAATTAGCCGAATGACATAAGCAAACCCATGTTTGAATCCCTGAGCATGGGGAGAACTGAGGACTACTGGTGGCATCCGTGGCGGCACATCCGCCACCACCACCCACACATAGGGGTCGACACCACACACCGACTACCGTCCGGATACCGCGGGTTCCTGACCCGCGCCGGCATCTACCTCGACTGCCGACTCTCACAAGCAGGCAGACGATGCACCCTCGGCCACGAGATCGTGCACCTCGAACGGGGCCCAGTCCCCAACCACCCACACTTCGCCGCCCTCGAAGAGCACGCAGTCAACGTCATCACCGCTCGTAGACTGATCAGACTCAACCACCTCGTCGACGCCCTCACCTGGACCCAGCACCCGAACGAGCTGGCCGAGGAACTGTGGGTCGACACCGACACCGTCACCACCCGCATGCAGCACCTCACCACCCGAGAACGCGCATACATCGAATCTGAGCTCGCCGAAAGGCAGCCCTGGACAGTCTGAGGTCACATGGCCCGCCAACAGCTACCACCGCAAATCAAGAAGATCGAACTCGGACGCATCGAACGCGGAAAACCCGTGATCCGCTACCAGCTCACCGTCGATGTCGGTGTGGATCCAGAGACCGGGAAGCGTAAGCAGATCCGCAAACGCTTCCCCACCGAGTCCGCGGCCCGTGACGAGCTGGCACGCATTCAAGCCACAGTGAAGGCCGGCACCTACGTCCACGACCACGCCGTCACCGTCGCCGAGGTGATCGACAACTACCTCACCTCGAAGCACGCATTGAAGCCATCCACCGCGACCGGATACCGAGTGTCGCTGGCACCGATCCGGCAACAGTACGGGGATGTGCCAGCACAGAAGCTGACCCGCCGGAACCTCGATGACCTGATCGCAGTGCTGCGGGCTGGTGAGCTTCCCACCGAGACGGGCACGCCGCGCAAACCGTGGAAGGCCCGCACCGTGAACCAGATGCTTACCGTGTTCTCCGCAGCCCTGGACAATCTCGTGAAGGAAGGCACTCTCGTCCGCAACGTCGCAGCACTGATCGACAAGCTGCCCGACGAACGCGAAGAAACCGACACCTGGTCGGAGGACGAGGTCGAACGGTTCCTCCTCGAGTGCCGTGATGATCCGTACGCACACGCCTGGTACCTCGCCCTGTCCGGGCTGCGCCGCGGTGAGATCTGCGGACTCAAATGGGACGACATCGACCTCGAGGCGAAGACACTCAAGATCACCCGGGCGCGGGTCAGTCACGGCAAGACGATCTCGGAGGGCACCACGAAGTCGAAACGGTCCCGCCGAACCCTGCCGCTACCTGACGATCTCGTGCGACAGCTGCGCGCTGCCCGCAAACGCCAGGCCGCCGATCGGCTGCTGCTCGGTGAGGCATGGACCGATTCGGGGTACGTGATCGTCGATCAGGCCGGCCAACCCCTGTCCCCCGGTGCTTTGTCGTCACGGTGGGTTCATGCGGTGCGGCGGGCGAAGGTGACGCAGATTCGGTTGCACGATGCCCGCCACACGTGTGCGACGTTGATGCACCTGCGTAATGTTCCGATCGCGGTGATCGCGGCGTGGCTGGGTCATGCGTCGGCGGCATTCACTCTGTCGCGGTATGCGCATTCGCAGGATCCGGCGATGGTCGAAGCCGCTGCGTTAGTGCCGTTGTCGGGAACCAGGACTGCGGACTAGCTTCTCCGACTCACCCACTCATAGACGCCGATATGCGCCCACAGCACCGCCCATGCTGCTAGGACCAATACGGCTGTGGTGATGAGGTAATCCGTGAACGAGAACCCGACCAGGAAGAACGCGCATCCAAGGATTGCGGCAGCGAGTGTTTGGGCCGACATGAAAGCCCATACCTTCCGGTCCTTCAGGTACCCGACGATCGTCATTCGCACATCGTATCCAGGAGGTATGACCAGATGCTCTATCTGCGCGAGTTGTTCCGCGATGTGACAATCGGTGACAATTCACCGTCTCGTGACACTCGCTGAAACCAGAAAACAGGCTCTGACCTGTGCCCCCAGTGGGACTCGAACCCACACTGTGCGGATTTTAAGTCCGCTGCCTCTGCCAATTGGGCTATAGGGGCGTGGGGATCACATTAGCGTTCACGACTGTCCACCACCGCGCCGGGGCGCGAGGTTCTTGAAGTACCGTGCGACGGGACGGCGTTCGTATCCTCTCCCCTCGTAGACGGAGGCCGGTACAGCCCGAGGACGGGACGCCACGCCCGGAGGGAGAGATCGAGTACGTCACTTCGTCGTTCGGCCGTGCAAGGTTCGATCCTCATTGCTCCTCGACCTCCTCGGATCCGACTTCGAATGTGCTCCTCGCCCGGGCTGTAACGCACCTCGATTTCCGGCCGACATCCTGCGGGGAGACAAGTACACAGCGGACAGCCGGGTGGTGAACCGGGCACGAAGAGAAGGACCATGGATGCGCTTCACGACCGCACGCCCACTGACCGGGCGACTCGCCACCGCAGTAGCCGTCATGGCCCTGGCAGCGACGCCGAGCCTGGTGGCCGCACCCTCCGCACAGGCCGAAGGCATCGTCTACCCCGCGTCCGTGAACGACTCCTTCTACAGCACCCCCGACGACATCGCCGATCGGCAGCCCGGTGACGTCCTCGCCGCGCGCGTCCTTCCGCCGCCGCTCGGATTTCCCGGCACCGACGCCGTCCAGTTGAAGTTCCGGTCGACGAACTCCGCCGGCGAACCGATCTCCGCAGTGACCACCGTGCTGTCCCCTCAGGGTGGGGCGCCGGGTCGTCCGCTCGTCTCGTACCAAGCCATCATCAACGCACTCGGGCTCGAATGCGCGCCGTCGACGGCGCTGTACGCACCGAACCCGCTGCGAGGGATCCGGGAGTCTCCCGGCCTGCTCATCGCGATCCAGCGCGGCTGGTCGCTGGCCGTTCCCGATCATCTCGGACCGAACAGCGCCTACGGCGCCGCGAAGGTCGGCGGGCAGATCACCCTCGACGGCATCCGGGCCGCGCAACGCTACGCACCGCTCGAACTCGCCGACAGTCCGGTCGGCATCGCCGGCTACTCCGGCGGCGGGATGGCGACAGCGATGGCCGCAGCACTCGCCCCGACCTACGCGCCCGAGATCCCGATCGTCGGCTCCGCCTACGGTGGCGTCCCGATGGACATCGGCGAGATGGCCCGGGAACTCGGCGAATCCGCGCATCCCGCCTTCGGATTGGCGATGGCGGCCGCCCTCGGCCTCGAACGTGAGTACCCGGACCGCATGCCGGTCAGCGAGCAGCTCAACGGTGCGGGGCGGGAACTGCGCGACCGCATCGCCAACGCGTGCACCAACGAAATCCTGCTCGCCGGTGCCGGTCGCAGCATGGCCGACGTCGCCGACGCGGCGGCGGGCCTTGCCCTGCTCGACAGCCCGACCGTGCAGGAGGTGCTGATGGAGAACAGCGTCGAGAAGGTCGCGACGGTGCCGAATGCCCCGGTGTACGAGTGGCATTCACCGACCGACGTGCTGATTCCTCTCGATGCGATCTCCACGACGCTGCGCAGGTACTGCGACGCCGGGGTGGCGGTGCGGACCGAACTCGTGCCGAGCCCGGATCACATCACTGCCGCCGTGATCGGCTTGCCGGGTGCGCTGGACTTCCTCGACGGCCGATTCGCCGGCGTTGCGCCGTCGTCGGACTGCGGGACGGTATGAACACCGCTCGGAGCGTGACTGGACGACAATTCCGTCGGACGTTCGCGGTCGGCGGCATGTCGCTTGCCCTGCTCGCGGTTCTTCCGGGCACGGCGTCCGCGCACCACCAGGAGTTCGTTCCCCTGCCGACCACATACTCGTTGGGGCGGGACCACTCGGTACCGTGCAGCGGGCAGCTGACCGGCCACGTGTTCGCCCCGCACCATCGACCGGGAACGATCCTCATCGATCTGTCCTGGTCGACGTTCTTGGGCGGTTCGTGCACCATCACCGCATTCGTCAACCACTGGGGAAGCAAGAGGAACGGCGTACGCGCCCTCGAGCTGACGTCTGCTCCCGGCGAACCCGGACACGCTCCCAGCGGACAGATCAGTATCGACATCGGTTCCGGCGATGCGGGAATGACAGTGACCACGGACGGCCTCAGCACGACCTATCTCGACCCCGCCCGGTTCACCACTCGTCTCACGGTGCCCTGACGGGATTTCCGGTCGTCACAATCGTTTCCGCTCGATCCGGCCAGGACATGCATCAGGCCCGCCTCGAATGACGAGGCGGGCCTGATGGTGTCTCGGATCCCCTGGGGGACGGGAGATCGAATCAGATCACGGTGATACCGGTGGCCTGGGGACCCTCGGCACCCTGGCCGATCTCGAAGCGCACGCGCTGGTTCTCGTCGAGGCTGCGGTAGCCGCCCGACTGGATCTCCGAGTAGTGCGGATCAAAGAACTAGCGGGCGACGGACAGGGCGATGCCGTCGAGGATGTCGTGCTCGCTCACGACCAGCTCGGTGATGCCGGCTCGGCGGCCGAGTTCCTCGGCGAGGACCGTGGTGATGATCGAGCCGCCGCCGATGACGTCGACGCGGCCGGGATGCATCGGGCCGAGCGCCGCGCGCTTCTCGCGGGTCGCGGCGACGAGACCGTCGCACACCTCGCGCAGGCGGTCGAACGGCACCGACGACAAGTGGATCTTCTCGGAGTCGTACTCGTCGAGTTCGAGGGCGAGCGCGGCGAGGGTGGTCATGGTGCCCGCGACACCCACCCAGGTGTGGGCCTGCTCGACCGGCACCCGCTCGAGCGCTTCGCGGATCTTGTCCGCCGCGACCTCCCGTGCCGCAGCGACCTGCGCGGCGGTCGGCGGGTCGTCGTGCAGGCACCGTTCGGTCAGCCGGACGCAGCCGATGTCGGTGGAGTAGGCGGCGTGCACACCGTCGGCGTCGCCGAGCACGACCTCGGTGGATCCGCCACCGAGATCGACGACGACGAAAGGCCCACGCGCGGAGTCGAGTTCGCCGACCGCACCAGCGAAGGACAGACGCGCCTCCTCGTCGCCGGTGATGACCTCTGCCTCGGCTCCGGGGATCACGGCACCGAGCACCTCGCGGGTCATCGCGAAGAAGTCCTCACGGTTGCTCGCGTCGCGCGTGGCCGAGGTGGCAACCATGCGAACGGCGGTGGCGCCGGTCTCGCGGATCAGGTCGGCGTACTCCACCAGCGCGACCCGCGTGCGTTCGATCGCCTCGGGGGCGAGACGACCGGTGGCGTCGACGCCCTGCCCGAGCCGCACGACCTTCATGAGGCGGGTGACGTCGGTGAGGGTACCGTCCTTCGCGATGTCGGCGATCAGAAGGCGGATGGAGTTGGTGCCGCAGTCGATTCCCGCGACCCTCACTGTTTTTCTCCACGAAGCTCGGCGTAGGTGGGCCAGTCGGCGGGGATCGCCGTGCCACGCAGACCGGCGTCGGCGGCGAGGGCTACGGATTCGTCGCCGAGCGGGTTGACGCCCGGTCCCTTCGCGAGCGAATGGGCGATCAGCACGTGCAGACACTTGACGCGTTCGGGCATGCCGCCGCCGGTGAAGTCGGTGCCGAGCGACTCGATCGCGTCGCGTTCGGCCAGGTACGACTCGTGGGCGCGCAGGTAGCCCGCAGCAAGTTCCTCGTCGGTGCCGAGGCGCTCGGTCATCTCCTTCATGACCCCGGCGGATTCCTGCCGGCTCGCTTCGGCTGTGAGGCGCGGGTCGGTGAGGTAGTACAGCGTCGGGAAGGGCGTGCCGTCGGGCAGCTTGGGCGCGGTCTTCACCACTCCGGGCGCACCGTCGGGGCAACGGTAGGCGATGGCCAGGACGCCGCGGGGTTCGCGCCCGAGCTGGGCGGCGACGGCGTCGAGGTCTTCTTGCGTGACGTGATCGGTCACCCGGGGACATCTCCTGGTTCTGGGGGTGCCACAGGCATCTGCTGGGGCACGGGTTCGGGCTCGGGTTCGGGTGCCGGTTCGGACACCGACAACCACAGGTCGCTGTACCAGGCGCCGGTCGTCGGCCGCTCGGGTTCGCGTTCCTCACGTTCGGGCGGGGCGTCGCCCGGCAGTTGCACCTGGTAGGGAATGTCGCCGGGGACGACGAACCGCAGTCGCTCGCGGGCCTGGGCGCGGACCCAGGCCGGGTCCTCCATGCGGGCCTTCTGTTCCTCGAGGGCCGCGATCTCCTGTTCGAGCTGCACGCGTTCGGCGGCGAGCTGCTCGGCTTCGGAACGCTGGCTCACGTAGGTGCGCAGCGGCACCGCGAGGGTGAGCGCGAGACCACACACGACGAGGGCGAGCACCACGGCGCGGCCGGTGGACAGGCCCAGGACGGTGCGTTCGGTGCGGGGGCGGCGGGAGTCGCGGGGCGCGCCGACCCGGGTGGGGCGGGCTCGCCCCGAACCACCGGGGCGGCCGCGACCGGGCGACGAATGAACGGGGTCCTCGCGGCCGGCCGGCCGCGCACCCGCGTTCTCGGCCGAGTGTTCGGCCGGCGCGGTAGATCCCGTGGGCCGGACCCGGCTCGGACGCCGGACGCCGGACACACCCTCGGTGCGGGTGCGCCTCGCTCCGGGACGGGATCTACCGCGCTGACTCATGCCGGCGATCAGCCCTCGACGGAGAACCGCGGGAAGGCGAGCTCGCCGGCGTAGCGAGCGACGTCGCCGAGGGACTCCTCGATGCGCAGCAGCTGGTTGTACTTGGCGACACGCTCGGAGCGGGCGGGCGCGCCGGTCTTGATCTGTCCGCTGCCGACGGCGACGGCGAGATCGGCGATGGTGGTGTCCTCGGTCTCGCCGGAGCGGTGGCTCATCATCGTCTTGTAGCCGTTGCGGTGCGCGAGGTCGACGGCGTCGAGGGTCTCGGTGAGGGTGCCGATCTGGTTGACCTTCACGAGCAGCGCGTTCGCGGCGCCCTTGACGATGCCGTCCTCGAGGCGCTCGGGGTTGGTGACGAACAGGTCGTCGCCGACGAGCTGGATCCTGTCGCCGATCTCCTCGGTGAGCGCGACCCAGCCCTCCCAGTCGTCCTCGCTGAGCGGATCTTCGATGGAGACCAGCGGGTACTGGCCGAGCAGCTCGGCGTAGAAGGCGCCCATCTCGGCGGCCGTCCGGTTCTGGCCCTCGAACTTGTAGCCGGTGCCCTCGGTGTAGAACTCGGTGGCCGCGACGTCCAGTGCGAGCGCGACATCGCTGCCCAGCTTCAGACCGGTCTTACCGATGGCCTCGCTGATCAGGTCGAGCGCGGCCTTGGTGCCCGCGACGTCGGGGGCGAAGCCGCCCTCGTCGCCGAGGCCGGTGGCCAAGCCCTTGCTCTTGAGCACGGACTTGAGAGAGTGGTAGACCTCGGCACCCCAGCGGAGGGATTCCTTGAAGGTCGGGGCGCCGATCGGGGCGACCATGAACTCCTGGACGTCGACGCCCGTGTCGGCGTGGGCGCCACCGTTGAGGATGTTCATCATCGGAACGGGAAGGATGTGGGCGTTCGGGCCTCCGACGTAACGGAACAGCTCGAGTCCGGACGACTCCGCACCGGCCTTCGCCACGGCGAGCGACGCGCCGAGTAGGGCGTTCGCGCCGAGGCGGCCCTTGTCGGGGGTGCCGTCGGCGTCGAGGAGGGCCTGGTCGACGGTGCGCTGCTCGGTGGCGTCGAGGCCGATGATGGCCGGGCCGATCTCGGCGAGGACGGCCTCGACGGCCTTCTCGACGCCCTTGCCGAGGTAACGGTCGCCGCCGTCACGCAGCTCGACGGCCTCGTGCTCGCCGGTGGAGGCGCCCGACGGCACTGCAGCGCGGGCGAAACTTCCGTCCTCGAGCAGCACTTCGACCTCGACCGTGGGGTTGCCACGGGAGTCGAGGATTTCGCGGGCTCCTACCTGCTCAATGATGGCCACTGGCTGATTCTCCTTCGATGGACTGTCACGCTGCGGTGTCTGCACGCTGGGGACAGCCTAACGGTCGCGACCTGCGTGTGAGGTACAGGCGCGCTCGAGGCCCGGCGCGGTACTGTCTACGGCCGCACTCCCACGCCGTAGGCAGCGGCGCGGTCGCGGACGAGCATCAGGTATTCGGTGGAGCGGTTGTAAGCCATCAGGGCGTTCGTCCAGCCCTCCGCGGTGGTCAGGTCGCCTCCGCGGTCGCACAGATAGCGGCCTGCGGTCAGGGCCGCGTCGTCGATGTTGTCGGGGTGGGCGATGCCGTCGCCGTTCGCGTCGACGCCCCACCGTTCCCAGGTCTCGGGGATGAACTGCATCGGCCCGACCGCCCGGTCGAGCACCGGGTCGCCGTCGAGGCGGCCACCGTCGGTGTCGCGGATCTCGGCGTTGCCCCGGGTGCCGTCGAGCGGGACACCCCGGATGGGCGGTGAGACGCTGCCGTCGGATCCGAGGGAGGCGCCGCCGAACCGTCCGTGGCTGCTCTCCACGTTGCCGATGCCGGCGAGGGTCGTCCACGACAGGCCGCAGTCGGGGGTGCCGACGGCCAGGACGGCCGCCGCGTGCCCGTACGCCTCGAGTGCGGTGGTGGGGATGCCCAGTTCGCGGGACTGTGATTCGGCCCAGTCGGCGAGCTGTGCTGCTGTGCGGCCGGGACCGTTCACGTCGATGGGCGGAACGGGCAGACCGGGTGCCGGCGGGACGCCGTCGGGGATCTCGACCGACGGTCGCCGGGGTGAGTGCAGAGCGGACTCGACCGCCACGAAGACGACGGCGACGAGCGCACTGAGCAGGACCACCGGCCACAGCCAGCGTCGGGGTTCTCGATCGGACGGCACCCCTCCATATTCCATACGGGACGAAAACCCCAAGTAGACGCACCGGCGCCGACGATCCCGCCTGATCGTCGGCGCCGGCCTCGGAGGGTGGAATCCGCGAGGGGTCGGACTCCACCGCTGTTTCGGCAACGATGTCCCTCAATACGCGCCGTCCCCGCTGAGGACCGCCCGGATGGTGCGACGCAGGATCGACAGGTCGAGCATGAAGGTCCAGTTCTCGACGTACCGCAGATCGGCCCGTACCGACTCGTCCCAGGACAGATTGCTGCGTCCGCTGACCTGCCACAGTCCCGTCACACCCGGTTTGACGAACAACCGCCGCGCCGCGCCGTCCTGTCCGTACCGGGCGACCTCGCATTCGAGCGGTGGGCGCGGGCCGACGAGCGACATGTCGCCCTTGACCACGTTGAACAGTTGCGGCAGTTCGTCGAGCGAGTACCGCCGGATGAAGCGGCCGACCCTGGTGACCCGCGGGTCCTCGCGGACCTTGAACAGCACTCCGGCACCGATGTCGTGATCGGCGATGTCGTCCTTGTGCTCGTCGGCGCCGACGACCATGCTGCGAAACTTGTACATCGTGAACGGGGTTCCGCCGCGTCCCACCCGTTGCTGACGGAAGAGGATCGGTCCTCTGCTGCCGACCTTGATCGCGACCGCGACGGCGAGCAGTGCCGGCGCGATCACCATCAGGATCAGCACCGCGAGGACCCGATCGAAGACGTTCTTCACGATCCAGGCCGGGCCGCTGTAGCTGGGGGCGCTCATCTGCAACAGGGGCAGCCCCTCGAGCGGGGAGATGTGCAGGCGCGGGCCGACGACGTCCATGAGCACGGGGGCGATGAGGAGCTCGGCACCGATCTTCTCGAGGTCCCAGCTGAGTCTGCGTGTCCGCGCGTGCGGCCACCGACCGGAGGGCAGGAGTGCGACGGCCTCGAAGTTGTGCTGCTCGGCGACGGCCAGGACGATCTCGTCGGTGCCGAGGACGGGGATGTCGTCGATGGCCACCGGCAGGGAGTCGGCGCCGCGGTCGACGGCGAGGCAGATGCCGTCGATCCGCCATCCGGCGCGTCGGAGGCAGTCGGCCCGGGAGACCAGCTCGTGCACCTCCTCCACGTCTCCGGCCACGAGCACCGAGTGCAGATATCGACCCTCGGTGCGGGCCTTCGAGAGGTGACGGCGGAGCAGCGTCCGCCCCAGCAGGGTGAGCACGAGAGCGATCAGCAGCGAGCCGAACGTCCAGGACTGACCGGCCGAGGTGCCCCATCCGTATCCGGCGACGGCCAGGGCGGCGACGGCGAAGACGTATCCGCGGACGACCCTCCGGTACTCCTCTGTGCCGGTTCCGAGAATTCTTTCGTCCCAGGCCTTCTGGATTCCGAGGGAGACGATCGCCGCAGTCATCGAGGCGCCGATGAGAACGGGGGTGCGCCACGAGTCGATCTGGTCGAAGGAGTGGTATCCGACCGTGACGACCACGTGGGCGATCACGAGCACGAACAGGTCGAAGCCGGTCACCACCGATCTGTAGCGGCGCTCGGTTCTCGGCCGGCGTACCGGTGGAGGAACGGACGCGACCTGCGAGCCCACGGGGAGCACGATGGTCGATCCGATCTTCCGTGCCCCGTTCGGTCCTGACCCGGCCTTCGTCGTCGGTGCGTCACGGTCGGAATCCGTGTCGAGAACCGTCGCGAAGTCGTTCTCACGCTTGTACATTCAAGGTCACCCCAGTCCGGAGTCACGGTTACCCCGACTCCCAAACCGTACCTTGAGATTGTTTTTCACGCAATAACAGACTTCTAGCATCTTCAGTGGGTCAGTCGGCTCTTCACGGTCTTCGTCGCCGCCCACGTGTCCATGTTCCACGGCAACCGCACACTCCCGGCCTGAAGCATCCACCGGAGCCGGTCCGGCGTGGTCGGCCTGCTCAACAGAAATCCTTGCGCCCGTGTGCAACCCAGATCCAGCAACTGCTTCACCGTACCGACGGTCTCGACACCCTCGGCGACCACCTGCAGACCGAACGACGAGGCCAGCCCCACGATGGAATCGACGATGACCCGGTCTTCCTCGCTGTGCTCGAGATTCTGCACGAAACCCTTGTCGATCTTGAGTGTGTCGACGGGAAGGGCCTTGAGATGCCCGAGCGAGCTGTACCCGGTCCCGAAATCGTCGATCGCGACCCAGACCCCCAGGCGCTCGAGCCGGCGGAGGGTGTCCTTCGTGCGCTGAAGGTCTCCGACGACCACGTTCTCGGTGATCTCGAGGCACAGCTCCGACCCCACGAGGCCGTGGCGGTGGAGGACCGATCTCACTGTGGCGTCGAAATCCATCGACACCAGCTGGACGGGAGAGACGTTGACACTCATCGTGATCCGCAGGTCGGGGATTTTCCGTTTCCACTCCGCGAGCTGCGCACAGGCCCGTGTGACGACCCACTCCCCCAGTTCCCCGGCGAGATTGGTGGCCTCGGCGACTTCGACGAATTCTCCCGGCTGGAGCACCCCCAGCGGCGACCGGTTCCATCGGACGAGCGCTTCGACGCCGAGGATCGTCCCGGTCCGCAGGTCGATCTCGGGCTGGTACTCCAGTGTCAGATGTTCGTCGTCGATCGACGTCCGGAGGTTCATCTCGATGATGGTGCGGCGCTTGCCCTTCTCGTTCATGTCCTCGGTGAACACACCCACACCGTTGCCGCCCTGCCGCTTGGCCACCATCATCGCCTGATCGGCGCGACTGAGCAGGGTCGCCGAACTCAGCTCCCCCGGCGTCCCGAGCGCGACACCCACGCTGACGCCGCGCCCGACGGTCCGGTTGCCGAGCGCGACGGACGCTCCCACCGCGTCCTGGTACACCTCGGCCCGTTCCATCGCCTCCTCCATCGACGACGGGCCGGCCAGCACCACGACGAATTCGTCGCCGCCGAGCCGGGCGACGAGGTCGTCGGGTCGGCTGCCCTTCGCAAGACGGTCCGCGATCCTGCAGAGATACGAGTCGGCCGCGTCGTGACCGAGGAAGTCGTTCAACGCCTTGAGGCGGTCGAGGTCGAGGAACAGCAACCCGACGGGCCCCTCGGCGCCCGGTTCGAGCCGTTTGTCGAGATATTCGAACAGAGCGCGCCGGCTCGCGAGTCCGGTGAGGGCGTCCTCGTAGGCGGCGCGCCGCAGGTCCTCTTCCGCGCGGACACGTGCCTGCACCTGCGCGAGCAGGACCGCGATCAATGTCAACGCGTTGACCTCGTCCTCGCTCCACGGCCGGCCACCCTCGTTCACGAACCCCAGTACGCCGGTCGTGATCTGCCCGGACACGAGCGGCACGGCCACCATGGATACCTCCGACCATCCCGACGCGGCGAACACCCGCTCGGTGTAGTCGGGCGACTCCACGACCGGATACGACGCCCCACCGGCACCCGCCAGGAGTGGCTCCTTCAGATGCTCGACAGCGGCGAAGACGGGATCCGCATCGCGGAAGTAGACGACACCGATCGGATCGGGGTCGGGCACGTTCTCCCGGGTAGGCCACTCGGCGACCAGGATCGTCGCCCCGATCTCGTGGTCGTTGTACCTCAGGAAGCAGGTGTCGACCCCGAGATCGTCGACGAGATCCCGGAGCACGAGACGCACCACCTCGAGGTGCGACGCAGCGTCCGCGGGCATCAGCCGAGCGGCGATCCTGGTGACCAGGCTTTCCAGCGTTCTTCTCGTACCGGGCATGAGGCCTCCGTCGTCAGCCTCGAGCAGGGATGAGTCCGTCGACGTCGCCGGCGTGGCGCACGCGGTCGTTACGGCGCCGGCTGCGCATCGTCGCCGCCGAGGCACGGCCGAAGCGCAGCAGCAGGGCGAGGCCTCCGCCCGCGGGAACCTCCAGGACGGCAGCCAGCTCCTGCCGGAGCACGTCGAGATCGTCGACATGCTCCGGGCTCAGGTGCTCGAGATCGCTCCGCGTATCGGCGTACAGGAAGACCGGCGACACGGGCTGGACGGCCAGACCGACCTCCTGCGCCGCGATCCAGACGCTCTCGACCACCGCACCGCCCCGGATGTAGTCCGCGGGCGACCGGCCCTCGGTGAACACCGCGACGAGCCCGGCACTGCCGAGCACGCGGTCGCGGGTCATCCTGCCGAGTCCCCTTCCGAGTCCCCATTCCTCGAGCAGGTCGAGGGCGTCGTCGCGCAGGACGACGTCGAGCATTGCCGCCTCCGCGGTGTCGAGCCCGAGCGAGTCCACTTCGATCCCGCTGTCGGGATCGGGGTCGTCCGGCCACCTCAGCTCGGCGACCATCTCGCTGCGGAGCCGGCCGTCGAGATACCGCACGCGGTCCGATTCCGTGAGGATCTCTGCAAGGCGGGCGATGTCGTCGCTCTCGGTGACGACCTCGATACGTCCGCCGAGGAGCCGGGCGGCCGCGTGCATCGCCTCGAGTTCGTCGTCCGTGACGGTGTGGGGGTCACCGGGTGAGCGGTTGGTCGCGCGCGCAAGCATGCCCGAGTGGTACGCCGCGAGATCCGGATCGGTGTCGCTCCCCAGCTCCAGGTGGGCCAGCGGGACACCCGGCTCCGGTTCGCCGGGAGGGTCGAGCACCGTGGCGGGACCCAGGATCTTGTGGTTTGCCGCGGCCACCCGCGCGTTGTGCAGGGCCGCGCCGAGCGCGACGAGACTCCCGCGCCGGTGCAGGTCCATCAGGACGGGTTCCGGTTCGGGTGCCAGCGCGAACGTCAAACAGTCCGGTTCGACGACGATCGACCACGGTTGGGCGTTACCGCCGGAGGGTGCCCGGATCGCGGCGTCGATCACGGCCTCCAGTGGATCCTGCGGCGTCTCCCCGTCCGGAGAGGCGCCCGCAGGCACCCCAGGGGCCGCAGAAGGCATGTCGGGTGCCTCGGAGTGCACAGAAGGCACGTCGGGTGCCGCGGAGTGCACAGAAGGCACGTCGAGCGCGTCGAGGTGCCGGTCGAGATCGATCCGGACCCGTCCCGACGCGATCGGGTGACCGAGGACGATCCCGCGCACCGCCGCGGACACGGTCACGCCGCCGAGGCCGACGTCGGCTCCGAGTTGCGGCCAGGTCTCCAGGGATTCACCGACCTCGAGCATGGAGGCCGCCATGCGCGCGGAGATCTCCTCCGGGTCGAGCAGACACAGCACGTACGGGACCTTGTCGCGGGTGGAGAGGGTCTGCAGCGTTTCGGGGTCGATATCGCCGAGCAGACCGTGGAAGGGCAGCAGGTCGCCGTCGAGATCGAACCGTTCGACATCGAGCAGTCCTCGATCGCTGGTGTGCATCACGACGGGGAGCCGTCGCCGCGCCGCTTCCGTCCGGATCAGCAGCTTCACGTCGAGCGAATCGCATTCGTCGACCACCACGTCGAGGTCCCGGCAGAACGCCCCCACCGTGTCGGGGGTGACGCCGTCGGTCCATACCTCGACGGGCAGGTAGGGGTCGAGTTCGGCGATCCGCCGTGCCGCGATCACGGCCTTGTTCACGCCGAGGTCCGTGACCGATACGGGCAATCGGTTCATGTTGGACAGTTCGAGCTCATCGAAATCGGCGAGACGTAGTGCGCCGCAGGCCCCCTCGAGGGCGAGGGTGTAGGCGACGGCGTAGCCGACGCTCAGTCCGACGACGCCCACCTTCGCGGACCGCAGGCGTGCCTGTTCTTCGGCGGTGATCTTGTTGCGATTGCGGTCGAGCCGGAGTCGGTCGAATCCGGCCGGGCCGAGGATCCGGACCGCGATGCGGCTCCAGGGATAGTAGGCCCATCGCGGGGCCTCATCCGGGAGGTCGTCATCGAGAGCGGCGAGGCCTGCTCGTTGGTCGTCCAGTCGATCCCGTAGGTCCACGCCGTCGCGACGCAGCCGATCCAGGACGTCCATGTCCGCTTCGAGGTCCTCGGCGAGTAGCAACGCCGCGCACGGTATGTCCTCCGAGGGCATCACATCTCCCCACCCGATCCCTTCAGGTCGCCCCTTTCCAGCGAGCGTAGAGCAAGCAGGGAGGACATATACGTGAAACCGGGCGCCGCATCGGAGGCGAGGAGCTTCTCGAGTTCGCGGCTCCGCCGCTCCGACCTGCACCGCTCGACGTCCCACACGATCAGGTGCGTCCGGTAGCGGTCGTCCGGATAGGGGCAGGGCGGGATCTCGTCGACGATCTCCGCTCCCACCTCCTGCCAGCGGGCCACCGCTGTGCTCGCCGAGGTGGCCACGAGGTAGCGCGTGCCGAGCAGTTCCATCGAATAGGTCAGTGTGCGTGCCACGCCCGCGCTGAGTTCGTGCCGGCGCACCGCACCGGAGCCCACCCACGTGCTCTTCACCTCGATGAGGCCGTGGGGGACGTAGGCGTCGAGTATCCGCGCGATCCTCGCCCGGATGCCGGGATCGGTCCATTCCCGGAAGGCGTGCGACTCGCGTCCGCTGCCGTACGGCCCCTGGGCGCGGGAGCCTCCTTGGACGACACCGTCCGTCGTCACGGCGGCGAAGAACAAGGATGTGGACGTCCCGTCACGGATCGATGCGTATTCGAGAGCGCCCTCGGCGCCGAAACGGCGGTAGGCGGCGCGGGCGCCGTCGAGGAACTGCACCCACAGGTCCGGCTCGCCTTGCGGCGTGGCGGCGACGAAGTGATATCCCGAGTCCTCGTCCCAGAAGTCGAGCGTGCGGCGCATGAAGAGCGGCTGGGGATACACGGGCGGCCCTTTCCGCCCGCGATCCGCCGAACGCCCCCCGACGAGGTCGCGCTCGGCGAACCGGGGCATGCTCAGATCACGGAGATGTACAACTCGGGTTCGCCCCGTTCCGGGATGACCGCCACCTCCTGGGTGTAGGCGCGCGTGATCGCGCCTTCCTTCTCGGCCAT
This sequence comes from Rhodococcus sp. DMU2021, assembly GCF_019641445.1. Taxonomy (NCBI): domain Bacteria; kingdom Bacillati; phylum Actinomycetota; class Actinomycetes; order Mycobacteriales; family Nocardiaceae; genus Rhodococcus; species Rhodococcus sp. DMU2021. The sequence continues at coordinate 431,516 of NZ_JAIFKB010000002.1, forward strand.
CTCCACCTGCCGCCAGAGATCCTTGTAGAGATCGGGCGACGGGCCGTCGGGGACGAAACGCGCGGCGTACCGCTCGTCGACCCGGATCATCGAGTCGCCGACCTCCAGATCGTCCGGATTGCCGAGGCGGTATCCGAAGACCGCGGACCAGCCGACGCGGGGTTGGCAGTTGAACACCGCCACGAGATCGCGAATCTTCCGCAGCCGCAACCGTTCCAGGGTGAAATCGGTCAGATCGCCCGATTCTCCGAAAACTCCCGGTTCCGCTCCCGGGACCACGAGTCCGCCGACGAGGCAAGGTTCCACCTTCACGACCGTGAACGTCATCGTTCCTCCTCCTGCCTCGGGTCGACGATCGCGACGTAGAGTTCGATTCCGAAGGCGTGCGGGTAGGTCTCGAAATCGCCGGTGAAGGCGCGGGTGATCTCACCCTCCGCTTCGGCGTCCCAGATCTGGCGCCACAGGTCGTCGAAGACGTCCGTGAATCGACTTCCCACCGCGGAGAACTTCGCGTAGGTGCCGGCCGGAACACGGGATACGACATACCCCTCGGGGACGTCGTCGACCGACGAGCAGCAGAACCCCACGGTCTGCGTGTAGTACGAATCTATGTCTTCCGCGTGATCGGTGTAGGTGGCCGCGAACGGACCGTAGGTTTCCCCGTTCAGCAGGGCAGCCCATGCCTCTTCGAGGTGCGGATCTCGGAGTTGGCCGAGAGCTCGGCGGGGACTACGAACCGGAATACCGGCAACGAGGGTTTCGCGGCGATCCACGATTTGAAACGACATCGGGCAGTTCCTCCAAACACGTCCAGCTTCCCCCTGCATCGCGTGCACTGCCCGACACCGGCACAACGACTACGAATATGAGGCTAGGGGGTGAGACGGCAGGTTTCCAGCCAACACGAAAACCAAACTAAAGTCTTTTTTCAGCTTGTTTCCCTTCTTTGAGTATGGTTTATTGGGGGCATCGAGTTCGGGCGCCGGCCCGGACACGCTTCTTCCAGCGAGGGGGCACCCGCATGAAGTGCCGACTGTGCAATTCGGACCGCCTGACCAGCATCCTGGACCTCGGAGCCACTCCCCCGTGCGAACGATTCCTCACGGCCGAGCAGCTCGACCTCCCGGAATGCACCTACCCGCTCCACCTGCGCCTGTGCGAGGACTGCCTGCTGCTGCAGATACCCGCGCTGATCACTCCGGAGGACACCTTCACCGAGTACGCGTACTACTCCTCGTACTCGCAGTCGTGGGTCGACCACGCCCGGCGCTTCGTGCGCGACGCGCTCGGAAACGGGCGGTTGCGACCCGATTCGACCCTCGTCGAGGTGGCGAGCAACGACGGTTACCTGCTCCGTCACGCGGTGGATGCCGGCATCCGGTGCCTCGGCATCGAACCTTCGGTCAACGTCGGGGAGGCGGCCCGGGCCGCCGGTGTGCCGACCCACACCGGATTCCTCGATGTCGAACTCGCAGAAAGCATCCGGTCGGAACACGGACCCGCGGACCTCGTCGTCGCCAACAACGTCTACGCCCACGTACCCGATCTCGTCGGATTCACGCGGGCACTGCGTCTGCTCATGGCCGACGACGGCTGGCTGAGCATCGAGGTCCACCACGCCCTGAACCTGGTGGCGCTCGGCCAGTTCGACACGATCTACCACGAGCACTTCCAGTACTACACGGTGCTGTCGGCCGCCCGGGCCCTCGCGTCGGGAGGACTCCGGGTCGTCGACGTCGAACTGCTCGACACCCACGGTGGTTCGATCCGCGTATGGGCACGACCCGAGCAGGTCGCGCAGAACCGGACGCCGCGCGTCGCAGAGGTCATCGAGATCGAAAGGCGCGCAGGACTGCACGATCCCACCGGTTACTTCCGGCTCGAACCGCTCGCGCGTACCTCCCGCCTGGAGCTGTTGCGCTTCCTCCTGCAGTGCCGCGAGGACGGTCTGTCGGTGGTCGGCTACGGTGCACCCGGCAAGGGCAACACCCTGCTGAACTACTGCGGAATCCGACCGGACCTGTTGTCCTACACCGTCGACCGGAATCCGTACAAGCACGGACGCTTCACCCCGGGGACCCGGATCCCCATCGAGCCCGTCGAGCGGATCGCCCAGGACCGGCCGGACATCGTCCTCGCACTGCCCTGGAACCTCGAACCCGAGCTGACCCGCCAGCTCGCCTACATCGTGGACTGGGGCGGACATCTCGTCTTCCCCCTCCCCACCATCCACACGGCCATCGGTGAACCCGAACTGTCCTGGAGGACCACATCATGAAGGTTGTACTGTTCTGCGGCGGTTACGGCATGCGCATGCGCAACGATCGCAACGACCAGATCCCCAAGCCCATGCAGATGGTCGGTCCGCGCCCCATCCTGTGGCACATCATGCGCTACTACGCGCACTTCGGGCACAAGGAGTTCATCCTCTGCCTCGGCTACGGCGCATCCAAGATCAAGGAGTTCTTCCTCGACTACCACGAGGAACAGTCCAACGACTTCGTCCTGCACGGCAACCGGGTCGACTGCCTCAGCACCGACATCAGCGACTGGAAGATCACCTTCGTCGACACCGGACTCGAATCGGCGATCGGCGAACGCCTGCGCCGCGTCCGCCGATATCTCGACGGCGACGAGCACTTCCTCGCGAACTACGCGGACGTGCTGACCGATGCCCCGCTCGACGACATGATCGAGGCGTTCCACACGTCCGGGGCCACGGCCTCCATGCTCGTCGTGCCCCCGCAGTCGTCCTTCCACTGCGTCGACGTCGCGGAGAACGGCGAGATCAAGGAGATCACCCCGGTCAGCAACTTCCCCATCTGGGAGAACGGCGGATACTTCGTCCTGAACCAGGCGATCTTCGACCTGTTGCCACCCGGCGGCGACCTCGTCGCCGACGTGTGCGGACCGCTCGCAGGCCAGGGGAAACTGTTCGGCTATCGCCACTTCGGGTTCTGGAAACCGGCCGACACCTTCAAGGAACGCGCCGAACTCGACGACAACTTCGCACGCGGTATCCATCCGTGGACGGTGTGGGAGACACCGGCGGTGACCTCGTGAACCTCATGACCGCCGACGATCCCGGGAGAGATTGACATGCGCGTACTCGTCACAGGGCACAAGGGATATCTCGGATCCGTCATGGTGCCCGAACTGCTCGCCCGCGGTCACGAGGTCGTCGGTCTCGACACGGGACTCTTCGCGGAATGCACTCTCGGCACGGCACCGCAGGATCCGCCCGGCATGACCGTCGACATCCGCGATGTGGGAACCGAGCACCTCACCGGGTTCGACGCCGTCGTCCACCTGGCGGCGTTGTCGAACGACCCGCTCGGTGCGTTCGCACCCGAGATCACCTACGACATCAACCATCTCGGATCCGTCCACCTCGCCAGGTGCGCGAAGGAGGCCGGTGTGCGCCGGTTCCTCTACGCGTCGACCTGTTCGGTGTACGGAAGCGCGGGCGACGATCTCGTGGACGAGAGTGCTCCGCTCCGGCCGCTCACGCCCTACGCCGTGAGCAAGGTCCGGGTCGAGGACGACGTGGCGGCCCTGGCCGATTCGGGTTTCTGTCCCGTCTTCCTCCGCAACGCCACAGCCTTCGGATACTCGCCACGGCTCCGCGCGGACATCGTCGTGAACAATCTCGTCGGCACCGCGGTGCTCACCGGCGAGGTGCGCGTGCTGTCGGACGGCACCCCGTGGCGTCCCCTCGTTCACGCGAAGGACATCGCCCTCGCGTTCGCGTGTGCCCTCACCGCACCGGAGAGCGATGTGCACTGCGCCGCCTTCAATGTCGGCACCGAATCCAACAACGTCCGCGTACGCGACATCGCCGAGTCCGTCACCCGCGCGGTCCCCGGGTCGTTCGTCTCCATCACCGGCGAGACCGGTCCCGACCCACGCTCGTATCGTGTGGACTTCTCGGCCATTCGCCGCGCCATGCCGGCCTTCGTTCCGTCGTGGAGTGTCGACGCAGGCGCTGCCGAACTGTTCCGTCACTTCGTCGCCGACGGCCTCACGAAGGAGGACTTCACCCAGCGCTTCACGCGCCTGGCACATCTGCGGCGGCTGTCCGATGCGGGACGCCTCGACCCGACGCTGCGGCCACGGCCGGCGGGCGTGTTCCGCGAATGAACAGGTGCCGCGCGTGCGGCCACGATCGCCTCGAGCGAGTCCTCGATCTCGGAGCGGTCCCGCCCGCCGATTTCTTTCCACCCGGGGACTCGCCTCCTTTACCCGCCGAATCAGCCCACGAACTGGCGATGGTTTTGTGTACCGGCTGCGGACTGGCGCAGCTGGCGGACGACGACACCGTCCCGGACGAGCCCCGCGGCATCGAGCCGGAGGCGCTGCGCGAGCAGGCCCGCGAGGCCGTCGAGGTCGTCGAGCGGGCGGGCAGGCTGAAGGGCCGCACGGTGATCGAGTTCGGCAGTCCGCACGGCGGCACCTGGCTCCCCCTGCTGATCGAACGCGGTTTCCAGCCCGCCTTCCCCGGGGCCGCCGCGTCCCTGGTCCTCGACAGCTTCGGCATCATGCACGAAGCCGATCAGCGCGCGGCATTCCTCAAACGCGCGGCGGCGCTCTCCCCCGACGGTGTGCTGCTGCTCCAGTTCCACACCCTCTCCGCCATCGTGTCGCAGGGCCAGTGGAACGCCCTGCGGCACGGTCATTTCGCGTACTACTCACTGACCGCGCTGCGGCGACTGCTCGAGGACGTGGGACTGCACATCTCCGAGGCCTGGACCTTCGACCTCTACGGCGGCACCGTGCTGGTCGCTGCCGAACGGGATCCGTGGACGAATGCGGGACTGAGTGCACGCCGGATCCTCGCCGCCGAACGGGCGACCGGCATCACGAGCGCTGCGACACTCCGCACCCTGCAACGGCAGGCCGACCGCCAGGTGGACGAACTGGTCTCCTGGCTGCGCAAGTCGGCCGCCGAACACCGACGGGTCTTCGCCTACGGCGGGGCTTCCCGGGCCGTGGCACTGTTCGCTCGTGCGGGTGTCGACCGCTCCGTCATGGAGGCCGTCGCCGACGGCTCACCGGCGAAGGCCGGACGGCGAATGCCGGGAACGGACGTCCCGATCGTCGACCTCACCGCTCTGCGCGATGCATCCCCCGATTGCATCCTGCTCACCGTCCCCGATCTGCTCCCCGAAGTGCGGGCGCAGTTCCCGGAGTTCGAGGGCCGCTGGTGTATTCCACCCGACAGCCGGCACGGGGTCCGGTGGGTCGGGTGAGACACATTCAGGCGCGGTGCTCGTCTGCGGGTCCCCCGCGGTGCTCGTCTGCGGGTCCCCCGCGGTGCTCGCCGGCGGGTGCCCAGTAGCGACGCCACGCATCCTCGTCGAGCCCGCCGTGCGGAACTCCGTCGGTGTGCGCGGCCTTCTCCGTTGCCCGGATCGATCCGGCGAACGCGAGGATCGCCGATCGGAGCGTCGACTCCGTGTCGCCCGTGCCTGTGATCCGGACGACCCGCAACGTCTCGGGCACCAGGTCCTCCGGGAAACCCGCTCGCATCGCGCGTTCGATCACCTTGTCGGCCAGGGAGAGTGCGGGCTGCGCCATCGCGATCCCGTCGAGGCACGACGTGCGTGCCTTCTCCGTCTTCTTCGCGATCTCCCACGCCGCTTCCTGCTCCGCGACGTCGAGCGGACCGGTGTGCCCGTTGGTCAGGTGCGGGCTGCGCGCGGCCAGCTTGGCGACGAGCGTCGCCGCCACGTCGTCGACCGTGAACTGCCCGTTCGCCTCGGCGATCCGGGAGTGGAACAGCACCTGCAGCAGCAGGTCGCCGAGTTCTTCGCGGAGCTCGTCCGGATCACCCGACTCGACGGCGTCGAGAAACTCGTAGGTCTCCTCGATCAGATAGCGGCGCAGACTCTCGTGGGTCTGAGTGACCTCCCATCCCCCGAACGACCACAGTCTGTCCATCACGGCCGCCGCCTCGGCGAGAGCGGTGTAGTCGGTCATGCATTCACCGTCGCCGCGCTGTTCAGGTCCACCGAGCCCTGCGGCTTGCCGTCGAGGGCGAGCAGGAAGTCGGCGATGTACTGCAGCAGCGCCACGTCGCGCACCCGATCCGATCCGACCCCGCCGGTCCGCGGGATCGGCAGCTGCACGAGACCGCTCGTCGCGCGGTACTGCGCTCCCGGGTACAACCGCTTGAGCCGCATCTGCTTCGAGTCGGGCAGCTCCATCGGCGAGATCCGGATCTGGGTGCCGGTGACCGCGACCTCCTCGAGGCCGTACTCGCGGCACAGGAACCGCAACCGGCCGACGGACACGAGCCGCTGCACCTCATCGGGCAGCGGACCGTAACGGTCGACGAGTTCGTCGACGACCGTGGCGATCGCGGCGTCGTCGTTCGCGGCGGCGAGCTTGCGGTACGCCTCGAGGCGCAGCCGGTCGGATGCGACGTAGTCGGCCGGGATGTGCGCGTCGACGGGAAGGTCGATCCGCACCTCCTTGGGCGCTTCGTCGGTGGTGACCGTGCGGCCGTCGGCCGCGGCCCGGTACGCCTCGACGGCCTCGCCGACGAGCCGCACGTACAGGTCGAAGCCCACGCCGGCGACGTGGCCGGACTGTTCGGCACCGAGAACGTTACCGGCGCCGCGGATCTCGAGGTCCTTCATGGCCACGGCCATACCCGCGCCGAGATCGGAGTTCTGCGAGATCGTGGCGAGTCGGTCGTAGGCGGTCTCCGTCAGCGGCTTCTCCGCCGGGTACAGGAAGTACGCGTAGCCGCGCTCACGCGAACGCCCGACGCGGCCGCGCAACTGGTGCAGCTGCGACAGACCGAGCGAATCCGCACGTTCGACGATGAGCGTGTTGGCGTTCGAGATGTCGAGGCCGGTCTCGACGATCGTCGTGCACACCAGCACGTCGAACTCGCGCTGCCAGAAGCCCTGCACCGTCTTCTCGAGCGTCTCCTCCTTCATCTGCCCGTGCGCGACCGCGACCCGCGCCTCGGGGACGAGATCGCGGAGTCGCTTGGCGGCCTTGTCGATCGAGCTCACCCGGTTGTGGACGTAGAAGACCTGACCGTCGCGCAGCAGCTCTCGGCGGATCGCCGCGGCGACCTGTTTGTCGTTGTACGCACCCACATAGGTGAGGATCGGGTGCCGCTCCTCGGGCGGGGTGAGGATGGTCGACATCTCGCGGATCCCGGCCATGCTCATCTCGAGGGTTCGCGGAATCGGTGTGGCCGACATCGTGAGCACGTCGACGTGCGTGCGCAGCGCCTTGATGTGTTCCTTGTGCTCGACGCCGAAACGCTGCTCCTCGTCGACGATCACGAGACCGAGGTCCTTCCAGCGGATCCCGGTCTGGAGCAGGCGGTGGGTGCCGACGACGATGTCGACGGTGCCGTCGGCCATGCCCTCGGTGATCGCGCGCGAATCGGATGCGTCGGTGAACCGGCTCAGCCCCTTCACCGTCACGGGGAAGGCCGCCATCCGCTCGGTGAAGGTCTGCAGGTGCTGCTGCGCGAGCAGGGTCGTGGGGACGAGCACCGCGACCTGCTTGCCGTCCTGCACGGCCTTGAAGGCCGCACGCACCGCGATCTCGGTCTTGCCGTAGCCGACGTCGCCGATCACGACGCGGTCCATCGGCACCGCCTTCTCCATGTCGGCCTTGACCTCGGAGATCACCGTGAGCTGGTCCTGTGTCTCCGTGAAGGGGAAGGCGTCCTCCATCTCCTTCTGCCACGGCGAGTCGGGCGCGAAGGCATGGCCGGGCGAGGCCTGCCGCGCCGCGTACAGCCGCACGAGCTCGCCGGCGATCTCGCGAACCGCCTTGCGCGCCTTGCGCTTGGTGTTGGCCCAGTCGGATCCGCCGAGCTTGCTGACGGACGGCAGCTCACCGCCGACGTACCGAGAGAGCTGGTCGAGCTGCTCCATCGGCACGAACAGCTTGTCGCCGGGCTGGCCCCGCTTGCCGGGCGCGTACTCGATGACGAGATACTCGCGGCGGGCACCACCGACCGTGCGCTCGACCATCTCGACGAACTTGCCGATGCCGTGCTGGTCGTGGACGACGAAGTCACCGGCGTTCAGGGCGAGCGGGTCGACCTGGTTGCGACGCTTGACGGGAGTCTTGCGGCCCTCGGTGACCACGCGGTTACCGGTGAGGTCGGCCTCGGTGACGACCACCAGCCCCGGCACCACGTTGTCGTCGTTGCCGGGGAGGACGACGCCCTCGTGCAGGCAACCGCGCATGACGCCGACCTGCCCGCGCACCGGTTCGGTGCCCGGTTCGAGCTTCGCGGCGGGGACCTCGTTCTCCTTCAGCCGCTCGAGGATGCGCTGTCCGGTGCCCGCACCGGCGACGACGATCACCGCACGGCCCCCCGCGGTGACGTGGGCGCGCAGGTTCACGAACAGCATCGACAGCAGGTCCTCGGAGCCGCGGACCTCGGGGGCCGGCTGCACGTCGAGGACGAGTTCGGTGTCGGCACCGGAGGCGAGCGGGCTGAGCGTCCACCACGGTCTGCCCGCGGCCTGCGCGGCCTCGCGCACCTGACGCAGCGACCGGTAGGCCGACGCGCCGAGATCGAGCTTCCGGCCGTCCACCCCGTTGAGGTTCGAGGTGTCGAGCGGCGCCGCACCACCGATCGAGGCGGCCGTCCACGACGCCTCGAGGAACTCCTGCCCGGTGCGGGCGAGATCGCTCGCACGGGTGCGGACCTTCTCCGGGTCGCAGATCAGCACGTGCGCCCCGGCGGGCAGAACGTCGGTGAGCAACTGCAACTCGCCGGGCTGCAGCACCGGCAGCAACGCTTCCATGCCCTCGACGGGGATGCCGCCGGCCATCTTGTCGAGCATCTCGACGAGCGCCGCATCGGCCGGGTTGTCCTCGGCGAGCTGCGCGGCGCGGGCCTTGACCTCGTCGGTGAGCAGCAGTTCGCGGCACGGCGGCGCGACGAGCACCGGCACGTCGACCTCGGAGATCGAACGCTGGTCGGCGACGGAGAAGCAGCGAAGTTCGGTGACCTCGTCGCCCCAGAACTCGACGCGGACCGGATGGTCGGCGGTGGGCGGGAAGACGTCGAGGATGCCGCCGCGCACCGCGAACTCACCGCGCTTGCCGACCATGTCGACGCGGGTGTACGCCAGTTCGACGAGCCGCTCGACGAGTTCCTCGAAGTCGTGTTCGGTGCCGACCCGCAGCGTGACGGGGTCGATCTCGCCGAGTCCGGGAGCCATCGGCTGCACCAGCGACCGCACGGTGGCGACGACGACCCGCAGTGCGGGCCCGAGATCGCGATCGTCGGGACGCGCGAGGCGACGCAGGACGTGCAGGCGACGGCCGACCGTGTCGGCGCTCGGCGACAGGCGCTCGTGCGGCAAGGTCTCCCATGACGGGAACTGCGTGACGCCCTCGCCGAACATCTCGGTGAGTTCGGCGGTGAGATCGTCGGCCTCGCGTCCGGTGGCGGTGACCACGAGCAGAGGTGTCTTCTCGGCCAGCGCCGCCGCGACGAACGGCCGCGCGGCGGGTGGGGCGACGATCTCCTGTTCGGCGGAACCGGCGAGCTCGCCGATCCTGCGCAGTCTGTCGTCGGCCAGCGCGATCCGCGCCAATCCGGACAGTGGGACAGCGGCCGGGGGCACAGCAGACAAGGAAGGCGCTCCTGAGTGTGGGACGAGAACCTTGTCGAGTCTATTCCGCTGTTCCCCGCGCGTCACCGCGCCGGGGCGTGAAACGCGCTACCGCGCGGGGGCGTGAAACGCGCTACCGCGCGGGGGCGTGAAACGCGCTACCGCGCCGGGGGCGCGAGGAGGTCGGCGCTGTTTGCACCGAGGTCGCGCGCGGCCCACTCGGCCAGCCGTGCGAACAGTTCGTCGTCGTCCGCCTCGCGCCGGGTGTCATCGTCGGCGAGCCAGCGACGGCGCACCATTCTCAGCAGTGCCGCGCGGGTGCGGACGGGATCGGCGTCGAGCGCGAAGGTGACGAAAGCGTCGGGTGTCCACGCTTCGATACCCGATCGTTCCAGTGCCCCGGTGAGCTCGGGGTCGGCGGTGACGACGGCGTCGGCGTGGCACAGCAGCGCCACCGAGGTCACGTGTGCCTCCCTCGGTCCCGTCACGTGCGGCACCTCGCGGAGCACGGTGGTGGGCCAGACCACCCGGGCGTCGGGGAAGGCGCGGTCGAGTTCGGCGAAGAGGAAGTCGCGGGCGGGACGCAGCAGTTCCTGCGGCAGTCGGCGGTCCACTTCCGCGATGATTCCGTCGCTCCAGAAGGGTTGGTAGAGGCCGTCTTCGGTAAGGGCGAGCGCCACATCGCGCAGGCGGGGGCGGGCGAGGACCGTCGCATCGAGCACCACTCGAACCGGCATCGTCACCCTTCGTCGAACCGTCGGAACGGACCGTACCGTGCTGCCGCGGCGGGCCGCGTCATGCTGTCAGAACGGGTCGTACAGTCCTTCGCGCCGCGTGAGATCGGCGAGTCCGTCGAGGACCGTCGTGACCACCTCCGCCTGCTGCTTCGCGAGGTCGAGGACGTCGGAGCGCGACACCCGCCGGTGCAGGCCGTGGAAGTCGGCGGAGAGTGCGCCCGTGTCGACCAGGCGCGCGACGTGCCGGCGGGAGCAGCCGAGGACGTCGGCGGCCTGGGCGATGGTGAGCAACGACGGCACGACACCGATCGTCACGGCGGTGTCGGACCCGAACCGGTCGAGCAGACCCGCCAGCGCCGCGGGGGCCTCCTCGGCGGAGAACGGCCCGAAGGTCACGACTGCAGCCGCAGACGGCGCTCCACGAACTGCCGGAAGTATTCGAGCTTGTTCGCCGGCACCAGCGCGGGCAGGATCATCTGCCACATCGCACCGGTCTGCTCTGCGAGCCGTTCGGTCGCCTTGAGAGCGTTCGCCATGATCCGGGCGCCCATCGCCTGTTCGAGCAACAGCAGGGAGACCGCGTGGACGTCGACGTCCTCGACGAGGTCGCCCTCGTCGGCGGCCCGGGCCGCGAGCTCCTGCAGGTTGTTCTGCCAGATCTCGTAGGGCCGGTGCTCGGTGCCCTGGTAGTCGCCGATCTCGACCAGCAGCCGGAACATCGCCCGCACCACGGAATCGGTCTCGGACATGTCGACGTGCAGGACCGACAGGTCGATCAGTGTCTCGAGCGCCGGGGAACGGCGGTCCATCTTGGACTCGGCGGCGGCCTCGAAGCGGAGATAGCCGGAGTCGATCACCCCGCGCGCCAGTTCTTCCTTCGAACCGAAGTGGAAGTACAGCGCACCCTTGGTGACGCCGGCCTCCTCGATGATGTCGCCCAGGTTCGCGTCCGCGTACCCGTCGCGCACGAAGATCGTCGCTGCGCCCTGCAGCACCGATTCGCGTGTCACCTCTGCGCGTACTTGTCGTCCCACCACAGCCTGCCTTCTCACGGGTATCCCAACGATAACGCCACTTACCTGAAAGTAGAGAGCAGACGGTCCCGGAAACGAGAGGACTATTCGGAAACCGGGGGTTCCCCGAGCTTCGGGTCCGCTTCCAGACCGATGAGGCCGTTCCAGCACAGGTTCACGAGGTGGGCCGCGACGTCCTCCTTCGACGGAGTGCGGCGGTCGAGCCACCACGTCGCAGTGGTGGCGACCATGCCGACGAGAGCCTGGGCGTAGAGCGGAGCGAACTCCGGGTTGAGCCCCCGCCGGGAGAAGTCGCCGGTCAACAGCTTCCCCACCTGACGCATCGCCTCGTTGAGCAGACTCGAATAGGTGCCTTCCTCGGCGGACATCGGCGAGTCACGCACGAGGATGCGGAAGCCGTCGGTGCGCTCCTCTATGTAGGTGAGCAGAGCGAGCGCGGCCCGCTCGACGCGGATCCTCGACCGGTTGCGGGTGAGGCTCTCGGTGACCATCGACATCAGCACGGTCATCTCGCGGTCCACGACCACCGCGTAGAGACCTTCCTTACCGCCGAAGTGCTCGTAGACGACCGGCTTGGAGACCTGCGCCCGCTGGGCTATCTCCTCGATGGAGGTGCCCTCGTAGCCGCGCTCGGCGAACAGGGCGCGACCGATTTCGATGAGCTGTTCCCGACGCTGCGTGCCCGTCATCCGGATCCGCGGAGTGCGCTCGGTTCGCTTCTGCGACGCCTGCGACACAGGTCCTCCTTCGGCGGCGGGACGTACTCGAACGTTCGACAGCCTATCCATTCCCGATCGCGCCACCCCAGGTTCGACGTCGACGCCGTCTCGTGCGAGGATCAGGGGCGCACGCCCGCCGGTTCCGCCGCGGGGGTGTGGCAATCCGCCGTGGTGTAATCGGCAGCACCTCTGATTTTGGTTCAGATAGTTCAGGTTCGAGTCCTGGCGGCGGAGCGGGAACCGTCCCGGGGAGCCTCAGCGCTTCCCCGGTGTACGCACGGACCGGCGTACAGAAACGTGTCGAGGGAGCTACATGCAGGTGCAGACCGCGATCGTCGTGCTGGCAGCCGGAGCAGGAACAAGGATGCGGTCGAAGACACCGAAGGTGTTGCACACCCTCGGTGGACGCACGATGCTCGCTCACTCCCTGTACGCCGCCGCCGCACTCGGACCCGCCCATCTCGTCACCGTCGTCGGGCACCGCCGCGAGGAGGTCTCCGCCGAGGTGAGCGCCGTCGCCGCGGATCTCGACCGCGAGATCCGGGTGACCGTCCAGGAGGAACAGCTCGGCACCGGCCACGCCGTGGAGTGCGGCCTCGGCGCCCTCCCCGACGACTTCGACGGCACGGTCGTCGTCACCGCCGGCGACGTCCCGCTGCTCCGCTCCGACACCCTGCAGGAACTGCTCGACGCACACCTCGACACCGAACCTGCCGCCGTCACCGTCCTCACCACGACGGTGTCCGAGCCGACCGGCTACGGACGCATCGTGCGCACCACCGACGGCGACGTCGCCGGGATCGTCGAGGAGAAGGACGCCTCGCCGACGCAGCGCGCGATCCAGGAGATCAACACGGGCGTGTACGCCTTCGACGCGGCCGCGCTGCGATCCGCGCTCGGCAAGCTGAGCGCCGACAACTCGCAGGGCGAGCTGTACCTGACCGACGTCGTGAAGATCGCCCGCAACGAGGGCCACACCGTCCGCGGACTCCACACCGACGACGCCGTGCAGGTCTCCGGCGTCAACGACCGCGTCCAGCTCGCCGCACTGACCACCGAACTCAACCGGCGCCTGCTCGAGCACTGGATGCGCGAGGGTGTCACGGTGATCGACCCGGCTTCGACGTGGATCGACGTCGACGTCGTGCTCGGGGCCGACGTCACCATCCACCCGGGTGTGCAGTTGCGCGGCCGCACGGTGATCGCCGACGACGCGGAGGTCGGCCCCGACACGACGCTGACCGACGTGCAGGTCGGCGCCGGCGCCACCGTGATGCGCACCCACGGCTCCGACGCCGTGATCGGCGCGGAGGCCACCGTCGGCCCGTTCACCTACCTGCGCCCCGGCACCGAACTCGGCGCGTGCGGCAAGCTCGGCGCCTTCGTCGAGACGAAGAACGCGCAGATCGGAGCGCATTCGAAGGTCCCCCACCTCACTTATGTCGGCGACGCGGAGATCGGCGAGCACTCCAACATCGGGGCATCGAGCGTGTTCGTCAACTACGACGGGGTGAAGAAGTACCGCACGGTCGTCGGATCGCACGTCCGGACCGGGTCGGACACTATGTTCGTCGCTCCCCTCACGGTGGGCGACGGCGCCTACACGGGCGCCGGAACAGTACTCCGTCGCGACGTTCCTCCGGGGGCGCTGGCGGTGTCGGGTACGCCACAGCGCAATATTGACGGGTGGGTCCAGCGAAATCGCGCCGGTACCCCCGCTGCCGAGGCAGCATCGAGAGCACAGCAGCCGCACGACCACGATCGCCAGAAGGACGGCCAGAACCAGTGACCAATTGGATCGACAACCAGAAGAACTTGATGCTCTTCTCCGGCCGGGCCCATCCCGAGCTGGCAGAGCAGGTCGCGAAGGAACTGGGCGTCCCCCTCACCCCGCAGACGGCACGGGACTTCGCGAACGGTGAGACGTTCGTGCGTTTCGAGGAGTCGGTGCGCGGTTCGGATGCCTTCGTGCTGCAGAGCCATCCGTTCCCGCTGAACCAGTGGGTCATGGAGCAGCTCATCATGATCGACGCGCTCAAGCGTGGTTCGGCCAAGCGCATCACCGCGATCCTGCCGTTCTACCCCTACGCCCGTCAGGACAAGAAGCACCGCGGCCGCGAGCCCATCTCCGCCCGCCTGATCGCCGATCTGCTCAAGACCGCCGGCGCCGACCGCATCATCACGGTCGACCTGCACACCGATCAGATCCAGGGCTTCTTCGACGGTCCGGTCGACCACATGCACGCACAGGGCCAGCTCGCCGAGTACATCCGCGGCAAGTACGGCGTCGAGAACATCGCCGTGGTCTCCCCCGACTCCGGTCGCGTGCGGGTGGCCGAGAAGTGGGCCGACACCCTCGGTGGCGCGCCGCTGGCGTTCATCCACAAGACCCGCGACCCGCTGGTGCCCAACCAGGTCAAGTCGAACCGCGTGGTCGGTGAGGTCGACGGCCGCACCTGCATCCTGATCGACGACATGATCGACACCGGTGGCACCATCGCCGGCGCCGTGAAGATCCTCAAGGAGGCCGGCGCGGGCGACGTCATCATCGCCGCCACCCACGGTGTGCTCTCCGACCCGGCCGCCGAGCGCCTCGCTTCGTGCGGCGCCAAGGAGGTCATCGTCACCAACACGCTGCCGATCCCGCCGGAGAAGCAGTTCGACTGCCTCACCGTGCTGTCGATCGCTCCGCTGCTCGCGCAGACGATCCGCGAGGTCTTCGAGAACGGCTCGGTCACCTCGCTGTTCAACGGGGTCGCCTGACCTTCCGCTCGACGACGGGGCAGACTTGTCCGGTGTTCACCGGATTTCCCGTCGCGGCCCTCGACTTCTACGACGATCTCGAGGCCGACAACAGCAAAGCATTCTGGGCCGCGCACAAGGCCGTCTACGACGACTGCGTGCGCGGCCCGATACTTGCCCTACTTGCGGAACTCGAGGAGGAGTTCGGGGAGGGCAAGGCCTTCCGCCCGTACCGCGACGTGCGGTTCAGCAAAGACAAGCTGCCGTACAAGACCCACCAGGGCGGATTCGCCTCCGTCGCGCAGAGCGTCGGCTACTACGTCGAGATCAACGCCGCCGGATTGCGGGTCGCCGCCGGCCTGTTCCACGGCTCGTCCGATCAGATCGCCGGTTACCGGACCGGGGTCGATCACGACCGTCGCGGCCCCGAGCTCGGGAGGATCGTGCGCAAGCTCGAACGCGCGGGATACGAGATCGGCGGCGACCGGTTGAAGTCCCGGCCGCGCGGCGTGGACGTCGATCATCCCCGCATCGAACTCATGCGTCACCGGTCGCTGTGGGCCGGTCGCACCGAGATCTCCCCGCCGTGGATCGACAGTCCGCGCACCCTCGAGGAGGTGCGTTCGGCGTGGCGTGAGTTCCGGCCGCTGGTGCGCTGGCTCACCGCTGCTACCACAACGTGATCCGGCAGACCGGGTGGTATGGAAATGCTGTGTGGCGCAATGGTTTGAAGGACGCGCCGGGACGGGGATGATCTTCGTCACGCCGCGTGAAATCGTCGCAGGTCGTGCGAGACCCCCCTCCCCTGCGTAACTCGGCTTTCACCTAAAGTGGCACCTCGTGACCGACGCGCAAACTCTCGAAGCCCCTACGGAAAACGCGACAATCCGAACGGTCCGACGATGGTCGCCGGGTGCGTGCGTCTGGTGCGGCGACACCGACTCTGTCGAGGTCTTCCGCAACGAACCTCGCTGTGCCACATGCCGTAAGCACGAAGCCGTCATCGACGAGGCCCGCAAGTTCATGGGCATGTACGGCCTGCGCCCCATCGGCGGCACCCTGCAGTCCGACGACGAGGAGGAATACGAGCACCGCCTCGCCGCCCGCGAGGCCCGCCGCGCCCTCAACGACATCCGTCTCGCCGAGCAGCCCGACCCGGCGCTCGTGCGCAAGACCTTGCGTCCCCGCGCCGCCGCGATCACGGAGGGCCACACCGGTTCCTCCGCGCAGACGTCGACGCGTCCGGCCTCCGCGACCCGCAGCTCGTCCGCTTCGGCCAAGCCGGCGAAGTCCGCGGCTCCGGTCCGGACGGGCGCCGTGGACGTCGAGGAGATCCAGACCCGGGCCCTCGCGCTGCTCGATCAGCTCTCCGCGATCGACGCGCAGCTCGCGCTCGTCGCCGAGCAGAACGGCCTCGCCGCCCGCGCCCGCCGCAGCGATCTGGAGAAGCAGAAGGCGACGATCCTGCGTACCCTCGCCGCACTCGAGAAGGCACGTCTGAGCGCATCCGGCAGCTAGTCGCCGGCTCACACCACCGCAGCCCCGTCCCGCTCCGTCGAGTCCGCTCGACGGTCCGGTGCCGGGGCTGCCGTCGTTACCGCACGTCACGACGGTTGTCGTTACCGCACCTCACGACAACGGACCAGGTAGTCTGTGATCGACCAAGAGCCTGTCGGGGGCACTGCTCGGGCCTTCCCGCCTGTGCAGATCCGGGCTGAAGCCTTCCGAAGGAGTGCGCGTGAGTGTTTCCGACTCCTCTCGCGTCGGTGCACCCGCGTGGCGTTCCTTGTCCTCGGCTCTGGCGCGACCCCGATTGTTCGCGTGTCTCGACCGGTGCTCCACGCTGACGGTGAGCGACGCTCCCCCGGGTTTCGGCAAGCGGACGCTCGTCGCGGGATGGCTCCATCGGGGCGGCGCACCCGACCACACGATCGTCTGGGTTCCCGAACTCACGGCGTCCGGCGACGGCGACCTGCCCGAGCATGTGCTCGCGGTCCTCGCCGATCACCCGGCCGTCGAGGTCGCCGGCGACGGTCCCGACGATTCCCCGTTCGAGCGCGTGGTCCGTACCTTCCGCGATCTGGGGTCGCCCTGCCTGCTCGTGCTCGCCTGTGTGTCGCCGCAGAACTCGGCCGAGGTGCTCGAAGCAACCCTTCGGCTGCTCGACCGGTGCCCCCTGCTCGATGCGATCGTCTGCCTGCCGGGAAACAGCACCGACATGACCGAGGTCGTCCTCCGCGGGATCGACTCCACGTACGTCCCGGCGGCCGATCTCGCGTTCACCATCGAGGAGACGACGACGCTGTTGCGCGACGCCGGACCGGAGCGCTCCGACAGCGAGTGCGAGGTCGTGTGTCGCGTGCTCGGTGGTGTGCCCACCCTGGTCTCGGCGGCCGCGGCCGTCGCCCGGAGCCGGCCCCAGCGCCTGATCGACTCCCGTGGACTGCCGACCCCGGCCTTGGCCCGCCTCGTGCGGACGTATGTGGAGAGCCGGCTCGACGAACTCGACGACGCGCACCGCGAGTTCGCGTTCTCGGTCGCCGCTGCCCACAGCGTCACCGCCGAGCGGGCGGCCGAACTGACGGGCGCGGCGGACCCCGAGGCCGCACTCGCGACGCTCGCCGCGGCCGGCCTCCTGATGGATTCGCCCTTCGACGATCCCCGGACGTGGCGGTGGCCCGACGCCGTCCGCTCGTGCGTGCTCGACATCTCCCGCCGAGAGCAACCCGGACGTGTCGACGCCCTGCTCGTCGAACTCGCCCGGGCCCATCGCGACGCCGGCAGGCCCGCCGAGGCGTCGATCTATGCCGTCGAGGCCGGCGACTGGGAGACCGCCGTGGCGATCGTCGAGGAATCCTGGGCGCGCATGGTCGACAGTTCTTTCGACGTTCTCGTCAAGGTGCTTCGGCAGATCCCCGACCAGGAGCTCGGCGACCATCCGTCGGTCCAGGCAGGTCGCGCGCTGTTCACACAGATGCTCGACGAACATTCGATCCTGCACGCCTCCCTGCCCGCGGATCCCGACGAACTCACCGAGCTCGGGAAGACACCCGGCGCCGCGCAGGCCCTCTACGTCGCGACGGTGCAGACCCTGACCCTGCGGGTCTCGGGCGAATTCGGTGAGGCCGCGCGGTTGACGCTGCTGTTGCGTCCGCTCGTCGATTCGATCCTCGAACACCGGCCCGACGATCTCGGTCCGCAACTGCCGCTGCTGCGCGTGCAGTGGGCGATCACGCTCCAGCTCGCCGGATATCTGACCGAGTCCACCACCGTCTTCCGCCGCGCCTACCGCGGTGCGTACGCCGTGAACATCGCCTTCGTCATCCAGAACGCCGCGGGCAGCTCGGCGCTGAACTGGGCGGTGACGGGCGACAATCCGCGCGCCCGGGAATGGCTGCGCATCGAGAGCAACGCCGAGCCCACCGAGGGTCGCTGGGGCGAGATGGTCAAGGTGGGTGGTCGCGTGGCGTCCGCGCTCGTCCACCTCGACTCGCTCGAGCTCGACCGTGCCGTCGGATATCTCGACGAGCTCGGTGTCCCGCGGGTTTCGGAGGAACTCTGGGGATTCGTCGCCTACGGCCGGGCCTACTACAACCTGGCGGCGGGCAACGCCTACGACGGACTCACCGAACTGCACCGGCTCATCGCTTCACACCACGATCTGTTCGACCGCGGCGCGTTCTCGCGCATCCTGCTCGGGGCCGCCGAGATCGACCTGCAGCTGGCGCTCGGCAACGGCAACCTCGCGCGCGCCCTCGCCGAGGAGTCGCCGCAGACCCATCCGATGCTCGTGGTGACGAACGCGCGTGTCGAACTGTTCACCGGTCATCCGGAGATCGCGCTCAAGAAGCTCAAGCGTGTTCCGTGGACGGAGTGCGGCTTCCCGCGCGCACATGTCGAGGCGTTGCTCATCGAGGCGAGCGCCCACCTCGATCTCGACAAGAAGGACGCCGCGGTCCGCAGCTGGCAGCGGGCCTGCACGCTCGCCGAGGCCCTCGGCAACCGCCGCGCCTTCACCACTCTGGCCGAGGGTGTCGCCGGGCGTCTCGCGGAGCCCGGCGGTCTCACCGTCCCGGACGAGGCGATCGGGTCCGTCTTCACCGAACCGGTCACCCATGTCGAACTGTCCCGGCGGGAGACAGACGTGCTGGAGTTGCTGGCGCTGGGATCGACGCACGCCGACATCGCGAAGAAGTTGTTCGTCTCGCACAACACGATCAAGACCCAGTTGCGCAGCATCTACCGCAAGCTCGGCGTGCACACGCGGGTGGAAGCCATCGGCCGGGCGCGCGATCTCAGGCTGCTGCCGGTCCGCCGGTCGCTGTAGCCGAACGCGCACGCATCCGGGCGGTGAGCCGAAGATCGAGCGCCCACACGACACCCGCGAGCGCCGCCAGTCCGACACCGAGCACACACACCGCGGTCCACCCGCCGGCGCTCCACGCCATCGTGCCGAGCGCCGAACCGGACGCCGCACCGATGAAGTAGCCCGTCATGTAGACGGAATTGACGCGCGAGCGGGCGTCGGGGTCGAGGGCGTACACGATGTTCTGGTTGGTGATGTGCACGAGGTTGAGCGCGAGGTCGACGACGAGCATCCCGACGACGAACCACACCAGCGAGCTCGCACCCGCCGCGAGCGCCGCCCACGACGCGATCAGCGTGAACACTCCCACCGCCGTCGTCGGCGGTCCGTAACCGCGGTCGACGAGCCGGCCCGCCGCGGTCGCGGCGAACGCACCGGCCACCCCGGCCAGCCCGACGAGCCCGATCTGCAGGTCGTCGAGGCCGAAGGGCGGGTCGGACAGCA
Organism: Rhodococcus sp. DMU2021; assembly: GCF_019641445.1. Classification (NCBI taxonomy): domain Bacteria; kingdom Bacillati; phylum Actinomycetota; class Actinomycetes; order Mycobacteriales; family Nocardiaceae; genus Rhodococcus; species Rhodococcus sp. DMU2021. The sequence continues at coordinate 451,166 of NZ_JAIFKB010000002.1, forward strand.
GAAACGCCATCGTCGAGAACAGCGCGCCCACCGACGCGAAACCCAGCCCGCCGAGCAGGGTCCGGGTGCGCAGGCGAGGATGCGTGACGATCAACGTCCCGAGTGATCGCAGCGTGCTGCCGTAACCCTGACGGACCACCGGTGGCGTCGCCGGCAGCACCCGCCACAACGCGAGCGCCACGATCACCATCGCGACCGCGCTCACCCGGTAGACCGTCGTCCAACTGTCGCCGAGTTCGGCGAGGATGCCCGCGACGCTCCGGGCCACGAGGATCCCGACGAGCAGCCCGCTCATCACGGTGCCGACCGCGCGACCCCTCGATTCCGGCGTCGCGAGGGTCGCCGCGAACGGCACCAGCACCTGCGCGGCCACCGAGAACAGACCGGCGACAGCGGTGCCCACCACGAGCACCCCGATGTTCGGCGCGAATCCGCTCAGCCCCTGCCCCGCCGCCGCGGCCAGCATGAGCATCACCGCCAGCCGCCGCTGCGGGAACATGTCGCCGAGCGGCACGAGGAACAGCAGGCCGAGAGCATAGGCGACCTGCGCGACCGTCACGGTAGAGGCGGCGGCCGATCGGGAGGTGTCCAGTGCTTCGGCGATCGAGTCGAGCAGCGGCTGGTTGAAGTAGTTGCCACCCACGCACAGACCCGTCGCCACGGCCATGAGCAACAGGACCGGGGTCGTCAGGACGGGACGGGAGGACGCCATGTCCTCCAGCGTCCCGTGTGGGCGCGGCGGAAGTCGAATCGGCTCGTCGGCCGCCTTTCGAGGACTACTCCCGGGATGCGGCGAGCAGGACGAACCGTCCGTCCGGATCCACCCATTCGTGCCGGACCACGAATCCCGCGTCGGCGAGTTCCTGCGAGATTCCGACGAGGCGGAACTTCGCGGAGATCTCGGTCCGGATCTGCTCACCCTCGGCGAAGGAGATCTGCAGGTCGAGGCCCGGGATCGTCACGTCCATCGCCTCGGTCGCCTCGAGGCGCATCTCGATCCACTCGTTCTCCGGGTCCCAGACGGCGCGGTGCACGAACCGGGCGGGATCGAAGTCGGCGCCGAGCCGGTCGTTGAGCACCCGCAGGACGTTCCGGTCGAACTCCGCCGTCACGCCGGCCGCGTCGTCGTAGGCGGCGATCAGGGTGTCGCGGTCGATGACGAGACCGGCGCCGAGGAGCAGCCACTCGCCGGGATGGAGGATCGCGGCCGTCCCGGCGAGGAACTGTGCGCGTTCGCTCGGGACAAGATTGCCGATCGTGCCGCCGAGGAACGCGATCGCGCGTTTCCCGCCGGCCGGCAGATGCGTGAGCGAATCGGTGAAGTCGCCGACAACCCCGTGCACCGTCAGGTTCGGATACTCCGCCGCCAGCCGGGTGACGGCCGACCGCAACGCCGGTTCGGAGACGTCCTGCGGCACGTAGGTGTGGAGATACGGTTCGAGGGCGTCGAGCAGCACGTGCGTCTTCTCGGACGACCCGGAGCCGAGTTCGACGAGCATCTCGGGGCGGGCGGCATCGGCGAAGTCGGCGGCGTGCTGTCGCAGCAGTGCGAATTCGGTGCGTGTCGGATAGTACTCGGGCAGTCGCGTGATCTCGTCGAACAGTTCGCTGCCCCGCGCGTCGTACAGCCAGGTCGGCGACAGGTACTTGGGATCGGACGTGAGTCCGCGCCGTGCGTCCTCGCGCAGTTTGGCGTCGAGGTCCTCGGGGCGCAGATGCACGTCGACGATCACGGTGAACCGACCTCCAGTGGTGAGACGATGAGTTTGCCCGGCATCGCGGCGACGAGATGCCGGTCGGGTACGGGTTTCCAGCGGCTGTCGTCGTCGAACGGTTCGGACGCCACGATCGCGACCTGCTCGTCGACGAACGTCCACAGCGAGTGGTACCAGGCGGTGGCCCAGATCCCGGATTCGTTGCACAGCAACATGTTCAACCGTGATTCCGGTGCGAGTTCCAGCACGTCGTGGACGAGTGAGATCAGCGCCGGCTCGGGATCGGCCGAGCGCAGACGCGACTGGAGCAGGAGCCACAGCGTGGCAGCATCGGTCGGTGATTCGAGCTGCAGCAGTTCGGCGACGGGAAGCGCGCCGGCGAGGGTGACGAGCGATCCCGGCCAGCCCCGGACGACACCGTTGAGACTGAACGCCCACCGGTCGTCGGAGAAGGGCGCGGCCGCCGACCGTTCGACGGGCATCCCCTCGGTGGCCGAGCGGGTCGCGGCGACGACGGTGCGCGACCGTATCGACGTCAGGCCTTCACCGACGAAGGGATCGGACCAGATCGGCAACGCCGACCGGTAGCGCCCGAAGGTGCCCTCGGCACTCCACCATCCGACACCGAATCCGTCGGCGTTGATCGTGCCTCCCCCACGCATGTCGGTGGGCGCCCACGACTGGCGGAGCAGCGAGTTGGTTCCGGTGGACAGCAGTGCCGCGACGTTCGTCTCCGGCCCGATGTACGCCAGATGTCTACACATCGCCCGTCCCGTACGCGACGCGGAGCCCGGAGAAGATCTGACGGCGGATCGGCAGATCCCAGTTGCGGAAGGTTCCGCGGCACGCGACCTCGTCGGTTCCGAACGAGCCTCCGCGCAGAACCCGGTGTCCGTCGCCGAAGAAGACCTCCGAGTACTCGCGGTACGGGAACGCGCGGAAGCCCGGATAACCGGTGAACGGTGTGGACGTCCACTCCCAGACGTCGCCGATCAGCTGGTGCACCCCGAGCGGTGACGCTCCCTGCGGATACGCGCCGACGACGGCGGGACCGAGATGACGCTGACCGAGATTCGCGTGCTCGGGACCGGGATCCTCGTCGCCCCACGGGAATCGGCGGCTGAGCCCGGTGGCCGGATCCCAGCGTGCCGCCTTCTCCCATTCGGCCTCGGTCGGAAGACGTCCACCGGCCCAGCGGGCGAACGCCTCCGCCTCGTGGAAGCACACGTGCACGACCGGCTCGTCCGGGTGCAGCGGCATCGTGCGGCCGAAGGCCGTTCGGCTCCATCCGGTTTCGTCGCGACTCCAGAACTGCGGGGCCTCGAGACGGGCGTCGAGGCGGTGCTGCCAACCTGCCTCGCTCCACAGTTCGGGCCGCTCGTAACCGCCGTCCTCGACGAACCCGAGGTAACGGCGGTTGGTGACGGGCACCGCGTCGAGTTCGAACTCCGGCACCTCGACGACGTGTGCCGGGCGCTCGTTGTCGAGGGCCCACGGATCGGTGGACGTGCCCATCTCGAATGCGCCGGCGGGGATCCGGACACGTTCGGTGTCGCGGACGGTTCCGGTGCGCGGCGCTTCCGGCGCGTCGAGCAAGGGTGGACCCTGCCGTAACTGGTGCGTCGCGAGCATCGTCTCGCCGTGCTGCTGTTCGTGCTGCGCGACCATCGCGAATACGAAACCCTCGCGGGTCAGATCGTCGTCGAATGCACTGTCTTCGAGCACATCCCAGGTGAGCTCGCGGACGGCACGCGCGTAACGGCGGGCGGCGTCGGGGTCGAGCAGTGGCAGCCCCGTGCGGGTCGCGCGGGGATGCCGGAACGCGTCGTAGAGATCGTCGATGTCGCCGCGAACCGCAGGGCGCCTGCCCGCGACCCGCACGAGCCAGCGCTCCTCCTGGTTGGCGATGTGCGCGAGATCCCACACCAGCGGGCTCATCAACGGCGAATGTTGTGCGGTGAGATCCTGTTCCGGCACGGAGGCGAGTACCTCGGTGCGGGCACGCGCCCGCTCGAGGTGCCGCCTGAGCGCAACACGAGCAGGTGTCACCGCACCTCCTCACCCGGCGCCAGACCGCGCAGGCACCGTGCCGCGGCCGCGTCGAGCGCCGCGGTGAACCGCATGTCGCGGGAGGACTCCGCCGCGAGCGAGAGCAAACCCGCCGCGGCAGCACGCAATTCGAGCGAGGCGAGACCGACGCGGGCCGCCTCGGACCACTGGTCGCGCACCGGCGCGGCGATCGCGCACGCCTCCGCGGAGACCTCGGGCGCCGACAGCAACGCCTCGAGAGCCGCGACGGGCACCTGCCACGACTCGGCCGGCTGGGCGTCGAGATAACGCACCTCGAGATGCCCGCACGGACGAACAGGCGGGAACAGCGTCGTCATGTGGTAGTCGAGGTCGTCGATGGTGGGTCGACGGTGGATGTCGGCGTCGAGCTCGCCCGCGAGCCACGCCGCGAAGGTGGCGCCGGGCGGTGCGTACCATTCGGGCATTTCCGAACGCACGCAGGTCAGCGGTGCGTCGAGCACCCACGCGGGGTAGTCGGCGGGATGGTCGACGTGACCGAGGGCGGGATCGAGTTCGAGCCACGTGCGCATCCGCTGCGACGCCCAGTCGCCCTCCGGAGCACCTCGCAGCCGGGGCGAGCACGCGAAGGCCGCGATCATCGCCGGGCCGATGGCGTGGAGCAACTCCCAGCGCTGCACCACCTCTGCCTCGTCGCGTCCCGCGTCGACGGAAACCTGTATGGACGCAGTGCTGTTCATCATCAACCGGCCCATCGGGCCGATCCGGTCGTAGCGGAGTTCCATCGCTCCGTAGCGCGGGGTGCGCAGCAGACGGTGGGGAGGCCGCACCTCGTCGGCGGCGCGGTCGAGCATGGTCACCGACCGGCGGGCCAGCAACGCCCGGAGCATGCGGAGGTCGGCCGTGAGCCGATCGCACACCTGCCGTGCCGAAGTGCACGGCACGCTCGACAGCTCGATCTGACCACCCGGCTCGACGCTGACCGCGCTGCCCGACGGCAGGGGACGGGCCGACGACGACGGCGCCACCGTGCGCGGCGCGTGGGGCCCGAGGGCCTCGACGAGCCTCGTGAGTTCGGGACGCGATTCGGTGCCGTCGGCCCGCGCGGTGAGCCATTCGAGCTCGACCCCGATCAGACTGGGGATTCCCAGCCGGAATGCCCTGCTGCGGACGTGGTCCTCCGCTGCTGCTCGGGAGCCGAGGTCCTTGCGGGCACGGGAGGCTGCGGCATCGACTGCCATTGCCATTCGTCCACCCCCTCGGCCGGTGCGCCAGGTCTGCGGTCGAGACTAACCCGCCGGGGGACACGACGCGCGGATAACGCACCGGTGCGTGCGCGAACGCACTCCACCGGGCAGGCTCGACCCCGACGATACGGACGACGGAGGAGGTGAGCGGCCCGTGCTGGACCTCCAGGCGGCCCGACGCGACACACCGGGATGCTTCGATCGGGTCTTCCTCGACAGCGCCGGCTCGTCGCTGCCCCCGGCACCGGTGCTCGAGACGATGCTCGCGCACCTGCGCCGCGAGGCCGAGATCGGCGGGTACGTGGCGGCCGACGAACGGCTCGACGACCTGACGGCCGTGAAGACCTCGCTCGGCCGCCTGTTCGACGTGCCGGAGACCTCCCTCGCGCTGTCCGACGGCGCCTCGCGGGCGTGGACGTCCTTCTTCTACGCGGTGCCGCTGCGACCCGGCGACCGCATCCTGATCTCTCAGGCCGAATACGCCGCAAACGCGATCGCCGCGCTGCAGCGCGCGCGGGCGACCGGCGCCACCGTCGAGGTCGTTCCGTCCGATCCTTCCGGCCGCGTCGACGTCGAGGCGCTCGAGGGGATGCTCGACGAACGGGTGCGGCTGGTGTCCGTCGTGCACGCCCCCACCAACGGCGGGCTCGTCAACCCGGTGCGGGAGATCGCCGACGCCGCGCACGCGGTCGGGGCGCTCGTGCTGCTCGACGCGTGCCAGTCGGTGGGGCAGCTGCCGGTGAGCGTGCCCGAACTCGACGTCGACGCACTGTCGGGCACCGGGCGCAAGTGGCTCCGCGGGCCGCGCGGCACCGGTTTCCTCTACGTTCGGCCGCGCCTGGTGAGCGAACTCGAACCGGCCGTTCTCGACCTGCACAGCGCCTCGTGGACCTCGGCCGACAGCTACGAACTCGCTCCGGACGCCACCCGCTTCGAGATGTGGGAGGCCGGAGTGGCGGCCCGGCTCGGGCTCGGCGCGGCCGTGGACTATCTCCTCGATCTGGGTGTCGACGCCGTGGCCGAGGCGGTGGCCTACCGGGCCGGGCACGTGCGCGAGGGGCTCGCGGGCATCGACGGCGTCACCGTCACCGACCTCGGCGAGCAGCGCAGCGGCATCGTCTCGTTCACCGTGGACGGCCGCGACCCGCGGGAGGTCCGCGACGCCCTGGCCGAGCGGTCCGTGACGGTCACGGTCAGCAGCCGCAGTTCGACGCTGCTGGACATGACCTCGCGCGACCTGCAGTCGGTGGTTCGGGCGTCGCCGCACTACTTCGTCTCCCCCGCCGACGTCGACAGGTTCCTCGCCTCGGTGCACGACATCGCCCGGTCGTGAAGCTCACGCGCGTCGACGACAGGGCTGTTTGTCCCTGATCGACGTCGTCCGGTAAAGTGGTTCGAGTTGTCTCGGCGAGGGTGAACCGCAATATCGCTGGATCACCGTGATCGACGCGGCTGCGACGGAAGCAATGTGCTCCCCGGTCGCACGTGTCGGATCCGTTCGTTCGAGAACACCCGACCACCAAGTGCCACCAGCGTAGGAGCCGTCACATCATGTCCGACGAGAATCGTCTCGTAGCCAGCGTCCGCACCGAGTTCGGCAAGGGTGCCGCACGCCGCGCCCGTCGCGCCGGCCAGGTCCCCGCCGTCCTCTACGGCCACGGCACCGAGCCCCGGCACCTCGCCCTCCCCGACCTCGAGTTCGCAGCCGTGCTGCGTAACCACGGCACCAACGCCATCCTCACCCTCGACGTCGACGGCGAGGATCAGCTCGCGCTGACCAAGTCGGTCGTCGTCCACCCCATCCGTCGCTACATCGAGCACGCCGACCTGCTCGTCGTGAAGAAGGGCGAGAAGGTCACCGTCGAGGTGCCCGTCGTCCTCTCCGGTGAGGCCGGCTCCGGCACGCTGGTGGTCAACGAGGTCAACACGATCAAGCTCGAGGCCGACGCCCTGAACATCCCCGAGGAGATCACCGTCTCGATCGAGGGCGCCGAGGCCGGCACCCAGATCCTGGCCGGTGGCGTCGAGCTGCCCGCCGGCGCGACCCTGCAGGACGATCCCGAGCTGCTGCTCGTGAACATCGTCGAGGCTCCCTCCGCCGACGCCCTGGAAGGCGCCGAGGGCGAAGAGACCGCAGAAGAGGCCTCCGAGGAGGCCTGAGCCTTCACCGGCTCCCTGTGAAGTCACTCGTGCGGCGCGTCATCCCTTCGGGGTGGCGCGCCGCACGTCGTTCGAATGCACGGAAGGATCAGTTCGTGGGCGACGACGCCGCGCTCGTGGTCGGTCTCGGCAACCCCGGCCCGAAGTACGAGAACACCCGGCACAACATCGGATTCATGGTGGCCGACGTGCTGGCCGGACGCGTCGGCGGCAAGTTCTCCGCGCACAAGCGCAGCAACGCCGACATCGTGCAGGCCCGGCTCGACGGGCGGCAGGTGATCATCGCGAAGCCGCGCACCTACATGAACCTGTCCGGCGGTCCGGTCGCCTCCCTGGCCAAGTTCTTCTCGGTCGATCCCTCGAACGTGATCGTCCTACACGACGAACTCGACCTGGACTTCGGCACGATTCGGCTCAAGCTCGGCGGTGGCGAGAACGGGCACAACGGCCTGCGGTCGACCTCGTCGGCGCTCGGCACCAAGGACTACCTGCGGGTCCGGATGGGCATCGGCCGCCCTCCCGGCCGCCAGGATCCCGCCGACTTCGTGCTCAAGCCGTTCTCGGCGACCGAACGCAAGGAGCTCGACGTGTGGTGCGAGAAAGGCGCCGACGCCGTCGAACTGCTGCTGAGGCTCGGCCTCGAGGGCGCCCAGAACCGCATCCACTGACCGCCCGCCTCCGCCGAGGCCGGCGCGGTCGCAGCGGCGTCGCGTGGCGCGGTGCTCAGGCCCGCGTCAGCAGTGCCAGCGAGGTGCCGCGACGCAGCTTGCCCGAGGAGGTCTTCGGGATGCTGCCGGGACCGAGTACCGCGACCGTGCGGGGCCGCACGCCCACCTCGGCGACCACCGCGTGCACGACGTCGTGTTCGATGCGGCGCACCTCGTCGGGGTGGTCGAAGAGTTTGGTCTCCACGGCCACCGCGAACGATTCGCGCTTGTCCCCCGCGTCGAGCCGGATGGCGACGGCGTTGCCGGGACGCACCCCGTCGACGGTCCCCGCCGCTCGCTCGATGTCGGTGGGATAAATGTTGCGGCCGCCCATGATGATGACGTCCTTCACCCGGCCGCACACCACGACGAGACCTTCCTCGGTGAAGTAACCCACGTCGCCGGTGTCGAGCCAGCCGTCGGCGTCCTGCGCGGGTACGGGTCCGTCCACGGTGAGATAGCCGTGCGTGACGGCCTCGCCGCGCAACTGGATGATGCCCACGCCGCGGGGTGGCAGCACCTGTCCGTCACGGCCGACGACCCGGCCCTCGAGACCGGCCACGAGACGGCCGAGGGTGGGCATGCGGCGCGTGTGGGTGCGGTTGGTCGGCACGGCCATCCCGCCGGCCTCGAGCAGGTCGGGGTCCACCAAGTCGAGCACCATCCCGCGTCCCGGATCGGGGACCGACACCGCGAGCGTGGTCTCGGCCATCCCGTAGGAGGGCGCGAGGGCGGACGGGTCGAGACCGAAGCGCTCCCCGGCCTCCGCGAGGGCCTCCATCGTGTCGGGATCGACCGGCTCGGCGCCGTTCCACATCCAGCGCATCGACGACAGGTCGAGCGCGCCGTCCGGCGCCTGCGACAACTTCCGGGCCAGCAACGAGTACGCGAAATTCGGTGCTGCGGTGAGCGTTCCGTGATACTTGCTGATCAGCTCCGCCCACAGGATCGGAGAGCGCAGGAAGTCCAGCGGCGTGACCGAGACGACCTCGGCGCCCACCTGCATGGGGACGCTGAGGAAGGCCACCATGCCCATGTCGTGGAACAGCGGCAGCCAGCTGATCATGACGTCGTCGTCGAGCGAGAACTTGACGCGGTCCATCATCGCCGTCGCGTTGGCGTAGAAGTTGCCGTGCGTGATCCGCACCGCCTTCGGCGAGCCGGTGGACCCGGACGTCAGCTGCTGGAGCACGATGTCGGACTCCGCCGTGTCGACGGGATCGACGGGCCTCCCCTCCCGCATCCGCTCCACGGTGACGACGGAGATGCCCCGCTCGCGAAGCAGCGGCTCCGCGATCTCGAAGGGTGCGCCGAGCACGACGGCGCGGGCGTCGATCATCCGCAGGACCACCTCGGTGTCGCGCGACCACATCTGCAGGTCGGTGCGCGGCGTGGGCTGGTGCAGCATCGTCACGCTTCCGCCGCGCATCCACACGGCCTGGCAGACCGGTGCGATGTCCACCGGTTGTCCTGCGAGGACACCCACCGCGTCGCCGGGTCCGATACCCGCCGCGGCCAGTGCGCCGGCCATGCGGCGGGCCTGCCGGTGGATCTCTCCCCAGTTCTGCCGCAACGGCGTATCCGGTTCGCCGGTGACCAGAGCCCCGGTGTCCGACTCCGCCGTCGCGTACATCTCCTCGGTGAACCTGCTCACGACCCGCTCCTCGTCCGGTGGTGCACGACCTCGATCAAGATCCGGTAGTTGCACATCAGCGTGCGCCGTCGAGTGGTCGGTATGGGGCGGCCTCGGGGAAACGTGATCGAATCTGGCGGAAATCGACACCGAATCGCCGAGTAACATGGACGAGTTGGCGGCGATAGCGCCCCTACTCCCTGCCCCCTTCGAGAGGTTTTTCCCGTTGAGCACCCCGCACGCTTCGGCCGACAGTCAATCCACCGGCACGACGGAGCCTGCGCAGTCCTCCGGCACAGCGAAGCCCGGGGCCGCGAAGGAGGTCAGAGCCGAAGCCGAGCGCAGACGCACCTTCGCCGTCATCTCCCACCCCGACGCCGGTAAGTCGACGCTCACCGAGGCGCTCGCCCTGCACGCGAAGGTCATCTCCGAGGCCGGCGCGGTCCACGGCAAGGCCGGCCGCAAGTCGACGGTCTCCGACTGGATGGAGATGGAGAAGGCCCGCGGCATCTCCGTCAGCTCCACGGCCCTGCAGTTCAACTACACCCGCTCGGACGTCGCGGGCACCGACGACGAGGTCGTCAACGTCGTCAATCTCGTCGACACCCCCGGTCACTCCGACTTCTCGGAGGACACCTACCGCGTCCTCACCGCCGTCGACGCCGCCGTCATGCTCATCGACGCGGCGAAGGGTCTCGAGCCGCAGACCCTGAAGCTGTTCCAGGTGTGCCGCCACCGAGGCATCCCCGTGGTCACCGTCATCAACAAGTGGGACCGACCGGGCCGGACGCCGCTGGAACTGCTCGACGAGATCGACGAGCGCATCGGCCTGATGCCGACTCCCCTGTTCTGGCCCGTGGGCATCGCCGGCGACTTCCGCGGTCTGCTGCGTCGCGGCGAGGACGGAGACGCGGCCGAGTACATCAAGTTCACCCGCACGGCCGGTGGCGCCAAGATCGCGCCCGAGGAGCATCTGTCCCCCGCCGAGGCGCTCGCCCTCGAGGGCGACACCTGGGTCGAGGCCGCCGAGGAGTCCGAACTGCTGTCGTCCAACGGCCAGGATCACGATCAGGAATTGTTCCTCGCCGGGCAGACCTCGCCGGTGATCTTCGCGTCGGCGATGCTCAACTTCGGTGTGCGGCAGATCCTCGACACCTTGGTCACGCTCGCACCGCCACCGCGTGCCCGTCTCGCCATCGACGAGACCGCTCGCGAGGTCGACGATCCGTTCAGCGCCGTCGTGTTCAAGGTGCAGGCCGGCATGGACACCGCCCACCGCGACCGGCTCGCGTTCATGCGTGTCGTCTCGGGTGTGTTCGAGCGCGGCATGGTCGTCACGCACGCGCAGACCGGTAAGCCCTTCGCCACCAAGTACGCGCTGACGGTCTTCGGCCGCGAACGTTCCACGGTGGAGAACGCCTATCCCGGCGACGTCGTCGGCCTGGTCAACGCCACCGCGCTGGCGCCGGGCCATACCCTCTACGTCGACAAGAAGGTGGAGTTCCCGCCCATTCCGTCGTTCGCGCCCGAGCACTTCGCGATCCTGCGGGCCGAGAGCGCCTCGAAGTACAAGCAGTTCCGCAAGGCCGTGGACCAGCTCGATTCCGAGGGCGTCGTGCAGATCCTCCGCAACGACGTCCGCGGCGACGCGTCGCCGGTGATGGCGGCCGTGGGTCCGATGCAGTTCGAGGTGGTCGCGGCGCGGATGAAGGCCGAGTACAACGTCGACCCGAAGATCGAGCATCTCGGCTACTCGCTCGCGCGTCGCACCGATGCGGCTTCGGCCGACGAACTGAACCGCCAGCGCGGCGTGGAGGTGTTCACCCGGTCGGACGGCGTGCTCCTCGCTCTCGTCAGCGACAAGTGGCGGCTGCAGTACATCCTCAAGGAGTTGCCGGAGCTGACTCTCGAACCGTTGGTCGCGGCGACCGACTGAGCGTCCCGGCGACGCCGGACGGGTAGTGCGTCCAGCGGATTTTACTGATACTTTCCCTTTCGTCGATCCGACGTATTCGGGTGGAATCAGGAGTTGTGTCGATGAACGACGACGTACCGGCCGCAGCCGGTGAGGACCTGTCGTCCGGTGGGACGGCGGATACGAGCAGGCGATCCGGACGCGCGAAGCGCTCGGGCACCTTCGTCTACCCGCTGCCGAGCACTCCTCTTCCGAGCAGTACCCCGCTGACGAGCACGCCGGATCCCGGAACACACCGCATGAGCGTGGGGGATGCATCGTCGCTCGAAGGTGACCCGGCCGGCGGGGTGGGCGCCGGCAATTCCGAGGAAGGAACGACCCTGGTGAGCAGCACCGGCACGAACGGCTCCGCGAGTGGGCCCGCCACCACCACGACGACCCCGACGGCCACCGAGAGCCTGGGCACGATCACCGCACCGGGCCCGGTCCCGTCACGACGCAATTCGATGGGCGTGGCGTCGGTGCGTATCGCCGCGCGACTCGCACAGAACGAACTGACCTCCCGCGACTCCCGCAGCACCGGAGCGCACGGCGACCCGCGTAGCACCGGAGCGCACGGCGACCCGCGTAGCACCGGATCGCACGGCGACCCGATAGCGGACAACGATGAACTGCTCACGCTGCTCGGCGAGTACCTGCTGGCCGGTGGACTCGAGAAGCCCGAGATCCACGCGACCCTCGGTGGGCAGCCGATCGTCGTCGACCTGCAGGTACCGCAGCGTCACGCCCGGTAGAGGTCACGCCCGGTAGAGACGGGCAGGTCGCGGGTTATCCGTCGCCGAACAGTGCGGCGATCGCCGCCGGATCGACGTCCTCGAGCGTCGCGGGCGACCACTGCGGGTCGCGGGTCTTGTCGACGAGCACGGCGCGTACACCTTCGATGAAGTCCGGCGTCGCAGCGACGCGCACGGCGACGTCGAGTTCGCGGGCGAAGCATTCTTCGAGCGTGCTCTCGGCACCGCGTCGCATCAGTTCGGCCGTGGCCCACACGCTCGTCGGCGACAACGACCGCAGGGCCGTGCGAGTCTGCTCGGCCCACTCGGCGTCGATGTCGGCGAGGCTGTCGAGGCGGGTCACCATGTCGAGCACCGTACCGTCGCCGAACACCGTCTCGATGTCGGGGAAACGCTGCGCCAGGGAGGATTCGGGGGTCGGTTCGACGAACTCGTCGAGGGCGTCGCGCCACTGCCCGGCGCGGATGCGGTCGGCGAAGTCGTCGATGCGGGCACTGGGCACGTAATGCGTGGCCAGGCCGACGGCCAGCGCGTCGCCGGCATCGATGCGGGCGCCGGTGAGTCCGAGATACATCCCCACCGCATCGCACCGCGCGGTGGTGCCGCGCAGGCGCGGGAGGAAGTGGCTCGACCCGATGTCGGGAACGAACCCGATGGCCGTCTCGGGCATGGCCATCGTGGTCTTCTCGGTGGTGACGCGCACCGCGCCGTGCACCGAGATACCGAGCCCGCCGCCCATCGTGACGCCGTTGAGGACCGCGAGATACGGCTTCGGGTAGGTGGCGACCAGCTCGTCGAGGCGGTACTCGTCGGCGAAGTACTCGCGGACGGTGTCGAAGCACCCCTCGAGGGCCAGCTCGCGCACCGGCTTGACGTCGCCACCGGCGCAGAACGCGCGGTCGGACGTGCTGGTGACGAGCACGGCCGTGACGGCCGGGTCGTCGCGCCAGGCGAGAAGCGACGAGCGGATGTCGCGGATCATCGACCGGTCGAGCGCGTTGAGCGCACCGGGACGGTCGAGTTGCACTTCGCCGACTCCGTTGGCGACGCGTGTGCGGATGAAGGACTCGTTCACGGGCGGGAGCCTACCGGTCGCGGGCGACTCGTCCCGGCCACGCGACACGTCACGGATGAAGTTCCTCGGTGACCCACCGGTCCCCCGCACGCCGGTAGCGATACCGCAGGTGCCGCCGGCCGGGATCCGCCTGCCAGAACTCCACGGCCTCAGCGGCGACGCACCACGCCGTCCAGTGCGGCGAGACGAGGTCCGGATCGTGTTCGAGCGCGGTCAGGCGTTCCCGTACGAGGTCGTCGTACTCGGCGGAATCGGTGAGGACCTCGCTCTGGTGTCCCGTGGATGCGACGGCACGGGCGAAGACCGACCGTTCCCGGAAGTCGCGGGCACACACCTCGGGTGGGCCGGCCAGGACGGGTCCGCGCACGCGTACCTGCCGGCCGAGTTCGCGCCAGTACACGGTGAGCGCGGCGGCCGGTGTCGCGTCGAGCTGGCGGCCCTTCGGGGAACGGTCGTCGCCGGAGAACCACCAGCCGTCGTCGGTGACGTCCTTGATCAGCAGCATGCGCGCGTCGGGCGTCCCGGACGGGTCGACGGTCGACAGGGTCGCTGCGTGCGGCTCGGCGACGCCGGCCTCGGCCGCCTCGGTGAGCCAGCGGAGGAAGGTCTCCTGCGGCGTCGCGGCCGGTGCGAACGGCGGCGCGGACGCCGTGAGGGTGGGCAGGGCCCGGATCCAGCCGCGGGTATCGGGAAACTCACTGCGACGCGCGATCTCACTCATCGCCGCATGGTACCGATTCGGGAGCTCACTCCCGAGGTGGCGGCAGCTTGCCGGTCAGCGGGCCGACGAGCATCCAGCGATGCCCGAAGGGGTCGAGCAGGGTGGCGTTGCGATGACCGTGGGCCTCGTTGATCCACCTCTCGACCGAACCGCCGGCCAGACGGGCGCGGGTGAGCACGGTGTCGGTGTCGGCCACCTCGAGCATCAGGCTCACCGAGACCGCCCCTTCCTGCGGCGCCGTGAGTCCGAGTTCGGGGAATTCGTCTGCGAGATAGATCATTCCGCTGGGGAACCGCAGTTCGGCGTGCCCGACGCGACCGTCGTCCATGACGACCGGTTCGGCGGTCAGCGAGGCTCCGAAGACCCGGGTGTACCACTCGATCGCCTCGTGGGCCCGCGGCACCGTCAGATAGGGCAGCGCCCCCGGACGGGGAAAATCGCCGGAACCCTCCGAGACCATCTCGTCGTTCCCGCTCAGGACGCTTTCGGTTGCTGCAGCAGCGCCCATCGATTGGTCGTCAACCGGACCGAAGGCGAGTCGCCCATGCATGTGACCGTCTCCCAGTTGCGTTGATATCCGGTGCGGCTGATCCGCCAGCATCCGTCGTCGCCGAGGCTGTACCGATCGTGATAGTAGGCCGAGCCGCGCAACATCATCCCGTCCTCCGGGATGATCACGGTGTCGGACAGCAACCACACCCCGGTGGCGCTGCGGCCGTCGTCGGCGATGTCGATCTCGGGATGGGAACAGGTGTGCTCCGTGATCAAGCGCGTTCCCAGCGTGTTCTCGAGGAAACCTATGAAGGCGTCGCGTGAGTCGAAAACGAGATGCTCCCCGTAGACGGCGTGTGCGTCGGGGGTGAGGGTGTTCGCCAGCTCGTCCCAGTCCTTCGTATCGAGCGCTCGCGCATAACGGTATTTGAGCCGCGTGATCTCCGCTACCGCCTGCACATCCATCGTCGGCCTCCCATTGGCGCCCCCCTGCGAGTATTCGCATTCCAGGCTAGCCCGGACGACCGGCGCAGACGGCCGGAATCACACTGTTACCAGGCAGCATTCGATCGCGATTCGGTCACGGGAGGGCGTGCCGGTCACGACTCGGGACGACGCAGCGCGCGGATGGTCGCGTCGACGACGAGTTCGGCGTAGTCGTCGTCTACGTTCTGGTCCGGGGTGGCCAACGCGAAGAGGGCATGACTGAGCACGGTGCCGGTGACCATTTCGAGCAGCAGCGTCGCCGAGGTGTCGGCGGGGAGTTCGCCGCGCTCGACGGCGCGGTGCACGATCGTGCGCGCCGCGAGCACGCGGCTGCGGTTGAGGGTGTGGATCAGCCGGGCGAGCAGTTCGGGGTTGGCACGGGCGTCGAGCGCGACGCGCAGGCTCACCAGGCCGGGGGTGGTCCGGTAACCGCGCAACAGCTGCCGGGCGAGTTCGACGAGATCGGATCGGAGCGCGCCGGTGTCGATGGGCACGGGCAGCGGGCTGCGCGCTTCGAGGGCCTGGACCAGCAGGTCGTCCTTGCTCGACCACCGGCGGTAGAGGGCGGCGCGCCCCACCCGCGCGCGTCGTCCGACCGCGTCGAGCGTGAAACCACGCCAGCTCGTCTCGGAGTACACCTCGAGCACGGCGTCGAACACGCGGTCCTCCAGGTCGGCGTCGCGGGGGCGTCCGCGGCGGCGCGGTGCGGGTGCTTCGGTCACGTCGGGAAAGTGTGCCAGACCACTCCTCGATTTACAGACTGAAATCGTCCGCATTAAGCTGGCGGCGTCCTCCTCCCCCAAGAGCAGACCGAAGGAACGCCATGACCGACCCCACTCGGGTTCCCGTCGTGATCGGCGTCGGCGACCTGCGCTCCGGCCGTGCCGGTGCGCCCGCCGACCCGCGTGAACCGCTCGACCTCATCCACGAGGCCACCCTCGCCGCGATCGCCGACTCCGGCGCCGATCTCGCCACGCGGATCGACACCATCCACGCGATCAAGACCGCGAGCTGGAACTACGACGACCTGCCGGGCCTGCTCGCAGAACGTCTCGGCGCGACGCCCGAGCACACGTCGACCACGCCGATCGGCGGCCACTGGCCGGCGGCCCTGCTCGATCGCATCGGCCACGACATCGCCGCGGGCACCAGCACCGTCGCGCTGCTCGTCGGCGGCGAGGCGCAGGCCTCGGCGACCAACTCGTACAAGGCCGGAACGGATCCGGTCACGCTGGGATGGACCACCGCCCCGGGCGGCCCCGCGCCTATCAGCAACAAGGACCTCGGCAGCCCCGCGATGCAGCACGCCGGGATGATCGTCCCCACGCGGGTCTACCCGCTGTTCGAGAACCGGCTCAGCCACGATCTCGGGCACTCGCGCGAGAAGTCGCTCGACTGGTCGGCGACGCTGTACGCCGCCTTCTCCGAGTTCGCCGCCGAGAACCCGGCGTCCTGGAACCCCGAGCGCCGCACCGCCGACGACA
Organism: Rhodococcus sp. DMU2021; assembly: GCF_019641445.1. Classification (NCBI taxonomy): domain Bacteria; kingdom Bacillati; phylum Actinomycetota; class Actinomycetes; order Mycobacteriales; family Nocardiaceae; genus Rhodococcus; species Rhodococcus sp. DMU2021. Next base: position 467,623 of record NZ_JAIFKB010000002.1, read on the forward strand.
TCCGCACCATCGCCGGCAAGAACCGCCTCGTCACCGACCCGTACCCGCTGATGGTCAACGCGATGCCGTTCGTCGACCAGGCCGCTGCCGTGGTCGTCACCTCGCTCGCCGTGGCCCGCGAATTCGGTGTCCCCGACGACCACCTGCTCTACGTGTGGGGCGGCGCCGGCGCGACCGAGCCCTCGGACGTGCTCGCCCGCGGCGACTTCGGACGCTCCGCCGCACTCGACGATGCGCTGCGGCGCACGCTGTCGGCGAGCGACCTGCGTCCCGGCGACTTCGACATCATCGACGCCTACAGCTGCTTCCCCGTGGTACCGAAGCTGCTCATCGAGCAGCTCGGCCTCCCCCGCGACACCGTCCCGTCGGTGACCGGCGGCCACTCCTTCTTCGGCGGCCCGCTCAACAGCTACACGCTGCACTCGGTGGTGTCGGTGGCCAAGCGGCTGCGCCAGGACGGCGAGCTCGCCCTCGTGCACGGCAACGGTGGCTACCTGACCTACCAGCACGTCGTGGTCCTCGGCTGCGCGCCGCACACCGACGGTTACGTCGGCGACCCCGAGCACGTGCTGCTCGAGCCGTCCGCGCCGGAGACAGCCACCGATTACAGCGGCGAGGTCCAGATTGTCACCGCCACGGCCGAATTCGGTCGCGACGGCAACCCGTCGATCGGTTTCCTCGTCGGCCTCACCCCCGACGGCCGGCGTGTCTCCGGCCAGACCGACGCCACCGGCGCCGCAGTCCTCGCCGCCGGAGCCGACATCGTCGGCGAGACCGTCCACGTCACCGACGACGGCGGCATTCTCACCGTCACCCGCATCGAACACCTGTGCCCCGAGGAGTACCGGTCGTGAGCGAACCCGTCGTTCACGTCGAGAAGCGCGAGCACGTCCTGCTCGTCACCATCAACCGCCCCAAGGCGGCCAACAGCATCAACGCCGACGTGCACCAGGCACTCGGTGAGGCCTGGGACCGCGCCGAAGAGGACCGCGACGTGCGCGTCGTGGTGCTCACCGGCGCAGGCGGCGCCGTCTTCTGCGGCGGCGCCGACCTCGAGGCCCTCGGCACCAAAGGACCGGACGGCGTCACCCCGCCCGAAACCGCCCACTGGGGCTTCGCCGGTGTCGTCAAGCACCACATCTCCAAGCCCGTCATCGCCGCGGTCAACGGCGCCGCGCTCGGTGGTGGCACCGAACTCGCCCTCGCGAGCGATCTCGTCGTCGCATCCGAAACCGCCGAATTCGGTCTGCCCGAGGTGCACCGCGGCCTGATCGCCGGTGCCGGCGGCGTGTTCCGCATCGGCCAGGCCATCCCCCGCGCCGTCGCGATGGAACTCGTCCTGACGGGCAAGCCGATGTCGTCCGCCGACGCGCTGCGCTGGGGCCTCGTCAACCGGGTCGTCCCACAGGACGAGCTCCTCGACACCGCTCTCGCTCTCGCCGCCGACATCGCGAAGGGCGCCCCGCTCGCCGTGCAGGCCAGCAAGACCGTCGCCCGCGGCATCATCGACGGCAACGTCCCCGCCGAGGACCTGCCCTGGGAACTCACCGACAAAGCCCTCGCACGTCTCACCACCAGCGCCGACACCCTCGAAGGCGTCATGGCCTTCATACAGAAGCGCGAACCCGTCTGGAAGGGCGAATAGGCATGACCACCACCGAAGTGATCCGCTGGGACACCGACGAGCAGAAGGCACTTCGTCAACTCGCTGCCGACTTCACCCGCAAGGAGATCGTCCCCCACCTCGACGAATGGGAGCGCGCCGGCGAGATCCCGCGCGAACTGCATCGCAAGACCGCCGACGCGGGCCTGATCGGCGCCTCCGTCGCAGAGGAGCACGGCGGGTCGGGCGGCACCGCCCTCGACATGCTCGCGATCCTCGAAGAGATCATCCTCGCCGGTGGTTCGTCGGGCCTGATCTCGGCGCTGTTCAGCCACGGCATCGCCACCCCGCACATCGTCTCGTCGGGCAACACGACCTGATCGAGCGGTTCGCGCGTCCCGCGCTCAGCGCTGCTTCGACCTGACCGTAGGCCTCTGCCCGAATCAGGGGGAGGAAATGTGCGACTTTCCTTGCGGAAGCGCATATTTCCTCCCCCTACTCGTGTCAGTCACGCGCACGGAGCATCTCCAGGGCGACGACGACCACCACGGCGGAACGCGCGAGCCGGGACTGCGGGAGATGCGTAGAGGTACCGGATGTTTCGGTGACGGACATGGATCCTCCTGATGGGCGTTCCTTCTGACGACGCCCATCCTGCGACCTCGAGCCGACTCGAGATCAAGAGGATTCAGTCGAGATCTTCGGCGAGCTCCATCCATTGCTCCTCGGCCGCTTCCTTCTCCGCGACCACCTCACGCAACTGCGCGTCGAGTTTCTGCAGCCGGTCAGGATCGGTCGCCGCCTCCGCGAGGTCGTGGTGCAGCTTCTCCTCCTTCTCGGTCAGCTTCGCGACGAGACGCTCCAGGCGCGACAGTTCCTTGCGCGCGGTGCGTTCGGCGGCACCGTCGCGCTTCTTCGGCTGCTCGGCGGCGTCACCGGTCTTCGAGACGGTCGACGCCACCGACGGCACGTCGCCGTCGCCCATGGCCGCGCGCCGGCGCAGGTACTCCTCGATGCCACCGGGAAGGTTCGTCAGGCGGCCGTCGCCGAACAGGGCCCACGTCGAATCACAGATGCGTTCGACGAGATACCGGTCGTGGCTGATGACCACGAGGGTTCCGGCCCAGCCGTCGAGCAGGTCCTCGAGCTGCTGGAGGGTGTCGATGTCGAGGTCGTTGGTGGGCTCGTCGAGGAGCAGCACGTTCGGTTCGGCCATGAGCACGCGCGTGAGCTGCAACCGGCGACGCTCACCACCGGACAGGTCGCCGACGGGGGTGCGCTGCCGCGCCGGTGTGAAGCCCAGACGTTCGGCGAGCTGACCGGCGGAAATCTCCTTGTCGCCCAGTGTGATCCGCTCGGCGACGTCCTTGACGGCGTCGAGCACCCGCATGTCGGTGGGCAGGTCGTCGAGTTCCTGCCGCAGCCAGCCGATCTCGACGGTCTGCCCCTGGACGCGACGTCCCTGCGCCGGTTCGAGTTCGCCCGCGAGCGTGCGCAGCAGGGTCGTCTTGCCCGAACCGTTGACGCCGACGAGACCGATCCGCTCGCCCGGACCGAGACGCCAGGTGAGGTCGCGGACCAGTTCGCGCCCGTCCGGGGTGGTGAGGGTGGCGTCCTCGAGTTCGATGACGACGCGGCCCAGGCGGCGCTTCGCGAACGATGCCAGCGCCACCGAGTCGCGCGGCGGCGGCACGTTCGCGATCAGCGCTTCGGCGGCCTCGATGCGGTACTTCGGCTTGGACGTGCGGGCCGGAGCTCCGCGACGCAGCCACGCGAGTTCCTTGCGCGCAAGATTGCGGCGGCGTTCTTCCATCGCGTCGGCCTGGCGGGCACGCTCGGCGCGCGCGAAGATCCAGTCGTTGTAGCCGCCCTCGTAGCTCTCGACCCGGCCGTTCACGACCTCCCAGGTGCGCGTCGCGACGGTATCGAGGAACCAGCGGTCGTGGGTGACGACGACGAGCGCGCTGCGCCGCGACAGCAGGTGCTCGGCGAGCCACTGCACGCCTTCGACGTCGAGATGGTTCGTGGGCTCGTCGAGGACGAGCAGGTCGAGATCCTGCACGAGGGCTGCGGCGAGGGCGACCCGGCGACGCTCACCACCGGACAGACCGTCGACGACCGCGTCGAGACCGAGATTGTCGATGCCGATACCGGTGAGCACCGAGCGGATGCGCGCATCACCGGCCCACTCGTGCTCGGCCACATCGAGCGGCCCGAGGACCACCTCGCCGACGGTCGAGCCCTCCGGCAGACCGCCGCGCTGCGTCACGACGGCCATGCGCAGACCGTTCACGCGGCTCACCCGGCCCGAATCGGGCTCCTCGATGCCGGCGAGCACCTCGAGCATCGTCGTCTTGCCGCCGCCGTTGAGGCCGACGACACCGATCCGCTCCCCCTCGTTCACGCCGAGGGACACCGAGTCGAGTAACGGCTTGATGCCGAACGACTTCGAGACCTGTTCGAGGTTGATCAGATTCGCCACGTGGAGGAACGCCTTCCGAGAATTGCGGGGATGTACTACAGGATCAGGAGTGTGCGGGATCGGCGTCGCCGACGACACGGGCTCCGGGCACCGGACCGGAGGCGACCCGCACCGTACGGCACACACCGGCACCGGCGAGTTCGGCACTCACGGTGACGGCGGCGTGCTGGTCCTCGACGAGGAACGCGCAGGTGGGGCCGGAACCGGAGACGATGCCCGCCAGGGCCCCGGCCTCGACACCCGCCCGGAGCGTGCGTCGCAGCATCGGGTCGAGGGACAGGGCCGCGGCCTGCAGGTCGTTGCCGAGCAGCGGCGCGAGCTGGTGGGCGTCGCCGGAGCCGAGCGCGGAGAGCACGGCATCCGCGCTGCCGATGCGCTGAGGTTCTCCCTCGGCACGCAGCCGGTCGAGTTCACGGAAGACGACCGGTGTGGACAGGCCCCCCTTCGCGAGGGCCAGTACCCAGTGGAAGGTGCCGCGGGTGAGGACGGGGACGAGGCGCTCGCCCCGCCCTGTTCCGATCGCCGTTCCGCCGTGGAGGCAGAACGGCACGTCGCTGCCGAGGCGGACGGCGAGATCCGCGAGGTCCTCCCGGGGCGCCCCGATGCCCCACAGTGTGTCGAGCGCGACCAGCGTCGCGGCAGCGTCGGCGCTGCCACCGGCCATTCCGCCGGCCACGGGGATGCCCTTGTCGATCGTGATCGCCACGTCGGGTGTACGTGCGGCCCGTTCCGCCATCATCTCGGCGGCGCGCCACGCCAGGTTCGTCGAATCGGTAGGTACCGACTCGGCGCCCGCGCCGCGCACCGTCACGCTCAGGGTGTCGGCCGGGACCACCGACACCTCGTCGTACAGGGACAGAGCCTGGAAGACGGTGTGCAGGTCGTGGTAGCCGTCAGGACGGAGGTCACCCACCGCGAGATGCAGGTTGACCTTGGACGGGACCCTCACTGTCACGGGGGTCGGCACGACGGAAAGCACGAGTACAGAGCTTACTCGGGATACGGATGCTTCCCGACCGCCGCGGCCACGCTCTACGATCGATCGACTCTGAACACTCTGGAGGAAATGTGACTCGTTCCGTACGTAATGCGGTCGCCGTCTGCGCCGTCGCCGTGGCGGCCACCATGGGAACCGCCGGCGTCGCCTCGGCCGAACCGGCTCCGCCGCGCGTCTGCTCGCTCGGCGACCTGGTCCTGCGCTCGCTGAATCTCGTGGACTGCGTGACCCCTCCCACGGGCTCCGCCGGAATGGCGACCGGCTCCGCCGACTCGGCGGGCTCGTCGACCGGTTCGTCGAACTTGGGCATCACCGGTTACGGGGCAATGATCGGCTGACCGGACGAACGAATCCGGGCCGGCACCCTGAGGTGCCGGCCCGGATTCGGAGAGTTATCGGTATCAGCCGATGACGTTCACGCCGGTGGCCTGCGGGCCCTTCTGGCCCTGGCCGATCTCGAAGCTCACGCGCTGGTTCTCCTCGAGGGTGCGGAAGCCGCGGCCCTGGATCTCGGAGAAGTGCACGAAGACGTCAGCGGAGCCGTCCGAGGGAGCGATGAAGCCGAAGCCCTTTTCGCCGTTGAACCACTTCACAGTACCTTCAGCCATGTTGCTGTCCTTCACTTGCAGGCAGAACGGATGTAGACGTTCTGTCTCGTCGGGAGTCGGTTTCGGCCCCCGGGTCTGTCACTACACGGCTGAAACGATTCCATCGTGGCTATCGCATCCGCTCGCAACCAGAAATGTGCGAGGGGTAAACCACGAACACACTACCTAACGACCGAGGACAACTTAACCACACATCGCATCCGACCGCCAGGAAGAGTGACCGGGATCACTCCACCCCTGCGAGCCGCACGAAGGCTGCGGCGTCGAGCTTCTCCCCGCGGGTCGACGGCTCGATACCGGCCGCCAGCAGGCGCCTCTCGGCCTCCGCGGGCGAACCTGCCCATCCACTCAACGCTGCGCGCAACGTCTTTCGCCGTTGAGCGAAGGCCGCGTCGACGACGGCGAAGACCCGGGCACGTGTCCGGGCGTCGGTGGGCCACGGTGGCTCCGCATAGCGGTCGACACGCACGAGGCCCGATTCCACCTGGGGAACGGGCCAGAAGACCGCACGCCCGACGGCGCCGGCCCTGCGGACGTCGCCGAAGAACCGCGCCTTCACGCTGGGTACGCCGTAGATCTTACCGCCCGGTTCTGCTGCGAGCCGATCGGCGACCTCGGCCTGCACCATCACGAGAGCGGTTCGCAGAGTAGGGAATTCAGAGAAAAGGTGCAGCAGCACCGGCACCGCGACGTTGTAGGGCAGGTTCGCGACCAGCGCGGTGGGCGTGACGGGAAGATCCTTCGGCAGCACCTTCATCGCGTCCATGTGCACGACGTCGAAGCGGTCGGCGAGCTGCGGGGCCCGCTCCCGCACGGTAACGGGAATACGCTGCGCGAGAACGGGATCGAGCTCGACAGCGACCACACGGTCGACGACGTCGAGCAGGGCGAGGGTGAGCGAACCCAGGCCCGGCCCGACCTCGAGCACGACATCCTCAGGGCCGACCCCGGCGACGTTGACGATGCGGCGCACCGTGTTCGCGTCGTGCACGAAGTTCTGGCCGAGCTGCTTCGTCGGGCGCACCCCGAACTCCTCCGCGAGTGCGCGGACCTCGGCGGGCCCGAGCAGCGCGGCGAGGCCGCGCGGAGAAGCCGGAGTGGCCCTCGGAGTGGTTTCGGGATCGTCTGCTGACACGTGGTGAACCTAGCGCACTCGGGAGCAGGTCACACCGCGCACACCCGCGCCGGTCAGCGCAGACCGAGCTTGCTGGTGCAGGATGGCCAGGCGCCCCAGCCCTGGGCCGCCTGGACCTTCTCCGCGACGGCGATCTGCTGCTCGCGCGTCGCGAGATCGGCACGCGGCGCGTACTGGGTGCCGCCGAAGCCGGCCCACGTCTGCTGCGTGAACTGCAGGCCACCGTAGAAACCGTTGCCGGTGTTGATCGCCCAGTTGCCGGTCGCTTCGCACTGCGCGAGAGCGTCCCAGGTGGAGCCGCGACCGGAGGCCGGCACGGCGGGCTTCGGCTTGGTGCCGACGCGGACCACGACGGGCCGCGGCTCGACGAGGACCTTCGAAGCGGTCTCGGCGCGTCCGACCTCGACACCGTTGACGGTGTGAACGTCGAAGGTCACCGACCGCTCGCCCGGAGCACCCGGGTCGCTCACGGCGGCCTCACCCTCGAGCATGTTCGGATCGTCCACGCGGTTCTCCGGCGGGGCGATCGGCAGGTTCTCGGTCCGCGACTCGGTCCGGTCGCGGGTGACCACGACCTCCATGCCCTCCGCGAGTTCCGCGTCGAGGGCAGGGGTGACGCTGTCGGCCTGCTCGAGCTTCGCGCCCTGGGCCTCGAGGAACTCGGCGACCGTCGGCGCTGCGACGCGCACCTCGGCGGCGGGCGCGCCGTTGTCGGCGAAGCGCACCGTCTTGGGGTTGACGACCTCGAGATCGGCACCGTCGAGCGGGAGGCGGTGCGAACGGGAGGCGGAGACGTAGGCGTCGTCGGAGAGGCGGAACTGGTCGAGCGCCTCGTCGACGGTCAGCGCGGTGGTCCACACCGAGCGCTCCTCACCGTCGACGGTGAGGCGCAGCTCGCGAGCCTGTCGCAGGACGATGGTGTCGCCGTCGGAGACGGACGAGTCCACGGCCGGGGCCACGACGTCGTTCTCGTCGACGGTGTAGCCGGCTGCGGCCAGGATGTCGCCGACGTTGGAGTTCATCGTGCCGAAGGCACGCTGCTCACCGTCGACGTCGAGGACGACGTCCTTGTGCTGAACCACAGCAGTGGCGCCACCGGCACCGAGGGTGACGAAGACGGCGGCGACCACCGAGTAGAACACCGGCGACTTGAGGCGATTGATCTTGGTGAAAGGTGACACGATTATTTCCAGACGGACGACAACTGTGATCACAGCACGGTAACGAGACGGCATTGTTATCGCAACTTCATCGCCTTTACCTGCACAGATCATGATTTCTGTCAGATCACGGCGCACGTCACAGATATCGGATCGATATTAGCTCGATCATTTTCCAGTGTCCGAAATCGCCATTTTCGATCGACACTCGGAAGAAGAACTTCCTCGCGATTCGGGCGGCAAGGACATGGACTCCGTGAGGTAGCCGAGGATCGCGCGCAGCTGTGCCCTGCCCCATGCGGGGGCGTTCGAGGTGCCGATGCCCACAGGCTCGGACGGAGCGGCCGGCTTCGCGGGCGCAGCGGTTTCCGGGACCGCCTACCGATGGTCGCGGTTGCCGGTGATCGGCTTCGTCAGCGTCCGGCCGACCCGCTGGGAATCGGGAGATCGGCGGATCCGCTCGGTACGGGGAACTGCGGAATCGTCACAGCCGGGGTGGTGCCCGTGCGGGCCATCACGTCCATCAGGACGGCGTGCATGGTCGCGACCTGCACCGGGTCGAAGTTCGCGAGATCGAGCGGGTTCGCGCGGTTGCGCGTCTCGAGCGGATCGTCGTGCAGGTCGTAGAGCTCGAACTGCGGCAGCGCGCGTCCCGACGGATCGAAGTACATCGCGTACTTCCACCTGTCCTGCCGGACAGCACGAATGTGGTTGGGCTGCTTCACCGTCGTCTGCCCGTTGGCCGCGGCGGCATTCTCGTCGTCGAAGGTGAACAGGACGGTGTCCTGCACCTGTGGCGGCGTGCCACCGGACGACGCGCCCTCGATGACGGGCGTGAGGTCGACGCCCTTGAACGTCCACGCCGAACGGTCGGGCACGGCGGCCATCGTCGCGAGGGTGGGCATGACGTCGATCAGCGACGCGAGCGCGTCGGTGGAGACCGGCCTCGGGAACATCACCGGATTGCTCACCACGAGAGGGACATTGAGCGTCTCCTCGTAGGCGTTGAAGGCCTTCTGGCGGAGTCCGCCGTGGGAGAGCCCCATCTCACCGTGGTCGGCCACCCGGAAGACGACGGTGCGTTCGCGCATGCCCGAAACCGATTCCAGCGCATTGAGAACCGTCCCGATGTGCTGGTCGACGACCTTGTGCATGTAGGCGTACAGGTTGACGTACTGCCGTGCCGCTTCGGGACCGACGAGCGGACCGAGCGCACCTGCGAGCAGCAGGAGCAGTTCGGCCTGGGCGGTGGGCTTGAAGTTGCGGAGCAGGTCCTCGTCGATGGTGGGCGGCAGGTCGATTCCCTGCTCGAAGGCTTCGGGTGCGAAGGCCCCGTAGTTGTTGCAGTCACCGTCGACCTGATCCCAAGTCTTCGGGTACGAGAGGATGTCGTGAGGATTGGCGAACGACACGATGAGCGCGAACGGCCTGTCGTCGGAGGCGCTGCGCGACCGCAGGAATTCGGCGGCGTCGGAGGCGATCTTGCCGTCGCGGTCGGCGCAGCCACCCCCGAAGTTCTCGGGTGCTGTGTCCTGCCCCGCCTCCGGGGGCTCCCACCCCGCGAAGCCGTACCGCGCGATGTCGTCGGGCGACGGGTCGCCGCCGTCGGCGCCCTTGCTCATGTGCCATTTGCCGCGGTAGTGGACGTCGTATCCGGCGGAGAGCAGCATCTTCGCCATGTTCTGGCCGTCCACCGGCAGCACGGGTTCGGTGGGCGAGAGCGTGCCACCCTCGGTGAGGGTGCTCACCACCCCGTGCTGGGCGGGATAGAGGCCGGTGAAGAACGTGCTGCGACTGGGCGAGCACATCGCGGCGTTGCAGAACGACCGCGTGAAGGTCAGCCCGGTGTCGGCCAGACGCTGCCGGTTGGGCAGGTTGTTGCGCGCCCAGTCGGCCGGCCAGTGCATCGGCTGGCGCTCCTGGTCGGTCATGATGATGAGGATGTTGGGACGCTGCGGTGTCCGAGGCTGTGCCGCAGATGATCCGGCGCCCACGAGGCCGGCAGCGAGGAGCGCACCCGCGCCCACGAGGAAGGTCCGTCGATTGACATTCCACGTGGTGTCGCGACGCGGAACAGCCTGCTGCACGGTCATATCGGTCCTGTCGGAGAGATCCGTGAACGCGTATGTCGTGCAGGAGAATAACAAGACATATGCGTTAAGCGCGCGTCATCGGACGGAAGAGGCGCTGAGGACGATCGGGGGAAATCGTCCACAGCGCCGCGGAACCGCAGGTCAGGCCGTGCGCAGGAGCGGAACCTTCCGCGCGAGGAATCGGTCGACGCTGAACGCTCCCGCACCGACCGCGGCGAGTAGGAGGGCCCCTGCGCCGAGCGCGGCCACGAGTTCGAAACCACCGTCGCCGACGTAGATTCCGTTCTCCACGTGCACGATGAAGAACGCGCCGAGCATGAGCAGGAACAGCAGGACGCCGAAGACGGGGACGAGCACACCGAGGATGAGCGCGAGACCGCCGAGGATCTCGATCCAGGTGGCGACGAACGCCGAGACGGCCGGGGCGGGCACGCCCATTCCTTCGAAGCCGGCCTTGGTGCCTTCGTATCCCCACGAATTGAACTTCTGCAGTCCGTGCGCGAGGAAGATGACGCCGAGTACGAGTCGGGCCACGAGGATGCCGAGGTCGCGGACGAGAGGGGTCTTCATGTCGAGCCTTTCGGGTAGGAGGCCGGAGAGCCCCACTTAGTTGAAGCGACAACTAAAGTAGCAGCCCTTGGTTGTAGCTTCAACCAGACTTCTGCGCCGGTTCCGGACGGGTACCGGCGAACGCCTCCCCCAGCAACCGTCGCACGCCCACCTCCGTGACCTCCCGGGGATTCGGATACGGCTTCGCCGTCGCCAGTCGTGCCGCCTCGTCCAGATCGGACTCCCGGAACCCCAGTTCCTCGAGACTCGTCGGCCCACCGGCCGCCGTCACGAGATCGTAGACGCCCGCGGACGCCGAATCCGTGCCGAGCGCCTGCGCGACCCGCACCATGACGTGCGGTACCGACGGTTCGTTGTAGGCGAGCGCGTGGGGCAGCACGACGGTATGCGTGGCGGCATGCGGCAGGTCGAACGAGCCGCCCAGCACGTGACAGAGCTTGTGGTGCAGCCCCATTCCCGCCGAGGCGAGACAGGTTCCGGAGAGCCACGCCGCGAGCAGCAGATCCGAACGCCCCTCGGGATCGGCCGAATCCGCACCGAGCGCCGGGATACCCCGGGCGATCGCGGCCACGGCCTCGAGCGCGAGGGCGTCGACGATCGGATTGGCCTGTTCGGAGTAGAGGGCCTCGACCGCGTGGGCCATCGCGTTGATCGCGCTGGTCACCGCCAACGGAATGGGCATCGAGGTGGTGAACTCGACGTCGTAGATCACGGTCTCGGGAAGGATGTCGGGCGACGAACGCGTGGTTTTCACCCCGTCGGCGGTCTCACCGAGAACGGGCGTCACCTCCGACCCGGCGTAGGTCGTCGGCAGGATCACCTGATCGATCCCCGTGCGGAGTGCCAGTGCCTTGGCCAGTCCTGTGGTCGAGCCGCCACCCACCGCGACGACCGCATCGACGTCGTGCTCGGTGACCCGGCCGAGGACCCGTTCGGTCACCTCGACCGGCGTGTGCATCACCGCGCCGTCGAAACGCGCGACCTGCAGATCGCCGAGATACTTCTCGACCAGTTCCGCCTGGTGCCGCACGTGCTCGCCGGCGAGCAGCAAAACGCGGGAACGATCGAGTCGACGTACTTCGTCCGCGACCCGCGAGGCGGTACCGGGGCCGAAGATCACACGTACCGGATGAGAGTTGTAGACGAAGGAGCGCATGCCCGTATTCTCACGACGGGAGTGGGGACGCGCGTGCCCTTTACGAAAGTCCGTACACCCGCTCGGCGTTCGCGGTGGTGGCCGCCGCCAGTTCCTCGGCGTCCTCGCCCCGCACCTCGGCGAGCGCGCGCACGGTGTACGGCAGGCAGTACGACTCGTTCGGCGCGCCCCGGAAGGGATGCGGGGTCAGGAACGGCGCGTCGGTCTCCACCAGCACCAGCTCGCGGGGCACGAGCGGCGCCGCTTCACGCAGGGCCTTCGCGTTCTTGAAACTCACGGTGCCCGAGAAGCTCAGCAGGTATCCGGCGTCGACGCAGCGGCGGGCCATGTCGGCATCCGACGAGAAGCAGTGGAAGATCACCTTCTCGGGTGCGCCCTCGTCGTGCAGGACACGCAGCAGGTCGGCGTCGGCCTCGCGGTTGTGGATCATCAGCGGCTTGCCGAGTCGCTTCGCGAGGTCGATGTGCCAGCGGAAGCCCTCCTCCTGCTCGGCCGGTTCGGCGCACCCGTCGAGCTTGCCGGGCCAGTAGAGGTCGAGGCCGGTCTCCCCCACCGCGACGCAGCGCGGGTCGGCGGCGAGTTTCTCGATCTCGGCGCGGGTAGCGTCGTCGAGACTGTTCGCGCGGGTGGGATGGATGGCGACGGCCGCGTGGACGCGGTCGTCCCAGTGCGCAGCCCGCACGGCGAAACGCGCCGCCTCGAGATCGTCGGCGACGGTGACGATGCGTCCGACCCCCACCGCGGCGGCACGATCGACGATCGCGGAGGTCGTCGCGGCGTCCTCGGCACCGCACGCGTCGAGGTGCGTGTGGGCGTCGACGAGGGGACTCAACGGCTGCGGGGCTTCGGGGGCGGGACGGGCTGCGCTCACGCCCTATAAACTACTGGCCACCATGACTGCGCCTGATTCCTCCCGCCCGGCTGCCGGCGATCCCACCCGCCCGCCGTTCTACGTCACGACCGCGATCGCGTACCCGAACGGCGCCCCGCACATCGGGCACGCCTACGAGTACATCTCGACCGACGCGATCGCGCGGTTCAAGCGTCTCGACGGCTTCGACGTGCGCTTCCTGACCGGCACCGACGAGCACGGCCTGAAGATGCAGCAGACCGCCGCGAAGGAAGGCATCCCGGTCACCGAACTCGCGTCCCGCAACTCGGACGTGTTCGAGGCCATGGACAAGCGGCTGAACATCTCGTACGACCGGTTCATCCGCACCACGGACGCCGATCACCTCGAGGCGAGCAAGGCGATCTGGCAGCGCATGGTCGACTCGGGCGACATCTACCTCGACACCTACGCGGGGTGGTACTCGGTCCGCGACGAGGCGTTCTACACCGACGGCGAGACCACCCTGCTCGAAGACGGCTCGCGGATCTCCACCGACACCGGCACCCCCGTGGAGTGGACCGAGGAGTCCACCTACTTCTTCCGGCTGTCGGCTTATCAGGACAAGCTGCTCGAGCTCTACGAGAAGCAGCCCGACTTCATCGCCCCGGCCACCCGCCGCAACGAGATCGTCAGCTTCGTCTCCGGCGGCCTGAAGGACCTGTCGATCTCCCGCACCACCTTCGACTGGGGTGTGCCGGTCCCCGATCACCCCGATCACGTCATGTACGTGTGGGTCGACGCGCTGACCAACTACCTCACCGGCGCCGGCTTCCCCGACACCGAATCGGAGTCCTACCGCCGCTACTGGCCCGCCGACCTGCACATCATCGGCAAGGACATCACGCGGTTCCACACCGTCTACTGGCCGGCCTTCCTCATGTCGGCGGGGCTCGAACTGCCGAAGCGGGTCTTCGTCCACGGCTTCCTGTTCAACAAGGGCGAGAAGATGTCGAAGTCGGTCGGCAACGTCGTCGACCCGCTCGAGATGGTCGACCGGTACGGCCTCGACCAGCTGCGCTTCTTCCTGCTCCGCGAGATCTCCTACGGCCAGGACGGCAGCTACAGCCACGAGGCGATCGTCACCCGCATCAACGCCGATCTCGCCAACGACCTCGGCAACCTCGCGCAGCGCTCCCTGACGATGGTCGCGAAGAATCTCGAGGGCACCGTGCCCACGCCGGGCGAGTTCACCGCCGACGACGAGGCGATGCTCGCCCAGGCCGACGCGCTGCTCGCGAAGGTGCGCGCCGAGTTCGACGCGCAGGCCCTGCACCTCGGTCTCGAAGCGATCTGGCACGTCCTCGGCGAGACCAACCGTTACTTCTCGGCGCAGCAGCCGTGGGTGCTGCGCAAGACCGATCCCGAGCGGATGGCGACGGTCCTGTACGTCACGCTCGAGGTCGTTCGGATCGTGGGTCTGCTCGTCCAGCCGGTGATGCCCGATGCCGCCGCGAACATCCTCGATCTCCTCGGTCAGACACCCGAGGCACGGCAGTTCGACGCCGTCGCGACCCGCCTGGCTCCGGGCACGACCCTGCCCGCCCCGGCACCGGTGTTCCCGCGCTACGTCGACGAGGACTGAGCGTCCGATCCGGCGACGGAGAGCTTCACCTGCGTGTTCTCCGTCGCCGCGCAAACCTGTCGGTGCCGTGCGCAACACTGCGGCGCATGCGCAGCGATAGAACACATGTTCGATCCGATGGCCTGAACGAGCACTCCCTGCTCGCCGAGCTGGGCGGTGCCTACGAGCGGGGATGGCAGCCCGCCGACGTGCTCCACGTGACGGCCCGCTCGGGTGGTCCCTCCGATGTCGCACTGACGGCGGCCACGATGCTGTTCGACGCGCAGATCCGGCGCGCGGCCGAACGCGCCCCCGTCGAGTGGGTACGGCAGCTCGACGAGATCACCCGCCGGCACCCGCGTCCGGCCCACGCCGCCGGAGCCCCGACCCTGGCCGACGGTCTGTTCCGCGCGTTCCCCGACGTCACCCGCTTCGAGATCGAAGGGCTCGCCTTCACCTGGAAGTACCTGCCGTCCTTCGCGATCCTCACACCCCCGCCGTCGCGATGGCCGTCCGTCCGGTCCGGCGACCCGTCTGCGCCCGCCCCGCCCGACACCCGGATCCTCGAACGCATCCGGGCACTGCTGTCGAAGGCCGAGTCCACCGACTTCCCCGACGAGGCCGAAGCGCTCACCGCGAAGGCGCAGGAACTCGTCTCGCGTCACGCCGTGGGTGCGGCGCTGCTGGCCGGACCCGACTCCGGCACAGACCCGGTCGTCGGCCGGCGCATCCACCTCGACAGCCCGTACATCCGCGAGAAGGTCCTGCTCCTCACCGCCATCGGCGACGCGAACCGCGTGCGCACGGTGTGGTTCACCCGGGTGCAGATCGCGACGATCGTCGGTACCGCCACCGACCTGCAGCAGGCCGAGATGCTGTACACCTCGCTGCTCGTGCAGGCCGGACGGGCCGTGCAGGCGGCCGGAACGGCGGGGCGGCGCGGATCGTCCGCGACCTCCTTCCGCCGCGCCTTCCTCACCGGCTACGCGCACCGGATCGGCGAACGTCTCCGCGAGGCGGACGTCCGGGCCACCGCCCACGCCGCCGCCGACGCGCAGATGCCCATCACGAAACTCGCACCCATCCTCGCCAGACGCTCCGACGCCGTCGACACCGAGTTCCGGCGGTTGTTCCCCGTCACCCGCGACTCGCGTAGCCGCGGGGTCGACGCCGACGGCTTCCACGCCGGTCGGGATGCGGCCGAGACCGCCTCGCTGACAACGGAATTCCGCACGGTCGGTCGCTGACCGGATCGATCACCGACGAGGTCGACAGCAGGAGACGGGCGTCACAGGAATTGGCGGTGGCGCCGTGTCACATCCCTGCCACGAGCGGTGTCCTATCGGTGACACCACTTCCGACAAGCGAAGGGAACAGAGCGATGACGACGCAATTCCATGTGGTGGTCGTAGGGGCGGGCTACGCCGGAGTGATGGCTGCGAACCGCTTGCTCGCCGAACACCCCGAGGTGGCGGTCACCGTCGTGAACCCGCGACCGGTCTTCGTCGAACGCGTCCGGCTCCACCAGGTGGCGGCCGGATCCGGAACCGCCACACACGAACTGTCCGATCTCCTGCACCCGCGGGTGACGCTGCACGTCGGCACGGCCGTACGGATCGAGCCCTACGCGGTGTCCCTCGCCGACGGCACGGTCCTGCCATGCGACGCGGTGGTCTACGCCGTCGGCAGCACCACGGGCTCCGGCGCGATCCCCGGTGCGGAGAAGGCGTTCTCCGTCGCCGACCTCGACTCCGCCACTGCCCTGCGCGACGCGCTCCTCGAGGCGGACGATCACGCCTCCGTCGTCGTGATCGGTGGCGGGCTCACCGGTCTCGAGACCGTCACCGAACTCGCACAGTCGCATCCGCGGCACACCCTCGTCCTCGTCGGCGATCCGGGAGCGGCCCTTCCTGTGAACACGCAGCGTTACATCCGCCACCGGCTCGACGAACTGGGCGTTCAGGTCCGGTCGGGAACGCGGGTCGCCCACATCGACGACGGCTCGGTCGTCCTCGACGACGGCTCCGAAATCCCCGCGACCCTCGTGGTCCGCACGGCCGGTTTCTCCGTGCCCGACCTGGCCCGTCGCAGCGGCCTGCCGGTCGACGACGACGGTCGTCTCCGGGTGCGCGACACCCTGCAGGCGGTCGACGGCTCGCCGATCGTCGGCGTGGGCGACGCAGTGGTGGTGGACGGCAATGACCACCTGCGCATGAGCTGCCAGGCGGCGATGCCGCTCGGCATCCACGGCGCCGACACGGTGTGGCAGTTGTTGCAGGGACGCGAGCCGGCACCGCTCTCGCTCGGTTTCGTCACGACCTGCATCTCTCTCGGCCGCGATCGCGGCGTCGTGCAGTTGTCGGCACGCGACGACACCCCGTCGAGGTGGGCCCTGCGCGGTCGGCTCGCAGCACCGGTGAAGGAAGCCGTCGTTCGTGGGACCATCCACACCATGCAACTCCAGGCGCGCGGACGTGCCCTGCCGTCCCGACGCGGACCGGACACCGCCGCACGCGAGAAGGCTCACGTATGACCGGCGACGACGTCTTCACCGAGCATCGGGGACTGCTGTTCTCGATCGCCTACGAGATCACCGGCAGTGTCGCCGACAGCGAGGACGTCCTGCAGGAGAGTTACATCCGCTGGGCCCGCACCGACACCGGCAGCGTCGACAATCCGCGGGCCTACGCGGCGCAGATCGTGACGCGTCAGGCGCTGAACTCGCTGCGCTCGGCGCAACGCCGCCGGGAGGACTACGTCGGGCCGTGGTTGCCCGAGCCGATGCTCACCGCCCCCGACGCAGCCGCCGAGGTCGAACTCGCCGAGTCGGTGTCGACCGCGATGCTGTTGGTGCTCGAGACATTGACGCCCGTCGAACGCGCGGTTTTCGTGATGCGCGAGGTGTTCGGTTTCGAGTACGGGCGCATCGCCGAGACGGTCGACCGTACCGAGAGTGCCGTCCGGCAGATCGCGCACCGCGCCCGCGAGCACGTCCATGCCCGGCAGCGACGCTTCACTCCCGCGGGCGACGAGACCGACCGGGTGGTCGCGGCGTTCCTCACCGCGGCCACCACCGGCGACCTCGACGGACTGCTGTCGCTGCTGGCTCCCGACGTGCGGTACCTCGCCGACGGTGGCGGCAAGGTCACTGCGGCCCGAGTTCCGGTCTTCGGCTCCGCGAAGGTCGCCGGCCTGTTCCTCGGACTGGTCCGGCATCCGCTGCCCGACATGACCATCGAGCCGGCCGTGGTGAACTCGATGCCCGGTTTCCTCGTCTACTCGGCAGGTGTCCTCGACATGGTGCTGCACCTCGAGATCGACGACCACCTGATCACCGGCGTCTACGTGGTCCGCAATCCCGACAAGCTCACGCATCTCCGGGCTCGTCCCGATGCTTCCGACCAGACATGACAAGCTGACGCCATGCGGATGGAACGACTCGGCCGCGGCGGCACCGTCGATCGCGTGCTCGGTGCACTCGCAGAACGCGCCAGGATCCTCGCGATCCCCGCCCCGGCGGCACTGTCGGGTGAATGGTTCGGGGCGGCGGCCGTGCTCGTCCCGTCCGTGTCCGTCGAATCCGTCCCACCGGCAGAGGTCTTCTCCCTCCCCGCGGACGCTCCCGGGCCCGGCGGTGCCGATCGGCGCTTCCAGCGGAGTGACGACCGGCCGCTCATCGGAGGCGGGCGCATCGGTTATCTCGCCTACCCGGATCGCATCCCGGACCGACCCGCGCTGCCCCTCGCCGCGAGCGGGTGGACCGACACTGTCCTGCGTCTCGACGCCGACGGGTGCTGGTGGTACGAGACCCTCGGTACCGCACCCTGCCCCGACGATCTCGCCGCGGCAGTCCTCGATTCACCGTCGACCGCCGCCCCGCCGACGAACGCCACAGAGTCGACGAACGCCACGGACTGGCACATCGACTGGACACCACCGCCTCGCGACGAGCACCGCCGCGGCGTCGAACACTGTCTCGACGCGATCCGCGCCGGCGAGGTGTACCAGGCGTGCGTGTGCACGCGGTTCACGGGCAGATGGGACGGCGATCCGCTGGCGTTCTTCGCCGACGGGATCTCCCGGACTGACCCTCCGCGCGCCGCCTACCTGCAGGGATCGTGGGGTGCGGTCGCGTCGCTCTCGCCCGAACTGTTCGTCTCCCTCCACGGCGACACGCTGCGGTCGAGTCCGATCAAGGGCACCCTCCCCCTCTCCGCCGACCCCGCCGGGCTACGGGCATCGGTCAAGGACGTCGCCGAGAACGTGATGATCGTCGATCTCGTCCGCAACGATCTCGGCCGCGTCGCCGAGACCGGTTCGGTGCGGGTCGAGGATCTTCTGACGGTGCGTCCCGCACCCGGCGTGTGGCATCTGGTGTCCACCGTCGCGGCGGAGCGGCGACCGGGTGTGACGGTCGCCGATGTGCTCGACGCGGCGTTCCCGCCCGCATCGGTGACGGGCTGCCCGAAACTCCGCGCCCGGACGCTGCTCACCAGGTGGGAGGGTTCCGCGCGAGGTGTCTACTGCGGCACCGTCGGCATGTCGAGTCCGATCGCCGGCACCGAACTGAACGTCGCGATCCGCACCGTCGAGTTCGGGCACGACGACAGCGGCAACGGCGTGTGCGCGCTCGGTGTGGGAGGCGGCATCACCATCGACTCCGATCCCGACGCGGAATGGCAGGAATGCCTCGACAAGGCCGCCAGCATCCTCGCGCTCGGCGACGCGCGGGCAGCCGTTCAGCACACCTCGTCGGGAGGCGACGGCAACTCGTAACGGTCGAGGACCTCCTCGAGTCGCACCGAGGTGGAACGGCAGATGCGGGCTACGACGGCATCGGCGTCGAGCCCCCATGTGCGGAGCAGACCGTCGCCACCGGCGGCGACGATGGTGCTGTCGGGCGCGAAGGTCACCTGCCATCGTCCCGTTCCCATGTCGGTGACCGGGCCACCGATCTCGTGCATGCCGCCCGGGTCGGCGACGTCCCACAGACGGACAGTGCCGTCGTCGCTGCCGCTGACCGCGCGGGTGCCGTCGAGGGTGATGGAGACGGAGTAGACCGTGCCGGTGTGGCCGCTCAACCGGGTCTCGCGGGCGACGAAGTCACCGGACTCGGTGCGGTCCCAGACCACCACGTCGTGGTCGTCCCCGCCGGTCACCAGCACGTCGCTCGACCCGTCGAAGGCCACGGTGTTCACGCCGGTTGCGTGCCCGTCCGAGACGTTCACCCGTGTCGGGGAGCGCGGATCGGTCACGTTCCAGGCGTAGATCTCGCTGTCGGCGCTCGTGACCACGAGACTTCGGCCGTCGGGGCTGATGGCAGCACTGCGCACGAGATTCTTCGGTCCCGTCAGCGGCTGGCCCCACGGCACCGGTTCGGCGGGATCCGCGATGTCCCACAACTGCACCGTGGAGTCGTCGGCGCCGGTCACGAGGGTCGTGCCGTCGGGTCCGAACGCCAGGGCGGAGGTGAACCTCGTGTCGAGCGGCACCGGATCGCCGAACGGCTTCGGTGTTGCCGGATCGCGCACGTCCCACAATTGCACGCTGCCGCCGGAGGTCGGTGCCGTGGCCAGGATCGTGCCCGAGGGCGAGAGCGCGCACACGTACGCACCGCCGAGCGGGCGCGGCAACGCGATCCCACCGGCGCGGTTCCAGTCGCCGCCCTGACCGACCCGCCAGAGCGTGACATCCGGTCCGTAGCTGCCGGTCGCGACGAGGGCTCCGGCACGATCGATCGCCGGCCTGGTCAGCGCTCCGTCGGCGACCGCCATCCGGGTCTGCGGCATCGTCCACACCCGGACGTTGGAATCCTGTCCGCCGGTGACGACGGTGGTCCCGGTCGGGCTCACCGCGAGCGTCGGGACACCGCCTCCGTGCCCGGTCAGCGGCGGGCCGATCTCGTCGAGGGTTCGTGTCGACGGGTCGACGTCCCACAGTTTCGCGGTGCCGTCCCAGGACGCGCTCGCCAGTGTGCGTCCGTCGGGGAGGAACGCGATGTTCCAGACACCGCCGGTGTGGGCGTTCGTCGGCACCCCCAGCGGGCGGGCCGCGCGCGGATCGGTGGTGTCGAACAGGTGCAGCACACCGTCGTCGCTGCTCGCCGCGAGGATCGTGCCGTCGCCGTTGAAGCTCACCGAATGGGCCACGTCGCCGAAACCGGTGAGCGGCTCACCGAGCGGCACCGGCCGCGAGGGCGTGCTCACGTCCCATAGCCGGACGGTGCGGTCGTCGCTCGACGTGGCGAGGACCTGCCCACCGGGACGGAAGGCCACCGTCCGCACACCACCGTCGTGCTCGTCGACCAAGGTGACGGGGAACCGGCCCGATCCGGGATCCGAGGTGTCGACGAGTGCGACGTGCCCGTCGTCGTAGGGCACGGCGAGCACCCGCCCGTTGGGTGAGTACCGCACGTTGTGCACGGCGCCGTCGGCGTAGACCTGCCGGTCGAGCACCACGTGCGGCGCGGCACGATCGGACGCGTCGTAGATCCACACACCACCGTCACCTGCCCCGATCGCGAGGAAACGGCCGTCGGGGCTGAACGAGACGGACGCCATGTACTTCGACGACAACCGCAACGGCTCGCCCACGGCGGACGGTTCGTCGCCGTCGAGTGCCCACAGGCGGACGGTGCCGTCATCGCTCGCCGACGCGAGGGTGGCCCCGTCGGGGGAGACGACGACGCCGTAGACCGGCCCGGTGTGTCCGCTCAGTGTGTAGGCGAGGGGCACGGCCTGGCTGGCGATGAGCCTCGAGTACGCGACCGGGCTGTCGGGCTGGAGTTCGGCCGCGACGAGCGCCAGGTTCGCCGAGATCGTGGAGTCCTTGTCCCGCAGGGAGTCGGACAGCGCGACGATCTGCTGGAACTGCGCGGTGCTCCGTGCCGTCTCGGCCCGGCTCTTCGCGTCCCAGGCCAGTCCGGTCATGACGAACGCGATGATCGTGGACAGCGCCATCGCGGTGATGCCGACCCGCCGGGTCCGGGTCTCGCGGGCGATCTGCCGGCGGGAGGCGTCGAGGAAGGCCACCGCGGTGGGGCTGAGCGCGACCGGCCCGCGCCGGCCCTCGGGAGTGCCCGCCATGGCGAGGTGCGGATTCTGCTCGGACACGACGTCCATGCGTCCGCGCTGGTAGAGCAGCTCGCGGTTGCGTCCGGAGCCGAGCCAGGTCGACGCGTCGGCCTCGATCTGCTGTCGCAGGGCGGCACCGGCGCGGTCCTGCTGGATCCAGGACTTGAGTCGGGGCCACGCGTCGATCACCGCATCGTGGATGAGTTCGACATAGTCGGCGTCGACGACGAGCACACGTGCCGACACGAAATGGTCGAGGACGCGCTTCGACGCGTCGCGATCCTCCCCGCCGACCGCGAGCAGTTCGTTCAGCGACCGCGCGATCTTGACGTCCGTGCCGGTCGTGGTGACGTACACCAGGTGGACGAGCATCGAGCGGGCACGGGCACGGTCGGAATCGTCGGCGAGACTCTCCCACGCTCGTTCGGCGCCGGCGGCGACGGATCCGCGGACCCCGCCGGTCGCGCGGTAGGCGGCGACGGTGAGCGTGCCCCCGCTGCGCTTGTCCCACAGGGAGTCGAGCAGGTGGGACAGCAGGGGAAGCTCGGTGCCGCTGATCTCACCGTCGGCCAGTCCGGTGAGGTCGTGGAGGATGAGGTCGACGAGACCTGGTTCGAGGCGGACACCCACGAGTTTGGCGGGCGCGGTGATGACCTCGACGAGATCGTCGCGGTCGAGGGGCTGGACGGTCTTGGTCCGCCGTTCGAGGGCCCGGGCGAGCACGGGAGTGCCCACTGCCTGGTCGTAGAAGTCCGACCTCATCGTCGCGACGACGAGTGCGGGCGCGTCGCCGTCCGAACCGGTCGACGCCGTCTCGATCAGGGTGAGGAACTCGGTGCGCAGAGCGACGTCGCTGCACTGGGTGAACAGTTCCTCGATCTGGTCGACCACGATCAGCAGCAAGGACGACGACGTACGGGAGGTCGCGGCACGCAGGGCCGCGTGGACGGCGGTGTGGTCGGCGGGGTCGCCGACGTCGGTCAGTTCGGGGAGCGCGTCGACGAGTCGTGCCACCGGGTCGGTGCCGGGGGTGAGGACCACCGGGTGGCAGTCCGGCGCGGAACACAGCTGGGGAATGAGACCGGCCTGTACGAGCGAGGACTTGCCGACGCCGGAGGCACCGGTCACCACGACCGGGCCCTGCCCGTGGGAGGCCGTCACCACGTCGGCGAGGGTCCGCACACTCTGGGCGCGCCCGAAGAACAACCGGGCGTCGTTCTGACGGTAGGAGGCGAGTCCCTTGTAAGGGCGGATCCCGGGCGGCACCGATACCGATGCCGATTCCTTGGTGCGCGGAGCGTTCGCCTGGCCGCGCGCGGCCTTCCACCAGTTCTCCCACTGCTTCAGGGAGTACAGACCGGGGGCCGGCGGTTCGGCGTTGAGCTCCCGCGCCGCGCGGATGAGGACCACGAGCACCGGATGCACCGACTCGAAGTTGGCCGGCATCCGGTTGCCGCTGCGCCAGTCGCTGACCCGCTGTACGGAGACGGTCCGGTCGCTGCCCACCGCCCGGGCGACGGTCGCGGCATCCGAGACGACCTTCTTGAGGGCGGGACGACCGGCTGCGGCGAACAGCATGCGCAACTGGTCGGCGAAGAACTGACGCTGCGCCGAACCAGGCTTTCCGCCGGTCTCTGACATCCGTTCCGCGCCCTTCGTGCTCCCGTTCCCCGCCTGCAAACATCCGCTGCGGAAAAATTCCTCACCACGTCTGAGCAGGGATGATACCGGTTCCGCGCCGGTCGGTATTCTTCGTCCCCATCAAACACGGGGAAGAGTGGTGACCACGCAAGGTTCGGCCTTGCAGTGTGGGGCGGGGGCCTCCACGCCGATAGGGACTGACGAGGGGTAGTTCCGGGTCGGCGTGGAGGCATGCTCCACATACGTTCGGCCCCGCATCACGCGGGGCCCTTCGCGTATCCCCGGCCTACTTCACGACGTCGGGATCGTCCGTCGCGACGGGGCCGTTCAACAGATACGGATCGCGATCCAGGTAGGCCTTCGTCTCCCGCGCGATCAGACCCGACAGCACCAGCAGGCCGATCAGGTTCGGCAGGGCCATGAGGCCGTTCATCACGTCCGAGAAGTTCCAGACCACCTCGAGCTGGGTGGTGGCACCGATGAACACCACGATCACGAAGATCGCGCGGTAGGGCACCACGCCGCGGCGACCGACGAGACGCTCGACGCACCGCTCGCCGTAGTACGACCAGCCGAGGATCGTCGAGAAGGCGAAGAAGACGACCGAGATGGCAACGATCCAGTGACCCCAGTCCCCACCGAGGCCGTCGGCGAAGCCGGCCGATGTCATCGCGGCGCCCTGCTCGCCGGACTCCCAGGCTCCGGTCGTGACGATGACCAGACCGGTGAAGGTGACGACGATGATCGTGTCGATGAACGTCTGGGTCATCGACACCAGGCCCTGACGCACCGGGTGGGTGGTCTGGGCGGCCGCGGCGGCGATCGCCGCGCTGCCCATGCCCGACTCGTTCGAGAAGATGCCGCGCGCCACGCCGTAACGCAGAGCGATCATGAAGACCGATCCGATGAAGCCACCGGTGGCCGCCGTGCCGGTGAAGGCATCGGTGAAGATGAGCGCGAAGGCATCGGGGATCTGCGTGAAGTTGACCGCGAGGACGATGATGCCGGCGCCGACGTAGAGGAGGATCATCGCGGGCACGAAGCCGGCGGTGACCCTGCCGATGGACTTGATGCCGCCGAGCAGGACTGCCGCGGCGAGCACGGTCATCACGATGCCACTGAGCCAGGTCGGCACACCGAAGGTGCCGTCGAGCTGGGTAGCGACGGTGTTGGCCTGGGTCATGTTGCCGATGCCGAAGCTGGCGAGCACGGCGAACACCGCGAACAGCAGACTCAGGACGAGACCGGCCTTGTTGGGGATGGCGCGGGCGAGGTAGTACTGCGGACCACCGCTCTGCTCACCCTTGGCGTCGGTCGTGCGGTACTTCACGCCGAGGAACGCCTCGGAGTACTTGCTGGCCATGCCGACCAGGCCGGTGACCCACATCCAGAACAGCGCGCCGGGCCCGCCGAAGTAGATCGCGGTGCCGACACCGGCGATGTTGCCCACGCCCACCGTCGCGGCGAGCGCGGTGGTCAGTGCCTGGTACTGGGAGATGTCGCCTTCGGTGGCGCCTTCGTCGTGGCGGGTGATCAGACCCAGCCGCAGTGCGGGCCACAGCTTGCGGAACTGGATGCCCTTCAGCCGAATCGTGAGCACGAGGCCCGTGCCCAACAGCAGCGGGATGAGCAGGTACGGCCCCCACACCACCCCGCCCACCTCGACGAGGAAATCGTTCACCGAATCCATCCGCGTCCTCCTGATCGTCCGAAGCCCCCGACAGCGTCCGACCGGCCGGTGCCGGTGACGTCTGCGCTCGGGACCCGGCAGAGTCTAAGCTTCCGTGGCACGCAGTGTCCCCGGACCCCGCGGCGCGTCCGATATGCGTTCTTCTCGATCGGTGGGCGGCAGGCCGCGTCAGTCGCGACGCGATTCCAGCACCGCGTCAGTCGCGACGCGATTCCAGCACCGCGTCACTCGCGACGCGATTCCAGCACCGCGTCAGTCGCGACGCGCTTCCAGCACCGCGTCGTACAGTTCGCGCTTCGAGACCGTCGCACCGGACGAGGTCGACGCCGCTTCGGCGACGACGGCGCAGGCGTCCTTCAGCCGCATCCCGTCCTCGACCTTCCGTTCCACCTCGTCGACGAGGTCGACGGGGTCGGTGGCCACGGCAACCGCCCCTTCGAGCACCACGGTGATCTCACCGCGCGCGCCCTCGACGGCCCACTCGGCGAGTTCGGCGAGCGTGCCGCGGCGCACTTCCTCGTAGGTCTTGGTGAGTTCGCGGCAGACGGCGGCGCGACGGTCACCGCCGAGCACGTCGACGGCGTCGGCCAGACAGGCCGCGAGCCGGTGCGGTGCCTCGAAGAACACCACGGCGCGAGGCTCCTGGACGAGCGTGCCGAAATACGCGCGTCGCTGGCCCGGCTTGCGGGGTGGGAACCCGTCGAAGCAGAACCGCTCGACCGGCAGGCCCGACAGGGCGAGGGCGGTGGTCACGGCGGACGGACCGGGCAGGCAGGTCACCGGCAGACCGGCCTCGACGCACGCCGCGACGAGCCGATAGCCGGGATCGCTCACCGACGGCATGCCCGCGTCGGTGACGAGCAGGACGGTGCGGCCCTCCTCGATGTCGGTGACCAGGCCCGGCAGTCGCGACACCTCGACCTGATCGTAGAAGCTCACGACCCGCCCGGTGATGGTGACGCCGAGCGCCGCGGCGAGTGCCTTGGTGCGCCGGGTGTCCTCGGCGGCGATGACGTCGGCGGTGCCGAGAGCGTCGCGGAGACGCGCCGAGGCGTCACCGATATCTCCCATCGGAGTGGCGGCCAGCACGAGCCGGCCCTCTCCCGGATTCGCGCCGTGGACCGGTTTGGCTGCCTGCATACGGCTCAGCCTACGATCGGAACGTGACCGTGACGGACCGCAGCCCTTCACAGGCCCCCGGCCGTGGTCCGTCGGCAGCGCAGGATCGTCGCCTCATCGGTCCCGGCCCGTTGGTGCCCGGACCCGAGCCCCTTCCGGGAGATCGGGCGCGCGGCTGGATCGTCACCGCCTTCGTCACGGCGCTCGCCGCGATCACGCGGTTCACGATGCTCAACTACCCCACCGATGCGAAGACGCCGGTGTTCGACGAGAAGCACTACGCCCCGCAGGGCTGGCAGGTGCTCACCGGCGGCTGGATCGAGGACAATCCCGGCTACGGGCTCGTCGTGCATCCGCCCGTCGGCAAACAGATGATCGCGCTCGGCGAGGCACTGTTCGGATACACCGCGTGGGGTTGGCGTTTCTCGGCCGCTGCGGCCGGCGTCGTGCTCGTCCTGCTGGTCGTGCGGATCGTGCGGCGGCTGACCCGCTCGACGATGCTCGGCGCGATCGCCGGTCTGCTGCTCGTCGTCGACGGGGTGACCTTCGTGTCGTCCCGCCTCGGCATGCTCGACATCTTCCAGGCGGTCTTCGTCGTCGGCGCCTTCGGTTGCCTGATCGTCGACCGCGACGACGTGCGTGCCCGGATGGCCCGGGTCCATGCCGAGGGCCGTGTTCTCGACAGTGTGTGGGGTCCGCGCTTCGGTGTGCGCTGGTGGCGCTTCGGTGCGGGCATCCTGCTGGGTCTCGCGGTGGGCACCAAGTGGTCGGGCCTGTACTTCATCGCGTTCTTCGGGCTGATGTCCGTGGCCTTCGACCTCGCGACGCGTCGCGCGTACCGGGTGCAGCGCCCCTGGGTGGGGACGGCGCTGCGCGACATCGGTCCGGCGCTGTATGCCCTCGTGCTCGTCCCGCTCGGGGTGTACCTGTCGACCTACTGGGCGTGGTTCGCGAGCGAGACCGGCGTCTACCGTCACGCGGTCGGCTCGCGGATCGGCCACGACGGGATGTTCTCGTTCGTGCCCGACGCGCTGCGGTCACTCTGGTACTACAGCGCGAGCGTCCTGGAGTTCCACTCCGGCCTGACGAACTCGGCCGGCAACCAGCATCCCTGGGAGTCGAAGCCGTGGACGTGGCCGATGGGCCTGCGTCCGATGCTGTACTACTTCGCCGACGGCGAGCGGATCAGCGGATGCGACGCCGAGCAGTGCGTCAAGGCCGTGATGCTGATCGGAACGCCGGCGCTGTGGTGGGTGTCGGTGCCGGTGCTCGGATGGGGACTGTGGCAGCTGCTCGTCCGCCGCGACTGGCGGTGGGCCGCGGTGCTCACCGGATACGGCGCGGGGATCCTCCCGTGGTTCGCGAGCCTCGACCGGCAGATGTACTACTTCTACGCGGTGCCGATGGCGCCGTTCCTGGTGATGGGTGTCGCGCTGGTGCTCGGCGACATCCTCGGGTCGCCGCACGCCTCGACGGAACGACGGACGACCGGGCTGCTCGTGGTGTGCCTGTATGTCGGGCTCGTCATCGCGAACTTCGTGTGGTTGTGGCCGATTCTCACGGCGCTGCCGATCACCCCGGAGCACTGGAACGACCAGCTGTGGCTCCCCAGCTGGCGCTGAGCGGAGCGCAGTCGCTCGTCCCGAGGAGAGCTCAGTTGGGTTCGTCGAGCACGCTGCCCTCGGCCAGCTCGACGTCGCGGTCCCTGTCGGAGCCGTAGCGGATGCCGTCGAAGCGGCGCGCGAATCGCTCGTCGACGACCGTGAGGAAGCCCTTGAGTCGTTGGAGCAGCTCGGACAGGTGGCGGGGCACGAACGGATCGCCGAGCAGGTCGACGGTGGCGACAAGCCGGTCCTCGACGAGCACCACCTTGATGTGCGGCCACGTCCGGTTCAGTTCGGTGAGCTCGGCGAGCGCGTGGGTGCGACCGCCGGTGGGCGTGGCTCCCGGGGTGTCGTCCTCGGGGATCGCGTGCAGCAGCGGTGCCCACAGCCGGATGCTGCCGTCGTCGTCGATCACGACGAAGACCACATGGGAGTCGAGGACGACGACGAAGTCGCCGTCGGCGTCGACCGGCACAGGGCGGCCGAGGGCGTGCGCGAGCGCATCGCTCACGCGTTCGCGGAGGTCGCCGAGGGCTGAGGGCGGGTGTGCCTGCAAGAAGGCCGGATGCGGCACCTTCCCGCGACCGCGCAGCACCGACACGATGTGCCGGGCGAGCGTGTCGGCCTCGGACACGGGCCTGGTGACCGGCTCGGATCCGGTGACCTCGATCGTGGCGTATCCCCCGGCGCTCGCGAGCACCCGCACGCAGGCCGCGGGCCCCGAGGCGGTCTCGGCGTGCAGTTCGAAGGCGTCGGGTCCGGCGAGTTCGGAGATGCGCCGGGCCAGTTGCGAGGCGTAACGGGACCAATCGCGGTCGAGGGCCTCGTCGAATCGGTCGGTGTCGGTCACGCGCACTCCTCTCGAAGAGCAACTGCCGGGCAGGCGACACCGTACTCGGGGTGGGCGACAACTCACCGCAGGCACGCGGCGTCGTGTGTCACCCGTGATGCCGTCGTCCGGCCGCCGCCCACACCGCGACTCGCGATCCGCGTTCGAGGATGTCGACGATCGCGAATCCTACCCGTGCGAGAACGGTGCTCACGGTCATCGAGACGGTTCCGGTGTCCTCCCCCGGTCCTGCCCCGTCGATCACCCACAGTTGTCCGTCGTCGGTCAGCAGCGGCGCGAGGGCGGCCGCGGCGGCGGTGTCCTCGCGGAGGTCGGGGATGTCGAGTGCGTAGATGCGGTCGAACTTCTCCCGCTGCGCGAACTCGTGGGCGCGGGTCACCGAGGGTGCCACGCGCACGCGGCCGTGGGGACCGACGTTCTCGGCGACCACGGCGGAGGCGGGCCCGGCGTCGATCGCGAGGACGGACGTGCCCGGACGCGCATCGAGGACGTCGAGCAGGAACTCGACGTCCTCGATGTGGGACCGCTCGGTCATTCGACCTTGCGCAGTGTCCGTTTCCTGCGCCCGCCCGTGATCAGGGGGTCGCGCTGCAGATCCCGGTACAGCGACACGCACAGACCGATCATCACGAGGAGGAAGGGAGCTGCCGCGATGATCGTCATCGTCTGCAGGGCGTTGAGGGCTTCCTCGCCGCCGCTCCACAGCAGCAGGGCCGCGACACCGCCGGTGAGTCCGCCCCAGAAGACCACGACGCCGCGATTCGGCGCGAGGGTGCCGCGTTGACTGAGGCTGCCCATCACCATCGACGCGGAGTCCGCTCCGGAGATGAAGAAGATGGCGATGAGGAGCATCGCGACGACCGTGGCGATGCCGGTGAGCGGGAGGTTGCCGAGCACCCCGAACAGCTGTCCTTCGACGCTGTCGGCACCCGCGATGTCCAGGCCGTCCAGCTGCTGTCCGATACCGGCGCCGCCGAACACCGAGAACCAGATGAGGCTGACGAGGCTCGGGACGAGGATGACACCGACGATGAACTCGCGGATGGTGCGGCCGCGGCTGATGCGGGCGAGGAACATGCCGACGAAGGGCGCCCACGAGACCCACCACGCCCAGTAGAAGATCGTCCAGCTCGACAGCCACTCACCTGCGGCCTCGTTGGAGGCGGCCGTGCGCGCCGACATGCGGGCGAACTCCGCGGCGTAGGCACCGAGGGTGGTGGGCACGAGGTTGAGGATGAAGACGGTGGGTCCGAGCACGAACACGAAGATCGCCAGGATCGCGGCGAGCACCATGTTGATGTTCGACAGATATTGGATGCCCTTGGCGACAC
The DNA here is from genome assembly GCF_019641445.1 of Rhodococcus sp. DMU2021. NCBI lineage: Bacteria > Bacillati > Actinomycetota > Actinomycetes > Mycobacteriales > Nocardiaceae > Rhodococcus > Rhodococcus sp. DMU2021. The sequence goes on from NZ_JAIFKB010000002.1 coordinate 497,188, forward strand.
CCGTGACCGCGGAGGCGATGAACGCGAGCGTGAGCAGTGCGACGATCGCGACGAGCAGCATCACCCCGGCCGTCTCGAGCCAGCCGGTGACCTCGAAGCCCGAGCCGATCTGCAGCGCGCCCAGGCCGAGCGACGCCGCGGTGCCGAACAGGGTCGCGAACAGGGCGAGGATGTCGATGACCTTGCCGAGCGGACCTTCGGCCCGGCGTCCCAGCAGCGGGATGAACGCCGAGCTGATGAGCTGCTTGCGACCCCTGCGGAAGGTGCCGTAGGCGATGGCCAGACCCACCACGGCGTAGATCGCCCAGGGATGCAGGCTCCAGTGGAACATCGAGGTCGCCATCGCGACGCCGGTGCCGCCGGTGCTGCCCGGTGGCGGCTCGACGAAGTGCGAGAGCGGTTCGGCGACACCGAAGAACATCAAGCCGATGCCCATGCCGGCGGCGAACATCATCGAGATCCAGCTGACTGTGCGGAACTCCGGCTTCTCGTCGTCCTTGCCGAGCGGAATGCGGCCGTATCGGCTCACCGCCAGCCAGAGCGCGAAGAACACGAATCCGCTCGCCGTGAGCACGAACAACCAACCGAACTCGACGACGATCCAGTCGAGGATGTTCCCGGTAACGGTCCCGAAATTGTCGGTGGCGGCCAGGCCCCACACCACGATCGCCGCGACCAGCGCGGCAGCGACTCCGAAGACCACTTTGTCGGTCTGCGGCGGATGCGCCGCGGACGCGGCTACTTCAGAAGCACGGGCGCCCGAGACCTCGTCGATCTCCTCGCACCCGGGCCGATCACCAGGGACATTCATGCGAACAAACCTTGCAAGTTTCGGGCGCCTGCGGAGCGGAATCGTCGAACCCGAGAAAATCATCACATTCCGGACGCGCCGTGCATTCTCTGCACGAACCGGAAGATCGGCAGGTCAACCCGCGCGCAGGGCGGCCGAGACGAACTCGAGGATCTCCTCGTCGGACATCCCGAGTGCTCTCACCTCGGTTACGTACTCGTTGGTGGATCGCTGGGCCCGCGTGCGGGTGGGATCGCCCGTGTCGGCGACGAACGTCCCCGCCCGCCCCCGGGCCTCGAGCACACCCACCTTCTCGAGTTCCCGGTAGGTCTTGGCGACCGTGTTCGGAGCGATGCCGAGGGTGTCGGCGAGGCCCCGGACGGTGGGCAGCTTGGTACCAGCGATCAGCTCACCATCGTGGACCAGGTCGACGATGCGTCGCCGCAGTTGCTCGAACGGCGGGACAGGCGAGTCTGGATCGATGGCGAGGTCGAACATTCTCGCAGGTTATCAGCGCTCGGTGACCTTGACGGGCGCTTCGGCCGAGGGCACCTCGGCAGGGGCGTGGTTGTAACTCCCGGTCTCGAGCAGGTCGCGGATCTGGATGAGCAGATCGGTCTCGCTCAGCGGCTCGTCCTCGGGCTCCTTCTCCGGCGCGAAGCGGGCCTTGGCCGCGTTGACCGGCACGATGAGCACGAAGTAGACGACGGCCGCGATGATCAAGAAGTTGATCGCCGCGGAGATGACGGCGCCCAGGTTGACAAAGGTCGCGTCGTTCGACGAGAGCAGGCGGAAGCCGAAGCCCATCTCATTGTCGCCACCCACAGCAGCGACCAGCGGGTTCACGATGTGATCGGTGAACGCCGTGACGATGGACGTGAACGCCGCGCCGACGACCACTGCGACGGCGAGTTCGACGACATTTCCGCGCAGCAGGAAATCCTTGAAACCTTTGAGCATCGTGCTCCGTACCTTTTCTGGTGAGAATTCGAAAAACTTCAGTGCGCGGAGATCGTAGTAACGCTGCCCACCGGCTTCAACAGGGACGAATCGGGCAACACGGCGGCGGGTGGCAGCGGGTTACGGATTGCGCCGGGGCAGAATCGGGCCATGGCAACCACGGCGACGATCTATCACAACCCGCGCTGCAGCACGTCACGCAACACTCTGGCGTTGCTGAAGGAGAACGGACTCGAACCCACGGTCATCAAATATCTCGAGACTCCGCCCTCCCGAGACGAACTGCAGGCGCTGCTCGATGCGGCAGGTCTCACACCGAGTCGAGCGATCCGGAAGAAGGAATCGCTCTACAAGGAGCTGAACCTGGCCGAGGCGTCCGAGGACGAACTGCTCGATGCGATGGTCGCGAATCCGATCCTCATCGAGCGTCCGCTGGTCGTCACCGACAAGGGCACCGTGCTCGCGCGTCCGGTCGACAAGGTGCGCGAGATCCTCTGACGAGGAGTTACAGGACCGCCCGCGAGAGCGGGCACGACATGCATCGTGGACCGCCGCGGCCGGAACCGAGTTCCGACCCGGCGATCCGCAGTACCTCGATCCCCGAATCCTCGAGGCGGGTGTTCGTCTCGACATTGCGTTCGTAGGCGACGACGACGCCGGGCGCCACGGCCAGCGTGTTGTTCCCGTCGTCCCACTGCTCACGCTCGGCGACAACGGAATCCAGACCGGTGTCGATGACACGCAGTTTCTCGATCCCCATCGCGTCGGCGGCGGCCTCGAGGAAGGGGCGCGGCCCCGAGATCTGCACCGCGCCGTTCTCGCGGTGGATGGCGAACGCCTGGAGGCTGTCCCGGATCGCCGGGTACATCACCACCGCGTCGACGTCGACCATCGTGCACACGGTGTCGAGGTGCATCGACGCCCGGCGCTGCTCGATCGGGACCGCCAACACGGTGTGCGCGAGCTCGTCGTCGAAGACACTGCGCGCCAACGCTTCCGCACCGGCGGGACTCGTCCTCTCCCCCACCCCCACGGCGACGACGCCGGGCGCGAGGAGCAACACGTCGCCACCCTCGACGGGCGCGGTGTGCGATTCGTACGCGCGTCGCACGTGGAGGAATTGCGGGTGAAAGGCGTAGATGAGGTCGGTGAGGCTGGTCTCGCGCCGGCGCGCGGGCAGCGCAAGATTGGGGATCGCCACGCGCGAGCCGATCCAGAAGGACGAATCGCGCGTGAAGAGCAGGTTCGGCAGCGGTGCGATCGCGAAATCGGAACCGTGGTGCATCAGCCGCACGAGGGACGGGGCAGCGCCGTTGCCCACCGCGGGCAGTTCGTCGAAGGTCATGCCCGCGATGAGGATCCGGGCGAGCTCGGCAGCGGGCAGGGCACGCAGATGGCCCGTCAACTCCTCCGCGAGGGCATAACCGAGACGCTGTGCGTCGACGGCCGACGACACGCTTTGCACCCGCGCGGCGCCACTGGCCTCGAGTGTCTCGGTGAGCAGGTCGGCCAGCAGGAACACCTCCACCCCGCGGCTGCGCAGCAGCTCGACGAAGGCGTCGTGTTCCTCCTGGGCGCGCGCCACCCACGGCAGGGCGTCGAAGAGCAGCTGGTCGTTGTTGCGGGGCGTGAGGCGTTCGAGTTCGGCACCGGGCCGGTGCAGCATCACGGCGCGGAGTTCACCGACTTCGGACTCGACACCCCAGCGATGACTCATATGCTCACGGTATCGCGCAGGACGGCGGCATCCGGGTCAGGCGCGTCGAGTACGGCGGCAACGATTGCGAAGAACACACCGAGAACACGAGGGAGATTTCATGGCCGACGACCCGCTCGGGTGCCTGGCACCGTTCGCCGGGCGCTGGACCGGAGGTGGCGACGGCCACTACCGCACGATCGACGACTTCGCGTACGACGAGACGATCGAGTTCGCCACCATTCCCGGAAAGCCCTTCCTGATGTACGTCAGCCGTACGCGGCACCGCACGGAGGGACGCCCGTTGCACACCGAGAACGGCTACCTGCGCCGCAGCGGCGACGACGTCGAACTGCTCGTCTCGCAGCCCACCGGGTTCGTCGAGATCCAGCGGGCCCGGCCGGAGGGCGGCGTGCTGGACTTCACCACCCTCACCCTGGAGCGCTCACCCGACGCCAAGCCCGTGCACGAGGTCCGGCGGCGTTTCGAGGTCGACGGCGACCTGCTGGTCTACGACTTCTGGATGGCCCACGCCGACACCCCTCTGACGCATCATCTGCACGCCGAGCTGCACCGCGCGCCGGAATGATTCAGGTGGTTCCGGCCCCGCCGAGCGGTGTCGGATCCACTGAATCATGTCGCGCCGAATTTCATTTGGTGCCGACGACGCGACGGAAGTAGTCGTTGGCGGCCTGCATGACGAGGTTGTAGGGCGGCGCGAACTTACGCGCCCACCAGTAACCGAACCGGGTGTCGAAGGACGTGTAGACCATGAAGCGGTTCTTCAGGATGCCGGTGACGATGCGCTCGGCCACCTTCTCGGGAGTCGCGGCGTGGCGGACGAACCGTTGGGTGAGTTTGCGGACCTCGGGACGATCACGGTCGACGCCGACGATCTGCACGGTGTCGACGAGCGGTGTACGCACGGCCCCCGGGACGACCAGCGAGACACCGATGCCGTCGCGCTTGAGGTCGAACCGCAGCACCTCCGACACTCCCCGCAGACCGAACTTGCTTGCGCTGTAGGCGGCGTGCCACGGCAGGGCGAGCAGCCCGGCGGCCGAGGAGACGTTGACGATGTGCCCGCCGCGACCGGCCTCGATCATGGCCGGCACGAAGTTCTCGATGACGTGGATGGGCCCCATGAGGTTGACGTCCACCATGAGCTTCCAGTGCTCGTGCTGCAGCCGGTCGACGGTGCCCCACACCGACACTCCGGCGACGTTGGCGACGATGTCGAGCGACCCGCACGCCTCGTGCACGTCGCGGGCGAAGGCGGTGACGGCCTCGTAGTCGGAGATGTCGAGGGCGGCCGAGTGCAGCACGGTGCCGCCGCGTTCACGAACGCTGCGGACGACCTCGTCGAGGGCCTCCTCCTGCAGGTCGGTGAGCACCAGCCGGGCCCCGCGATCGGAGGCCGCATGGGCCAGGGCGCGGCCGATTCCGCTGGCCGCGCCGGTCACAAGGAATTTGGTTCCGCGCAGGTCGGTGATCGCCATGGCGACACCCTAGCCTCGCCGTGACGACTCGACGCTCCGGCGCGCCACGGACGAACCGGATGCGCCGGAGCGAAGCGACTTGTGTGTCCGAGCGAAGCGACCTGTGAGCCGGAGTGTTGGGCTCCGGCGGATGGAAACTCAGAGCCGCTGGGCCATCTCCTCCTGGTATTGCCGAATCGTGCGCTCGATCATCTCGACATCGTCGTGGCGATTCTCGCTGCGCGCGAGGTCGGCGCGCTCGCGCAGTACCCGGATCGCCCGACGCAACTCGTCGTCACTCATCCTGTGGTCCATGCCACACAGTCTGCCGGGTTCGGCGTGGACCCGCCAGCGAATGGCCCTGCATACGACGAAAGCCCCGCCGAGGGCGGGGCTTTCAGGGGTGGAGCTGAGGGGAATCGAACCCCTGACCTCTTCGATGCGAACGAAGCGCGCTACCAACTGCGCCACAGCCCCGTAGGTTCCGAGGGAACCGACTCGCAAACTCTAGCAAACCACCCCGTCCATCACGAAATCGGAGTGTCGGCGCAGGTGACGGGCGATTTCACGGCCTGCTCCGAAGACGGGTCGGGGCCCGCACAGATTCGGTGCGGGCCCCGCCGTAAGCGTCGCAGGACGATCATTCCCCCACTGCGCGGGGAACGACGTAGTCGCCGGACTCGTCGTCGCCGTCGCTCGCTCGGACGTCGTAGCCGTGGTCGATGCCGTAGTCGTCCTCGTAGCGATCGAGGTGCTCGAACTCCGGATCCTCGTCGTCGACCTCGAGGACCACGGCCCCCGGGCGACGCAGGCTCTGCGGAACGTCGTCGTGGCCGCCGCGGGCCCCCGCGCGGGACCGTTGCAGTCGCGCGAGGCGACGCCGCCGGATCTCCTGCTCGAGATGCACCTGGCGCCGCAGGTAGAACAGATAGGCGACGAGGGCCACGGCCGCGAGACCGGCGAGCCACCACATGACCGACGAGACGATCAGGGCGAGCGCCGAGGTCATGATCGCGGCGATCAGCAGGCCGAGGACGGCCCGCTGCCGGAATTCGTATCGTGCGGCGCTGGCGACCGCATCGGCGTGCGGGTCGAATCCGCCGCGGCCCCGGCGTTGCGGTGCGTGTGTGCGCACGGGCTCACGATCGGGTGCTGCTTCGTGGTGGACGTCGGCCTCGTCGGAATCGATCTCCGGCCTGTCGTCGAGTTCAGTGTTCATGCGGTCCTCCGCGGGGGTGCGGTGCGTGCGGTCACGACTCGGACGCCAATGAGGATCGCTGCGGTGCCCGGCGGCCGGCCCTCGAGGGGTGATCGGCTCGTCGTCTCCGCGGTGCAGAACTCGAGTTGCGAGCGCGGCGTCGGTCGTCTGCCGGATTCGAGGACGCTTCGTGACCAGCATGGGAACCAGAACGAACAACCACACGGCAACGAGCCCGATCCACAGAAGCGAGTTCGGCATCCGGTGGTCCTCCCTCCAGTCGTCGCCCTACCAGCCCGTCGACGCCACCGACCTACATGAGGCTAACGGCATCACCGCGTTTACCTGTACAGAAACGCCGACTCGATCGACAACAGACGTCACTCGAGTCACGCGAAACCAATTGACACTTTCTTCACTCTAATCACAGAGATCCCACACGCGCTGGGGATTGTTACTTGAGTTGCGAGTAACCTGCGTTACATAGCGGACGAACCCGACTCGAGACGGAAAGCGATCAGGACCAGGTCGCGCGACCGGCACGGACGAGGCGATCCGAGACCGAGCCCGGCACCTCCTCGACCGTCATCGCGACCAGCAGATGGTCGCGGAACCGGCCCTGGACGTCGAGGTAGCGCTTCAGCAGACCTTCCTCGCGGAAGCCGACCTTGCGCAGCACCGCGCGACTGGCCTCGTTCTCCGGGCGCACGGTGGCCTCGACGCGGTGCAGCCCGACCGGGCCGAAGCAGTGGTCGAGGCCCAGGGCGACGGCGGCGGTCGCGACACCGAGGCCGTTGACCTCCTTCTCCACCCAATAGCCGATCCAGGCCGAGCGCAACGCTCCGCGCACGATGTTGCCCACCGTCAGCTGCCCGCAGAATCTGCCGTCCAGCTCGATGGCCATCGGCAGCATCAGGCCCTTGTGGGCCTCCGAGCGCAGACTCCGGTAGAGCCCGGGCCACACCGAGATGTGGTGCCGCATGTCCCACGGCGCCTCACCGGTCGGCTCCCACGGCTCGAGATGCGCGCGATCTCGCAGACGCAGACGGCTCCACGCCGCGGCGTCGCGCAGTCGGATCGATCGAACGGTCACCACGCCCCCTGCCACCCGCAGCGGCCCGAGCTCCGCCGGCCAGCCGGGATGACGGGACATCAACCACGCTGCCCGAGGAACGCCACGTCCACCGGGTCTCCCGTGCGGATTTCGGAGACCTCGGGATCGACGATGACGAGACAGTTCGCCTCGGCGAGGGTGGCGAGCAGATGCGACGACGAACCCGCGGCGCCGCCGAGCGCCTGCACGAGATAGTCGCCCGTCGTTTCGTCGCGCATGAGCCGGCCGCGCAGGAAACCCTTGCGATCGGGGATCGAGGTGATGGGGGCGACCGTGCGTGCCGAGACCACGCGGCGCATCGGCTGGCGACGGCCGAGCGCGATGCGGATCAGCGGCCGGACCATCACCTCGAAGACGACGAGCGCGCTCACCGGATTGGCGGGCAGCAGGAAGGTCGGCACCTCGTCGCGGCCGAGACGTCCGAAGCCCTGGACCGAGCCCGGATGCATCGCGATCCGCTCGACGCCCATCTCGCCGAGATCGGACAGCGCCTCGCGGACCTCCTCGAGCGCGCCGCCGCCCACGGCCCCGGCGATCACGACGATCTCGGCGCGGATCAGCTGACCCTCGACGACCTCGCGCAGCCGCTTCGGGTCGGTACTGGCGATCCCGACCCGGTTGACGTCGGCTCCGGCGTCACGCGCGGCCGCGGCCAGCGCGTAGGAGTTGACGTCGTAGACCTGTCCCGGCCCCGGGGTGCGGTCGACGTCGACGAGTTCGCCGCCGACGGAGATGACCGACAGTCGCGGGCGCGGATGGACGAGCACCTTGTCGCGGCCGACCGCGGCGAGCAGACCTACCTGGGCGGCCCCGATGATCGTCCCGGCCCGCACTGCGATGTCGCCGGGCTGGACGTCGTCGCCGGTGCGGCGCACGTAGTCGCCGGACCGCACCGGTTCGAGCACCTTGATGCGCGCGGCACCGCCGTCGGTGTTGTCGAGCGGCAGCACCGCGTCGGCGAGCGTCGGCAGCGGCGCACCGGTGTCGACGCGCACCGCCTGACGGGGCTGGAGACGGATCGGCTGACGCGAACCGGCACGCACCTCGCCCACGACCGGCAGCGTCACCTCGGCGGGCGCGGACCCGCCGTCGGTCTCGGCCGGGGCTTGGAGGTCGACGCTGCGCACGGCGTAGCCATCGATCGCCGCCTGGTCGAATCCGGGTAGGGGTCGCTCGGTGACCACTTCCTCCGCGCACAGCAGACCCTGCGCCTCGGAAATGGCCACCCGGACCGGCCGGGGTGCGACTGCCGCCGCCGTGACCCTGGCCTGCTGATCCTCAACCGACCGCATACCGCTTCTCGTCCTCCAGCCCGTCCTGCAGTCAGCGCTTCAAGCGCTCGATGAGCCACTCGCGCAGCGAGGGCCCGTACTCTTCCGTGTTCAACGCCGAGTCAACCGCAGCGCGCAGATAGCCCCCGGGATTTCCGAGGTCGTGTCGGGTGCCGCGGTGCACCACCACGTGAACGGGGTGGCCCTCGGAGATGAGCAGGGCGATTGCGTCGGTGAGCTGCAGTTCTCCCCCGGCTCCGGGCTCGATGCGACGCAGTGCGTCGAAGATCGCCCGGTCGAGCAGGTATCGGCCGGCGGCGGCGAAGGTCGACGGTGCGTCCTCTACGGCCGGCTTCTCGACCATGCCGAGTACCTTGAGCACGTCGGGGTTGGCGGCGTCCGGCACGACCTCGACGTCGAAGACGCCGTACGCGCTGACCTGTTCCTTGGGCACGTCGATCGCGCACAGCACAGAACCGCCACGCTTGGCGCGGACGCGCTGCATCGTCTCGAGCACGCCGACCGGCAGCACGAGGTCGTCGGGCAGCAGCACGGCGATCGCGTCCTCGTCGGGATCGAGCGCCTCTTCGGCACACGCCACGGCGTGACCGAGGCCGAGCGGCTTCTCCTGGACCACGGACTCGACCTCGAGCAGCCCCTGGGCCTTGCGGACCTTGGCGAGGAGCTCGTACTTGCCCTTCTCCTCGAGCTTGGACTCGAGGACGAGATCCTCGACGAAGTGCGCGACCACGCCGTCCTTGCCCGGCGCCGTCACGATGAGAAGGCGTTCGGCGCCCGACTCCGCGGCTTCACCCGCCACGAGCTCGATGCCGGGCGTGTCGACCACCGGCAGGAGTTCCTTCGGAACCGTCTTGGTCGCGGGAAGGAACCGCGTCCCCATACCTGCTGCGGGGACAACCGCGGTCTTGAAATGCCGCGTGCCTCCGGTCGTACTGTTCGTCATAGACTCCCACCCTAAACTTCGGCCACCGAGGACGGTGGTTCGGCGATCGTAAGGCGCAGACATGCCCCCACCCCCGAAAGCGGTCTGGCGTGACCGCATTCTTACAGCTCGGCGCGAGCTGAGTGCTGCGAGGCGCAGAATCGAGGACACCGCGCTCGCCACGGTGGCCTCGACGCTGGCCCCGGCGGGGTCGATGGTGTGCGCATATGTGCCCGTGGGTTCGGAGCCCGGATCGATCGCGCTCCTCGACGCTCTGACCGAGGCCGGAACGACGGTGCTCGTCCCGGTGACCCGCACCGGCGAACCGTTGTCGTGGGCCCGCTACATGGGCGAGAAGACGCTGATGGCGGCCGATTTCGGGCTGCGCGAGCCGGGTGGTGAGATCTTCCCGCCCGAGGCGGTGGCGAAGGCTCACACGGTGCTCGTCCCGGCCCTGGCGGTGGACGCGCGGGGCGTGCGGCTCGGCCGCGGCGCCGGCTTCTACGACCGCACCTTGCACCTCGCCTCACCCGAGGCCGTGATCATCGCGGTGGTCCGCGATGAAGAGCTCGTCGACGAACTCCCCGAGGACCCCCACGACATCCGTATGGGATGGGCGCTGACACCCGGGAAAGGGCTGGTCCGGCTCGGTAGCGGCGACCGTGCGGAACAACACACTCCCTAGCGCTGTTGGCACTGTCGGCGGTAGAGTGCCAAAACTGCAGTACGACGAATACTGCGGTTCGACGAACTGGCGGAGGATCAACCGGTGCCCACCTACTCATATGCCTGCACGGCCTGCGACAACAAGTTCGACATCGTGCAGTCCTTCAGTGACGACTCCCTGACCGAATGCCCGCAGTGCGAGGGCAAGCTGCGCAAGCTCTTCAACTCGGTCGGCATCGTGTTCAAGGGCAGCGGCTTCTACCGCACCGACTCCCGCAGCGGCAGCACCGCGAGCGAATCCGCGTCGACGAGCTCGACCAGCTCCTCGTCGAGCGACAGCAGCTCGTCGTCGAGCAGCACGTCCTCGGCTCCGGCGGCCGCCGCGAGCTGACCTCCGGACTCCTTTGTCCACAGGCGGTCGAGTCATCCACAGACCGCCGTCTCCGAGGGTTCATCGGGGCCGACAGAGCATCCCCACCTTCTAGGTTCGGGGCATGCCCGTCGGCCCTTTCTCGTTCCTCCAGCGTGAGCGCGCGCATCCGCACCACTCGCGCTCCTCTGCGGGTGCCTCGCTGCAGCCCACCTTCCCCGACCGGTTCGTCGAACTCCTCCGCCCCGGCTGGTTGCGCATCGTCCGGGCCCGCCGGATCGCGGCCGGACTCCTCGCCGTCCTCGCGGTGATCCTCGCGCTGCGCGGCGACCCCGACACCGATCGTGTGGGTGTCGTCGTCGCGGCTCACGATCTCGCGCCCGGGCACACCCTCACGGCCGACGATGTCGCGCACGTGGAGCGCGATCGGTCCACTGTGGTCGCCGGGACCCTGCACGACGTCGACGACGCCGTGGGCCACACTCTCGCCGGCCCTGTGCCGGCCGGTGAACCCCTCGTGGACACCCGCCTTCTCGGTCCTCGTCTCGCCGCAGTCGCCACCGGCTCCACCGAGGCCCGCGTAGTGCCCATCCGCCTCGCCGATGCCGGGGTGAGCGAACTGCTCCGTGAGGGCGACCGCGTCGATGTCCTGACGGTGACGGAGACCGAAGAGGGACCCCTGCCCGGCGCCCACGTCCTCGCCCGGGGTGCGGTGGTGGTGCTGGCCGAATCCGACAGGCCGGCGCGGGATCGGAACGAGCGGGTCGTGCTGGTCGCGCTGGAGCCCGAACCTGCCACGGCGGTCGCAGCGGCGTCACTCGTCAGCGCTCTGACCGTCACACTGCACTGAGCATCCGCTCGTTTCCCCAGCGCAATCGCCACCCGTAACCGACCTCGCGGTTTATCGTGTGAACGTCCGTGTGACCTACCTCATGTGAGCGGCTCCGGCGGACAGGCCGCGAGAAGGAGCACACCATGCTGAAGGGCTTCAAGGACTTCATACTCAGGGGCAACGTCCTCGATCTCGCCGTCGCGGTCGTGGTCGGTGCGGCATTCACCGCTATCGTCACAGCGTTCACCGCGAACATCATCGAGCCGCTCATCAGCGCGGTGGGCGGCGACAACGAGATGGGCTGGGGCTTCGAGATCGTGAGCGGCAACCCGGAGACCTTCGTGAACATCGGCGCGGTGATCTCCGCGATCATCAACTTCATCATCATCGCCGCGGTCGTGTATTTCGTGCTCATCGTCCCCGCCAACGCGGCGAAGAAGAAGTTCGTCACCGAACCGGAGGACAAGCAGGCCAGCGCCGAGGACCTGCTCATCCAGATCCGCGACATCCTCGAGGCACAGGCCGGCCAGGCTACTCAGGGCGCTCACGCCAAACCCAACCCGGGCATCGAGTAGGTGGTCGACGACGAAAAAGACCGGGCCCGCTCGAGATTCGAGCGAGCCCGGTCTTGTCGTGCTGTGTTCGGCCTGAGCCGGACGTCTACTTAGACGGTCCAGGGAGCGCCGTAGGTGGTGACGTTGTCGCCGTTGGCCGTGATGGCGCGGACGAACGGACGGACCTGGACGGCGCCGAGGACGCCGGAGGCCGTGCCGTGGACGTTGGAGAACTGAACGGTCTTGAAATCACCGTCGAACTCGCCCTCGGCGACGACGAGCTCCTCGATGCCCGGAGCCGGGGTCAGCTCGAGCTCGGCGTAGGCCTGCGGGAGGATGTCGGTAACGGTTGCGCCGACAGAGTCGCTGATGTCGAGCTCCAGCTGCGGGGTGGAGTAGGTGACGCCGATGGCACCGTCGATGCTGCCTGCCCAGGCGAACTGGTAACCGAACTGGAAGGTGGTGCCCTCGGCGTCGGCTGCGCCCTCACCGAGGAGGTTGGCGGTGCCGCGGCCGTTGTGGAAGAACTCGCGGTTGAACGGGCTGCCACCGAGGGCCGGAACACCCTGGATGAAGGTGTCTTCCTGGGTCACGACGACCTCGAGGCCGTCGGAGACGATGCGGTTCTGGTCGTTGACCTCGGCCGAAGCGGCGCCCGAGGCACCGAGCACCAGACCGAGGACGGCGGCACCGGCGACGGTGGCGTTACGAGCGGCCTTGAAGCCACGCGACTTGATTCCCATGATTACTCCGTTTGTGGTGGTGGGGATTTCTTGCGGGATGGCGCGGAGCAGGACTAGAGGGTCCAGACCTGGCCGTAGGTGGTGACGTTGTCGCCGTTCTCGGTGATCACACGGACGAACGGACGGAGGGAGACCGGGCCGATGACGCCTGTAGCGGCACCGTGGACGTTGGCGATCTGAACTTCCTTGAAGTCACCGTCGAACTCACCTTCAGCGACTACAACCTCTTCGATACCAGGAGCCGGGGTCAGCTCGATCGCGACCGTAGCCTGCGGCAGCAGCCCGGACGTTTCGAGGGCGTCCTCGGCGTACGGCTCAGGGCTGGTCTTCCCATTCGGGATGAACAGCGGGTCACCCTCTTCGGTGCCGTCCGTCGTCGCGGGGACGCGGTCCTCTTCTTCGACAACGTTGCCGTCGTAGTCGATGTAGTCACCGTCGTCGTTGGTATTCCACACCTGGTCGTAGAGAGGCACGTTCTTGACACCTCGCACTGCACCCAGCTCAATCTGCGGACTGGTCCAGTTGAAGCCGAGCGCGCCGTCCACCGAAGCGGTCCACGCGACCTGGTAGCCGAACTGGAAGGTCGAGTCTTCGAAGTCTGCGGCCTCGGGGCCGACGATGTTGGCGATGCCGCGGCCGTTGTGGAACCACTCACGGCTCAGCGGGCTGCCGCCGATCGGGGGCACACCGTTGATGAAGGTGTCCTCCTGCGTGACGATGACCTCGTGGCCGTTGGAGACGATCCGGTTCTGGTCGTTGACCTCGGCACCTGCGGCGCCGGCCGATCCGAGAACCAGACCGGCCACAGCAGCTGCTGCCACCGTGGCGTTGCGGGTGGCCCGGAAGCCACGTCGCGTCTGAATCTTCATGAATGCCTCATCCGTTCTCTGCGTGCCGGGTTGCGCACCGCGTCCGACAACAAGTGGTCGCCCTGTCGCCCGCGGGCCGCTGTCCACAGCGAACACACCGGCGGATCACCCGTCGGTGTGTCGGTACGTCCATCGTCCGCACGGTTTTGCTTTACCGATTCGTGACCGAGCCCAGGCCGTGAAGCCTGGGCTCGACCGGTTTGAACCTGAGAGGGAGATTAGACCGTGACCATTCCTGGAGCAACGCCTAGCTTTCGTAACGCTCCGGTATAGGCGCGGTGCAGGCCACACGCCCAGCGATTCACCGAAGCGGGCAAATCGGACACTTTTCGGGGTGGAATATGTAACCCGGGATTACACGTACATGACCCGCCCACCGCCACATCGGCGCAGGTAGAAGCCACATATTTAGTGCACCCGGAGTGCAGGACGAAATGCCTTCTGTGACTGGAAACACAGATCCAAAAGATCGCGCGGACCAGATGGAGATGAACGGACCGTTGCGGCGACGTTTCGTTGCGGTCGACAACGGGTTGGAATCCGGTTGAGCGCAACTCGACATCAGTGATACAGATCACCCACCGGAATGATGCGGAGGCACCTGCCTGCGCAGCCATTCATCCGAGTCGCCACCGCCGGAGTCGTTCTCGCCGCGTTCGTCGCGTGTCGTCTCGGGAAGTACATCCCCGAAGATGCGCGCCAGCCGTGCCCGGTCGATCCGGGCACGGCTCTGCTGCTGCTCGCCGGTCACCTCGTCGTGCGAGGGATCACGGTCGTCGGACACGGCGTCGTCACTCCTCCATCCAGGACAACTCTTCGATGACGTGTGCGGCGAGAGGCAACAACGTCGCCATCCCGTCGCGGATGGCGGGACGCGACGACGCGAGGTTCACCACGAGCGTCGATCCGGAGACTCCCACGAGACCGCGGGAGAGGCCGGCGTCGACGGCGCCCGACGCCAGGCCCGACGAACGCAGCGCCTCGGCGATGCCGCGGATCTCATGATCGAGTACGTCCTCGGTCGCGTCGGGAGTCACATCGCGCGGGGTGACACCGGTGCCACCGACGGAGATCACCAGGTCGACGCCGCCGATCACTGCGGTATTGAGTGCATTTCGGATCTCGACCTCGTCGGCAGCGACCGTGACGACACCGTCGACGGCGAAGCCACCTTCGACGAGAAGCTCCGTGACGAGCGGACCCGCGGAGTCCGGACTGTCGCCGTGGGAGACGCGATCGTCGACGACGACGACGAGTGCGCGGCCTTTTCTGGGAGCTTCGAGTTCCATGAGGTCCACGGTAGTTTGCGGCTCGAAAGCATGCGGCTCTTGTACCGGAATGTGAGCTATGTCCATGTCGTTCCTCATCGTCCGGCCGAATCCGACGCAGTCACCACGTCGACTGTGGTCTCGTTGCCGTCGGGCGTCTTGTAGGTGATCTTCACGGTGTCCCCCGGCGCGCGGGAGCGGATCGCGGCGATGAGCGAGTCGCCGTCGGTCACGACCCGATCGTCGATCCGGACGATGATCGCGTTGTCGGGGATTCCGGCTCGGTCGGCCGGCCCGTCGGGCACGACCTCCACGACGCGCGCACCGTAGGCGTCGTCCCGGGACGGAACCTGGACACCGATGATCGCGTGCGTCGCCTTACCCGTGTCGACGAGTTCCTGCGCGACACGCCGGGCCTGTTCGACGGGGATCGCGAAACCGAGGCCGATCGAACCCGACTGTCCGCCGGCCGTTGCGATCGCGGTGTTGATGCCGACGAGGCGGCCTTCCATGTCGACCAGCGCACCGCCGGAGTTGCCGGGGTTGATCGCCGCGTCGGTCTGGATCGCGTCGATGACCGACGCCTGATTGGCGTTGTCCCCGCTCGTGGACACGGGCCGGTTGAGTGCGGACACGATGCCCGCCGTCACGGTGCTCTGCAGTCCGAGCGGTGATCCGACGGCCACGACCTCCTGGCCTACCGCGAGATTCTCCGAACTACCGAGTTCGATGGGAGTGAGATCGGTGCGCCCTTCGGTCCGGATGACAGCGATGTCCGACACCGCATCCGCACCGACGACCGTCGCCGGCGCGGTGGACCCGTCCGAGAAGAAGACCGTCAGTTGCGCCCCCTGACCTCCACCCGCCACGACGTGGTTGTTGGTGAGGATCAATCCGTCCGACGACAGGACCACGCCCGACCCTTCACCCGCGCCGGTGCGTCCTGCGACCTCGATCCGCACGACGCTCGGCACGACCTTGTCGGCGACGGCCTGCACGCTGCCCTCGGGGGCAGCGGCGACCGACTGGGTATCGGGCTTCGGAGCGTCGAGGGAGTTGACGACCGGTCCGGACGAATCGCGCACCGACCACGCGCCGACCGCGCCACCGATGCCGCCGCTCACCAGCGCGAGCGCGATGGCCCCCACGGCGAGGGCGGAGCGACCCGGCATCCGGCCGGATCCTGCGGTCGGTGGCGGAGGTGCCGACTGCTGGGGTGTCTGCGGGTAGGGGCCGGTGTATCCGCCGGGGCCGTACGGATGGGGTTGCGGTTGCGGTGCTCCCGCGCCGCGGGTGGGGTCCTCACTCATTCGTCACTTCACCTTCGTCCGCCGGGGCCACCGGACGCATACGGGTCGACGTCGGCGTGCGGTGGCCGATGATGCGGGGTGCGTCGAGCACCTCCGCGCTTCTTCGTCCAGCATGGACCGGGCAGCTGAGAGTCGCATCAGAAGTACCCGCGATTCTGCTGTCGAATTCATTCGATCTCGGTGGGGTGTGTCTCTCCGTCGAGGGCCGGTGTGCCGGGCAGCACGATGCGGATCAGCGCGCCGCCCCGATTCGACCGTTCGACGGCGATCGTCCCGCCGTGCTTCGTGACCATCTGTCGCACGATGGCCAGTCCCAGACCGGATCCCGGCATCGACCGCGCGGTCGTCGCCCGGTAGAACCGTTCGAACACCAGTTCGCGTTCCTCCTCCGGGATCCCCGGGCCGGCGTCGTCGACG
Organism: Rhodococcus sp. DMU2021; assembly: GCF_019641445.1. NCBI lineage: Bacteria > Bacillati > Actinomycetota > Actinomycetes > Mycobacteriales > Nocardiaceae > Rhodococcus > Rhodococcus sp. DMU2021. Next base: position 513,667 of record NZ_JAIFKB010000002.1, read on the forward strand.
GTCAGCTCCATCAGACCGCTGGCGATCTGCCGCATGTTCACGACGACGTCTTCCCCCGCCGGGCTCCACTTGGCCGCGTTGTCGAGGACGTTGACCACGGCGCGGGTGAGTCCGGCCTGGTCGCCGAAGACGAACCACTGCTCGGTGGTGGCCCGGAACTCGATGTCGGTACGCCGTCGACGCGCACGTTCGAGGCTGCGGTCCACCACCTCGGCGACGTCGACGACCTCGAAGACCGTCTCCGGCGCATCCTCACGAGCGAGGTCGACGAGATCGCCGACGAGCGTCGACAACTCCTCGATCTGGCCGATGACGTCGGCCCGCAGCTCGGCCATGTCCTCGTCGGGCAGGCTCGGTGCACCGGGACGGCTCGCGGCGATGAGCAGTTCCATGTTGGTGCGCAGCGAGGTCAGGGGTGTCTTCAGTTCGTGGCCGGCGTCGGCGACCAGCCGGCTCTGTCGTTCTCGCGACTCGGCGAGCGCACGCAGCATCATGTTGAAGCTCTCGGTGAGGCGGGCGAGCTCGTCGTGGCCGGTCACCCGGATGGGCCGCAGGTCGTCGGTGCGCGCGACCCGCTCGGCGGCGGCGGTGAGCCGGGCGACGGGACGCAGACCGGTGCGGCCGACGGTCGCGCCGACGGCGGCGGCGAGCACCACCCCGCACCCGCCGACGATGAACAGCACACTCGCCAGGCGGTTGAGGATCTCGACGGTGGGACGCAGTCGCTGCGCGATCACGACCGTGCTGCCGTCGGGCATGCGCTGGGCCAGTACGCGCTGCTGGGCGACGGTGCGCAGCGACGACTCCCGGTCGCCCTCGGCCACCGCCAGTTCGGGTTCGCCGATGGGCACCGACGAGCCCGGCGGCACGTACCTGCCGAGATCCGGGTAGATCAGGGCAACGCTGATGTCGGAGCTGTAGAGCTGGGCCCCACCGATGTAGCGCGGGTCGTAGGTGATGAGGGTGCTCGACTCGACGAGCGCGGCGGCCCGCGCCCGCAACTGGGTGTCGACCTCCGAGTACAACGCCCGCGAGACCACGGCGTAGGCCGCGATGGAGGTGACGGCGACGGCGAGCGCCACTGCGCCGGCCGCGAGAAGCGTGACGCGGATGCGCAGCGGCACCGAGCGGGTCAGGAGAAGAGGTGGTCGCATCAGGTCGCTCACGGCGGGGTCTCGCGCAGCACGTACCCGACGCCGCGCACCGTGTGGATCAGGCGCGGTTCCCCACCGGCCTCGGTCTTGCGTCGCAGATACCCCACGTAGACCTCGAGGGCGTTGCCGGAGGTCGGGAAGTCGTAACCCCACACCTCCTCGAGGATGCGGCTGCGCGTGAGGACCCTCCTCGGGTTTGCCATGAGCATCTCCATCAGGGAGAACTCGGTGCGGGTGAGGCTGATCGGCCGGTCGCCGCGAGTGACCTCGCGGGTCGCAGGGTCGAGGCTGAGGTCGGCGAACCGCAGCACCTCGTCGGCGGACGAGTCCGGGTCGGGCGCGGCACGACGCAGCAGCGCCCGCAGTCGCGCGAGCAGTTCCTCGAGCGCGAACGGTTTCGGCAGGTAGTCGTCGGCCCCCGCGTCGAGACCCGCGACCCGCTCCGAGACGGAGTCGCGCGCCGTGAGGACGAGGATCGGCAGGTCGTCGCCGGTGCTGCGGAGCCGGCGGCACACTTCGAGGCCGTCGACGCGCGGCATCATGACGTCGAGCACCATCGCATCCGGACGCGACGTCGCGACCTGTTCGAGGGCGTCCTGCCCGTCCGTCGCGAGGTCGACCGTGTATCCGTTGAAGCTCAGTGACCGGCGCAGCGACTCCCGCACTGCACGGTCGTCGTCGACCACCAGAATGCGCATGATCACCATTGTGGCCTGCGCCTACTGAGAGCGCGCTGAGAACCCGCGGTGGCCGGCGGGCTCTACGACTCAGTCGGTCCGCGGGTCGACCTCACCCCTGTGCACGGCCTCGACGAGCCTGCGGGGCACCTTCACGGTCGTTCCGTCGACCGTGATCGGCACGAGATCGGGGACCTTCGCCGTCCACTGCGACCGGCGGTGACGGGTGTTGGAGCGGGACTTCCTGCGTTTGGGGACTGCCATGTCGTTCTCCTTCGATGTCGGGACGTGCGGGATCAGGGTCGGCGCCGGCCGTACTTGCGTTCGAACTTCTCGACGCGACCGGCGGTGTCGAGCAGGCGGGCGGCGCCCGTCCAGAACGGATGCGAGTCGCTTGTGACGTCGACGACGATCAGCGGGTAGGTAAGGCCGTCCGACCAGACGGTCGTGCGTTCGGATGTCGCGGTGGAGCGGGTCAGGAAGGTGGCGCCGGTGTTGGCGTCCTGGAAGACCACGGGGTGGTAGTCGGGATGCAGGCCTGATTTCATCGGTGTCCTTCTCTCTCGTTGTCGCGGCGGTCTGCCGGGAGGTCGTCACAAGGGTCTTCGTGGAATCGGCCGAAGGGGTCGCGCCAGGTCGGCCACAGATCGGGGCGGGCGAACTCGTCGTCTGTCACGACCGCCGCGCGCAGCGTGCGGTCGATGAGTTCCGAGTCGGCGTCGTGGACGAGGACGACGATGCTCGTGTCCCGGTCGCCGTAGCGTTCGTCCCAGCGCAGCGACGCCATCGCGCGGCGTTCCGCCGGGATCTCGCGCTGCTGATCGGGAGTCATCGACGCGAGCCATGGCCCCGCGTGAGCGACCCGCAGTCCTCCACCGGCTGATTCGACGAGCAGCGCATTGTCGGGTTGGGTGGCGACCCACAGTCGCCCGCGGGCGCGCACGACGCCGTCGAGCAGCACGTCGATCGCGTGGTGGAGACGTTCCGGATGGAACGGCCGGTCGGCGGAGAACTCGACGAGGCGGATTCCGCAGTCGTCGTCGAGAGGCGGTTGACCTCGTAGGAGAGGCGAGTGCGCCCCGTCGATCGCCCCCCGACGGGCGGTGGCGGGTATCTCCCGGAGGAGCCGCTCGACGTCCGGTTCCCCCGCCCACGCGATCGGCGCGTCCGGGGCGAGTCGGGTGAGTACCGCGTGCAGGCGCGCCTGCTGCCAGCCGTCCGCTCCGGGGAGCACCACCAGCGCATCGGCGAACTCGACCTGGCCGACGACGACCTGCGCCAGGGTGCGGTCGTCGTCGACACGCTCGTTCAGTTCGTCGTCGCCCGTCGCGTCCTCGAGCCAGGTTGCGGCGTCGAGGCAGGTCACGACGCCGTCCACCCGGACATCGAGGGACGCGGGTCCGTCGACACGACCGACGATCCCGCTCACCACGACATGTTCGACTGCCCAGCACAATGCCTCGGGTTCGAGTTGCGGGTCGAGGTGCAGCACGATCCGGTCGACGCTGCTGTAGTCGCGCATGCGGCGCAGAAGCGGCAGCAGATCCTCGCGCAGTGTGCAGGAGACGCACCCGTGCGCGAGTTCGAGGATCTCGGTGCGTTCATCCTCGACGGTGAGCACGGAGCGGCGGAGTACGCCCTGGTCGAGACCGGACAGGTCATGGTGGACGACCGCGGTGCCCGGACGCAGTAGTGACCGCGCGGCCTGCGCAGTCCGTCCGCGCCATCCGCAGACGATGACGAGCGGCGTCCTGATGTCCACAGCATTCCTTTCGATAACGATTGTCATTAACGATGTCGAAGCGTACAGTTGGCGGCGCACTTTGTCGAAAATGATTGTCGTTACCTACGAAAGGAGCCGACGTGTCGGCCACGTGCCAACTCACCGGACGGCGACCCGGTTTCGGGAGATCCGTATCGCACTCCCATGTCCGCACCAGCCGGCGGTGGAACCCGAACATCCAGCGCAGAACCTATTTCGTACCCTCGCTCGGACGCCGGGTCGCGCTGAACCTGTCCACCAAGGGCATCAAGATCGTCGACCGCGACGGCATCGAGAGCGTTGTCGCACGTCTGCGTGCCCGCGGGGAGAAGTTCTGATGGCAGCACGCAGCGAGATCCGGCCCGTCGTCAAGCTTCGCTCGACCGCCGGGACCGGCTACACCTACGTCACCCGGAAGAACCGCCGGAACGATCCCGACCGTCTCGTCCTGCGCAAGTACGACCCCGTGCTGCGCAGACACGTCGACTTCCGCGAGGAGAAGTAGTAGTCGTGGCGAAGAAATCGAAGATCGCACGCAACGAGCAACGGAAGGCGATCGTGGCCCGGTACGCCGAGCGCCGCGCGGAACTGAAGGAGGTCGTGCGCCGACCGTCGTCCTCGCCCGAAGAGCGCAGCGAAGCCCAGCGGGCACTGCAGCGTCTACCCCGCGACGCCAGTCCGGTACGATTGCGCAATCGAGACGCTGCGGACGGCCGCCCGCGCGGCCACCTGCGAAAGTTCGGGCTCTCACGAGTGCGTGTGCGTGAACTCGCCCACCGCGGGGAACTACCCGGCGTCCACAAGTCGAGCTGGTGAGGAGCGAGATATGGCAGTCAAGCGAGGACCGTCGAAGAAGTCGCGTGCCGTAGAGGGACGCAAGCCCAAGAAGAACCCCCTCTTCGCGGCGAAGATCGAGTACGTCGACTACAAGGACGTCAATCTGCTCCGCACCTTCATCTCCGACCGCGGCAAGATCCGCAGCCGTCGCGTCACGGGCCTGACCCCGCAGCAGCAGCGTCAGGTGGCCGTCGCGGTGAAGAACGCCCGTGAGATGGCCTTGCTCCCCTACGTCAGCAGCAAGTAGGTCGTAGCTTCCGACGCCGCCTCTCCCCATCGGGAGGGGCGGCGTCGTCGTATGTGCACCCGAGACCGGTGTTGTTTTCGAAGATCGGCCGAGAATCACAAACAACACCGGTCTCGACGCTCGCTGCGGTCCGATGGCGGGACGACACTCCGGGGTCCTTAGACTAGGCAACCGTGTCGGGTGTGATCGCGGGGTTCAGTGTCATCTTCGTGATCATCGCCATCGGCTTCACGCTGGGGCGCCTGGGCACCCTCGGGCACGAGGCGCAGACGGTGCTCAGCCGGCTCGTCTTCTTCGTCGCCACCCCCGCGCTGCTGTTCGACGTGCTCGCGACGTCCGACCTGTCGGTGATCTTCTCGCCCAATCTCTACATCGCAGCGGCCACGGCGTTCGCCGTCGCGATCGTGCACTTCGTCGTCGCGAAGCTCTGGCTGCGACGTGCGGTTCCCGAGGCGACCATCGGCGCGCTGTGCGCCGGCTACGTCAACTCCGCGAACCTCGGCATCCCCATTGCGGTCTTCGTGCTCGGCGACGCGTCGTTCGTCGCGCCCCTGTTGTTGTTCCAGATCGTCGTGCTCTCCCCCATCGCGCTGACGATGCTCGACCTGTCGACGATGCGCGCCGGGGTCTCGCTCCTCGACACCCTGCTCGCGCCGTTCAAGAACCCCATCGTCCTGGCCGCCGCGGCCGGACTCGCCATCGCGATCAGCGAGTGGACGCCTCCCGAGGCGTTGCTGCAGCCGTTCCATCTGCTCGGCGGCGCGTCGGTGCCCGGTGCGCTGCTCGCGTTCGGATTGTCGCTGCAGGGCGTCCGGGTGCTTGAGAAGGGGACGAGCCCGCGCCGCGACATCGCGCTCGCCTCGGTGCTCAAGATCCTCGCCCAGCCGGTGCTCGCGTATCTGATGGGGCGTTTCGTGTTCGGCCTCGACGGCCATGCGCTGTTCGCCGTCGTGGTGGTCGCCGCGCTTCCCACCGCGCAGAACGTGTTCGTCTACGCGAGCGCTTACGGTCGCGGCACGGTGCTCGCCCGCGACGCCGCCCTCGTCACCACCCTCGCCTCCATCCCTGCGATCGGCGTGACCGCCGCCCTGCTGGCGTGATGAACACGCGACACGGGAATACCGTGGGAACCATGCGTTCCGTCGTCCGTGCTTGCCGGGGAATCACCGTCCTCGCGATGTGCCTGCTCATCGCGGCCTGCGGATCGAGTTCGGGTACACCGGACGTCCCCGCGCTGCCCGAGGAACCGGTTCCGGCAGGGGCGACGGCGTTCTCGGCGCGACCCGACATCGTCGATGCGCATCCGCTGACGATCCTGTCGTGGTCGCGGGTGAGCGACGACCGGATCGCCCTGCACTTCGAGACGGGCACCCCCGAGTGCTTCGGCGTCGACGCGACCGTCACCGAAACGGACGACACGGTGACGGTGACGCTCCTCGGCGGCACGCTGCCGGAGATGCAGGACCGCATGTGCATCATGGTCGCCGTCGTCGGCGCCCTCGAGGTCTCCTTGCAGTCGCCACTCGGCGACCGGGTCGTGACCGCCGGCGCCTGACATATGCCGCATCCTCCGCGTCACTGGCTGCTGTATCTGTGCTTGTCCACGGCCCTGCTGCACGCGGCATTCCAGTCGATCCGTGTCCTGGTCTCCTACCGGATTCTCGCGCTGGGCGGTGACGCGACGACCATCGGTGCCGTCACCGCGCTCTACGCCATCGTTCCGCTGATCGCGGCGGTGCGGATGGGACGTGTCGTGGACCGCGGGCACACGACCGCCATTCTGCGTTCGGGCATCGTCGTCACCACGGTCGGTGCCGGGTTGATCGCTCTCAGTTCGGGATTGTTCGTGCTCGCCGCCGGCAACGTCGTGCTCGGTCTCGGACAGTTGCTCGTCACGGTGTCGGGGCAGGCATTCGTGTCGATCCTGTCGCCGCCGGGGCAACTGGATCGCGGGTTCGCCGGTCTCACGCTGGGTGTGTCGGTCGGTCAGGCCGTCGGTGTGCCCGTCGCCGGCGTGATCGCCGCGACCACCGGCGACGGCAACGGCTCCGTCGAGACCACTGGAGCGTTGCTGGTCATGACGGTGTTTTCGCTGCTCTCCCTGCCGCTGGTGCTGGGGCTCCGCGAGCCGCCCGGCTCCGGTCGCACCGCGGAGGACGGCGCGCCGCAGTCGATCCTGTCGATGCTCGCGACGAAGGGCATGAAGCCCGCAATGCTGTCGAGCCTGGTGGTCCTCGCCTCGGTCGACCTGGTCGTGGCCTACCTGCCGTTGCTCGGTGAGCAGTTCGGGTTCGGTGTGCTCCTGGTGTCGATCCTGCTCACCGCCCGCACCATGGCGTCGATCGTCTCGCGTGCTCTGCTGCCGTGGGCGTTGCGCCGGATTCCGCGCAGGTGGCTGCTCGTCTCCGCGACCGCCGGGACCATCGTGCCGGTCGCGCTGCTGCCGCTCGTGCCGAATCCCTGGGTCATCGGCGCGTTGCTCGCCGTGTGCGGAATGTTCTGGGGCGTCGGCCAACCCCTGACGATGACGTGGGTGGTCGAACTCGTCGCACCGGCCGACCGCGCGTCGGCGCTGGCGGTGCGATTGACCGGCAACCGTCTCGGGCAGGTCGCGGTGCCCATGGTGGCAGGCGCGATCGCCGGGGTCGCCGGTGTCGCGTCGATCTTCTGGGTGACCGCCGCCCTGCTGTCCGCCGCCGCGACGACCACGTGGCGGTCGGTGCGCCACTGAGTTCCCGGGGCGCCTCGCGCCGAGTTCCTACGACCGCCGACGGGCCCGCACGTAGTCGGCGACGACCGCCGCCCCGAGACCGTCGACATCGGGCGCGACCACTCGTCCCCCGACGCGACGCGCCAGCACGTCGACGACCCGCGCGAGCCCCGGATCGCTGCCGAGCCGGAAGATCGTGACCTGGGCGCCGAGCCGCGCGATGTGGTCGAGTTCGCGCACCGTCAGCCCCAGAGTGCGTGCGCTCGGCGGGTAGTCGAAGGCCGCGAAGCCGTCCGGTTCGAGGTGAGCGGTGGGTTCACCATCGGTGACGACGAAGACCACCGGCTGCGCGTTGGGATGTCGACGCAGGTGACGACCCGCGAGCATCAGGGCGTGGTGCAGATTGGTGCCCTGCTCGTAGACGCCGTCGAGCCCGGCGAGTTCGGGCGCCGACACCACACGGGCGTGCCGGCCGAACGCGATGAGCTGCAGCGCATCCCCGCGGAAGCGCGTGGACACGAGATGGTTGAGCGCGAGGGCCGTGCGTTTCATCGGCACCCAGCGACCGTCCATGACCATCGAGAACGACGTGTCGACGAGCAGCGCGACCGCCGCCTGCGTCCGCTGCTCGGTCTCGATCACCTCGACGTCCTGCACCGACATCCGCACCGGCAGACCGGGACTGCGCAGGGTCGCGTTGGTGAGGGTCCGTACGACGTCCCACGGTTCGGTGTCGCCGAACTCCCATGCCTTCGACGCGCCGGTCGGTTCGCCGAGCACACCCGCCCGCCGCGACTCGCGTTGCCCGGTGCGCGACGAGATGCGGTTGACGACGTCGCGCAGCGCCGCTTCGCCGAGCCGGCGCATGGCCTTGGGCGACAGTCGCCACTGCCCGTCGGCACCGCGGTCGAAGAAGCCCTGCCGCTGCAGTTCTTTCTCGAGTTCGGCGAGGGTGCGTGCATCGGCCGCGGCCTCGGGTCCGAGATGACGGGCGAGCGCGTCGAGGTCGATGTCGTCGAGGGACGCCCCGGCGTACTGCTGCGACAACTGCTCGGCGAGCTGGTCGAGTTCGGACAACTCCTGCAGCGCCGAGGTGGCCTCGCCGAGACCCATGCCCTGTTCGCCGCGCACCTGCTCGGAGCCGGTCCAGTCCTCGCCGGGACGCGCGGCCCGCAGGTGGCCGTCGAGACGGTCGAGCTGGCTCATCAGATCCGGGGATCCGAACGCCTGCTGTGCGAGAGCGTCGAGTTCGTCGCGCTGCTCGGGGGTGAGGGAGTTGCGCAGCCGCTGCGCCGCCGCGGCCCGCTGCGCGAGGGAGTCGAGCAGTTCCTCGACGTTCTGCGGGTTCTCCGGGAAGAACTCGCCGTGCTGGGCCATGAACTGCTCGAAGTCCTCCTCGGTGTCCTCACCGCGGGAGTGCTTGTCGAGCAGGTCGTTGAGGTCCTCGAGCATCTCCGAGATGCGTTGCCGGTCCTCGTCGGTGGCCCCCTCGAGCGCCTGCTTCATCCCGGAGAAGCGCTGGTCGAGCATCTCCCGGCCGAGCAGGTCGCGGATCTTCTCGTAATCCTGTCGGGCCTGCGCGCTGCGCCAGTCGTAGTCGGCGAGTTCCTGCACGGCCTGCGCCGTCGACGGCGGCAGTTCCTCGATCCACATCTCGGCGAACCGCGCGTCGTCGTCGAGGGCCCTGGCCAGTTCTTTGCGTTCCTCGAGCACGGCGCGATCGAGAAGCTCGCGCACCTCCTGGAGGGTGCCGTCGAGGTTGGTGCGGTCGAGCAGCTGCCGTCGACGCCGATTCGCCTGCGCGGCAAGCTTGTCGAGGCCACGCATACCGTCGTGACCGCGGCGCAGCAACTCCCGCAGGGCGCGCTTGGGTGAGGCGCCGGCCATGACGTCGTCGCCGATCGCGGCGAGCGCGTCGCGCAGGTCCACCGGTGGGGCGAGCGGATCGCCCCCGGTATACGGACCATAGCGGGCGGACCTGCTCATCGGGAGTACACCGCCGAGCCGTCGTCGCCGGTGTCCTTGGCGATGCGCCGTGCCAGATACAGACCTTCGAGGGCGAGTTCCACTGCCGCAGCCCGACTTCCGGTGTCGGTGGCACCGAGCCGTTCGGCGACGGCATCGAGCACAGGCAGTTCGGGGAGTTCGTCGAGCAGCACCTTCGCGGTGATCCGCTCACCGGTGACCACCGGCTCGCCCTGCTCGACGGCGGAGACGAGCGGCCCGAGATCGACGCCCGCGAGTCGCGAGCGGGCCGTTTCGGCCGTCGCGCGCCGGAGGAGATGATCGAGGATCTCGAATTCCCTTCCGTCCTCGCCGGATTCGAACTCGACCTTGCCTCGGAGCACCTCCACGACGGTTCCGAGATCGACGGGACGCGCGACCGGATCGTCCTCGCCGAGGACCGCACCGCGATGCAGGGCCGCGGCCGAGACGGTCTCGGCGCCGGCGACGGCGAACCGTGCAGAGACACCCGAACGCTGGTCGACGGACGTCGATTCGCGCAGCAGCCGGGTGAACCGTGCCAGGATCTCGAGCAGATAGTCGGGGACGCGGGCCTGCAGATGCGCCTCCTGCTCGATGACGGCGATCTCGTCCTCGAGTCGCGTCGGGTAGTGCGTGCGGATCTCCGCTCCGAAGCGGTCCTTGAGCGGAGTGATGATGCGGCCGCGATTCGTGTAGTCCTCGGGGTTCGCACTCGCCACGAGCAACACGTCGAGGGGCAGGCGCAACGTGTAACCGCGCACCTGGATGTCGCGTTCCTCCATGACGTTGAGCAGCGACACCTGGATGCGTTCGGCCAGGTCGGGCAGTTCGTTGACGGCGACGATGCCGCGGTGCGCGCGGGGCACGAGACCGAAGTGGATCGTCTCCGGATCACCGAGGCTGCGGCCCTCGGCGACCTTCACGGGGTCGACGTCGCCGACGAGGTCGGCGACCGAAGTGTCGGGCGTCGCGAGCTTCTCGGCGTACCGCTCGCTGCGGTGCCGCCACGCGACGGGCAGGTCGTCGCCGAGTTCGGCGGCCCGGCGGATCGACGCCGGGGTGATGGGCTCGTAGGGATGCTCGCCGAGCTCCGAACCGGCGATGACCGGGGTCCATTCGTCGAGCAGCAGCGGCAGGGTACGTAGCAGGCGGGTCTTGCCCTGACCGCGTTCGCCGAGCAGGACCACGTCGTGACCGGCGATGAGGGCGCGTTCGAGCTGCGGGACGACGGTGTCCTCGAAACCGAGGATGCCGGGCCACGGATCGGTACCGTCGCGCAGCGCAGCGAGCAGGTTGTGCCGGATCTCGTCCTTGACGGACCGTTGCACGTGGCCGGAGGCGCGGAGCTCGCCGACCGTGGAGGGGCGCGGTGTGGGTGACGTCACCTCACCCAAGGTACGACCGAACCGCCGTTTCGGCATCCGCGATCCCGCGACCGGTCCGCCTACACTCGCCGCATGGACACCTGGATCCTGGCGGCCCTGCTCGGGCTGGGGCTCGCGGCCGCCACCGGGCTGCGCACCTTCCTGCCGCTGCTGCTCCTGTCGGCCGCGGTCCACTTCGAACTCTTCGGGGTCGTCCTCAACGAATCGATGCAGTGGCTCGGGTCCACCTCGGCGCTCGTCGCCCTGACGATCGCCACCGCCGTGGAGGTCGTCGCCGACCTCGTGCCGCTCGTGGACAACGCACTGTCCGCCCTCGGCACGGTGACCCGGCCCGTCGCGGGTGCGCTTGCGGCGTGGGCGGCCTTCGCGAGTCTCGATCCCGCGATGGCGGCACTCGCGGGCATCGTCATCGGCGCCCCGACCGCCCTGGCGGTGAGCACGGCGCAGACGGGCACGCGGGTCGCGAGTACCGCGACCACCGCCGGTTTCGGCAACCCGGTGCTGTCGATCGTCGAGAGCGTCGCCTCGTTCGTCACGTCGCTGATCGCGCTGCTCGCTCCCCTGCTCGTCGTCCCGCTGCTGGCGCTGTTCGGATGGCTCGGCGTACGGGGCTACCGTCGGGTACGCCGGGCCCGTTCGTCACGCACGAAACCGACGCCACACCGCGGCGCCCTCGACACGGGCCGGTCCGGCGACTTCTGATAGACACATGACATGTCGGACACCGAGATCACCTTTTCCAGCGGCGACGTGACCCTGCACGGCAGCCTGCGGGTACCCGTCTCCATGAGGGGTCCGGTGCCCGCCGTGCTGCTGCTCGCCGGCAGCGGTCCCACCGACCGCAACGGCGACAGCGCACTGCTCCCCGGATCGATCGGCACCCTGCGGCATCTCGCCGACGTGCTCGAACGCAAGGGATTCGCGAGTCTGCGCTACGACAAGCTCGGCAGCGGTGTGACCGCGCTCGGCCCGTACAGCGTCGAGGACGTCGCCGATCTCGGTTTCTCGACATTCATCGACGGCGCCGCCGATGCGCTCGCCTTCCTCGGTTCGCAGCGCGGGGTCGACCCGGAGCGGCTCTACGTCGTCGGGCACAGCGAGGGCGCGCTGATCGCGCTGTCGCTCGCCCAGGACAACGACTCGATCGCCGGACTCGGCCTGCTCGAACCGCTCGCCGTGCGCCTGCTCGACCTGCTGACCGCCCAGATCGACGCACAGCTCGACGCCGTCGTCGCCGCGGGACAACTTCCCGTCCAGATCGCCGACGAACTGCGGGTCGCGCTCACCGGCGCGGTCGAGTCGCTCCGCGCCGACGGCACCCTCAGCGACACTCTCCCCGAGCCGCTGCGCAACGCCGGGCTCGTCCCCACCAACGCGAAGGCACTCGCCGAGGAGGACGCGCTCGATCCGCGGATGCTCGCCGCACAGGTCGCCGGCGACCTGCCGGTGCTCACCGCGGTCTCGTCCAAGGACATCCAGGTGCGGGTCGAGGACGTCGACGCGCTCGACGCGGCACTCGTCCACACCCGTCTGACGTCGCTGCGCATGACGCGCACCAACCACGTGCTCAAGGACATCGGCGACCAGCAGTCGACGGGCGCCGACTACGTCGCCGACCTGCCCTTCTCCGACGAGTTCACGTCCGGTTTCGAAGCGTGGCTCGACAAGCTGAGGGGCTGATCGGCCCACCCCCACGCACGGACGACGCGGAAATAACAAATGTCCATTCCGCGTTGTTCGTGTATGGTCATTCGTTAACCAACTGGTTCACATGAGAAAGGTACGGTCCGATGCGATACAAGCACATGTACGTAGCCGGTTGTTCCGTACCGTTTTCTCACTTCTTCTTCCACTTCGCGGCGGAGCGATCCCGAGAATAGAAGTCACACGACGACTCGTTCTCGGGCACTCGGGGCACATACGCCCCGGGTGCCCTTTCTCTATCCCCGACCGCGACCCGTACAAGATCACCTCGACAGGAGAAACACCATGAAACTGAGAATCGAATCCGGCGGCACCGTGTCGACCGAACTGCCCGACGACCTCACCGGTCACGCCATCACCATCGACCTGAGCCGGGTCGGCGGTACCGAGAGCGGCGCCGCCTCCGCGGATCTCATCCGCGAGCTGCTCGACCGCGGCGCTGCCAAGCTCGTCATCTCCGAGGGGCGCGGCAAGCGCACCGTCGAACCCACCGCGCACGACAACGGCACCCACGCGCACGCCGCCTGAGCGACGATGCGCGTGGGTGCCGCGCGTGTGTGTTCGTGACTAGTGCGCGAAGTGCCGCGCGCCGGTGAGGTACAGCGTCACGCCGGCCTCGCGAGCGGCCTCGATGACCTCGTTGTCGCGCACCGAGCCACCCGGCTGCACGATCGCCTTCACGCCGGCCTCGGTCAGCACCTGTAGACCGTCGGCGAACGGGAAGAAGGCATCCGACGCGGCCACCGACCCGGCGACACGATCACCCGCACGGGTGACGGCGAGTCGCGCCGAGTCGACGCGGTTGACCTGACCCATGCCGACACCGACGGTCGCGCCGCCCGAGGCCAGCAGGATCGCGTTGGACTTCACTGCACGGCATGCGCGCCAGGCGAATTCGAGATCGCGCAGCGTGGCCTCGTCGGCTGCCTCGCCGCACGCGAGCTGCCAGTTGGTGGTGGAGTCGCCGTCCGCGGTGAGCACGTCGCGCTCCTGCAGGAGCAGCCCGCCGGAGATCTGACGGATCTCGACCGGAGCCGACTTCGGCGAATCGGCGCGCAGGATGCGGATGTTCTTCTTGCGGGAGAGCACGTCGACAGCCCCGTCGGCGTACGACGGGGCGATGATCACCTCGGTGAAGATCTCGGCGACCTGCTCCGCCATCTCGACGCTCACCTCACGGTTGGCGGCGATGACGCCACCGAAGGCCGAGACCGGATCGCACTCGTGCGCGTTGCGGTGCGCGGTGGCGATGTCGTCGGCGATCGCGATGCCACACGGATTGGCGTGCTTGATGATCGCGACGCACGGCTCGCTGTGGTCGTGCGCGGCGCGCCAGGCGGCGTCGGCGTCCTGGTAGTTGTTGTAGGACATCTCCTTGCCGTGGAACTGCTCGGCCTGCGCGAGCCCCGGCTCACCGGCCTCGTTCACGTACAGGGCCGCGGCCTGGTGCGGGTTCTCGCCGTAGCGAAGGACATTCGCGCGGGTCCAGGTAGCGCCGGTCCACGCCGGGAACTGCGACTCGTCGCCCTCGGGCGCCGCGTAATCGCTGTTCATCCAGCTCGCCACCGCGACGTCGTAGGCGGCGGTGTGCTGGAACGCCTGCGCGGCAAGACGCTTTCGCTGCTCGAGGGTGAAACCGCCACCCTCGACGGCGGCGAGCACGTCACCGTAGGCGGCCGGGTCGACGACGACCGCGACCGACGGGTGGTTCTTCGCCGCGGCACGCACCATCGACGGGCCACCGATGTCGATCTGCTCGACGCACTCGTCGGGGCTCGCACCCGAGGCGACCGTCTGCGTGAACGGGTAGAGGTTCACGACGACGAGTTCGAACGCCTCGATGCCCAGATCGGCGATCTGATCGAGGTGGTCCTGCTTGCGGGTGTCGGCGAGGATGCCGGCGTGCACGCGCGGGTGCAGGGTCTTCACCCGGCCCTCGAGGCACTCGGGGAAGCCGGTCAGTTCCTCGACCTTCGTCACCGGCACGCCTGCGTCGGCGATGGTCTTGGCCGTGGAGCCGGTCGAGACCAGCTCGACACCTGCCGCGTGGAGCCCTGTCGCCAGCTCCACCAGCCCGCTCTTGTCGTACACGCTGACCAGCGCGCGGCGCACAGTCTTACGTTCGGTCACCGGGGATCACGGCCTTTCGTCCATCGGAAACAACTCCACGGGTGGCGACGGCGGCGACCATCTCGGCCAGCAGCCGCCGCTCCACAACCTTGATGCGCTCGTGCAGGGTGTCCTCGTCGTCGTCGTCGAGCACCTGCACGGCTTCCTGCGCGAGGATCGGTCCGGTGTCGACTCCCCCGTCGACGAGATGCACCGTCGAACCGGTGACCTTGACGCCGTAGGCCAGGGCGTCGGCGACGGCGTGCGCGCCGGGGAACGACGGCAGCAGCGCGGGATGAGTGTTGATGATGCGGCCGGCGAACCGTTCCAGGAACGCCGAACCCAGGATCTTCATGAAGCCTGCGGACACCACGAGGTCGGGTTCGTGGGCGGCGACCGCGTCGGTCAGCGCGCGGTCCCACGCGGTGCGGTCCTCGAAGTCGCGCAACGCGACGCGGAACGAGGGGATCCCCTCGTCGGCGGCGTGCCCTTCGGCGGGGCATTCGCGGTCGACACCGACAGCGACGACTGTCGCGGGATATCCGTCGGTCCGGGTGGCGTCGAGCAGCGAACGCAAGAGGCTGCCCGTGCCCGAAGCGAGGACGACGAGCCGCGCCGGCGCAGTGGGCGGCAGCTGGTCACGCGAGGCAGTCAGGGTCCACTCCTGTGAAGTCGAGGTGGGTCGGCCGATCGACCGGCCGTAGGAGAGCCTAGTCGGCACCCTTTTCGGCCTTGTTCGCGACCTCCTCGGCGGGCTCGTCGTCGTCCTCGGCGTCATCCTCGTCGACGACCTCGACCACCTCGGCGTCGATGACGTCGTCGGCGTCCGCATCCTCTTCGAGGCTCTCCGCGTCGTCCTCGGCAGCCTCGTCCTCGTCGACTGCGGCGGCTTCGTCCTCGTCGACTTCTGCCACCTCGCGCTCGGCGGCGGTGGTGTCCTCTGCCACAGGAGCTTCGAGTGCCGAGGTCTCGTTCTCGGCCGCCTCGAGTTCTCCGTCGGCTCCTGCATCAGCGGCGTCGTCGACCTCGTCCGCGTCCGTCGCATCCTCCGAGGTCTCCTCGTCCACCTCGGTGTCGGCGCGCAGTGCCACCGCGGCCAATCGTCCTTCGCGCCACACGAGCAGCTGCGCCGTGATGATGCCGAGCAGGCCCGACCAGGCGAAGACGAGGATGCCGGCGAGCCACCAGTTGGCGCCGACCGTGCCGAAGACGCCGAGCGGGCCGCCCGCAACCCAGGTCGCCAGCGCCGTGACGAGTCCGGCGCCCGCTGCGGCAGCGAGCACCGTCCATGAAGCGTCGGCGCTGCCCACCGGGGCACCGTCGGCCTTCGCCTGCAGGGTTCGCTGCGCGGCGAAACGTCCGAGCAGCGCACCGACCGTCGCCGGAACGGCCAGCAGCACCGGCCAGAACGCTGCGGCCGGACCCGAGGGGACCGCCGCGAGCACCGGCAGCGCCGGGAGGTCACCGCCCGTCGCCTCGAACAGGCTCAGGTGGATGTCGCCGACGTGCACGGTGCTGCCCGCCAGAACGGCCGCGGCACCGATGATGACGTTGGGCAGGTACAGGATCGACATCACCGTCAGCCCCAGCACGCCGGTCCAGTGATCCCCGCGCGCGAGCAGTTCACCGACGACGTTCCACGACCACAACAGTCCGGCGACGACCGCCACCCCACCGAGGGCGAACATCCCCAGCAGCACCCGCAGTGCCGGACGGAAGGCGAGCACGAGCCAATCGGGAGCCGAGTAGTAGCGCACCAGCGGCTTCCACACACGGGAGCCGATACCGATGAGAGCCGCGGCCAGGTAGATGGCGGTGACCCACGCGAGCGCGGCAGCTGCATTCGGAGGCGTCACCGGCAGCACGCTCGCCGCATCCTGCAGCACGATCAGCGACGCCGCGGTCACCAGTAGCGGGCCGGCGAGGACGGCGACGGTGATGCGCGAGACATCCTGACGGTCGAGGGCGTACCCACTGTTCTCGACAAGCGCGTCGGCCGCGGACGCACACCCGCGCGCCGCCTGCCACACCAGGACCGCGGTGGGCAGCAGCGGCAGCACACCGAGCGACGTGCCGTCGATCGTGAGCGTCACCTGGTGCAGTGCGAGCCACGTGCCGGCGATCGCAGCGTAGATGCCGGTGAGGTCGCTGTTGGCGACGACCATCGTCGTCACCACGATGGTGGCCACGACGGCGAGCGTCACCGCCGGAACGCGGGCCGCGGTGCCGAGCAGGATGCGAAACCGCTCCGGGTCCAGGCTGTCGTCGTCGGTTGGAACGTGCCGGGTGGACCGGCCGAGCGTCGAAGTCATCGGTTCGAGAGTGTCACCGACACGGCGATCGTGGTGTCAGGCGCGCCGATCACCGCTGGTCGTCCGGTGCGCGGAAGGCCTGCGTGGCGTCCTGGTCGCCGGTCGCAGTGGTCCCGGTCTCCTCGCGACGTTCCGTGCCCGTCGTGTCGTCATCGGACACTGTGCCGTCCGCCCGGGTGGCTGGGCCGTCCGCCCGGGTGTCGGTGTGGTCCGTCGAGTCCTGAGTGCCGTGCGGTTCCTGGACCGGGTACTGCTGGGTCGGCTGCGCACCCGTGTACTGCTGGCCGGCGCCGTACTGCTGGGCACCGGAATACTGTGCTCCCCCGCCGTACTGCTGAGCGCCCGGGAACTGCTGAGCGCCCGGGAACTGCTGGGAACCGGGGAACTGCTGGGCTCCGCTGTACTGCTGCCCGCCGTACTGCTGGGCGTCCGGATACTGCTGGGAACCGCCGTACTGCTGCGACCCCGAATACTGCTGCGCGCCGGAGTACTCCCCCGACGTCTGCTGTCCGGGATACGCCTGGTGTCCGGGATGCGGCGCACCGAACTGGGACGGCCCGACGGCTCCCTGCTGCGAGCCGTAGGGCTGGCCGTATCCCTGCGGACCGTAAATCTGCGGCGAACCGGAGCCCTGGGGCTGACCTGTTCCCGCACCGGTCCCGAATCCCTGGTACTGCCCGGCGCTCTGCGGCGACCCGAAGGAACTCCGCTCACCCGACCGGCCGGACACGAGGATGCCGAGGCCGAACAGCAATGCGACGAGCGCCAGCGCGAACTGCAGGAAACCGAGGACGAGGATCGTCACGCCGCCCCACGCGATCCCGGTGTCCTCGGGCAGATGGAAGAGCTGGAACAGGGATGTCACGAAACCGACGCCCGACGCCGCGACGGCCACCGCACGCAGGTCCTGGCCGGGGAGCAGCGACAGCGCCGCGCTCACACCGCCGAAGAGCAGGAAGGCCAGCGGCACGACGGCGAAGCCGAAATCGAAGGACGTGAGCGCCACCTGCGAGCCGAAGGTGATGTTCACGAAGGGCGTGAGGCCGAGGAGGAAGTTCACGGCACCGAGCACGGCCACCGCGAGTGGCAGCAACAACGGCACCACCTTGCTCTGGGCGGATGCGCCTGCGGGGAATGTCATCGATTCTCCTGCCGTCGATCGGTGTGTGTCGGTCACTCGTCCTGCAGTCAACAGCCTAGGGACTACCCGAGAGAATGGGGTCCATGCCGCACACTCTCGCCCCGGGCCCCGACGTCGTGGTCGAGACGGAGGTGAAGCACTCGCGTTTCCTCGCCGCGGTTCGTCGTGTCGACACGGCCGACGCCGCGCTCGCCTTCGTCGACGAACAACGCCGACTGTATCCCGATGCCCGACATCACTGCTGGGCGTTCGTGGTGGGTGACGACCCGTCGGCGCGTGCCGAGCGGTCGAGCGACGACGGGGAGCCGGGCGGCACGGCCGGCATCCCGATGCTGCAGGTCCTGCACCACCGGGATCTGGTGAACGTCGCGGTGGTGGTAACCCGATGGTTCGGAGGGATCAAGCTCGGCGCGGGCGGGCTGGTGCGCGCGTACTCGGGTGCGGTCGCGACGGCCTTGGACGAGGCGCCCCTCGTCGAGCGCAGGCAGCAGGAGAAGTTCACCCTCGCGATCGATCACGGCGAAGCGGGTCGCGTGGAGGCGGAACTGCGCGGCCGCGGGGTCGCAGTGCTCGACGCGGCCTATGCGGACCGGGTGGTCCTCACCGTCGCGGGGCGCGAGCGGAGCGAACTGGAGGGCTGGGTGGCGTCACTGACGTCCGGGGCGGGCGAACTCGAACCCGCGGGAGTCGACTGGATCGACTCCTGAAACGGCGCGTGCGCGCCTCCCGATGGCGGAACGCCACCGGAAGGCGCGCACGGAAGGCGACGCTGCTGTCAGAGCGACTGCAGGATCTCGCGAGCGAGCGCAGCGGTCTCGGACGGCGTCTTGCCGACCTTCACGCCAGCCGCCTCGAGAGCGTCCTTCTTGGCCTGAGCGGTGCCCGAGGAGCCCGAGACGATGGCGCCGGCGTGGCCCATGGTCTTGCCCTCGGGAGCGGTGAAGCCTGCGACGTAGCCGACGACGGGCTTGGTCACGTTGGCCTTGATGTAATCGGCCGCGCGCTCCTCGGCGTCGCCGCCGATCTCGCCGATCATGACGATGACCTTGGTCTCCGGGTCCTTCTCGAACGCCTCGATGGCATCGATGTGGGTGGTGCCGATGACCGGGTCGCCGCCGATGCCGATGGCGGTCGAGAAGCCGTACTCGCGCAGCTCGAACATCATCTGGTAGGTCAGGGTGCCCGACTTCGAGACGAGGCCGACCGGACCCTTGCCGGCGATGTTCGCCGGGGTGATGCCGACGAGCGCCTCACCCGGGGTGATGATGCCGGGGCAGTTGGGGCCGATGATGCGGGTCTTGTTGCCCTTCTGGACGTTGTACGCCCAAGCGTAGGCGGAGTCCTGCACCGGGATGCCCTCGGTGATGACCACGAGCAGCGGGATCTCCGCGTCGATGGCCTCGACGATGGCGTCCTTCGAGAAGGCCGGGGGAACGAACGCGATCGAGACATCGGCGCCGGTCTCCTTCATGGCCTCGGCGACGGAGCCGAAGACGGGGAGCTCGACCGGGTTGCCGTCCTTGTCGGTGTGCGAGACCGTCGTGCCGGCCTTGCGGGCGTTCACGCCGCCGACGACCTGGGTGCCGGCCTTGAGCATGAGCGCGGTGTGCTTGGTGCCCTCGCCGCCGGTGATGCCCTGGACGATGACCTTGGAATCCTTGGTAAGGAAGATTGCCATTGTTCTGTGTGTCCCTTTACTTCGCTGCGAAGGCGAGTTCGGCCGCCTTGTCGGCAGCCTCGTCCATGGTGGCGACGACCGTGACCAGCGGGTGGTTGGCCTCGGCGAGGATGCGGCGACCTTCGTCGACGTTGTTGCCGTCGAGGCGGACGACCAGCGGCTTGTTGGCCTCGTCGCCGAGGATCTCGAGGGCCTTGACGATGCCGTTCGCGACCGCGTCGCACGCGGTGATGCCACCGAAGACGTTGACGAACACGCTCTTGACCTGAGCGTCGTTCAGGATGACGTCGAGACCGGCAGCCATGACGGCCGCAGAGGCGCCGCCACCGATGTCGAGGAAGTTGGCGGGCTTGACGCCGCCGTGCTTCTCGCCTGCGTAGGCGACGACGTCGAGGGTCGACATGACCAGGCCGGCGCCGTTACCGATGATTCCGACCTCGCCGTCGAGCTTGACGTAGTTGAGGTCGTTCTCCTTGGCCTTGAGCTCGAGGGGATCCGTGGCGTCCTTGTCCTCGAACTCGGCGTGGCCGGGCTGACGGAAGTCGGCGTTGGCATCCAGGGTGACCTTGCCGTCGAGGGCGAGGATCTGGTCGTCCGGGGTACGGACGAGGGGGTTGACCTCCACGAGAAGAGCGTCTTCCTTGACGAAGACCTCCCACAGCTTCTGGATGGTCACGGCTGCGGCGTCGAGGACCTCGGCGGGCAGGTGGCCCTTCTCGGCGATCTCGCGCGCGAACGCGAGGTCGACACCCTTGACGGCGTCGACGGGGACCTTGGCGAGGCGCTCCGGCTTGGTGGCGGCGACCTCTTCGATCTCCATGCCGCCCTCGACCGAGCACATCGCCAGGTAGGTGCGGTTGGTGCGGTCGAGCAGGAAGGAGATGTAGTACTCCTCCGCGATGTCGCTGGCCTCGGCGACCAGGAGCTTCTTGACGATGTGACCCTTGATGTCGAGCCCGAGGATGTTCTCGGCGTGGGTCTGCGCGTCGTCTGCGGTGGCGGCGTACTTCACGCCACCGGCCTTGCCGCGGCCGCCGACCTTGACCTGGGCCTTGACCATGACCGGCTTGCCGATTTCCTCCGCGATCTCGCGGGCACCGGCGACAGTGTCGGTAACACGGCCGGCCGACGTCGGCACGTCATGCTTGGCGAAGAGTTCCTTCGCCTGATATTCGAAGAGATCCATCTGCTCACCGTCTCGTCTGCGTTCACGCCCGCTCCGGGGTATCGAGCGGGTCGTTTCGGACTCTAGTTTCTCGGCCGGGCCGCGGATCACGCGCGGCAGTCCCATGTGGCACAGGTCACGCGCGCGTAGGTCCGGGAACGACTTCGCAGTTCCCCTCCCGGGACGTGGCGGGCGCCACGTTCGAGCGGAGCACTCGGTTCAGAATGACAGGTACCCACTCGCTCCCCGACACCGGATCCCACGCTGCCGCGATGCAACAGACTCGTGACGTATCGGAAAACAGTGTTTGGAACTCCGGACGCTGGGGCATGTCCCAATTTGCCCCGGTTTGCACTGTGATGCCACTCACATAACGTCCGCCGGACGAACTACGGCTTGCCACCCCCGCGATCACTTCGTTACCGTCGCCTGGTCGAAGTAACGATGAGGTCACGAACGGAGGATGGCGATGCGCTCTGGTAACCCGAGTGCCGAGAGCCGAACCCGCCGCCCCGAATCGGCACCCGAAGACTGGAATGCCTGGGAAGCCGCCACGATGGACTTCCGTAACACCGGCCCCGGTTCCGAGCCCACCTACTACTCCGACTCCTTCGGCCATGCCGTCCGCGACGACCGCTTCGCGCAGGATCGTCGCGACGAGAGCACCGACGTCACCGCTCCCGCATCCCGCGGTGGAGCCCATCGACTTCCCACTCCCCCCACTGCCCTCAAGGGCCGCGCCGCAGTCTTCGCGGTCGCCGCAGGCGCCGTGGTCGCCGCGGGCCAGGCCGCAGCCAATGGTGGTCCGGGACAGAACACCGAGCACTCCGAGGTCGCTCTCGCCGCCGGCGAAGCCGATTCCTCGATCATCACGGCCACCGCAGTGCCGCAGGCCGCACAGTTCGCGCCGAGCGCCGACGCCGAGCCGTCGCAGGCCCCGCAGGTGCTCAACATCGCCGACCCGAACGACCTGTCGCAGTTCTCGAATCTCCTGGCCAAGGGCCAGCGATTCAGCGAGGAACGCGCTGCGCGCGAGGCCGCGGCCCGTCGCCCGCTGTTCGTCCTCCCCGCCGCGGGGTCGTTCACCTCGAACTTCGGCGCACGCTGGGGCACCCTCCACGCCGGCGTCGACATCGCAGGCCCCATCGGCACCCCGATCCTCGCGGTCGCCGACGGTGAGGTCATCGATTCCGGCCCGGCTTCCGGCTTCGGCATGTGGGTCCGCCTCCTCCACGCCGACGGCACCATCACCGTGTACGGGCACATCGACCAGTCCCTGGTGACCGTGGGTCAACACGTCATGGCCGGCGACCAGATCGCCACCATGGGCAACCGCGGCTTCTCCACCGGCCCGCACCTGCACTTCGAGGTGCACCTCAACGGCGTCGACAAGATCGATCCCGTCCCGTGGCTCGCCACCCGGGGTATCGCCCTCGGCATCCAGCGCGACTGACCGACCTCGCCGCCGTACGTTCGGCGTGCGTCCCGTTCCGCCCTCTTTCCCGCTTCGGTGCGGACCCGCTCTTTCGTGCGAATCCGCGCCTGACACAGGCTTTCAGGGCATCACAGTTTGATCATCGGCACACCGCCGACGAGCATCAACCGCACCTTGCCGGCACTGCCGAAGTCGATCACGACGGTGGCCGTGGGGCCCGAGCCCCGAGTTTCGAGAACCGTTCCGAGACCGTACTTGTCATGGCTGACGCGGTCGCCGACGTCGAGCACCAAGTGGTTGTTGCGTCCGCGCGCCGCACCGAAACTCGGTGTTCCCGAGGATCCGCGCCGCTCGCCCGCACCGAACCGTGAACCAGTGCCCGAGCCGATCGCCTGACCACGGGCGGGCGTGGGCTCGAGGCGTCGCCAGTCGATGAGGTGCTGCGGAATCTCTTGCAGGAAACGAGATTCCGGATTGGTGAGCGGCTGCCCCCAGGACGAACGCAACACGGCCCGCGTGAGATAGAGACGACGCCGGGCGCGCGTGATGCCGACATACGCGAGTCGCCGTTCCTCGGACAGCTCGGCCGGATCGCCGAGGGCACGCATGTGCGGGAACTGGCCGTCCTCCCAACCGGTGACGAACACAACCGGGAACTCGAGGCCCTTCGCGGTGTGCAACGTCATCAGCGTGACCACACCGGCCTCGTTCTCCGGGATCTGGTCGGCGTCGGCGACGAGCGAGACCTTCTCGAGGAACGCCGCGAGCGATCCTGGTTCGGGATCCCCCTCTTCACGTTCGTCGTCGACGATCCCGGCCGCGTTACGGACGTCGGCACTGAATTCCCTTGCCACGCTGACGAGTTCGTGGAGGTTGTCGAGACGGGCGCCGTCCTGCGGGTCGTCGCTCGCCGACAACTCGGCGCTGTATCCGGTGCGATCGAGGATCGCCTCGACGACGTCGCCGATGTCCACCATGTCGTTGCCGTCGGCGTCGCTCGCGACGAGCATCGCCCGCAGGCCGTCCATCATCTCGACGAAACCGGCGATCGCCTTCTGCGCCCGCGTGTTCAGCAGCGCGACCTTGCCGGCCGCGGCGTCGGCGAGGGCCTGCCCGAAGCTCACACCGAGCCGCTCGGCGTGCACCGCCACGCACGCCTCGGCACGATCGCCGATACCGCGGCGAGGGGTGTTGAGGATGCGGCGCAGGCTCACCGTGTCGTCGGGGTTGTCGAGCACCTTCAGG
Source organism: Rhodococcus sp. DMU2021 (assembly GCF_019641445.1). Taxonomy (NCBI): domain Bacteria; kingdom Bacillati; phylum Actinomycetota; class Actinomycetes; order Mycobacteriales; family Nocardiaceae; genus Rhodococcus; species Rhodococcus sp. DMU2021. Next base: position 537,214 of record NZ_JAIFKB010000002.1, read on the forward strand.
TACGCAACGACGTCGCGCACCTCCTTGCGCTCGTAGAACCGCACACCACCGACGACCTTGTAGGGCACACCGTGCCGGATGAAGACGTCCTCGAACGCGCGGGAGGCATTGTTGGTGCGGTAGAACACCGCGATGTCGGAGTAGGTGGTGTCGCCGCCGTCGACGAGCCGGTCGATCTCGGCGGCGACGAACCGCGCCTCGTCGTGCTCGTTGTCGGCGACGTAGCCGGTGATGAGTTCGCCCTCACCCGAATCGGTCCACAGCCGCTTCTCGCGGCGACCCGTGTTCTTGGAGATGACGGAATTGGCCGCCGACAAGATGTTCTGGGTGGAGCGGTAATTCTGTTCGAGCAGGATCGTGCGCGCCTGCGGATAGTCGCGCTCGAACTCCTCGATGTTGCGGATCGTGGCGCCGCGGAAGGCGTAGATCGACTGGTCGGCGTCGCCCACCACGCACAGTTCGCTCGGGGGGACGGCGGATTCCTCCTCCGGATCGCCCACGAGGGTGCGCACCAGCACGTACTGCGCGTGGTTGGTGTCCTGGTACTCGTCGACCAGGACGTGACGGAACCGGCGCCGGTAGTACTCGGCGACCTGCGGATGCGCCTGCAGCAGCGCCACCGTCTCGCCGATGAGGTCGTCGAAGTCGAAGGCGTTCGCCGTGCGCAGGCGCTGCTGGTAGTGCGCGTAGACCCGAGCGACGACGCGGGTGAGTTCGGTGGCCGCCGAATCGGTCTCCGCCTCGTGGGCGGCTTCTTCCGGCCCGATCAATTCGTTCTTCAGGTTCGAGATCTGTGTGGACAGCAGCCGGGCGGAGTACTTCTTGCTGTCGAGTTCGAGATCCTTCGCGATCATCGTGAGCAGACGACGGGAATCGTCGGCGTCGTAGATCGTGAAATTCGAATTCATGCCCTGCAGCAGACCCGCCTGCGCGCGCAGGATCCGGACGCAGCTCGAGTGGAAGGTCGAGACCCACATCGCATTCGCGCGCGGCCCCACCAGAGCCGCCACCCGCTCGCGCATCTCGGCGGCGGCCTTGTTGGTGAACGTGATGGCGAGCACCTGACCAGGGACGACGCCGCGCTCGGCCAGCAGATAGGCGATGCGACGCGTGAGCACCGCAGTCTTGCCGGAGCCCGCGCCCGCGACGATCAGCAGCGGGGCTCCTTCGTGCGTGACCGCTTCCCGCTGCTGCGGATTGAGCCCTTCGAGAAGAGCATCGGATCCGGGGCGGGAGTTTGCGAGCGCGACGGGAGTGTTCATCGTTTCACCAAACTACCGGACCGTTCGGACAACGGATCCGGACCACACAGTCGATCAAGCCGAGTGGCAGGGCCTACATGGTGAGTGGCAAACTGGAGACCATGTCTTCTGTCCTTTGCAGGCTCGGATCGAGTTCCGGTTGTCGCTGTCGATTCCCGACTGCCGGCCCGACCCGATACCGGTAACAGCCGCTCCCATACGGGCGATCCTTCAGAGCAGATGCGAGGAGACGACATGAGCACGCACATCGATTCTTCCCTTTCCGGCGAGCCGGACCAGGCGAACGCCGGAACACCGGCCGCGACCGACGACACCGCAGTGCCCACCGAGGCCGAGATCGAGGAGCTCCGCAAGGAGATCGATCGTCTCGACGCCGAGATCCTGGCCGCGGTCAAGCGCCGCACCGAGGTCTCCCGCATGATCGGGCGTACCCGCATGGCGTCCGGCGGTACCCGTCTCGTGCACAGCCGCGAGATGAAGGTCCTCGAGCGGTTCAGCGAGTTGGGCCAGGAAGGCCACACCCTGGCGATGCTGCTGCTCCGCCTCGGGCGTGGCCGCCTGGGCCACTAACGGCGTGGCCGTCCGCGTCACTGACGGCGAGGCCGTCCGCGTCACTGACGGCGAGGCCGTCCCGACCATCGCCGAGTTCCCTACTGCAGGGCGATGTACTTGGTTTCGAGGAATTCCTCGATGCCTTCGGTACCGCCCTCGCGTCCCAGCCCGGAATCCTTGATTCCTCCGAAGGGGGCCGCGACATCCGAGACGACACCGCGGTTCACACCGACGATGCCCGTTTCGAGCGCATGCGACACGCGCAGGGCCCGGTCGAGGTCGCGCGTGAAGATGTAGGCAGCGAGCCCGTAGCGGGTATCGTTCGCCGCTGCGAGGGCTTCCTCCTCGGTGTCGAAGCCGGTGACGGCCGCGACCGGCCCGAAGACCTCTTCCTGCAGGATGCGGGCCTGCTTCGGCACGTCGTCGAGCACGGTGGCCGGGTAGAACCATCCCGGTCCGTCCGCGGGTTCACCGCCCAGGCGCACCGAGGCACCCGCCGACACCGCGTCCTGCACGAGTTCGATCACGGTCTTCTTCTGGTTCTCGTTGACCAGGGGGCCCAGCGTCGCGTCGGGGTCCGTTCCCGGCCCGAGCTTGTACGACGCCATGCGTTCGGTGAGCTTGGCGACGAAGGCGTCGCGCACCGAGTTGTGGACGTGGAAGCGGTTCGCGGCCGTGCAGGCCTCTCCCCCGTTGCGCAGCTTGGCTGCCACCGCGCCCTCGACCGCGGCGTCGAGGTCGGCGTCCTCGAAGACGACGAACGGCGCGTTGCCTCCGAGCTCGAGCGAGGTGCGCAGCAGCGAACGACCGGCCTTCTCGGCGAGCATGCGCCCGACCTCGGTGGAGCCGGTGAAGGTGAGCTTGCGCAGCCGGGGATCCTCGAGGAGCGGCCCGGTGACCTCACCGGCATGTGAAGACGGGAGCACCGACAGGACACCCTTGGGTAGTCCTGCCTCGTCGAAGAGCTGCGCGAGCAGCTGGATCGTGAGGGGCGTCTCGGACGCGGGCTTGACGATGATCGTGCATCCCGCCGCGAGGGCGGGAGCGATCTTGCGGGTTCCCATCGCGAGCGGGAAGTTCCACGGTGTGATGGCCAGGCAGGGACCGACGGGTTGTTTCGTCACGAGAACGCGACCGGTGCCGGCAGGGGCGGGCGTGTAGCGACCGGCGATGCGGACCGCCTCCTCGGAGAACCATCGCAGAAATTCGGCGCCGTAGGTCACCTCCGATCGGCTCTCCGGTAGTGCCTTACCCATCTCGAGTGTCATGAGCAGCGCGAAGTCGTCGGCGCGTTCGGTGATCTTCCGCCACACCGTCCGCAACAGTTCGGCGCGTTCTCGCGGCGGGGTCGCAGCCCATTCCGGACCGGCCGCGACGGCCGCGTCGAGGGCCCGCAAGGCATCACCGGGCGCGGCATCGGCGACACGGGTGAGTTCGTCACCGGTCGCGGGATCGTGGACTCCGAAGGTGGTTCCGTTCTCGGCCGCCACCCACTCACCGCCGAGGAACAGGTCGGTGGGGACGGACCGAATCAGTTCTGCAGCATCCATATGCCCCATCATGCGCGTCGCGGTCGCTCGCTGTGGGAAACCGAGGGATCCCTTCGTCACACACCGGGGCCCAGTTGCACACCGGGCGCACCGTGTCGGGGCGCACTACTGTCGACGACATGAGCGACGTAACCGCAACGGCACCGTGGAAAGCTCTGGAAGACCATCGCGACCGGCTCGAATCGGTGTCGCTGCGGCAGTTGTTCACCACCGAACCCGACAGGGTCTCGGCGTTGACGGTCCCTGCCGGGGATCTGGTGATCGATTTCAGCAAACAACGCCTCGACACCCCGGTCGTGCAGGCCCTGCTCGAGCTCGCCGACACCGCGGGGATCGCCGCGGCTCGGGAGGCGATGCTCTCGGGTGCGCACATCAACGTCACCGAGGATCGGGCGGTGCTGCACACCGCCCTGCGTCTGCCCCGCGATGCGCAGTTGATCGTCGACGGGGTCGATGTCGTCGCCGATGTCCACACCGTGCTCGACCGGATGGGCGAGTTCACCGACCGCCTCCGCAGCGGCGACTGGCGCGGCGCCACCGGGCAGCAGATCACCACGGTGGTCAACATCGGCATCGGCGGCTCCGATCTCGGCCCGGCAATGGTCACCCGCGCACTGCGGCGCTTCCACGACGGGCCGGCGACGCGGTTCGTCTCCAACGTCGACCCCGCCGATCTGACCGCGGCACTGGCCGACCTGGACCCGGCGACGACCGTGTT